>JAQBQD010000034.1 GCA_028287185.1 Gemmatimonadota bacterium | reverse complement strand
ACGCCCGGGCCGCCCGCGCCGGGGCGGATGCTGCGGCGGGGCGAGGTGCTGGCGCTGCAGCGGGCCATCGGCAACCGCGCCGTGCAGCGGCTGCTGGGCAGGGCCGCCGCGCCCCGCGGCACCCTGCAGCGCGACGTGGGCTACGAGTTCGAGACGGGGTGGCTGGTGGAGCGCGACAAGCAGGACGGGCGCGGCTTCCTTCCGATGGCCAAGGGCGATCCGATCGGCACGGGCGCCCAGGCGGGCTTCCAGGTCAGCGCAGACGAGGCCGGCGGCGGGCAGAGCGAGATCGAGTTCGTGGTGCATCCGCCCCTTCCGCTAACGCCTCCGGGCACCGCGGGCGTCGCCACCGTGCTGGGGGCCGTGAAGACGTACGCGGAGGCGCTGCGCACCCAGGCCGGCGGCGTGATGGCGCCCTTCGCGCTGAACGCCGCCACAGGGCTGGGGCCGGACGCCCACTACCGCGTGCGGCCCGTCGACGCCGGGATGAACGCGGGGCCGCAGGTGACCGCCGGCATCGCCCTGGGCAGCGTGCCCGCCATGGCGCGCGGCAACGAGTCGGCGCCCCTTCCCCGCAGCTTCACGCGCACCGAGGGCGCGGCCGGCTGGACGCTGGAGAACCTGGCGCCCGAGCGGTTCGACGCCCCGATGCTGCCGGCGCCCATGAGCGACAAGCTCAAGGGCCTGCTGATGATCCTCTCCACCTACCTGTACTACGGCGACGTCGCCGCCAACCTGGAGTACGTCAAGCAGATCACCGACACCTTCCTGCTGGCACGCACCGACCTGGGCGCGCTCTTCCTGTCCCTGCCCCCGACCGAGCGCGACTACTACCGCAACCAGGCCGGGCACTGGATCCGCCTGGTGATGCGCGCCGCCGACCTGGACGACTCCAGCCGCAACGTGGTGCGCCACGGCCTGGTGGACCCTACAACCGGGACCCGCCGCCAGGTGGGGCCCACCCGTGCCAACTGGCTCATCTTCATCAGCAAGGGGCTGGACCTGATGAGCGGCGAGATGGACGCCGAGATGGAAAGCATGGGCCGGCTGGGCAACCGGACCGAGGCCGTGGGCCGCAGGCAGGAGCAGGCGCCCATCTTCGAGATGCGCGGCGCCCAGACCACCAAGATCCCGCTCACCGACTGGGAGGGCTTCGCGCAGGCCGTCTACCTGTACCTTCTGGACCTGAACGATCCCGGCTGGCGCGACGCGCACGCCCGCGAGCAGCACGCCCGCCTGGTCCGCTCGCGGTACCTGGGCCGCCTCGGCATCCACCCGTAGCCGCCCGGCTCCACGCACGCGAACGGGGCGCCTTCCACCGCGGAAGGCGCCCCGTCGTGCTTCGTGCCCGTGCCGTCGAAGCGGCGCCAGTCCATCCGTCCGGGGATCGACGCGACCCGCCATGCAGGGCCGCGGCTCGGTGCGCCCCGACGGCGGGTCAGGAACCGGGGATCATCTCGCGCACGCTCTTCAGGAGCTCCTCGGCGCGGAAGGGCTTGCGCAGCCAGGCGGTGCCGGGCCCCAGCTTGTCGCCGAAGACGGAGACCAGGTCGGTGTAGCCCGACATGTACAGGATGCGGATGCCGGGATACAGGCGCCCCACCTGCTCGCCGAAGGCCCACCCGTTCATCTGCGGCATCACCAGGTCGGTCAGGATGAGCCCGATGGCGGCGTGGTGGATGGCGCACAGCCGCAGCGCCTCCTCACCGTCGCGGGCCTCCAGCACCGGGTAGCCGCGCAGCTCCAGCGTGCGCTTGGCCGAGGCGCGGATCATCGCGTCGTCCTCCACCAGCAGCACGGTCCCGGCCCGGTCGGCGGAGGGCGTCGCGCTTTCCGGCGGAGGCGTGTCGGGGGTCATCCGGGCACCACGGGTGAAGGGGGGCGGCACGGCGGGCGGCGCCGGCCGCGGTCCGGGGAGCGCGGCCGGGCGAAAGGCGCCGGCGGGTTCTGCGTTACGGGTGGATGACAAAAAGATACGCCGCTCGCGCCGCGTCACAAGGGCCACGTGCGGCACGCATGCGAACGGGCCCCGGCCGCAGTGCGCGTCCGGGGCCCATCCCTCCCTTGATGATCGGCCCGCGCGTCAGACGCCCGCGGTAGCACCCCGCAGATGCAGCCCCGCGCCCGCGCCGCGCGTCCGCCGCGACGCCGGCCAGGGGCCGCGCAGCACCGGCGATGCCGTCGCGGCGGGCAGCAGGCCCGCCAGCAGCGCGGACAGCTCCGCGTCGTGCAGCGCCGCCAGTGGGCCGCTGCCGTACGCGCGCAGCTCGTGCCCGCCGCCGCGGAACACCACGAAGCACGTGGGCGCCGCCTGCCGCATCGGCTCCCACGCGTACGCCTCCGACGCCTCCCACCCGCCGCCCGCCGGGTCGATCACCCGCTTCAACCGTTTCGCCTCTCGTCCCATATCCCTTCACCTCCGCTCGCGTGGAGCGGCCTCCGTCTCAGGTTCACGGCGCCGGGCCTTATCCCCGCGCGCCCACGCCATCCACTCGCCGCGGAACGCCTCTCCGCGTCCCGAACCGCAGCAGGTCACGCGCCGAGCACGATGCACCTCCTTCGCCCGACGTTCCATCCGCCCACATGGTACGCGCGGAATCGGACGCGACCCGGACAGCCGCTCCGCGAGGTGGTCCCAGGCGCGGCCCCTCGCCGGCGAACGAAAGCCGCCGCCACGCTCGGTGCGCGGCGGCGGCGGTCAGCGACCGATCGAAACCGGGCGGGCGGCGGCGCGGCTACGTCTTCGCGGGCTCCAGGATGATGTACTTCACGTCGTCCTTGCTGACGTCCTTGAGCCAGGCGATCAGCGCGTCCACGTGCTCGGGCGGCTCGGTGCCGCGGTTGCCGGTGATGGTGCGCACCACGCGCAGCTCGCGGCCCGTCTGCGAGTATTCGGCGCTGTACCGGCCGAAGACGCTGTTGGCGGCGACGTTGTCCGGCAACCGCGCGTGCCACCCGGCGGGCAGCGTGACGCGCATCTCGGACACGCTCTGGATGGGCCCGATGACGGCGCCCACGTCGATGGGAAAGCGGCGCGGCTCCTTGCGGCGGCGGGCCTCCAGGTCGTTCACCGTGCCCTGCGACGCGTAGTCGGGCAGCGGCAGGGTGAAGATGAAGCTGCCGCCCGAGCTGGTGGTGGGGTGCGCGTTGTCGATCAGCACCGACACCTTCGGCTCGGCGCGCAGGTCGCGGCCGTCGAAGATGGTGAGGCTGTCGCCCAGGGCGCCTTCGAAGACGCCGTTGGCCAGCCGGCGCGTCATCTGCTCGCGCTGCTTGTCGGTCACGCGGGTGGAGAAGGCGTCGCGCAGGGAGTACTGCATGGCGCCGCCCATCCTCTGCTCCCACTTGCCCTTGAACACGCCCTCCGTCGACAGCTCGCCCACCAGCAGGGTGTTGCTGCGGTTGGCGGCGGGCGGGTCCTGCGGGAAGGTGATCTCCTCGCCCGTGCCGTCCGGGTGCACCACCAGGCCGAACTCGCCCTGGTAGCTGCTGGGGGTCTGCCCGTACGGCGTCAGGTCCGCGGTGAGGTCGAGGAACAGGTAGTCCTTGTCGCCCGGGCGCTTGACCGCCGCGATCATGTGGTCGAACGAGTTCACCGAGGGCATGGCGCGGTCCACCGAGCCGCCGGAGTTGAGCAGCACCGGAAAGGCCGTGACGCCCATGCGTCGGGCGAGGGCCACGAAGAGCGTCGCCTTGTCCTTGCAGTCGCCGTATTGCGTCTCCCACACCTGCGCCGGCAGCCGGGGCTGGTATCCCCCGATGCCCAGCGACAGCGACACGTAGCGGAAGTCCTGCGCCACCCAGCGGTGCACGGCGCGCAGCGAGTCGTCCATGGTGCGCGCGTCCTTCACCACCTCGGCCAGCTTGGTCTCGATGGCGGGCGTCAGCGCGTAGCGGTTGGCGGAAAGGCCGGCGTACCACCGCGCGATCCCGGCCCACGTCGTCGGCCCGTCGATGCTGATGCCCATGTACACGCCGTTGCTGTCGGCGGCGAAGGGCTCGGGGTCCACCTTCGGCACGTCGTGCGTGGCCCAGGTGTAGACGCGCCGCCCGCCGGCCACCGTCTCGGTGCGGCGGAAGTTGAGGTTGCGCTCCTTGATGCGCGGCGTGACCGAGGCGGGCAGGTCCACCAGCAGGCGCGAGCGCAGGGTGGGCCGCGCGTTGTGCACGCTCCAGCCCACGGTGAAGTCGCCCGGCAGCAGAGGCTTGAGCGTCTCCACCGTGTAGCTCACGTCCACGATGGTGCCGGGCGCCACGCCGCCCAGCGAGATGCGGCGCACCTTCTCGTCCGTGAACACGGGGGCGGACGAGGCCACGGGCGCCAGGCTCTCCTGGTCGTGCACGGGCTTGTCGCTCACCACCTGGCCCTGCTCGTTCAGCACGCGCGCCCAGTTCAGGCGCAGCCGCTGGCGCGAGGCGTCGTAGGCGAAGGTGCGCTCGCCGAAGCGCTCCACGGCCTCCTGCTGCAGCACCTGCGACACGGTGCGGTAGGTGACGGTGCCGGTGCCGTCCGCCTCGAAGCGCTCCACGGCGTCGTCCAGCATCACCACGTACGGCTCGTCGGGATAGTCGGCCTGCTTGACGGCCAGGCGGTACAGGGTGTCGCTGCGCACGGAGGGGTCGCCCCGCTCGGTGATGCGCGGCGCCTGCGCGGCCGCGGCGGACGCGGCGAGGAGAAGGGCCAGGACGGCCGGGTATGGACGCATCTGTGGAGGCGGGGGCGGAGGGCAAAGGAAGGGTGCGGGCCGCAAGGCAGCGCCGCACCCGACGTGCATCAACACAAGTACACCAAAAGCTTTGGCGGTGTTCAACCGGTCGTCGGAAGGAGCCGGCCGGGGCGCTCCGGGCGGACACCGCGGACGTCCCCCCTCCGCCCGGACGCTACGGCCGGGGGCCGCGGGAGATGCGGCGCGGGTCCTCCCCGCGCTCCACGCGGTCGGCCAGCTCACGCAGGCCGGCCAGCGCGTCGCCCGCGGTGGCGGACAGGTCGCCCACGTCGATGGCGGTCTGGTCCGAAAGCGCCTGCTCCAGCGCGGCGATGGCGCGGCGCAGCTCGTCGGCGCGCTGGCGGCGCTCCTCGGTGGGGTCGGCCGGGTCCGCG
>JAQBQD010000029.1 GCA_028287185.1 Gemmatimonadota bacterium | reverse complement strand
GGCGGCGGCCGCCTGGCCGTGCTGCGCCCCGGTGCCGGCGTCACGCCCGGCAGCCCCGCGGCGGGCGGCTGGCGCGAGGCCACCGTCACCGGCTGGGTGCCCGTGACGGCGCTGAGGCGCGTCGGCGAAGGCAACTATCCCCTGGCCGTGCAGGGCGAGCGCGCGCTGCACGCCTCGCCGCGCGGGCCCGAGATCGCCACGCTCGGCGCCGGCATGGTGGTCGCCGAGCTGGAGCGCCGCGACGGCTGGGTGCACATCCGCCGCGCCGGCTTCGTCCGCGACGCCGGCGCCCCCGCGACTCCGCCCACGGCTTCCGGCCCGACAACCGCTGCGAGGCCGTCGGTTCCGCAGCGCCAGGCAGCGCAGGCGCCCGCTCCGCGGCTGCTCGGCACGCCGGCCGCCGGAACCGCGAACCGCCCGGTCGCCGCGTCCGCGCCGCAATCTGTTCCTCCCGCGTCACCGGTCGTTCGGAGGATCGCGACTCCGCCGGCGGTCGCTCGTGCGCGGGTTCCGGCACCATCGAACGCTCCTTCGCGTCCAGCGGCATCCCCGGTGCATCTTCCGGCGGGGGTGGTGCGTCCGTCCGCTCCGCCGGCGAAGCCCGCTTCGGCTCCGGCCGTGGCCCGATCGCCTGCCGCGGCCGCGGGACCGGGGGCCAGGGCGCTCGCGGGCGCTCGGACGCCGGTGCGGACCGTGGCCGTCTCGACGGCGGCGCCGGCGCGCAAGCAGCCGCTGGTGCTGCACGCGTCGCGGACGTCGGGCACCATGGCGGTGGTGGATGCGGACGCGCCGGTGGAGGTGCTGGCGCGCGACGGCGAGTGGACGCGGGTGCGGGTGGAGGGCTGGACACGCACCCCCGTCGCCGGCACCGCCGCGGAGGCCGCCGGCGGGGTGACGCTGGACGCCATCCGCGCCGATCCCGACGCCTTCCGCGGCCGCGACGTGGAGTGGACGCTGCGCTTCGTATCGCTGCAGGCGGCCGACGCCATCCGCACCGACTTCACGCCCGGCGAGCCGTTCATCCTGGCGCGCGACCCCAACGGCGAGACGGGCTTCGTGTACGTGGCCGTGCCGCCGGACCAGCTCGCCGCCGCGCGCAGGCTGGCGGCGTTCCAGCAGTTCCGCATCAGCGGACGGGTGCGCACCGGCCGCTCGCCGCTGGTGGGGCATCCCATCATCGACCTCGTCCGTCTGCGCTGATCGGCCGGATCGACGTTCGACGACGGTGGTTCGACGGGATCGTACCATCGCAACCTCGGGCACTCGCCGCCGGGCTGCACTTCCGGATGCCGCGGGAGGGGATCTGACCTGACAGGAGTCCGCATGAAGGCTTTCCGCTCCGCCCTCGCCCTCTCGGCCGCGGCCGCCGTGTCCGTCGGGGCGTCTCTCGGGATCGCGGCGCCGTCCGCCCTCCCGGCCGCACGCTCGAGCCTTCGCGGCGCGCCGGCGCGGGAGGACGAGATGGCGCGCATCGCCACGGTGGCGTTCGGGCGCAGCGGCAAGCTGCGCGCGGTGTTCGCCGATCCCGTGCGCCCGCTGGACCTGCCGCTGGTGTGGGCCGAGAACTCGCCGGCGGATGTGTGGTACACGTGGCAGGCGCTGTCGGGCACGCGCTCGCCGGGGCTGCTGGGGCGCACGCGGCTGTCGCTGGGCATCGTGACGCCGCCCGCCAACGGCATCTGGCACCTGCGGCTGTCGTCGGGCGCGTGGGCGCAGGACGTGGACGGGCTGTCCGTCATCACCCGCGTTCCCTTCGACCTCAAGCGCGACGGGTACCTCAACGGCTACCACATCGGCCGATACCCCACCGAGGGCGAGGTGCGCGCGGACGAGTACGCGCCGCCGCAGGGCTTCATCGAGGTGACGCCCGAGAACCAGGACACGCGCGTCTCCGAGCACTTCCGCCTGCGCGACTTCCTCACCAAGGACCAGTTCGAGGTGTGGCCCAAGTACCTGGCGCTGGACCTGCGCCTGGTGGACAAGCTGGAGCTGGTGATGCAGGAGCTGAACGCCATGGGCGTGCGCGCCGAGCGCTTCGCCATCATGAGCGGCTACCGCACGCCGCAGTACAACGGCCCCGGCGGCGACGGCCGCGCGCGCCTGTCGCGCCACATGTACGGCGACGCCTCGGACGTGTGGGTGGACAACGATGGCGACGGACGGATGGATGACCTGAACGGCGACGGCGCGAGCGACGAGCGCGACGGCGAGGTCATCCGCCGCGCGGTGGAGCGCGTGGAGGCCGCGCACCCCGACCTGATCGGCGGCTGCGGCGTCTACCTGTCCAGCGATACCCACGGCCCCTTCGTGCACGTGGACGCCCGCGGCTTCCGGGCGCGCTGGTAGCGGGAGGCGCGCTGCCAGCCCGCCCACGCATCTACCGAGGCTCGGGCGCGGAGGGAATCAGCGAGCCTCGGCATACGAAGCGGCCGGCTCCCGATCCGACGAGTCGGCCGATTCCGTGTGACCCGGCCTTGGATTCGAGGCACGGGGTGGTGGGCGACGGTGGATCGAAGGCGGGTTTCCGAATGGCCCGGATCGTCCCGGGATTCCATCTTGCAGGCCGATCACCGGCCACCTCGCACGCGCCGCGCGGGCGGGTGAATCTTTTTGCCGGCATGGTCGTATCAACAACGAGTATGCTGGAGGGGCTTCACGTCACATCGCATGTCCCCGCCGCCCCTTCGGCGGCCGGACCGCAGGCTACATCGGGAGCGAGCCATGTACTGTTCCATCTGCGGAGCGCACGTACCCCAGGGCAGGAGCGACTGCGCCTCGTGCGGCGAGCGGATCGCCCAGCGCGCCGTGGTGGAGCCCTCGTACGGGCGGCCCACGCACGGCGTGATGAACCGCGGCGACGAGCCGGTGGGCACCTGCCCGCGCTGCGGATACAGCGGGCAGGGATACGGCTACTTCACCCGGGGCGCCAACGTGGGCAAGCTGGTGGGCGTCACCGTGATCACCGGCACGCTGCTGGGCGTGGGCGGGCTGGCGTACTACCTGATGCGCAAGGACCACCGCATCTGCCCGGCCTGCAACTTCAAGTGGGGGCCGTACGGGCAGCGCGCCGTGGCCCTCGCCGAGCACGGCGGCCAGCCCCTGGCCGAGCGCGGCAACGCCGGCGGCGTCTCGCCGTGGGCCGAGCGGCGCAGGCACCGCGGCTCCATCGCCCTGTACGTCTTCGCCGTGATGATGATGACGGTGGCCCTCGCGAACGCCGAGTTCGTGCCGTTCGTGTTCGGCGCGATGGCGGCGGTGGGGGGCTTCTTCCTGCAGCGCTCGGCCGAGACGGCGCGGGAGACGCGGCGCGAGCAGCTCATCGCGGCCCTGCAGCCCGACGTGCTGCGCCTGGCCGCGCAACGCCAGGGCAAGCTGACGGTGACGGAGGTCGCCTCGTCGCTCAACTGGGCGCTGCCGCGGGCCGAGAAGGTGCTCAACTCGCTGGACGACGGCCTGCGCGTGCGGTCGGACGTGACGGACGAGGGCGTGATCGTCTACGAGTTCCCCGAGGTGATGTTCGGCGCCTCGCGGCTGAACGGTCCCGGCCCCGGCGCCGCGACGGCCTGACGGCGCGGCCGGCGGCCGATCCACATCCCATCGAAAGAAGGCGCGGCGCGGACCCCTGAGTCCGCGCCGCGCTTCGCCGTCTCCCCGGTTTTCGCCGTCGGTTGGTGCGCCGCCTGGGACAAGCCGTATATTGCGTCCGCGGATCGTCGCGGGCGTACCGTGACGGGCTTTCGCGGATCGCCGGCCGCGGAGCTGAACGTGGACACGGGAAGGGCTCCGCGGCCGACCGAGGTCCGCGCGGGATCGGAGAGGCGGGCCGGGGTCAGGGATGGAGGTCGACTTCGTCGATGCCGCCGCCTTCCTCGGACTTGGCACGGCGCTTGGCGGCGGAGACGACCTCGCCCAGGCGGTCCATCCCCGGCCAGCGCGCGGGGTCGATGCGCACCACGGCGGCGGACAGGCGGGTGAGGGGAAAGTCGCGCAGCACGCCGTAGCGGTCCTCGGCCCGGTACGAGCCGGCCTTCACCGCGTCGGGCAGAAGGTGCGAGACCAGGCCGTTGGCGAAGCGCATCTGCGCCTGCGCCGCCAGCCGGCGCGCATCCCCGGGGTCGCACAGCAGCACGAAGTCGTCGCCGCCGATGTGGCCCACGAAGCTGCCCGGTGCCCCGTCCGCCACCCACGTCACCGCCGCGCCCGCGTCGCGGATGGCGTCGTCCGCCACGGCGAAGCCGAAGTGGTCGGCGAACGGCTTGAAGTGGTCCAGGTCGAAGTAGCACACGGCGAAGGGCGCCCCCTCCGCGCGGCGGCGGTCGATCTCGGCGTACAGCGCCTCGCCGCCGGGCAGGCCCGAGGTGGGATTGCGGTCGCGCGCGGTGCGGGACAGGCGCAGCAGGGCGCCGGCGCGCGCCAGCAGCTCGCGCGGGTCGAAGGGCTTCGCCAGGTAGTCGTCGGCGCCGGCGTCGAAGCCCGCCAGCCGGTCCTCCAGCTCGCCCTGCCCGGTCAGGATCAGGACCGGAAGGTGCGCCAGGCGCGGGTCCTGCTTGATCTCGCGGCAGACCTCGATGCCGTCGGGCTTGCCCATGCGCCAGTCCAGGATCACCAGGTCGGGCGACGAGCGGCGCACCTCGTCCAGCGCCGCGGCGCCGCCGGATGCCAGGCGCACGGCGTGGCCGCCCGTGCGCAGCACGTCGGCCACCATCAGGCGGATCCCCTCGTCGTCGTCGGCGAAGAGGACGTCGCTCATCGTACCACCACTCCCGGGGCTGATGAAGTCATCCACCGCTGCCGCACCGTCGCTCCTCCGCGTCTGGCCTCCGCGCGCCCTGCCGCGCCGCGGGACGCGGGCGCTGGCTGCGGCGCTGCTGCTGGTCGTGCTTCCCGCCGCCGCGCGCGCGGGCGGGCCACTCAACCTAGCAAGTCCGCGGCCGTCCGTCACTGCCGCGCGCGCCGCGGCGGCGCAGCAGGGACGGCTGGCCGCCCGCATCGACTCCATCCTGGGCCGCGCGGAGCTGCGCCGGGCGCACGTGGGCGTGGAGGTCGCCGACCCCGCGACGGGCCGCGTGCTCTACGCCCGCGACGCGGAGAAGCTGCTCGTCCCCGCCTCCAACCTCAAGCTGGTGGTCACCTCCACCGCCGCCCACCTCCTCGGTCCCGCGTACCGCTGGCGGACCACCGTCTACGGCACGGGCCCGGTCGAGGGAGGCGTGCTGCGCGGCGACCTGGTCCTCTTCGGGCGCGGAGATCCCACGCTGTCCGGGCGATACGGCGCCACGCGAACGTCGGCGCTGGAGGCGCTGGCGGACTCGCTGCGGGCGCGGGGCATCCGCCGGGTGGCGGGCGCAGTCGTGGGCGACGAGAGCTGGTTCGACGGCGAGCACGTGCGCGGCGAGTGGCAGGGATACGACTTGCTGTGGTGGTACGCGGCGCCCGTGGGCGCGCTGGCCTTCAACGACAACTCGGTCGATCTCCGCATCGAGCCCGGCGCGGCCGCCGGGGAGCCCGCGCGCATCTCGTGGGAGCCGCGGACGGCGTACGTGCGCTTCGAGAACCGCACGCGCACCGTGGCCGCCGGGCGCCCGCAGACGCTGGACCTGGAGCGCGGCGCCGGCCCGGGCGCCATCCGCGCATACGGCGAGACGCCGCTGAACGCCGGCCCGCGCACCGAGTCGTTCGCGGTGGACGACGCGGCCCGCTACGCCGCCACCGTGTTCCGCGAGGTGCTGGTGGCGCGCGGGATCGCCGTGGACGCGCCGGAGGTGCGGGTGGTGTCCGACCCCGCGCGATCCGCCGCCGCGACGGCCGCGCCGCTGGCCGAGCGCCTGTCGCCGCCGCTGCCGCAGGTGATCGCGCCCATCCTTCTCAAGAGCCAGAACTGGATCGCGGAGCAGCTCCTGAAGACGCTGGCACGCGAGCGGCGCGGCGAGGGGAGCTGGGACGCGGGCCTGGCGCTGGAGCGCGACTTTCTCACCCGGGTCGTCGGCGTGGACAGCACGGCCTTCAAGCTCCGCGACGCCTCCGGCCTTTCCGCCGAGAACCTGGTGACGCCGCACGCCTTCGTGCAGATCCTGTCCTACGTCCGCCGCTCGCCGGAGCAGGAGATGGTGCGCGCGGGTCTGCCGGTGGCGGGGCGCGCGGGCTCGCTGCAGTCGCGGCTGCTGGACCTGACGGGGCGCGTCTCCGCGAAGACGGGGTCCATCGGCAACGTGGACTCGCTGAGCGGCTTCGCCACCACGGCCGATGGGCGGCAGGTGGTGTTCTCCATCATCGTCAACGGCTCGGGCCTGTCCTCGGCCCGGGTTCGCGCCGCCATCGACGACGTGGTGCGCGCCATCGCGGCGGAGGCGTAGGGCGCGGGCCATGAGTTCCGTCGGGTCGATGTCGATGGAGTCGATGGAGACGATGGCGTCGGCGCGGTCGAACGAGTCGATCAGGCCGGATGCGCGGGCGCTTCTGTCGCGCGGGGCCGCGCGGGGGCATATTGTGCGGCTCGTGGACACGCGGGCGCACGGACGCGGGCGGCGATGATCGAGCTGGACGGGCTGGGCAAGTCGTACGGCACCCTGCACGCGGTGCGCGGCATCTCCCTTCGCGTGGCGCCCGGCGAGGTGTACGCGCTGCTGGGGGCCAACGGGGCGGGGAAGACGACCGCGCTGCGCTGCCTGGCGACGCTGCTGCGGCCCACCTCCGGAACGGCGCGCATCGCGGGCTTCGACGTGCGCACCGAGCCGCTGGAGGTGCGGCGGCGGATGGGCTTCCTGGCCGCGTCCATGGGCCTGTACGGGCGCCTGACCGCGCGCGAGCTGCTGCGCTACTTCGCCGAGCTGCACGGCCTGGAGCCGGCGGATGCGAGGGCGCGGGTGGAGGCGGCGGTGGAGACGTTCGGCCTGGCCGAGTTCGCGGACCGGCTCTGCGGCAAGCTTTCCACCGGGCAGAAGCAGCGCGTCTCCATCGCCCGCGCCGTCGTCCACGATCCGCCGGCGCTGGTGCTGGACGAGCCCACGCTGGGACTGGACGTGCTGAGCGGCGAGGCCATCTACCGCTTCGTGGAGCGCGCGCGGGAACGCGGCAGGGCCGTCCTGTTCAGCACGCACCAGATGAGCGAGGTGGAGCTGCTGGCCGACCGCGTGGGCATCATCGCCGGCGGGCGCCTGGTGGCGGAGGGGACGGCGGACGAGGTGGTGGCGCAGAGCGGCGAGCGCAGCCTGGCGCGCGCCTTCCTGCGCCTGGCCACGGAGGCCGCCGCGTGAGGTGGCGCGTGGTGCGGCTGGTGATGGCGAAGGAGCTTCGCGAGACGCTGCGCGACCGCCGCACGCTGGTGATGATGGTGGCGGTGCCCATCCTGCTGTATCCGCTGCTGTTCGTCGTCATCGAGCAGCTCGCGCTGCTGGGCCAGCGCAACCTGAAGGCGAAGGCCGCCGAGGTCGCAGTGGTCGATCCTGGGAACAGCGGAGTGGCCGTCTTTCTCGCCCGGGACAGCGCGCTCCACGTCTCCCCTCGCTCGACCCCGCCGCTCGCGGAGGTGCGCGACGGCCGGCTGGACGCCGCGGTGGTCGTCTCTCGCGCATCCGCCGAAGTGCCGTCGGGTGGATCGGTCCGATCGACTGATTCGTCCGAGGCGATGGGACGGACGGGATCGACGGGATCGACGGGATCGACGGGATCGACGGTTTCGTTCGGAGCGGCGGGATCGATCCGAGCGGATGAACCGTCTGGATCCGGGGACGAGGGGACGGCGGCGGTGCGGGTGCTGTTCGATGCGTCGCGGGACCGGTCGCAGCGCGCGCGGACGGTGGTGGGGGAGCGGCTGGCGGCGTGGAGCGACTCGCTGCTGGCGCGGCGGCTGGCGGCGCGGGGGCTGCCTGCCGCGTTCGCGAAGCCGCTGGCGGTGGCGGACAGCTCGCTTGCGTCGCCCGAGAAGCTGGGCGGCTACACGCTGGGCCGCGTGCTGCCGATGATCCTGATCCTGATGACGGTGCTCGGCGCCTTCTATCCGGCCATCGACCTGGCGGCGGGCGAGAAGGAGCGCGGCACGCTGGAGACGCTGCTGACGGCGCCGGTGCCCGCGCGCGAGATCGTGGCGGGCAAGTTCGCGGCGGTGTCGGCCATCGGCTTCGGGGCGGCGGCGCTGAACCTGGGCAGCATGCTGCTCACCTTCCAGTCCGGCCTGTTCCAGATCACCCGTGTGGCGAAGCTGGACTTTCGCCTGCCGGCGGGCTCGGTGCTGGTGGTGCTGGCGGTGATGGTGCCGCTGGCCGTGCTGTTCTCGGCGCTGTTCCTGGGCATCGCGGTGCGGGCGCAGTCGTTCAAGGAGGCGCAGAACGCGCTGACGCCGGTGTACATCGTCAGCATCATCCCCGCCTTCCTGGCGTCGATGCCGGGCATCGAGTTCACGCCGGGCATGGCCCTGATCCCCGTGGGCGGCGTGGCGTTCCTGTTCCGCGAGCTGCTGTCGGGCACCGCGGCGCCGCTGCCCTCCGCGCTGGCGCTGCTGGCCACGACGGTGTACGCCGCTGCGGCGCTGGTCTTCGCCGCCCGCTCGTTCGGCCGCGAGGAAGTGCTGTTCGGCAGCGGATCGGGCGATGCCGCGCCGGAGCCGATCTCCGCCCGCTTGCGCCGCTGGCGCTCCGGCGCATCGACGGCCGGCCGCGGAGTGGACGGGACCGACGCGACGGACCGTATCGACGGAACGGACGGGATCGATCGCGACGCGGGAAGCCGTGGGCTCGTGCCGTCGCCGGGCGAGGCGATGGTGTTCATCGTCGGGGTGGCGCTGCTGTTCTTCTACCTGGCCCCGCAGGCGGTGGCGGGGCTGGGCGAGGCGGGCATCCCCATGTCGACCGTGGCGTTCATCGGTCTGCCGGCGGTGCTCTTCGCCGTCCTCGGGCCGTACGACGCGCGGCGCACGCTGGGGCTCGCGCGGCCGTCCGCTCGGACGTTTGCGGCGGCGGCGCTCATCGCGCTGGGCGGCATTCCGCTGGGGTGGGCGCTGGGGTGGCTGCAGCTCCAGTTCTTCCACGTGCCGAAGGAGCTGTTCGGGCAGCTCGCCAAGCTCACGACGGCGACGGATGCACGGCGGGCGCTGTGGCTGCTGCTGATCGTGGCGGTGCTGCCCGGCATCTGCGAGGAGCTGGTGTTTCGCGGGGTGCTGCTGCGGAGCCTGGCGGCGCGGCTGGCGGGGTGGCGCGCCGTCCTGCTGTCGGCGCTGGTGTTCGGCGCGTTCCACCTGTCGTTCGAGACGGTGCTGCGCTTTCTGCCGACGTTCTGGATCGGCCTGCTGATGGGATGGGTGGCGTGGCAATCGCGCTCCACCTTCGCGACCATGGCGATGCACGCGCTGAACAACGGCTTGACGGTGCTGGTGATCTCCGCCCCGCCCGCGGTGGGCCGGCTGCTGCTGGGCCGAGGCGAGGCGCCCAACTGGCTGCTGGTGGCCCTGGGGCCCGTGCTGATCGCCGCCGGCGCCGCGCTTCTGCCCCGGCGGGCGGAGGGGATGGCGGCCGTCCCGCCGGCGGATCACACCGCGGAGCCGGCCGCCGCCGCGGACTGAGGCACGCATCGTGAGGCACACCACGTCAACCAGGGAGAACGCTCCATGATCGCCGCCGTCGTCCTGATCCGCGCCGTTCCCGGCGACGTTCCCGCGCTGGCCCGCCGCATCGCCGGCATCGACGGCGTGGCCGAGGTGTACTCCGTGTCGGGCGAGTACGACCTGATCGCCATCGTGCGCGTGGCCGAGTACGAGCGCATCGCCGAGATCGTGACCGAGGAGATCGCGCAGGTCACCGGCATCGAGCGCACCAACACGCTCACCGCCTTCCGCGTCTTCTCCCGGCAGGACCTGGACAAGGCCTGGGACATGTTCGATTGATGCAGCCCATGCGGGACCCGCCGTCGCCGGACGAGATCGCATCGGCGGAAGCGCCGCGGTCCGACAGTCCGGCCGTGGAGCGCGGACCGTCACCGGCTCCCGCCGCCGCCGCCGCCGTTCGCCGGCAGCGGATGCGCGAGCTGGGGATCGTGGCCGTCTTCGCCGTGGGGACGATGCTGCTGGTCGGCATCGTGCTGTGGCTGGCGCTGGGCGGCGGGGGGAAGGCACGATCCGCATCGCCGACCCCCACCGCGACCGCGCGTCGGCCCGCGCCTGCGACGCAGCTCGCGCCGGGCGCGCCGGTGCCGGACCGGTGCCTGGTGTCCGCCGCGGACGGGCGCATCCTGGGGCGTGTGGTGGCCGAGCTGGGAAGCGGCGAACGGACCACGTCGTACCGCGTGGAGGAGTATCCCGGGCACGGCGTTGCGCCCGTGGCCAGCACGCTCGAGGTGCCCGCCGCGGGCTCGCGGCTCGTTCCGTGCGCGTCGCTCGCCGCCAAGCCGGGCGCGCGCTGAGGGGAGCGGCCGTCGATGCCGTCGAGCGGGGCGCCTCGCAGATGGCCGCCCGCAGCCCAGGCGGTTGAAACCGCGGCGGGAACGGCGCGAGGCCCGCCTGCGCGGGCTGCTTCGAGGCGGATCGGCGTTCCGCGCGGAGGGCCGACGACGAGGTGGGGGGATCGAGCGAGAAGCAAGGCGTCCGGCGGCGGCTGGCACTCGAAGGCCGCGGGACGGGCAGGACATCATCAAGGCATTCGTGCATGAAAGACCTCGTTCCGCCGCGGCGGCCGGAGGTTTCCATCCCTTTCGAGACTGGACCATGGCCCGCTGTCCCGTAGACCAGACCCCGCTTTCGCTGCACACCCGCAGCGGCGTCACCTTCCATTCGTGCCCGCGCTGCTTCGGCCTGCTCTTCGCGCCCGAGCAGTTCGAGCGCGCGGTGGACAGCGAGGAGTTCGTGTCGCCCTCGGGCGCCGCCACCGCGCCCATGATGCGCGACCACGCCCTCTGCACCTACTGCGGCGAGGCCGAGCTGGAGACGCTGGAGGAGGGCGGATCGCGCCTGCACCGCTGCCCCGCCTGCCGCGCCGTGTGGCTGTCGCCCGGCGCCGTGGAGCCCGTGCTGCGCGCGCGGCGCATGGCCGGCCGCCGGCGCCCCAAGGCCCGGCGCGAGCCCGACTCGTTCGTGGGCACGTCGGTGCGCCCCGAGGGCCAGCAGGGCGGCGGCCTGTTCGGCGCCATCGCCCGCTTCTTCCGCGGCGGCTGACGCCTTCCCGTCCGCTGGCCGCGCGCTGGACCTGCGACGGATGGAGGCGCGGGGATCACGCGGCCGCGCGCCAGATGCGTCTCGGCGCGCGCCGAGGGTGTGCCGGCGAATCGTGCGTAGACGGTTGCCACCTGGGCGGGTGACGTCGCTGTAATCGATTGGCGCCAGGCGATTTGGGTACGTGTCTTGCCAGAAGGGTCGGGACGCCCGCGAGGCCTTTTCGGGCGCGCCGGAACCCGATCGGGAGGACGACCATGGCAGACAAGGACCTCAGGACCGACGGCATGGAGAACTCGCTCAAGGGCAAGTTCGACGACGCCAAGGGCAAGCTGAAGGATGCCGCCGGCGGCCTCACGGGCGACACCGGGATGCAGGCCGAGGGCAAGCTGGACCAGGCCAAGGGCAAGGTCCAGGACGCGTTCGGCAAGGGCGAGCGCAAGCTGGACGACGAGATCTGAGCCTGCCCGGGCGCGGATGACGAAAGGGGGACGGCGGCGCCGTCCCCCTTTCGCGTGCGGGGCGGGAAACTTCCGGCGGCGGACGGGGCCCCTACATCCGGAAGATGTATCGCGCGTAGACGTTGTGGCCGTCCAGGTACGGCTCGGTGAGCCCCTGCTGGTCGTGCACCGCCGTCACCGCGCCGCCGGCGACCACCGCCCCGATCATGTGGCCCGTCTCCCCGCCCTGGGGTTGGCCGTTCGGGTAGGTGCCCACCAGGTAGTTGCCGTCGCCCAGCTCCTCCCAGGGGATGGCGTCCCAGGCGATCACGGCGTTGTTGACCAGCGTGTAGCCCAGGATGCCGACGTACACCCGCACGTAGTGGCTGTCGGTGCGGTAGTCCAGGCCGGGAGCCCGGGTGCGGAAGTAATTGTGCCAGGCGGCCACCGTGTGGACCCCCAGGCCGGGCACGTTCACGCCGAACGAGTCCAGCGCCTGGATCACGCACGTCTCGCTCTCGGTGATCTGCTGGCCGGGCACCTGTCCCGCCTCGCGCATGTCGTCCGGGTCCAGCAGGAGCACGGGCGGCTCCATGTCCGGATAGCCCCACTGCACCATGTCCGCGCGGGAATAGGCGTGGATGACGTCCTCGTCCTCGAACTGGCCGAGAACCCTCTGCCTCGTCTCGTCCTCCACCTCCTCGGAGGTCGCGTCGCGCTCCCCCGACGTCCATTCGGCGTCCGGCCACGCCACGTCGTGCCGGAACGCCGCCCACGTGACGGCCCGGCGTCCCACGGCGTCGCCCATCATCCCCCGGAAGGTGGCGGCGAACTCGCCGGACGTGTCCAGGTCGGCGGGGTGATAGACGAGATCGTGCGGTTCCTTCACCGCGATCATGCGCTGCACGCCGGGCGGCGCGGCGGCGGACGGTGCCGGGGGACGGTGCCGGGCCAGGATGCCCTGGACCGCGTGGTTGCCGAGCGTGCGCTGAAGGTGAAGCACCTGCTCCACCCGCAGCGGCCCGGCCGGGCCGATGGCGGCGACCGGACCGGCGGGGCGGTCGGAGCACGTGGGAACGTCGCTCGTCGCGCGACGACGGGGCGGTGGCGCCGGCGCCTGGGAAGCAGAGGGGAGGTGCCGGTCGGCCATTCGTGCTCGGGGAACGGGGCGTGGAGCGTCTGCCTCGCGAGGGGGGGGCGCGCACCGCGGCGCTCCGATCCGCGAGTATTGCCTCCCGCCAGGCGGCGCGCAAGGATCGTCCGGTCTCGCGCGCCGGGCGGAATCCCCTCGGCCCCCGGTGCGGCCCATCGACCCCGCAACCCCGGGGAAGGCGTCCGGCGGGAAACGATGCCGGCTCCGGCGCGCGGGGAACTTCCGGCGGTGGGATCGGTACCGGGAGGCTCCGCGCTCCCGCGCCATCTCCGCTTCCGCGCCGAGGTTGCGAGCCGCCATGCCGCCCGCGTTCGTGCTGAAGCCCGCGGGCGCCGCCGCCGCCCTGGCGCTGCTGTGGGTGCTGGAATCGGCGGCCCCGATGTTCGAGGGCCGCCGCGGGCGCGCCGGGCACGACCTGGCCAACGTGGCGCTGGGTGTGATGAACGCCGCGCTCGTCTCGCTCGCCTTCGCGTGGGCCACGCTGCGGGTGACGGAGTGGGCGCGGGCGCACGGCTTTGGGCTGCTGCGCGTGCTGCCGCTGGGGGGCTGGCTTTCCACCGTGGCGGCGGTGGTGCTGATGGACGGGTGGATGTACGCCTGGCACCGCATGAACCACCGCGTGCCGCTGCTGTGGCGCTTCCACGCCGTGCACCATGCGGACGCGGAGCTCGATGCCAGCACGGCGCTGCGCTTCCACACGGGCGAGATCGTCCTGTCCTCGCTGGCGCGCCTGGCGGTGCTGCCGCTGCTGGGATTGTCGGTGGGGCAGGTGCTGCTGTACGAGACGCTGCTGCTGCCCGTCATCCTGTTCCACCACAGCAACGTGCGCGTGCCGCCGCGGCTTGACCGGGCGCTGCGGACGGCCATCGTGACGCCGTGGATGCACTGGGTGCACCACTCCGAGCGGCGCCCCGAGACCGACAGCAACTACGCCAGCGTCTTCTCGTTCTGGGACCGCGCCTTCGGCAGCTTCCGGCTGCGCGACCGGCCCGGCGAGATCCGCCTGGGCCTGGGCATCGCGGACGAGCGCGCCTGGCGTACGCTGCCCGGCATGCTGCTGATGCCGTTCCGCGCGCATGCTGCAACCTCCGCGGAAGCCGAGCGAAGGCCCGGCGCCGAGGACCGCGGCGGGCCACACGACCTCCCACATCCCTGAGCCATGTTCCCTGTACTCTTCCGCATCGGCGGGCTGGAGATCACCTCGTTCGGGGTGATGATGGCCCTGGCGTTCCTGTCCGCCGGCTGGGTGCTCTCGGCCGAGCTGCGGCGCAAGGGCGAGGACCCGGAGACGGCGTGGGACGTGGTGTGGTACGCGGCGCTGGGCGGCATCCTGGGCGCCAAGATCTACTACCTGTTCCTGTACTTTCCCGAGACGGTGGCGAACCCCTGGCGGGCGCTCACCTCGAGGGCGGGGCTGGTGTGGTACGGGGGGTTCATCCTGGCGGCGCTGCTCATCTGGTGGCGGCTGCGCGCGCGCGGGCTGCCGGTGCTGAAGTTCGGCGACGCCATCGCGCCGGCGCTGGCGCTGGGGTACGCGGTGGGGCGCGTGGGGTGCTTCCTGGTGGGCGACGACTACGGCGGCCCCACCGACAGGCCGTGGGGCGTGGCCTTTCCCCACGGCGCGCCTCCGTCCACGGCGTTCAACCTGCGCCAGTTCGGCGTCCGCGTGCCGATCGGCATCCCCGACGAGCAGGTGATGCGCGTGCACCCCACGCAGATCTACGAGGTGTTGATCACCCTGGTGATCTTCGCCGTCCTGTGGCGCATGCGGAAGCGGGTGGCGACGCCGGGCGTGCTGTGGTTCTCGTACATGGCGATGGCGGGGGTGGAGCGGTACGTGGTGGAGATCTTCCGCGCCAAGGACGACCGCTTCTTCGGGGTGATGACGATGGCGCAGGTCATCAGCCTGCTGGTGAGCGCCATCGGCGTGGCGGCGATCCTGAAGCTCCGCTCGTCCACCGCGGCCCGGCCCTCGACGGACGCACCCGCCGGCGCCCGGCCCCGGCCCGCGGGCTGAGCGGCCCGATCCGCCCGATCCGGCGGCCGGTGTCGATCGACGACGAGGCGCGGCGCGCTCCCCGGCTCCGCGCCCCGGCCGAATCGCGTCCGGCGCTTCCCATCCCGGCCCGCTCCGTCCGGGCGATCCATCCCACCCCGCTCCGCATCCCATCTTGAAGCGCAGGAGGTTCCTGGCACTCTCCGCCGCCGCGGGCGCCGCCGCCGGCCTGGGCGTGGAGGGCTTCGCGGTGGAGACCGGCGACGTGCAGTTCACCGAGCACGTCGTGAACGGCCGCCGCGGGGCGGACGAGCGCAGGGTGACGTTCGCGCACGTGAGCGACCTGCACCTGCGGGGGATCGCCGGCGTGCACCGCCGCATCGCCGCCGAGATCGCCGCGCGCCGGCCGGCCTTCGTGGTGCTCACGGGCGACTCGGTGGAGGGCCCGGCCGGCCTTCCGCTGCTGGACGCGTTCCTGGGCCTGCTGGACCCGGCGGTGCGGAAGTACGCGGTGCTGGGAAACTGGGAGCACTGGGGCAAGGTGGACGTTGGCGCCCTGCGCGCCGTCTACGCCCGCCACGAGTGCCGGCTGCTGGTGAACGAGACGGTGATGCACTGGCACGAGGGCCGCGGCATCGCGGTCACGGGGCTGGACGACTTCGTGGGCAAGCCCGACCTGACGGCGGCGCTTCGCGGCATCGCCCCGGCGCACGGGCACCTCGTTCTCGCGCATACGCCCGAGCAGCGGGACGGGCTGGGCGTCGGGGCCGCGCCCGTCAACGCGTTCGGCGTGCCGGTGCCGGTGCCCGCGGACCTGGCGGCGTACGGGGTGGACGCGGTGCTTTCCGGGCACACGCACGGTGGGCAGATCGCGCTGTTCGGCTGGGCGCCCGTGCTGCCGCCGGGATCGGGGCGCTACGCCCGCGGCTGGTTCCGCGACGGAGCCCTGCCGCCGCTCTTCGTCTCGCGCGGCGTGGGCACCACGGTGATGCCGGTGCGCCTGGGCTCGCGGCCGGAGGTGGCGTTCCACGCGATGTGGGTGTAGGCGGGCGATCCCGTCGCGCCGAGAGGAGGTCCGCGACGGGTCCGCGGAGACGCGTAGGCTCCCTGCGGAGCCGGAGGGAAGGCCGGCGCCGATGCTCGCCCGATCCCGTCAACGGAATGACACCGCCGGTGGGAGACCGCCGCTGATGACGACGAAGAGGGGCCGCCTCCCACCCGGGAAGCGGCCCCTCTTCGTCACCCATCGACCGGGGTCACTCGGCATGCCGGTCCACCCGGTGGAACCAGATGACCTCCCATACCTCCGCGTCGCCGCCGTCCACTCGGGCGGGCCGGCGGGAAGACGGCCAGCCGCTCCGCCGCCGCGCCCGGTCGTCCTTGCGTCCGCGAACCGGAACCGGGGATCGAAGAACGGCACGTGCGGCGTGCGGCCCGACCGGCGTTCGGACCGGATCAGCCGCGTGCCGGCCGCAGCGTCATGCGGGCGACGATGCGCGCGCTCGCCTTCTGCCGGTCCAGGGGGATGCGCCACAGGCGGCCCGTCCTCCAGAGCGGGGTCTGGTCGCCGTAGTGGCGCGAGCTGGGGATGCCGGACTGGCCGGTGGGGACGATGAAGCCACCCTGGCCGTCCACGTCGGCCATGTCCACCACGTGGCGCTGGCTGGGTCCGTAGCCGTTGACGTACGGCAGCTTCACGCCGCCGAAGCCGGCCACGTCCACCGTGTTGTTCGATCCGCCGTTGGGAAAGGGGCCGATGTTGAGGCCCAGCGCGCGGTCCAGCGCGTTCACCCGGCCCAGCGGGTGCTCCATGCGGGTGCGGTGGATGTCGCCCCAGCGCTTGCGGTGCGTGGCGCGGGCGGCGTCGCGCAGGGCGGCGGCGGACAGCTCGCGCAGCGTCTCTCGGCGAGCGGTCCGCACGTCGTCCACCCACGGGCTGTCGCCGCGGCGCAGGATCTCCTCCAGCGTGCTTCGGGGAAAGTACATCTCCTTCCCCCGGTACTCGTCGCGGCCCACGCGCTCGCGCAGCATCTCGAACCACACGTAGAAGAGCGCGGCGGGACGCGAGTCGGCCGCCGCTTTCGCGTCCCACCCGCGCAGCGCAGCCTCTGCCCTGCGGTCGCCCGCGTCGTGCGCGGCGGCGATGGCGTACGGCAGGTTGCGCACGGCGAAGGGGTCCTTCACGTCCATCTGCTGCCGCGCCACGTCCGCGGCGGTGAAGCCGCTGCCCGCCAGGATCATCTCGCGGATGCGGAACGCGCGGTACGGCGGAAACCAGCTCGACGAGATCTCGAACGGGTAGCGCGCCCCCACCTGCCGGTTGTTGGCGGTGACGATGAAGCCCTCGCGCGGGTTCAGCACGTGCGGGTGCTCGTCGAACGCCAGGCTCCGCACCCAGTCGCCCTCCCCCGTCCAGCCGGGGACGGGGAGCAGGCCGGTGCCGCCCTTCCGCACGGGCACGGTGCCGCCCATCCAGTACCCGAAGGCGCCGTCCGCGTCGGCGTACACCACGTTCTGGTGCGGGCTCTCGAAGCTGCGCAGCGCGGCGGTGAACTCGGCGGCGCTGCGGGCGCGGTTCATCCCCATCAGCCCGTACACCTCGTGCGTGGGGTCCAGCGCCGTCCAGCGCATGGCCAGCACGCGCCCGCCGCCGCGCGGGTCCACGTCGGACAGCACCGGCCCGTGCCGCGTGGAGCGGACGACGTGGACGACAGGCGCTTCGCCCTTCACCTGGATGGTCTCCGGCCGCGCCAGCACGCGCTCCCAGCCGCCGGGAACCCGGTAGCGGCCGGCGTCCGCGGGGTCGAGCTGCTCCACGAAGAAGTCGACGTCGTCCACCATGGCGTTGGTGAACCCCCACGCCACGCGGCGGCTGTGCCCGGCGACGACGACCGGCACGCCGGGAAGCGTCATCCCCGCCACGTCCAGCGGCCCGCCATGCAGCGCCGCCAGGTACCACAGCGACGGCGCGCGCAGCACCAGGTGCATGTCGTTCGCCAGGATGGGCTTGCCGGAGCGCGTGAGCCCGCCGCCGATCACCCACGCGTTGGACGCATGGGCGATGGAGGCGCCCTCCAGCAGCTCCAGCGCCATGGCCGGCACGCGCGGGAGCGGCACGGGCCCGCTCATCGCCAGCTCGTCCGCCGAGCGACCCACCGCGAGCGGACGTCCGCCGCCCGACCGCGCGGCGGTCGGGACGGAGCCCGCCGGCGGGTCCGCCGCGCCGCCGGTAGAGGCGGGTGACGCACCGCCGCCCGTCCACTGGCCGTCTTCGCCCAGGATGTCGGGGCCCCAGTCGGGGTACGGCGGGTTCAGCTCCTTCGCCAGCGCGGGTCCCACGGCGTCCGTGGCGCGCTGGAGCTGCAGGCCCATCTCCCAGTCGGCCAGGTCCCACGCCATCACCTTGCCGATGGAAAGCGAGTTGCGGACGGTCCACGGCTGCGGCGAGAAGCGCAGCACCTGGAACTCGGGCGGCAGCGGGCCGGGATGGTCGCGGATCCAGGTGTTCACCCCGTCGGCGTAGGCCTGGAGAAGGGCGCGGGTGGCGGGGTCCAGCAGGCGCTCGTTCTCGGCGGCGGCGCGGCCCATCCCCAGGGTGCGCAGGAACCTGTCCGTGCCCAGAAGCGGCTTGCCCATCACCTCGGCCAGGCGTCCGTCCGCCACGCGGCGCAGAAGCTCCATCTGCCACAGCCGGTCCTGGGCGTGCACGTAGCCCATCGCGCGGTACAGGTCCGCCTCGTCCCCGGCCCACACGTGCGGCACGCCCAGCGAGTCGCGCCACACCTGCACCGGCGCGCGCAGCCCGGCCAGCGTGGCGTCGCGCCCGGGATCGGCCTCGGCGCGGCGCAGCCACAGCAGCGCGCCGCCCGCCGACAGCAGGAGGAGCACGGCCAGGCCGAGCAGGGCGAACGCGAGCTTCTTCATGGGTGGCGACGGTCGTGGGGAGCCGGCAAGGGGAGTCCGGCGAGGACGCGGAGGGAGGGGAGCGGGTATTGTGGCGTGCGGCGTGGGGGACGGCAAGCGGGTCGGGCAGGGACGGTCGATGAACTGCCGCCTGCCGAGAGATGCTTCGGCTGATGGTGCGGCGCTGATGGACGGATTCCGTCCACGGAACGCGTCGATGAGAAGTCCGTCGACGATCGGAATTCCGTTCACCGGTGGGTCCCGTGGTCGAAGCATGCGGGCTCGTGAGCGCGAACCGGGCTGGGCTTCGGTGGGGATCGACGAGCCGGCGGGCCGATCGATCAAGGCGGACCGGCTCAGAGCGTGCGGCGGCGGACTGTGAGCCAGAGGCGGAATTCGGCGGGGTTTCTCCAGCCGTAGCCGCGCTCCTCGGGCGAGGGATCGGCGGTAATCCAGTCGGCCGCCTCGTGCACCTCTCCGAACGCCTCTTCCCGCGCCGCGCTCAGGGCGCCGTCGGGCAGCTCGTCGATGTAGTGCGCGGAATAGGCGAGCTGGAAGGCGGGAAAGCCCAGCGTCCCGGCGAGGAACTGGTCGATGAAACCCATCAGCCGCGCTTCATGGTCCATGAGCTCACGCACGGATGCGTTCGGTGAGCGGTGCCGCGACCGTCGAGGCGATGCGGCATTCGCATCGACCGACGTACCGCGGGTGTTCCCGTCGATCGAAAGCCTATTCGCCCCCGCCCTCGACGCCGTCCACGTCTTCGTCCGTGGAGGCCGGTCCGCCGCGCGCCAGCACCTCGTCGGCGACCTCGCGGATGGCGTCGCCGTTGAAGCCGCGGCGGGCGAGGAAGGCGTGGAGGCGGGCGCGGGCCTTCCGCGGGTCCTCGCCGGCGCGGGGGCGCCAGCGGCCGGCGGCGGCGCGGGCCAGGTCGGCATCCGACGTGCCGCCGCGCTGCATCACCCCGTCGATGGCGCCCAGCGCGGTGTCCTCGTCCACGCCGCGGACGCGAAGCTCCTGCGCCAGCACGCGCCGGCCCTTGGGCTTCAGGCGCACGCGGTCGCGCACGAACATCTCGGCGAAGGCGGCGTCGTCCACCAGCTTCATCGCGTCCAGCCGCTCCACCACCTGGGCCGCCACGTCCGCGGGAAAGTCCTTCTCCACCAGCCGCCGTCGCAGCTCCGCCGCCGTGCGCGGGCGGAAGGAGAGCAGGGACAGCGCCGCCTCGCGCGCACGCCACGCCAGGTCCATGTGCTCCAGCTCGGCCAGCCGCGCCTCGCTCACCTCGTCGCCCACGTGCAGGTGCTCGGCGAACGCGATCTCCGCCCCCAGCGCCAGGCGGAACGCGCCGTCCACGTGCACGTTCACGCGCTCCCCGTTGGAGCTCTGCGTCTCGATGGCGGTGATCTTCATGGGCTGGCGGTAGAAGGATCGGCAGGGGTTGGATGGACGCGACTCGCTGCGGATCTTCTCGCAGCGCCGATACGCGTCGGGCTGGCAGCCCGGGGCTGCCCTGGAGAAACGCCCGCCTGCGCGGCTCCGGAGGACGATCCTCTCCGCGGAGGTCGTGGTCTCCCCTTCCGGCGGCGGGCGTTCGCATCGGCTCGCGAATGCCCGTTGATACCCTCTTCCAGCGGATTGCGTGCCTTTCGCCGGGCCACTCGCCCCAGGGTTGTCCGTACAGGGGGCGGGGGTTATCCTACGCCGCCCGCAGACCCCGAAGGACCCCAGGCGCCTCCGCATGAACGAAGACGCACCCATCGACGTGCACGCGCTCCGCGCCGCGGAGTTTCCCCACGTGGGCCCCACGCCCTACCTGAACGCCGCCTCGGTGACGCCGCTGCCCGAGCGCTCGCGCCGGGCGACGGAGCGCTACGTGATGCGGCGCTCGCGCATCCACGAGATGCGCGACGACGACTTCGAGCCCACGCTGCGGCGCGGGCGTCAGGCCGCCGCGCGGCTGGTGGGGGCGGACGCGGACGAGATCGCGCTGCTGCCCAACACCAGCCACGGCATCCACCTGGCCGCGCACGCCCTGTCCATTCCCCGCGGCTCGCGCGTGGTGGTGAGCGACCGCGAGTTCCCCGCCAACGTGTACCCGTGGATGGGGCGCGCCCGCGACGCGGGCGCCACGCTCACGCTGGTGCCCTGCGACGCCGCCGGACGCCCCGACGAGGCGCGCATCCTGGAGGAGCTGGACCGCGGCGGCGTGGCCGTGTTCGCGCTGTCCGCCGTGCAGTTCGCCACGGGCTGGCACGCGGACCTGCCCATGTTCGGCCGCTTCTGCCGCGAGCGGGGCATCCGCTTCGTGGTGGACGCCATCCAGTCGCTGGGCCAGATCCCGCTGGACGTGCGCGCGGCGCAGGTGGACGTGCTGGCCACGGGGGGCCACAAGTGGCTCTGCGGCCCCTTCTCCAGCGGCTTCGCCTACGTGCGCCGCGAGCTGATCGAGGGCATGGAGCCGCCCACGGTGGGGTGGACGTCCATGCAGGCTGCCCAGGACTACAGCCGCTGCGTGGACTACCGCTGGGAGTGGGTGGAGGGCGCCCGCCGCTACGAGGTGGCGACGCCGCCGTTCCAGGAGGTGGCCGGGCTCACGGAGTCCATCGGGCTGCTGCTGGAGGTGGGCGTGGAGCGCATCCGGCGGCACGTGTCGGCGCTGATCGACCCGCTGGCGTCCTGGCTGGAGGCGCGCGGGGTGGAGGTCGTGAGCGACCGGTCTCCGGCGCGGCGCTCGGGCATCTTCTCCTTCCGCCCGCGCGACCTGGCCGCCGCCACGCAGGCGCTGCACGACGCGGGCGTCGCCTGCGTGCCGCGCGAGGGGGCTATCCGCCTGGCGCCGCACCTGTACAACACGCACGAGGAGATGGCGCGGGTGATCGAGGTCCTGGAGACGGCGGGGGTGCGGTGAGCGTGCCCGCGGAGCAGGTGGAGGCGATGGTGGAGCGGGTGCGCGCCGAGTTCGCCCCAGATCCGCGCCTGGTGGTGTTCGACGTGGAGGTGGAGGTGCGCGGCGAGTACGTGGCGCTGGTGGGCGCCACCTCCGAGCCCGCCGCCGCCGACGCGCTGCACCACCGCATGGCCGAGCTGAACGCGTGGACGGCCGTGAGCGACGAGGTCGTCCGTCTTCCCGAGGGCGGCGCCGGCGAGAGCATCCACGCCGTCGTCACCGCGGCGGTGGCGCCCATGCACGCGGCGCCGCGCATCAGCACCACGCAGATCTCGCAGAACGTGCTGGGAAGCCGCTTGCTGGTGCTGCGCCGCGAGCGCCGCTGGCTGCAGTGCCGCTCGGCGGACGGCTACATCGGCTGGGTGCACGCGGGCTACGTCGCGCTGATGCACGAGGTGGAGGCGCGGGCGTGGGAGATGGGCACCGCGGGCGAGTCGTGGATCGCCGTCGGCGCCAGGGTCAGCGGGGCGAACGGCGAGACCACCGTGCGCCTGCCCTGGGGCGCCCGCATAGTGCGCGAGCCCGACGGGACGGCGCGCCTGCCGGACGGACGGACGGGGTGGCCCGAGGGCGAGATGGTGCCCGCCGCCATGCGCACGCAGGCATTTCCCCGCACGGGCGACGCCATCTGCGCGTCGGCGGCGCGGTGGCTGGGCGTGCCGTACCTGTGGGGCGGCATCACCATGGGCGGGGTGGACTGCTCGGGCTTCGTGCAGGCGCTCTTCCGCATGCACGGGCACGAGCTTCCCCGCGACGCCGACCAGCAGTCGCGAACCGGGCAGGCGGTGGACCCCGGAGAGCACTTCCAGAAGCTGCGCCCGGGCGACCTCCTGTTCTTCACCGAGGAACCCGGCCGCGTCACGCACGTCACGCTGTCCACGGGCGGCGCGGGCATCATCCACAGCTCGCTGGGCAACGGAGGCGTCGCCCGCAACCGCATGGACGGCCGCCGCAACTACGAGCGCGAGCTGGTCCGCATCTTCCTCTTCGCCCGCCGCGTGCTGTAGCCGGGTCGGTCGAGTCCGGCGGGCTCCGCGGACCTCCGCGCACTCTGCCGTCGACGCCGGCTCCGACGTGGATTCCCGTATGCGGAGACAGGTTCCGGATCGGATCAGGAGCGCGGGCCGCGTCCCGGTCCATCCGCCGACACTCCCCTATCGCCGCCGGAAGGCCGCCAGCCGCTCGCCGATCTCGTCCTCCGCGCGCTTGGCGCGGTGGACGTCGGGGACGCCGTTGGCGATGATGCTGAACGCCAGGCGCTCGCCATCCGCCGTCGTCACGTAGCCGGAGAGCGACGACACGCCGTGGATGGTGCCCGTCTTCGCGCGCAGCTTGCCCGCGGCGGGGGAGCCGTACATCCGCTTGAGCCCGCCGGGCTCGGCCGCGCCGGGCAGCGACGCGGCGTAGGCCTCCGCGAGCGGCCCGCGCGCCATCCACGCCAGCAGCGCCACGGTGGACCGCGCCGTCACCCGGTCCTGCCGCGACAGGCCGGAGCCGTCCAGGATGCGCACCTCCGCCGTGTCCGCGCCCGCCTCCGCGAGCAGCCGGCGGACGGCGCGTGCCCCCGCCGCGAAGGTGCCCTCGCCCTGCGCCGTGCGTCCCACGGTGCGGAGCATGGCGTCGGCGAACAGGTTCTGGCTCACGTGGTTGGTGACGCCCGCCACCTCGGCCAGCGTGGGCGACAGGTGCACGGCCACGATCCGCGCCTCGGGCAACGCCGGGCGGCCTCCGGTGGATCCGCCGAACGCGGCCGGTGACGCCGCCGGGTCGAAGCCGGTCCGGGCGCGGCCGGTGACGGCGATTCCTCGCGACGCGAGCGCCGCGCGGAGCAGCGCCGCCGCGTGCAGCGCCGGGTCCGCGAGCGGGCGGCCGCGCGTGCCGGCGAGGTTCTCGTCGGCGTTCAGCGCGCCGGTCGGGGCGGCGTACCAGGCCCGCAGGTCGTCCGGGTTCCACCCCACGCCCGTGCCCTGCCCGCCGAACCAGCTTCCGTCGCCCACCACGTCGCCGCGCACCTCGCGCACCCCCATCGCCCGAAGCGTGTCCGCCAGCGCGCCCAGGATGCGCGGCGCCCCGTCCGTCATGCGGCGCGAGAGCGTGGGGTCGCCGGTGCCGAACAGGACGGCGTCGCCCAGGAGCACGCCGTCGCGCACCTCGCCCGCGGCGAGCAGGTAGGTGGACCAGCGGAAGGCGGGGCCCAGGTACGACAGCGCGGCCGCCGTGCTGTAGAGCTTGAGGTTGGATGCGGGCGCCAGCGGCTGGTCGGGCTCGCGCGAGAACAGCGTGTCGCCGCGGTCCAGCGACACCACCAGCAGCGCGCGCCGTCCGCCGTCCCCCGAGGCGCGCTCCAGCACCGCGGCCAGCTCCGCACGCAGAGCGCGGACGGCCGGCGCGGGGTCGGGCGCAGGTGGGCCGGCGAAGGCGTCCGCGGCGGCGGGCGGGGACTGCGCGGCGAGCGAGGGCACGGCGACCGCCAGCAGGAGCGCGAGGAGCGGGGCCGTGCGGACGGCGCCCCGCAGCGTGCGGATCAGACCTTCCCCCAGTTGCCGATGATGAGGTGCACGAGCAGCGATCCCACGGCGATGCCGGCCGCGCATCCCGCGGCCACCATCCCCATCAGCAGCAACCTGTCCCGCCAGCGCGAGCGAGCCACCAGTCATCCTCCGTTGATGCCGCGGGCGGAAGCCGGGCGCCAATGCGCGCGGCCGGGCGGCGCCCGCCGTTGCGAACGCCGTGCCGCCGTTGAGCACCCCGCCGTGTGGGAGTATGTTCCGCGAACGTTGGCACCCTTCCCGTACCCCGCGCAAGGAGCGAGGATGATCGTCGGCATCGGCGTGGACCTGGCGAGCGTCGCCCGCGTGGACGGCCTGCTGGCCCGCCGCGGCGACCAGGCTCTGGCGCGCCTCTTCACCCCCGCCGAGGCCCGGCGCTGCCGCGAGGGCCGCCATCCCCCCGAGTCCTTCGCCGCGCGATTCGCCGCGAAGGAGGCGTTCTTCAAGGCGCTCGGCACCGGCTGGGGCCGCGGCGGCGCGTGGACGGACGTCGAGGTCGTCTCCGCCGACTCCGGCGCTCCCTCCATCCGCCTCTCCGGCGGCGCCGCCGCCCTCGCCGAGCAGCGCGGCGTCCGCTCCATCCACGTGTCGCTCACGCACACCGGCGACACGGCGGCGGCGTTCGTGGTGCTGGAGGGATAGCGATCGCGCGGATCGGTCTCGGCCGACGGACGACCATGCGGGCGGCGGATGCGATGCCGCGCCCTCTCCCCGGTTGCCACACGCCCCGTTCCGTTGACTTCACCCCGCCGGTGCCACACCTTCCGTCCTCTTTGTCGGCACGGTCGGCGGCTCTTTCCGGAAGGTGCGGGCGGTGAACGCGGCTCTCTTGTATGCCCTGGCGGCGGCCGGGGCCAACGTCCTCGGCGGGCTGGTCATCACCACGCACTCGCGCGGGGGGCGAACCACGCAGCGGCTGCTCATCGCCTTCGGCGCGGGGTTCATGCTGGCGGTGGCGCTGCTGGCCATGCTGCCGCACACGCTACGCGAAGGCGGGGCGAACGCCGCGGTGACGGTGCTGGTGGGCTACCTGCTGGTGCACCTCACGCAGCACGTGCTCACGCCGCACTTCCACTTCGGCGAGGAGACGCACCACGTCGGCCACTGGACGGGCGTCAGCGCCCTCCTGGGCCTGCTGCTGCACACCTTCTTCGACGGCGTCGCCATCGCCAGCGGCTTCCGCGTGGGAAGCACGCTGGGCTTCCTGGTCTTCATCGCCATCCTGCTCCACAAGATCCCCGAGGGCGTCACCGTGGCCAGCGTCATGCTCGCCAGCGGCAACACCCGCCGCATGGCCCTGGGCGGCACCGCGGCGCTGGGCGTGGCGACGGTGCTCGGCGTGCTGGTGACGGACCAGCTCGGCGCCCTGCAGAGGCACGGCCTGGCGCTCAGCGCCGGCGTCACGCTGTACGTGGCCGCCAGCAACCTCATGCCCGAGGTGCAGCAGGAGCGCAGCCGATCGTCCGCGATCATGGTGTTCGTGGGAGCCGCGTGCTTCCTGCTGGCCTGGTGGATGCTGGGAGGCGAGGCATGAGCGAGCTGTCGCTGTTCGGAGGAGAGGGGGGCGCCGAGCCCGACGAGGGCCCGCCCCCGCGCCGCGACCCGTCGTCCGCCGCGGACCCCTTCGCGCCGGCACCCAGGGCCGACGCGGGGCCGGACCCCTCCGTGCCCCTGGCCGAGCGGATGCGCCCGCGCACGCTGGACGACGTCGTGGGGCAGGACCACCTCGCCGGGCCGGCCGGCACGCTGCGCAAGCTGGTGGGTGCCGGCCACATCCCCAACCTCATCCTGCACGGCCCCCCGGGCACGGGAAAGACCACCCTGGCCCGCGTCATCGCCGGGCACACGCGGGCGGCGTTCGTGCCGTTCAACGCGGTCAGCGAGGGCGTCCCGCGGCTGCGCGAGGTGGTGAAGGAGGCCCAGGCGCAGCGCAAGGCCGGCCGCCGCACGCTGCTGTTCGTCGACGAGATCCACCGGCTCAACAAGGGCCAGCAGGACTTCCTGCTCCCGGCCATGGAGTCCGGCCTCGTCACCCTCGTCGGCGCGACCACCGAGCACCCGGCGTTCGAGATCAACGCCGCGCTCCTGTCGCGCTCGCAGGTGCTGGTCCTGAAGCCGCTGGAGGAGGGCGCCGTGCGCGCCGTGCTGCGCCGCGCCGTCGCCGACGCGCAGCGCGGGCTGGGCGGCATGGATCTGACCCTGCCGCGGGAGACCGAGGACGTCCTGGTGGGCGCCACCGGCGGCGACGCGCGCCAGGCGCTCACCGCCCTGGAGGTGGCGGCGCGCCTCGCGGGCAACGGCGCCACGCTGACGGTGGAGAACGCGCGCGAGGCCTTGCAGCAGCGCGCGGCGCGCTACGACACCACGCTCGCCTACGAGATGCTTTCCGCGTTCCACAAGTCGCTGCGAGCCAGCTCCGGCGAGGGCGCGCTGTACTGGGCGGCGCGGATGCTGAACGGCGGCGAGGATCCCAAGACGCTCTTCCGCCGCCTGGTGGCCGCCGCCTACGAGGACGTGGGCCTGGCCGATCCGCAGGCCGGCATCGTCGCCATGCAGGCCATGCAGGCGTTCGAACGGCTGGGCCTGCCCGAGGGCCTGCTCCCCCTCTCCAACGCCATCCTCTACGTCGCCAGCGCGCCGAAGTCCAACCGGGCCTACCTGGCGATGAGCGCCGCCACGGACGCCGCGCGCCAGCATCCCGACGCCCCCGTGCCGCTGCACCTGCGCAACGCCACCACCTCGCTCATGCGCGAGTGGAAGTACGGCGAGGACTACAAGTACGCGCACAACTACGAGGGCGGCTGGGTCGCCATGCAGACCCTGCCCGACGAGATCAGGGACGCGCGCTTCTACGAGCCCACCGACCGCGGGTACGAAGCCGTGATCGCCCAGCGCCTGGCCGAGCGCGCATCGATCTCATCGCCCGCGCCGGGACCGTCGACGGAAGCGGCGGACGCCCCGGAAGCGTCCGCCGAGGGCAGGAATGCCGAGGCGCCGCGAGACGGTGACGGCTGAGGCGACGGTCCTCCGTGGCCGTTCCCCGGGTATCGTGGCCGCTCCGGAGCCCCGCCGAAACCGCCCGGCGGGTCTCCTCCGCGGGCGCGGCGAGCCTCCTCGGCGCGCGCGGCCCTCTCCTTCGACGGCCGACCATCGCCGGCGCGCCTCCGGGGTCTCCCCGCGCGCAGAGGGAGCCCCGGCAAACCCCGCCGGGTCTCCCTCCGCCAGGGCGTTGTCGGATCCATCGGAAACCCCCCACCGCCGACCCCTTTCCGCGAGATCCGCGGCCCCGCCGTTCGCCCGCGTCCACGCCGCCCGCGGCCGCGCGCACCGGCCCCCGGGCCCACGCGAAAGCCTGCGGTCTGCGAAGGCAGGCTCCGCGTGGCCGTTGCCGCGCACTCGTTCGCCCGGCCGTCCCGGCCGCCGCGGATGATCCACCCGCTCCGCCTCCTCCTCCGTACCGATCTCCGCCGCGCGACGGACGCCGTCCGCCATCCCCGCGCGGGCGCCTGGCTCGCCGCGCTGCTCCCTTCCGCGCTCGCCATTGGCGGCCTGTGGCGCATGGGGGCCGCCGCCCGGCCGGACGCCACGGACGGGCAGGGCCGCATCCTGCTCGCGCTGCTGGCCTCCGCCGCGCCGTGCCTGCTCGCGTATCCCACGCTCTTCCGAGCGCCCGACGACTCGCTGCTGCGACACCTGGGCATCCGGCCGCGCTGGATCTTCGCCGTGCGCGCGCTGCGCCTCGCGCTGTGGAGCAGCGGGGCCGTGCTGCTGCTGATGGTGCCCTACGCCGCCACCGGCGCTCGCCTGGCACCGCCGCTGGCGATGGGGCTCGCCGCCGCGTCCGTCGCGTGCGCGGTGTCGCTCTTCACGCACGCCGGCGCCGCCGTGAAGATGGCCTCCGGAGCCCGTGCGGTACCCGGCCTCATCGGCTGGGACCCCGAGCTGGCCGCCGCCGCGCCGCTGGTGTTCGCGCCGCTCTGGCCCGCCGTGGCCGCCGTGGTTTCCGCGCGGTGGGTGGGCGCCGCGCCGGACGCGTGGGGGTGGCGCCTGCCCGCCGCGCTCGCGCTCGCCGCCGTGCTCGTCGCGATCGCCGCCGCCCGCTTCGAGGCCGCGCTGCCGCGCTTCGCCTCACGCGCCGCCGAGATGGCGTATGCGCCCGAGAGCGACGGGTCCGCGGATGCGCTGGTGATCGGCCGCGGGCTCGCCCGCGTGCTTCCGCGACGCGCGGGCGCCGTGCGGGCGCGGGACGCCGCCGTCGTCGGCCGGCGCTTCCGCTGGGCGTCGCGCATGGTCTGGCCCGTCGCCGTCGTCTCCGTGCTCGCCCTGCTCCGCGCCGGCGACAGCGCCCATGTCCGCGCCTGGGTGACGGCGTCGGCCGCGGTGCTCCTCGCCGCGCAGACGCTCGCCGTCGTCGCGCTCGGCCGCGTGGAGCGCGGTGGCCCGCGCTGGATGGACCGCGCGCTCGGCATCACGGTCGGCCATCGCTTGCTGGGACGGGGGGCCGCGGCGTTCGGTCTGGGGATGGGCGTCGTGCTCCCCATCGGCATCGCGTGGGCGCTCGCCGTGCCCGGCGGCTCCGCGTGGCCGTGGCTGGCGGCCGGCGCGGGCGCCGCCGCCCTCGCATCCGCCGCCTCCCTCGCCGCCGCCGGCCGGTAGGTCATCGGGCGCGCCGGGTGCGTAGCTCCACGGAGGGAGGCACGCCGGAACGGGTGTCGTCGATCGAGGGTTGCGATGGGTTTAGGCGACCGCTTGCGAACTCCTCGGAGGATGTGCGGTCCACCGGATTCGATGATAGGGTTTGATTGCGCGAGGAACCGTCGCGCCGCCCGAACCCTGGATGAGACGCAACGGATCGATCGCACCATCGAACCTGCGGTCGGACGTCGATCGCATCCACCGAATGTGGCTCGACACGGCGAGCCGATCGCCGGTGTCGAACTCTGGATCAACCGAACAGGATGCAGTGAGCGAATCGACAGAACCGTCCCGACCGACCGACCTGCCGAACCCTGCCGCCTCCGCGGACGCCCCGCTTCCGCTCGTGGTGCACGGGCTGTCGAAGCGGTACCGGCGCGGGCCCGTGCTGGCGGGCGTGGAGCTCACGCTGCGGCCGGGCGAGGCGGTGGCGCTGCTGGGCTCCAACGGGGCGGGAAAGTCCACGCTGGTGGGGTGCATCACGGGCGACCGCATGCCCGGCGCGGGCAGTGTGCGCCTGTGCGGCGCCGATCCCTTCTCGGACCTCGCCGGTGCCGCGGGGTGTATGGGGTTCGTCCCGGAGCAGCCCTACCTGTACGGCGAGCTGACCGTCGCCGAGACGCTGCGCTTCGTCGCCGCGGCGCGCGGGCTGGACGCTTCGGCCTCGGCCGAAGAGGGCGCGCGGCTGCTGGAGCTGCTGGGCCTGGCCGGCGCGGAAGGCACCCTGTGCCGCGAGCTGTCGCAGGGCATGGCGCGCAAGACGGCGGTCGCCGCGGCGCTGCTGCACGGGCCGCGGGTGCTGCTGCTGGACGAGGCGCTCAACGGCCTGGACCAGCCCTCCGCCGCGCGGCTGGTGGGGGAGCTGGACCGCCGCCGGGCCGCCGGGGCCGCCGTCCTCCTGTCCAGCCACGACCTCGGTTTCGTGGCGGAATGGTGCGGGCGCGGGCTGCTGCTGGCGCCCGGCGCGCGCTGGAGGATGCTGGAAGGCACGGAATGGGCATCGTGGCGGCAGTCGCCGTCGCTCAAGCTGGCGGACGCGGACGGCTGAAGGCGGGCCGCTCCGACCGATCACCGAGGCAAGGAGAAGCGCAACATGACCATCCATCGCACCCGCGCGGGGCTTCGCGCCGTGCTGTCGCTCGCCGCCGTCGCCCTCGCCGCCGCCTGCGGGAGCGGCGTGTTCAAGCAGCCCACCGTGGCGCTGGACAGCATCTCCGTGGGCGGGCTGGGGCTTACGGGGGGCACGCTGCTGGTGAACGTGCGCATCCAGAACCCCAACGGCTTCACCCTGGGCGCCGACCGCGTGACCTACGACCTGGCCGTGCACACCGCGCCGGGCGACAGCGCGTGGTCCAGCATCGCCAGGGGCACCTACGAGCGCCCCTTCCGGGTGGGCGGCGGCCGCACCGAGGTGGTGCAGATCCCGGTGGAGTTCAGCTACGCCGGCGCGGGCGGCGCGGGCGCGGCGCTCATGCGCAACGGTGCGTTCACGTACCGCGCGCGCGGCAGCGTGCTGGCCCACACCCCCATCGGCGACCGCGAGGTCCCCTTCTACCAGGACGGCACCGTCACCAGCATGGGCGGTGTGGTGAATCGATGACCCTGCCGCACCCGTCGGGCTCCGTGATGCTGGGGATCGGCCGCCGGGAGATCGTCGGACGGAACGGGGTGGGTGATTCCGCCCCGTTCCACATCGCCACGGGCGAGAAGGTGGGTCGATGACGCTGGTGCGGCTGTCGGGGGCGGGAAAGCAGTACGGCGAGCGCTGGGTGCTGAAGGACGTGTCGTTCACCGTCTCGGCGGGCGACCGCTGGGGCATCGTGGGGCGCAACGGGGTGGGGAAGACCACCCTGTTCGGCATGGTGACGGGCGAGGAGGAGCCCACCGAGGGCGAGGTGTGGCGCCACCCGGGCCTGCGCTTCACCCTGCTGCGCCAGAATCGCGGCGAGACAAGCGCCGCCACCGTTCGCGAGGCGGCGCTGGAGCCGTTCGCGGATCTGGTCGCCATGGAGCGCCGGCTGGAGCACGAGTCGCACGAGCTGGGTCGCGTGCCGCACGATACGCCCGAGGGCGAGCGGCTGATGGCCTCGTACGACCGCCACCTGGAGGAGTTCGGCCGGCGCGGCGGCTACGAGATGCGCGCCCGCGCCGACGCCACGCTGGAGGGGCTGGGGTTCCCCGCGGACACCTGGGCCAAGACGGTGCGCAGCCTGAGCGGCGGTGAGGTCGGCCGCCTTCGCCTGGCGCAGACGCTGCTCGCCCAACCCGACGTGCTGCTGCTGGACGAGCCCACCAACCACCTGGACCTCCAGAGCACCGAGTGGCTGGAGGGCTACCTGCGCGGCTACCCGGGCACCGTCCTCGTCGTCTCGCACGACCGCGTGTTCCTGGAGCGCCTGTCCGACCACGTGCTGCACCTGGAGGAAGGCACCGCCTTCGCCTACACGGGCAGCTTCGACTCCTTCCTCGTGCAGCGCGAGGAGCGGCGGCTGCTCCAGCAGAAGACGTTCGAGAAGCAGCAGGCCTACATCGCCCGCACCGAGGACTTCATCCGCCGCAACCTGGCGGGCCAGAAGACCAAGCAGGCCAAGAGCCGCCGCACCCTGCTCTCACACCTGGAGCGCGTGGACGGCGTGTCGGACGAGGGCCGGGCGATGGCCGTGCGCTTCGGCGCCGCGGCCCGCAGCGGCGGCACGGTGCTGAAGGTGGACGGGGTGTCGTGCGGATACGGCGCGCGCACCCTCTTCGCCCCGTTCCGCGCCGAGGTGTCGCGCCAGGAGCGCGTCGCCATCGTAGGCCCCAACGGCTGCGGAAAGTCGACGCTGATGCGCGTCCTCGCCGGGCAGGCGCAGCCCAACGCCGGCTCCGTCACCCTTGGCACCGGCGTGCGGCGCGCGTGGTATCGCCAGGACTTCACCCACCTGGACGTCGCCCTCACCATCCGCGAGGAGGTGCAGAAGGCCGCGCCCGGGCTGCCCCTGCAGGAGCTGCGCAGCCACATGGGCCGCTACCTCTTCTCCGGCGAGGAGGCCGAGGCGAAGGTGGGCGGGCTGTCCGGCGGCGAGCAGGCGCGCGTTGCGCTGGCGCAGATCACGCTGCAGAAGGCCAACCTGCTGCTGATGGACGAGCCCACGAACCACCTGGACCTGGAGAGCCGCGAGGCGCTGGAGGAGTCGCTGGAGGAGTTCGAGGGAACGCTGGTGCTCATCTCGCACGACCGCGCCTTCCTGTCCGCCGTGGCCACGCGCGTCTGGCACTTCGAGGACGGCCGCATCCACGACTTCGCCGGCGGCTTCGACGAGTGGCTGGAGCACCGCGCACGCACGGCGTCGACGGCCTCCGCGCCGTCGACCGTCGGCGCCGCGAAGCCGTCCGCGGACCGCGCGCCGTCCGCTCCGTCGGCGGGCTCGGGGCAGGGAGCGCCACTGTCGAAGAACGAGATCCGCCGCCGCGAGCGCGAGATGGAGACGGCCGAGGACGCCATCCACAAGCTGGAGACGCGCATCGGCGAGGTGGAGGCGAAGCTCGGCGACCCCGCGCTCTACGCCGCCGGAGCGGACGTGGGCGCCGCGCGCGCGCTGACCGCGGAGCTGGAGGCCGCCCGCGTGGAGCTGGCCCGCGCCTACGCGGAATGGGAGCACCTGGCCGAGCAGCTCGCCGGGGTGTGAGCGCGGTGGGGCGCATGCATTGCAGCATGGCCCAGCGTCACGAAACCGGCTATTCTACGGAGCGCGTTACCGACGGCGGCACGTCGGCTGGGCCCAGGTGTGGGAGGAGAGCAGATGAGCGTCATGATCTCGGATGCGCTGATGCAGAGCGCCCGCATGACCGAGCGGGAGATGAAACAGGAGATCGCCGTGCTCCTCTTCGGGCGCGACAAGCTTACGCTCGCGCAGGCCGCGCGCTTCGCCGAGATGGACCGAACGGACTTCCAGCTCCTCATCGCCAGCCGCGGCCTGTTCGTGCACTACGACGCGGACGACTTCCAGCAGGACCTCGCGACCCTCCGGGAGCTCGGGCACCTTTGATCGTCGTCAGCGATGCGTCGCCGCTCCTCGCGCTGGCGACGATCGGACGTCTCGAGCTGCTCCGCGAGCTCTACGGCGCCGTCACGGTCCTGGACGCCGTCTACGCCGAGGCCGTCCGCGAGGGGCGACGGGTTCCGAGGCCATCCGCCGGGCGGCCTGGCTTTCCCGCGAGTCGACGACGGACGACCTGCTGGTGCTGGCGCTGAAGAACGAGCTGGACCCCGGCGAGTCGGAAGCCATCGCGCTGGCGCTGGAAGCAGGCGCGGACGTGCTGCTCCTGGACGAGAAGCGGGCCCGTACCGTCGCGATCGGCCTGGGCCTGCGCGTGGTGGGGCTGCTCGGCGTGGTCGTCCTCGCGAAGTCGCGCGGCCTGATCCCGCTTGCGCGGGAGGTCCTCGACGCGCTGGTGGAGCAGGCTGGTTTCCGCGTCGCCCCGGGGATCACGCGCGACGTGCTCCGATCCGTGGGCGAAGCCTAGTGTCGTGCCTCAGGTGTCGTGCTGTTTCAGACGGCAAGACACGCGATGGCTGGCGAATCTCGCCGCGACGAAGCGCCGCGGAGCTTCGGCGTCACCGCACGGGGGTCGCGTCGAGCGACCTGCCGCGGATCCGCGGCAGGTCGCTCGTGCGGGGCGCGGCGGCGATGGGGTCGAAGCATGGGTCGGAGGAGCGATGAGCTACCGCTACGAGGTCATCATCTACTGGAGCGACGAGGACGCGACGTTCGTGGCGGAGGTGCCGGAGCTGCCCGGGTGCATGGCGCACGGGGACTCGGGCCGGGCGGCGCTGGCGAGCGTCGAGGAGGCGATCGGCCTCTGGATCGACACCGCGCGCGAGCTGGGGCGCATCGTGCCGGACCCGCGCGGACGCAGGCTGATGCTGGCCTGACGCGCGGACACATCCAAGGAAGAGGACACCATCACAACGAACCGACTGATCGACCTGGCCGAGCCCGGCGAGCGGGCCATTCTGATGGGCGCGCCGCTCAAGAGCGAGCCCCAGGAGGTGACGGCCGAGCACCTGGAGGAGCTGGGGCGCCTGGCCGATACCGCGGGCGTGGAGGTCGTGAGCACCCTGGTGCAGCGCATCGACCACCCCAGCCACGCCACCTACATCGGCGAGGGCAAGGCGGAGGAATTGAAGATGATGGCCGAGGTGGAGGGCGCCACGCTCATCATCTTCGACGACGAGCTGTCGCCTACGCAGGGCCGCAACCTGGAGGAGGCCATCGGCGTGCGGGTGATGGACCGCGCCGAGCTGATCCTGGACATCTTCGCCACGCGCGCCCGCAGCAGCGAAGCCAAGGCGCAGGTGGAGCTGGCGCAGCTCCGCTACACCCGCCCGCGGCTCAAGCGCATGTGGACCCACCTTTCCCGCGTGCGCGGCGGCGTGGGCATGCGCGGCCCCGGCGAAACCCAGCTCGAGACGGACCGCCGGATGATCGACCACCGCATCGCGCGGCTGGCCGAGGAGCTGGAGCGCGTCGCGCGGCAGCGGGCCACCCAGCGCAAGGGCCGCGCGGAGCAGCTCAAGGTGTCGCTGGTGGGCTACACCAACGCGGGCAAGTCGTCCATCCTGCGCGGCCTGTCGGGCGCGGACGTCTTCATCGAGGACCGCCTCTTCGCCACGCTCGATCCCACTACGCGCGCCGTGGACGCGGGCGAGGGCAATGAGGTGCTGATGACCGACACCGTCGGCTTCATCCGCAAGCTGCCGCACCACCTGGTCGCGTCATTCCGCGCTACGCTGGAGGAGGCACGCGAGGCCGACCTGCTGCTGCACGTGATCGACGCGTCGCACCCCGGGTGGGAGGAGCAGAAGTACGTGGTGGAGGAGGTGCTGTCCGACCTGAAGCTGCGCGACCGGCCGACCGTGCTCGTCTTCAACAAGGTGGACCGCATCACCCACGCCGAGGAGAAGGCGCTCGCCGACCGCGCCGTCGACTCGTCCGGCACGAGGGCCGTCTTCGCCTCCACGATGGAGCCCGGCGGGCTGGATACCCTGCGCGCGCTGCTGCTGGACGAGGTGCGCCGCCTGCGCCCGGACGTGCGCCTGGTCCTGTCCTCGTCGCAGGGCGGGCTGCTGGCGGAGATCTACCGCGACGGCGAGGTGCTGGAGCGGGAGGACGAGGGCGAGGAGGTGCGCGTCCGGGCCCGGCTTTCCGACGGCTCCATCGCCCGCCTGCGCAGCCGCGGCGTGAAGGTCTACGAGGGCGCTTGACCGACGGCGGTCCGGCGCCGGGCCTGATTTGGATCGTCGGCCCGGGCCGCGTGGGCCTGTCCCTGGGCGTCGCGCTGCACCGGGCCGGCGCCGCGCTTGCGTTCTCCGGAAGAGGCGGTGCGATCCCGAACCATCCGCTTCTCGAAGGCGATCCGCCCGCCGCGCGCTGGCGCGGTGGATCGTTCGCCGCACCCGCCGGTCTCTCCGGCATCGTCGTCGCCGTGCCCGACCGCGCCGTCCGGGAGGTCGCCGGCCGCCTCGCATCGGCGGACATCGACCGGAGCGTCCCCGTGGTGCACACCAGCGGCGCGCTGGGGATGGAGGCGCTGGAATCGCTGCGGGCGGCGGGGCACCCAGTCGGCGGCGTGCATCCGCTGGCCGCGGTGGCGGATACCGTGGACGGCGCGGACCGCCTGCGCGGCGCCGCCTTCGGCGTGGAGGGCGAGGGCCTGGCGCGGGCGCTGGCCGAGCGCGTGGTGGCGGCGTGCGGCGGCGTGGCGCTGCCCATCCGCGGCGGGGGCAAGCCGCTGTACCACGCGGCGGCCGTCTTCGCGTCCAACTACGCCGTCGCGCTTCTGGCCGTGGCGGAGCGGTTGATGGAGGCCGCGGGCGTGGACGCGGAGGACGCGCGGCCCGCGCTGGCGGCGCTGGCGGAGGGCGCCGTGGCGAACGTGCGGGCGCTCGGGCCCGCCGCCGCGCTCACCGGCCCCGTGGCCCGGGGCGACGACGAGACCGTGCGCCTGCACCGCGCGCGGTTGTCGGCGGGCGTGCGACCTTTATATTCCCTGCTCGGACGCGAGGCGCTGGCGCTGGCGGAGCGGGCGGGGCTGGACCCCGCGGCGGTGGATCGGGTGCGCGCGGCGCTGGGGGACGAGACTCCTTGACGCCCTCCGGTCTCCGTCGAACCCCCCGCAGAGGATCATCTTCCCGAAGTCCCCGCCCGTCCCGACCCGGTCCGAGGCCGTTCGCAGGGCCCGCCGCCCCCGCCGCCGCGCGGGGTACGTACCCAAGGGGAGACACCCGATGCCGCAGCCGCTGAGCGACTACTTCGCCCTGGAAGCCGGCGAGTTCCTGGACCAGCTCGACCTGCTGCTGGCACGGCCGGCGCCGGACTTCCGCGAGCTGTTCCGGCTGGCGCGGGGCGTCCGCGGCAGCGCCCAGATCGCCGGGTCGCGCGCCATCGCGGGCGTGGCCGAGCGGCTGGAGGAGGCCGCCCGCGAGGTGCGCGACGGGCGCACGGCCTGGAGCGACGAGCTGCGCGGCCGCGCCGTGCGCACCGTGGACGACCTGCGCGTGCTGGTGCGCGCCCACCCGCGCTGGGAGGCGGACGAGGAGGAGCGCGCCCGCACCGTGTCCGAACGCTGGGGCGTCACCGGCGGCGGGCGGCGGGAGGCGCCGGCGGCGCACGGCGGCGAGCAGATCTTCTCGTTCGTGCAGCGCGAGATCGCGCAGGTCGTGACGGAGATGGACCGCGTGGTGGCCGAGCTGCGCGAGTCGCCCACCGCCCGCGAGCCGCTGCGCGCCGTGCTGCGCCGAATGCGCCCCGTGCGCGGCGTGGCGGGCATGCCCGCGCTGGCGCCCGTGCTGGAGGTGCTGGAGGGCATCGAGGACGGCGTGCACGAGATGATGTCGCGGTCCCTCAGCGCCGACGGGTTCTACGTGGAGCTGCTGGAGGCCGCGCGCGAGTCCCTGGCCGCCGCCGGCCGCCACCTGGAGCGCGGCGAGGCGCCGGGCGACAGCCCCGAGCTCTTCGCCTTCCGCGACGTGCGCGACCGGGGCGACGGCGGCGCCGACCAGGCCGACGTGGTGCCCGTGAGCACGCTCTTCGTCGACGGCCCGGGGCCCCACGTGGTGGCGTCGCCCATGGCGCCGGTGCCGGCGCAGCCGGGGGACGTGCCGGGCGAGGTGGAAAGCTTCCTGCGCATCGAGGCGACGGGCTTTTTGGACCGCGCCGAGGCGCTGGTGGCCGAGACGGAGGGGCGCCCCGGCACCCGCTTCTCGCGCGTGGCGCGGCAGCTCTCCGAACTGGCCGCGAACGTCCGCGAGCTGGCCGCCACCTACGCGCTGGACGGCATCGCCGCCGCCGCCGCCGCCGCGTCCGACGCGCTGCGCGGCTCGCTGAACGGCGACGGCGCGCGCGAGGCCATCCTGGACCTGCGCAGCGCCCTTCCCGGAGCCCCGCCGCGCCCCTCGCGCGCGGAGCGGAAGCCCGCTGCCGCGAATCCTTCGGCCGCGTCCACGGAGAAGGCGGAAGCCGCCGCCGGGGCTCCATCGAAGGAGGCCGACGCACCCTCCGCCGGCGCGCAGGCGGCGGACGCGGACGGAGTCGTGCCGGTGGAGGCGATCCTGTACGATCCGCCGGCGGCGCTGCGCGAGGCGCTGGGGCTGCGGCCGCGCATCAAGGAGCTGGTGGGAAGCGGCGCGGCGCGAGGGACGCCGCTGGGGGACGCGATCGACGAGCTGTTCGGGCTCGTGGAGCTGGGGATGAGCCGGAACGAGGCATCGTAAGGGATGAAGCAGCACCTGAAGACGTTGGTCGGGCTCGCCATCGCGGCGTTCTTCCTGTGGTGGTCCACCAAGGACGTGAAGAGCTGGGCCGAGGTGGGGAACGCGGTGCGCCACGCGGACTGGGGATACTTCGCCCTGGCCTGCGTCGCCACCACGGCGGGGCTGTGGGTTCGGGCGTGGCGCTGGAAGGTGCTGCTGCGGCCGGTCGCGCCGGACGTGGCGTTCCAGCCGCGCCTGGCCGCCGTCTCCGTGGGATTCGCCGCCAACAACCTGCTGCCGGGCCGCGTCGGCGAGTTCATGCGCGTGTGGTCGCTGTCCCGGCTGGCCGGCATCCCCATTCCCAGCGTTCTCGCCTCCCTCGTCGTGGAGCGCGTGTTCGACGGGCTCACCTGCGTGGGCCTGCTGCTGCTGGCCATGGCCTCGCCGTCGTTCCCGCACCTCACGGCGGGCAAGGTGGACCCCATCGCCGCCGCCCGCATCGTCTCGGCCATCGCGGGCACCCTCGCCGTCGTGCTCTTCGCGCTGGCGCTGGCGCCGGCGTGGACGGTGGGGGTCATCGACCGCGTGGCCGCCGCCGTCCTGCCGGAACGCGTCCGCCGGCCGCTGGTCGACGCGCTGCACGCCTTCGTGGGCGGGCTGGGCATCCTGCGCGATCCCAAGCTCCTGCTCCTTTCGACGGTGTGGGCCGTGGGACAGTGGGTCTTCCTGTCCCTCTCGTACCTGTGGGCCTTCCGCGCCTTCCACATCACCGAGGTGCCGTTCATGGGCGCCATCTTCATGCAGGCGCTGGTGAGCATGGCCGTGGCGATCCCCGCCGCGCCGGGCTTCTTCGGCACCTTCGAGGCGGCGAGCAAGTTCGCGCTGGGCCTGTGGGGGGTCGATGCGACGCGCACGGTGGCATATGCGCTGGGCTTCCACGTCGGCGGCTTCGTCACCGTCACCGCCGTGGGCCTCTACTACATGCGCAAGCTGGACCTCAAGCCGGGCGACGCCAGGCGCACCGAGGAAGAGGTGGAGCAGGCGGTGGAGGCCGATCCCCGCTCCTTCCCGCCCGCCGGCGCGGCGGCGGAGCCCGGCGGTGCCTGACGCCGTATCCGTCTCCGCGCCCGCCAAGGTCAACCTCCGCCTCCGCATCCTGGCGCGGGAAGCATCCGGCTATCACGGCCTGGAGACGCTCTTCCACGCCATCTCCCTCGCGGACGAGGTCACCGCCCGCCGCGGCGCCCCCGGCCTCCGCCTGACCGTCGGCGGCGGTGTCGACACCGGTCCCGCGGACGACAACCTGGTGCTCCGCGCCGCGCGAGCCTTCCACGGCGCCACGGGGGATGCGCCCTCCGTCGACCTCCACCTCGCCAAGCGCATCCCCTCCGCCGCGGGCCTGGGCGGCGGCAGCTCCGACGCCGCGGCCACGCTCCGCGCGCTGAACGCGCTGCACGGCGGCCCCCTTCCGCCGGAGACCCTGCTCCAGCTCGCCGGCGGCCTGGGCAGCGACGTCCCGTTCTTCCTCTGCGGATCGCCGTACGCGCTGGCCTGGAGCCGCGGCGAACGGCTGCTGGCCCTCCCTCCGCTCCCCGTGCGCCCCGTCCTCGTGGCCCACCCCTGCGTCGCGATGCCGACGGTGGATGCGTTCCGGCGCGTCGCCGATTCCCGCGGCGGCGGCTACCTCCCGTCGTCGGCGTCGATCGCGGCGGACGAGCTAGGCGGATGGGAGGGCGTCGAGCGGCTGGCGGTCAACGACTTCGAAGCCGGCGCCGTGGCCGCGATCCCCGTGCTGGCGGTGGCGAAGGCGGCGATGCGGGACGCCGGCGCACGCATCGCCCTCCTCGCCGGAAGCGGTGCCTCGCTGTTCGGCGTCTTCGCGGACGAAGGTGCGCGCGACCTCGCGCGGAGCCGGGTGGAGGCGCTGGGGATGGCGTGCTGGAGCGCGTGGACGCTGGATGCGGAAGTGGCGCCGCGGGTTGATTTTCAGGTGGACGGGGCATAGGTTTGGCGCGCTCGGACCGGAATGATGCCCCTTGGTGTAATGGCAGCACAGGAGTCTTTGGAACTTCTAGTGGAGGTTCGAATCCTCCAGGGGCAATTCGCGGCATGTGCAGCCCTGGTGCGGGTTTCCGCACCGGGGCTGCGTCGTTCGATACATCGGACCCAAACCGTTGCGCACGAGGTCGGAACCGTCGGACTTCGGACTTCGGACTTCGGACTTCGGACTTCGGACTTCGGACTTCGGACTTCGGACTTCGGACTTCGAACTTCCGACTTCGGATCGCGGGACACGCGGAACCTCGCCTGCCGACCCGATCTCGATCCGCGGCGAGTGGACGGATCTCTGGACGACCGGCGAGCCTTCGGAGTGTCCGCCGGGCATCCAATGTCACGCACGCGCCCTGTCGTTCGTTGCTTCTCGTCGGCCGGCGTCCTCCGGTGGAAGTCGAGCGCACGCGTGGACGGAGCCCGCGCCCCACACTCGCCAACCCCGGGCGGCGCGCGTAGCTTTCGGGCGTGGCTGGGTGCGGCAGGAACTCCCGTCCTTCGCGGAGGCACCATGTTCGTCCTGGTGGAGCACTTCATCTCCGATCCCGCGGTGTTCTGGTCGTCGGTGGAGTACTCGCTGGCGGCGCTGCCCACCTTCCTCAAGCTGCACCAGTGCCTGCCGACGCCCGACGGCACCCACGCCGTGTGCGTGTGGGAGGCGGGTCAGATGGAGGAGGTGAGCGGCTTCCTGGAGGCGTACGTGGGCCACGTGGCGCGCAACGTCTACTACCCGGTGGAGGCATCCGTCGGCATCGCCATGCCCACCGGGCTGCCCGCGCGGCCGGACGCCGCGGTCGCGTAGGGCCGCGCGGGCCCCGAGGTTCCGCCCCATCCGCGCCCACGGGCGCACGCGCTCGGAGAACGGCACCCGCACCGGAGAAGCTGCTTGGAAAAACGATTGTGCCGTGCGTGCGCCTTTCCGGCGCGTCCCACCGACGCGCGCTGCGGCCGGTGCGGGGCCCGGTGGCCGTACTTCGCCGCCCGGCGGCGGGACCGCGGCCAGAAGCCGCGCCGGAGCCTGGCGGTGGGCAAGGACTGCCCCATCTGCGGCAAGCGCACCCGGCGCGAGCCCTCGCCACTGCTGCTCAAGCCGCTGCGCTGGATCCTGCGCAAGCGCTTCACCTACCGCCGCTGCGAGGAGTGCGGCTGGCGGGGCGGCGCCTTCCACGCCCCCGCGGACGAGCGCTCTCGCTCGCGGCGCACCCCGGGCCCCTCGCCCGGCGGCCCGCGGCGGACGCGCGGCGGGGAGGCGCCCGGCGCCTAGGCCGGCAGAAGCCCGTCCGGAGAAGGGCCGCGAACGCTTTCGCACGACGGTCAAGTGGCCGCGATACATACGTTTGAGGTGCGGGGCCGCCCCCCTCACGGGGGCGGCCCCGCGGCGTCCGCGTGCTTGACGGACGGGGCCGGGGGGTCTATTCTACCGCCCTCGCACCCCATCCCAGAGCTTCCCGGACCGATGCCTGAAGCGTTCAACCCCGGCTCGCTGATGCTCCTCGCCGGATCGGCCAACCGGCCGCTGGCGGAGGAGATCGCGCACGACCTCGACATCCCGCTGGGGGCCGTCACCATCCGGCGCTTCGCGGACGGCGAGATCTTCGTCCGCATCGACGAGAATGTGCGCGGGCGCGACCTGTATATCGTGCAGCCCACCTGCCCCCCGGCCGAGAGCATCCTGGAGCTGCTGCTGCTGATCGACGCGGCGCGGCGGGCCTCGGCGGCGCGCATCACGGCGGTGATCCCGTACTTCGGCTACGCGCGCCAGGACCGCAAGGACCAGCCGCGCGTGGCCATCGGGGCCAAGCTGGTGGCCAACATGATCACCACGGCGGGGGCGGACCGGGTGCTGAGCGTGGACTTCCACCAGCACCAGCTCCAGGGCTTCTTCGACATCCCGGTGGACCACCTGTACGCCGCGCCGGTGCTCACGCGCTACTTCCGCGAGAAGCACCTGGACAACCTGGTGGTGGTGGCGCCGGACGTGGGCTCGGCCAAGATGGCGCGCGGCTTCGCCAAGCGCCTGGGCGCCAGCATCGGCATCATCGACAAGCGCCGCCCCACGGCCAACGTGGCCGAGGTGATGAACGTGATCGGCGACGTGGACGGCAAGGACTGCATCCTGGCCGACGACATGATCGACACCGCGGGCACCATGGCCGAGGCCGTGTTCGCGCTCAAGAAGCGCGGCGCCCGCGACGTGTACTGCTGCGCCAGCCACGCCCTGCTCTCGGGTCCGGCGGTGGAGAGGCTTTCGGCCGCGCCGCTCAAGGAGCTGGTGGTCACCAACACCATGCACGTGCCGGCCGAGAAGCACTTCGACCGGCTGACGGTGCTGTCCGTGGCGGGGCTGCTGGCCAGCGCCGTGCGGTACACGCACTCCAACGAGTCGGTGAGCTCGCTCTTCGAGTAGTCGTCCCACCTCGAACGAAGCGCCGACGCGGTTGGCGGTGGCGCGCGCCTTGCGCGCCCCGCCAGGGTCATCAACCCACCACGGGAGGGACGGAATGACCGTAACGCTGAACGCGCAGGCCAGGGAAGCGCACGGAAAGGGCGGGGCCCGCAAGCTGCGGGCGGCGGGCAAGGTGCCCGTGATCGTCTACGGGCACGGCGACCAGACGCAGTCGCTGGCGGTGGAGGCGCACGACCTCCAGAAGCTGCTGGACCGGATCTCGGTCGAGAACACGGTGGTCACCCTGTCGCTGCCCGGCGGCGGCACGGCGGACGTGCTGATCCGCGACCTGCAGACGCACCCCGTGAAGGCCAACGTCATCCACGTGGACTTCATCCAGGTGCACGCCAACGAGGTCATCAAGCTCCAGGTGCCGGTGCGCCTGCTGGGCACTCCGGTGGGCGTGCGCGACGAGGACGGCGTGCTGGACCAGGAGGTGCACGACCTGGACATCGAGTGCCTCCCGGGCGACATCCCCGAGTCGGCCGAGGTGGACGTGAGCGGGCTGCACGTGGGCGAGTCGGTTCGCGTGCGCGACATCACGCTTCCGGGCGTGCACGTGCTGACGGACCCCGACCAGACCATCGCCACGGTGCACCAGCCCAAGGTGCACGCCGAGGCCGAAGCCGACGGTGCCGCGGCCACGGCGCCCGAGGTGGTGCGCGGCGGGAAGTCCGAGGAGTCCTGACGCCCGCCGAGCCCCACGGGTCCGGCCGGCGCCCCTGAACCGCGGGAGACGGGCCGGTGGCCGGACTGAAGCTGATCGTGGGGCTGGGCAACCCCGGCAAGGAGTACGCGCTCACCCGCCACAACGTGGGCTGGTGGCTGCTGGACGCGCTGGCCGAGTCGTGGGGATTCGGGCGCTTCCGCGCGGACAAGGCGGCGGCCGTGGCGCAGGGCCGCATCGAGCCCGACGTGGTGCGGCTGGTGAAGCCGCTCACGTACATGAACCGCAGCGGCGGGGTGCTCACCGCGTACAAGCGCATGAACGCGGTGGACCTGTCGCGCGACCTGCTGGTGCTGGTCGACGACGTGGCGCTGGAGCCGGGCCGCGTGCGCTTTCGCCCCGACGGCAGCGCGGGCGGGCACAACGGCCTCAAGTCCATCGAGCAGACGCTGGGCACGAAGGAGTACCCGCGCCTGCGCATCGGCGTGGGCGCCTGCCCGCCCGGCGTGGACCTGGCCGCCTGGGTCCTGTCCCCGCCGCCCAAGCACGACCGGAAGCTCATCACGGACCTGCTGCCCGAATTGACGGACGCCGTGCGCTTCTGGATGGAGCAGGGCACCGAGGCGGCGATGAACCGCTACAACCGCTGACGCGGCCTGTCGATCGTCACCGGCGAGGTCCACGGGATCGGTGCGCGGGGTGTCGCGGTCGATGGACGGCGAAGGGGGGTCCACGGAAGACGGAGAGGGGAGCGGTGCCACGCGGCGCCGCTCCCTTTTGCCGTTCCGCCGGGCCGTTCGTCGTCCGGCAGGACAGCGTCCCGAGGCGGAGTCGGGCGATCGTCTCGGCGGACCGGTGCGTACGTCCCCGGGGCGTGTGGCCTGAGGGGGAATCGATCGACTGACCCCCGTGGAGGACGGTGCAGCGGCGGGAAGGCGTGCCGTGCGCCGGGACGCCTTCGTGCAACGAGTTGCGGTGGATGGAGATGGGAGGTTCGACTGCCGGAGGCGGCGCGTGGCCCCGGGCTTGAGTGTCGGGAGCAGTGTGATGGACTCTGACGACGACACCCTGGCCCGAAACCGACCATGAACCGCAAGCTCGCCCCGTTCGCCCTGGCCGCTGCGCTCCTCGCACTGGGCGGCTGCGTGTCCACGCATGCCGAATGGCTGGGCACGCCCCCCGCCGTGCAGCCGCAGCGCATCCCGCAGGAGCAGGTGCGCGTCTTCCAGCGCGAGGAGGACGTGCCGCAGGGATACGAGAAGGTGGCGGTGATCTGGGTGGAGGGCGAGTCCAACGCGGTGAGCAACCGCCGCCTGGTGGACGCCGCGCGCCGCAAGGCCGGCTTCATGGGCGCGAACGCCATCGTGCTGGGCCATTTCCACGAGCCGTCCACCGGTGCGCGCATCCTGGCCGGCGTGCTGGACGTTCCGCTCCAGCGCAAGACCGAGATCCTCGCGGTGCGCGTGCCGGACGGCGCGCCGACGGCACTCCGGGCGCCCTCCCCGTCCAGATAGGCGGAAACCGAAAGGCTTGCCAGCGCGAGCGTTCCGCCAACGACGGACGCTCGCGCCCTTCTGTGCGCGTCCGCCGCAGCCTGGTTGCCCCCGTCGTTCGGAGTCACTATCTTCCGTACGGCAGACGCAAGCGGTTGCCGGTGCTCTACTGCGCCGTCTCGTCCCTACCGATCCCACCCGCCAGCAGGTTTCGCCCGTCGCATCCCGCCGACGTTCATCGCGCCGGTACGGAGCTCGGCGATCGCGTCCCGTCGCAGCGCTCTCCCGATTTCCAGGGCGCCTCCGACGGTCCCCGAAGGCATCCGATGACCCGCAAGCGCTCCGTTTCCGTTCTCCTGCTGGTCTCTGCCGCTCTCGCCTCGTGCGACTCGCCGTCCGGGCCCTCGCCGGCCGGCGAGGCGGGCGCCATCACCGTCCTTGCCGGGGACCAGCAGAGCGGCACGGTCGGCGCGGATCTGGGGACCTCGCTTTCGGTGAAGGTCACGGACGCCGGGGGCAAGCCGGTGAAGGGCGTGCCGGTCGTCTTCCAGGTCACGGCCGGCGGCGGGGCGCTCTCGGCCGGGTCCCTCCCGACCGATGCGGCGGGCGTGGCGCAGACGCGCTGGACGCTGGGCACGGTCGCGCGCGACACGCAGCGGGTGGAGGCCCGGGTGAACGACCCGACCACCGGCGCGGCGCTGGCGACGGTGCGGTTCCGCGCCGTCGCGCAGCCGGACACGCCTGCGGCGCTGACGAAGGTCGCGGGTGACGCGCAGACCGGCTCGGTGGGCGCGGCGCTGGTGGACTCGCTGGCCGTGAGGCTGACGGACCGCTTCGGCAACGCGGTGGCCGGGCGCACGGTGGAGTTCGCGGCCACCGGCGGCGGCGGGCAGGTGCTTCCGGCGGCGCACGCCACGGACTCGGTGGGGATCGCGAGGACGCAGTGGCGGCTGGGCACCCGTCTCGACACCGCGCAGACCGCCGCAGCGACCTTCGGTGCGCTTGCCCCGGCAGCGTTCACGGCGACGGCGCGGGTGGATGGGACCCTGACCCCGGCGGGCGGCGACGGCCAGACGGGTCCCGCGTCGCACGTGCTGGCCGACTCGCTGGCCGTGGTGCTCCGGACGGGCGCGGGCGTGCCGGTGCGCGGCGCGACGATCGTGTGGACGGCGACCGGCGGAAGCATGGTGCCTGCGACCTCGCGCACGGACGCGAACGGGCGCGCCACCACCTCGTGGCTGCTGGGCAGCGCGCCGGGCGCCTTCACGGCGACCGCCACCGTCGCGGGCGGCGCGGGGACGGCCACCTTCAGCGCCACGGCCACGGTCGATCCGGCCACCATTCGCGCGCAGGCGGTCTCGGGCGACGGGCTCACGGCGCACGCGGGCAGCACCCTCGTGTGGCCGCCCACCATCCTCCTCGGCTCGTTCCCGCCCGGAACCTCCACGTTCTACGAGCTTCCGGGCCTGCTGGTGCGGTGGACCGTCACCTCCGGCGGCGGTGCCGTCTCGTCGGATACGTCGCGAACGGATTCGCGCGGAAATGCGCAGACGGGATGGACGCTGGGCCCGGCGGTGGGCACGCAGACGCTGCGAGCCACGTGGACCTACTCCTCCTCGACCGGGGCCGCGGCCAGCGGCACGGTGGACTTCCATGCCACGGCGACCGTGGCTCCCCGGGTCGAGATCACCCAGCCGACGTCCGGCCAGTCGGTGCGCGACAGCCTCGCGGTCGACGTGACCGTGTCCGACGCGCCGACGTCGGTGGCCGCCTCCGCCGCGGGCCGCAGCGTGGCGCTCGCCGCCGCCGGCGGCCATTACCGCGGGACGCTTCCGCTGCCCGGGGTTGCCCCAGGCGGCTATTCCCTGCGTGTCGTGGCGCGTTTCTCCGACGGAGACTCGGTGGTGGCGGGTACGACCTTCGTGGTGGCGGGCCCCGACTCGGTCCCGCAGGGAGCGATCGTGGCTGCCGCGGGCGACGGTCAGGCGGCGGACAGCGGCAGCACGGTGACGGTCACGGCGCGCGCGCAGGGCCCGACGGGGACGCCGAAGCCGGGGGTCGCGGTCGCGTGGAGCGTTGTGTCGGGAGGCGGGTCGGTGTCGCCGGCGAGCTCCGTCACCGACGCCGGCGGCCTTGCCACGGCGCGCTGGACGCTCGGAGGCCGGAGCGGGGGTGCGCAGGTGCTCCACGCGTCCAGCCCCGGGCTCACGCCGCGCGACTTCACCGCCTCGCTCCGCGTGTACGGAAGCCTCGTCAAGGTGGCCGGCGACGGGCAGACGCTGACCAACAACCACTCGCTGTCCGACTCGTTGGTGGTGGCCGTCCGCGACCCGGCCGGAGCACCGATCGCGGGGGTAACCGTGACGTGGTCCGCCAGCGAGAGCAGCGTCGCCACCCCGCTTCAGGCCACGACGGACGCCAGCGGCCGGGCGGCCGCGTCCCTCTTCGCCCACGTGCGCTATCCCGCCAACACGCACCTCGTCACCACGGCCTCCGTGCCGGGGCTTCCGAGCGCCGCGTTCCTTACGACGGTCGTGGGCGACAGCGGTACCGCGCGGCTGTTTCCGGCCGGGGGCGACCACGGACCCGCTGGCGGCGCGGTGACGCCGCCGCTGGCCGTCTACGTGGTGGATGCCGATGGGATCGCGGTCCGCAACGCCCCGGTCGACTGGGTGGTGGTGGACGGAGGGGGCGTCGTCTCGCCGGCGCACACGGCGACCGACACCACCGGCAACACGGGCACCACCTGGACGCTCGGCCCGGTGGTGGGGGTCCAGCACCTTCGCGTGACCACCGCGCACGGCGCCACCTACCTGTACGCCGCGAACGCGGAGGCGACGACGCCGGCCCCTGGCAGCCCCGCCTCGTACTCCATCGTGAAGGGCAACGGGCAGACGGGCGCCGGCGGAGCCGCGCTGGCGGACTCGCTGGCGCTGCGGATCACGGACCACGCGGGCACCGTCACGCCCGGCGTCCTCGTCCGCTGGCGCCTGCAGTAGGGCGCCGACGCCCTCTCCGCCGACTCGACTCGGCCCGGACCGGCGCACGGGCGTCCGCTGGGCAGACGCCCCTGTACGGCTTTCTTTTCCCCGCTGGTGCGCTCTTCGTACAGGGCTACCTGTCGGCTCCGGTGAACGGCACCACGTCGCCACCCTACCGGATCTACGACTGGCGTGGCGGGTCGCCTCAGCTCGTGGGCTCCTACGGGACTCCTGGGTTCTCGTGGGACAACGCCCTGATCCCCTCCGGTGGCTGGGCGCTCTGGTCCGAGGCCGGCGCGCTCCGGCTTCGTGACCTGGCGGCCCGGCACCACAGTCGCGGCGGGCAGCGCGCCGGGCCGGCAGTTCGACCTGGGGCCCAACGGCGACGCCGTGTACTCGGACGGCACGTCCATCTTCCGCAGCCGGGGGGGAACGACTGCGCGCGCGGTGCCGGACTCCGCGGACCAGCGCTACCTCTGGCCCGTCCCGGACGGGTCCAGCGTGCTGTACGTCTCGCAGCCGCAGTCCGGCGCATCGCCCTCGGACCTGGGGATGGTCGACTCCACGGGTGCTCGTACGCTGGTGGCCCGCGCAGGAAGCACCTTCTACGTGAACAAAGGCAAATTCGGCTATCGCTATCGGGTGAACCACGGCTGGGTGTACTTCGTGGCACGGGGGTCCGGCGATCCACAGCGAGGAACCCTGGGCGCGCGTACACCGTCCGGCCAGACTCTCACCCTTTCCGCGCTGGGCCGTGCGTTCCAGATCGAGCAGGTAGGTGCGGAGGGCGCTCTGGTGTACCCGGGGTGGGGCCCGGACGAGACCACGCTGCACCGCTACCACTACACCCCGGCCGGCGGCATGCGGGACCTGGGCCTGGCCCGTCCCGGGAGCCGTTCGGAGCTGATGCCGGACGGATCGGTGCCGGCGCTCGTGGGCGACCACGTCCTCGGCGTCACTCCGTAGCCGCGGCCGAGGTGGGGCCGGTTCCGCCGGGATCGGTTCCGCGGCGGCGTGCGGAAGCCAAATCCAGCCCACTTGCGCCGCAGGCGGGCGCAGTGCGGGCGCCTCCATGGCTCGTCACCGCCGAGGCGCAGCGTCGTCCTGGACGGATCGACCGTGCCTGCGAACGAGGTCGCGGGAAGGACCGCGATGGCCGCCGCGGGTGAAGCTCCGTTCCAGGGACGGCGGGTCGCGGCGTTGACGGGACCCGGCGCGGCCACTATCGTTCACCTCGACGGCCGGGCCCCTCCGGGGCGCCCGGCCGCGCTCGTTCTGCCCGTCGCGATCCTCCGGAAGCGAGTCACCGCACCATGCTCAAGCTCGGCATCGTCGGCCTGCCCAACGTCGGCAAGTCCACGCTCTTCAACGCGCTGACCGCCGCCGGGGCGGACGCGGCCAACTACCCGTTCTGCACCGTGGAGCCGAACGTGGGCATGGTGGAGGTTCCCGACGCCCGCGTGGACGCGCTGGCGAAGGTGGTCAAGCCGCAGCGCATCCAGCGGGCGACGGTGCAGTTCGTGGACATCGCGGGGCTGGTGAAGGGCGCCAGCGAGGGCGAGGGGCTGGGCAACCAGTTCCTCAACAACATCCGCGAGACGGACGCCATCGTGCACGTGGTGCGCTGCTTCGACGACACCGACGTGGTGCACGTGATGGGCTCGGTCGACCCCGTGCGCGACCGCGAGGTCATCAACCTGGAGCTGGTGCTGTCCGACCTGGCCCTGGCCGAAAAGCGCCTGGAGCGGGTGCGCAAGACGGCCCGCGGCGGCGACAAGGACGCGGCGACGGAGATGGCGCTGCTGGGGCGCATCGTGGCCGCGCTCGGGGAAGGGCAGTCGGCGCGCGCCGTGGAGGTGGACGACGACGAGCGCAAGCTGCTGAAGTCGTGGAACCTGCTCACCGCCAAGCCCGTGCTGTACCTGGCCAACGTGTCCGAGGACGACCTGCCCGACGGCGACAACGCGCACGTCCGCGCGCTGCAGGCGGCCGTGGACGCGAGCGGAGAGCTGGCGCACGTCATCCCCATCTCCAGCAAGATCGAGTCGGAGCTGGGCGAGCTTCCCGAGGAGGACCGCGCCGAGTTCCTGGCCTCCCTGGGGCTCGGCGAGCCGGGGCTGCACAAGCTCATCCGCGAGGGCTACCGCCTGCTCGGCCTGCAGGTGTACTTCACGGCGGGCGAGAAGGAGGTGCGTGCCTGGGAGATCCCCGTCGGCGCCAAGGGCCCCGAGGCCGCGGGCGTCATCCACTCCGACTTCGAGCGCGGCTTCATTCGTGCCGAGACGGTGTCGTTCGCCGACTTCGAGAGGATGGGGTCCGTCAAGGCCGCGCGCGATGCGGGGCTGATGCGGTCTGAGGGCAAGGAGTACGTGGTGAAGGACGGCGACATCCTGCTCTTCCGCTTCAACGTCTGAACCGGCGCGGCGGGTCCGGGTACCACTCCGGGAGTCTCGGCCGGCAACACCCCAGGGTCCGTGGAGCGCAGATGAGCCACCCGATCGCACCGCCGAAGGGACCGATTCCGCCTCTTCCGGTAGGTCCGCCGAACATCGCGGTCCGTCTTGGCATCCGCGTGCCGGAAACGGCTCGGGAGCGGGGCGGCGCCCGGGGATCATCAGCCGCTGACCCCCGGCCGGGTTCGGCGGGGATGGACCGCCCTCCGCTGCCGATCCCGCCCGCCAACATTGAGGTGCGGACGGGCGTCAAGCTGCCCCCGCGGCCCTGACGCCTGCGGAAGTCCGGGCTCGGTTGCGTTGACGCGGAATCGCCGCTATCTTTCAAGACTGTCCCCCGACTTTCCGGGGGGCGGTTTGTTTTTTCATCCTGCTCCGTGCGCACCGGCGCGGGGCCTCATGCCCAAAGGAAGGTGGCTTTGCGGGACTATGAGATCGTGTACATCTTCTCTCCGGCGGTCGAGGAGGAGAAGGTGAACGAGAAGCTGGAGCGCTACCACGGGCTCCTGACGGGCGAGAACGGTGGCGAGATCACCGTGGTGGACCACTGGGGCCGCCGCCAGCTCGGCTACCCCATCGCCGACCAGACCTCGGCGTACTACGTGGTGACGCAGTTCTCCGCGCCGGCCACCGTGCTCCCCGAGTTCGAGCGCATCCTGACGCTGGACGAGGAGCTGCTGCGGTACCTCGTGGTGGTGAACGAGGGCGACCTCGTGACGACGCCGGTCCAGGCCGCGCCGGTCCGGGACGAGGACGACGACTCGGACGACGAGGAATAGACCATGCGCGCATCCCGCAAGAGCTGCCCCATCTGCGAGTCCGGCTCGCGCACCATCGACTACAAGGACGAGCGCACCCTGCTGCGCTTCGTCACCGAGCGCGGGAAGATCCTTCCCCGTCGCATCAGCGGCATGTGCGCGCGGCATCAGCGCCAGGCCGGGACCGCCATCAAGCGCGCCCGTTTCCTGGCGATCCTGCCGTACATCGCCGGCCACGAGTCGTAAGGAGAGACGACCATGCAGGTTATCCTCAGGGAGCGTCTCGAGAGCCTCGGCAACGCCGGCGAGGTCGTGGACGTCAAGCCGGGCTACGCCCGCAACTACCTCATCCCGCAGGGGAAGGCCTACGAGGCCACCTCGGCGAACGTCAAGCGGATCGAGACCGAGCGCAAGCGCCAGGAGCAGAAGGACGGCGCCACGCTGTCCGAAGCGCGCGAGCGCGCCAAGGCCATCGAGGGGATCTCGCTCACCTTCCACGCCCGTGCCGGGCAGGAAGGCAAGCTGTTCGGGTCCATCACCTCGAGCGACATCGCCGAGAAGCTCGCCGAGCAGGGCGTGCAGATCGACCGGCGCACGATCGAGCTGGACGAGCCCATCAAGGCGCTGGGCGTGACCAGCGTCCCGGTGCGGCTGCACCCGCAGGTGCACCCGGAGATCAAGGTCTGGGTCATCGCGGAAGACTGACCCGCCCGGCCGCGTCCGCGCGGCCGACGGGGAGGGAGCGGCCTCCGCGCCAGCCTTCGGGCTGGGCGCGGCGGGCCGCTCCCTCGCTCCGTTTCATGAGGCACGCACCCGGTCCGCAACTTGCCGCCCGGACGCCGCCATCACAGCACGCTGAAGCCATCCAGGCCACCGGACCATGAACGACAGCCCCGAAGCGACGCAGGCCACGGCCGCGGCGCCCACCGCTCCTCCCAAGCTCCCGGACGAGGTCGCCCGCGCGGTGGACCTGCTGTTCGGTCGCAAGGCGCACGACGTCACCGTGCTGGACCTGCGCGGCATCTCCAGCGCCACCGACTGGTTCGTGCTCGCCACCGGCACCTCGGACACCCACGTGTCGTCCATCGCCGACAACGTGATCGACGCGCTGAAGCTGACCGGCACGCGGCCCATGAACGTGGAGGGCCAGCGAGGCGGCCGCTGGGTGCTGGTGGACTACTTCGACTTCGTCGTCCACGTCTTCCACCCCGCCGCGCGCGAGTTCTACCAGCTCGAACGGCTGTGGGGCGACGCGCCCGCGTACGTGATGGACCCCGAGGCCGCGGCGTCCTGAGGCGCCCCCGGCCCGCGCCCGCGGGCCGGGAAGCGCTTGCGGCGCAACGATTCCGCTCCTTACTTTGGGCGGGTTCACGCAGCGCGCGCCGTGCCGCGCGCCGTCCGCCTCGTGGCCCTCCGTCTCTTCCCCGCTCCCGCTCCGCTTTCCATGACCGATCCCAACGCGTCCGCCGGGGGGGCGGCCCTCCCCGCGACGACCTTCTTCGACCCCGCCTTCGAGCGCATCCCCGCCGCGGCGGCGTGGGACGGCTCGTACGCCGGGCCCGTTCTGCTGCTGTTCGATCCCCGCGCGGACCGCTTCTGGGTGGCGGACGCGGCGATCGCGCTGGCGACGGCGTGGACGCAGGCGGGGCGGCGCGCGGTGCTGGCCGACCTGAGCCTGGACGACCCGCTGCTGCACGAGCGCATCGGGATGGCGAACCTGGACGGGGTGGTCGACATCTTCCTGTACGGCGCTTCGCTGGCCCGCAGCGCGCGGCCGGTGCCGGGGCGGGGCTTCTACCTCATCTCGGGCGGCACCTACACGGACGACCCGGGGGACATCCTGCGCCACCCGCGCTGGGAGAAGATCGTCTCGGGCTTCCGAGAGGCGCAGGCATCGCTGCTGCTGTTCGCCCCCGCGGGGGCGGCGGGTCTGGACGCGTTGGCGCAGTGGGCGGGCGACGCCATCCTCTTCGGCGCCCCCACCTCAGGCCCGGCGTTCCTCGCCGCGCTGCCCGCGGGCGTCGCGCCCCGCGCCTGGCTCGCCCCGCCGGCCGCCGACCCGTCCCTGCACGTGGAGCCGCACCGCGAGCCCGTGGCCGGCCACGGGGCTGCCTTCGAGGACCGCTTCCCCGAGCCGGAGCCGGCGCCCACGCCCTGGCCGTCCACGCCGCCGGGCGCGCCCACGCCCATGCCGAAGGCGCCCGCGCACGAGGGCTTCCCCACCTTCGACGAGCTGATGAGCACGCCGCCGGAGGCGCTCCCGGTGCCCGACCCCGCCTGGGAGACGGCCACCATGCCCTCGCGCTTCGGTGGGCGCCGGCGGAAGAAGAAGGACGCCGAAGCTTCGGCGGACGCGCCGTCCTCCGGCGATCCGTCCACCCCGCCGAAGCCCAGCCAGAAGCGCCTCGTCGTCCTGCTGCTCCTGCTGCTCGTCATCGCCGCGGCGTACTTCGTCTGGACGTACCACCCGGAGATGCTGCGCATCGGCGGCGCGGCGACGGCGGCCGTCGCTCCCGTGGCCGCGGCCGCGAAGCCGCCGGCCGCCGTCGCGGAGCGCGGGACGGCGCTGCCCTATGCCGTATCGACCGTGAACTTCGAGTCGATGGCGCCCGCCCGGAACGCCGTCCGCGCGAAGTCGGCGAAGTTCCCCGAGGTGCCCTTCTACGTCGTCCCCGAGACCAACCAGGGCCGCCTGTTCTACAAGGTGCTGGCGGGTCTCTACCCCGACACTACGCAGGCCGTGGCCGTGCGCAACCGGCTGGTGGACGCGGGCGAGGCGGACACGGCGGGGGTGCTGGGCCCCTCCGCGCTCATCCAGCCGCGCCCCTGGGCCTTCGACCTGGGCACCTTCGACTCCGACTCGGCCGCCACCGTGCGCGTCGACTCCCTCGCCGCGCAGTCCATCCCCGGCTACGTGGTGCCCGTGCCCTTCTCGGACGGCGCGGACCGCTGGCGCGTGTACGGCGGCGCCTTCGCGGACTCCATGGCCGCGGTCCCGATGCTCCGCATGCTCTCGCTCGCCCGCATCAACGCCCCCTTCGTGCGGCGCACCGGCCGGGCCCCCGCCGCGCCCCGATGAAGCTCCGCTCGCTCAAGCTGCACGGCTTCAAGTCGTTCGCCGACCGCACGCTGATCGAGTTCCGCGACGGCGTGACGGCCATCGTGGGATCGAACGGCTGCGGCAAGAGCAACACCGCAGACGCGGTGCGCTGGGTGCTGGGCGAGCAGCGGGCGAGCGCGGTGCGCGGCGCCAAGATGGAGGAGGTGATCTTCCAGGGCACCACCAAGCGGCGCGCGCTCAACTTCGCCGAGGTGTCGCTCACCTTCTCCAACGAGGACGGCAGCGTCGCCCTGCCGCAGAGCGAGATCGAGGTGGCGCGGAAGGTGTTCCGCGAGGGCGGCAGCGAGTACGCGCTGAACCGCGCGCCGTGCCGCCTGCGCGACATCCACGACATGCTGCGCGACACGGGGCTGGGCGCCAACGCCTACAGCATCATCGAGGCGGGGATGATCGACGCCATCCTGAGCGAGCGGGCGGAGGAGCGCCGCGCCCTGTTCGAGGAGGCGGCGGGCATCGGCAAGTACAAGGACCGCCGCCGTGCCGCGCAGCGTCGGCTGGAGCAGGCGGAGGGCGACCTGGCCCGCCTGGGGGACCTGGTGGCCGAGGTGGAGAGCAAGGTCCGCGCGCTGGCCCGCCAGCGCCGCAAGGCCCAGCGGCACGAGGAGCTGCAGGCCCGCCGGCTGGACCTGGAGGTGACGCTGGCACGCGAGGAGATGGCCGCCCTGGCCGCCGGGCTGTCCCGCGGCGCGGAGCGGCTGGCGGCGCTGGGGCGCGAGGAGCAGGATTCCGGCGCCGAGCTGTCGACCGCGGAGGCGATCCTTTCCGAGCGCCGGCTGGAGGGTGCGGACCTGTCCCGCCTGCGCACGGCGGCGGCGGTCCGGCTGGACGAGGTGCGCAGGCGCCTGGATGCCCGCGAGCGCGAGATCCTTCTGGCCGACGAGCGCCGGGGGCACGCGGAGATGCGCATCGCCCAGCTCGTGCGCGAGCGGCAGGAGCTGGCGGAGCGCGCCGGGCGTCTGGACGCGGACGCCCGGCGGCTCGCGGACGAGCTCGCCCGCGCGGAGGGGAAGCTGGAGGCGTTGCGGGGGCAGCTCGAGGAGCGGATGGACGCCAACGCCGTGCTCCGCGGCACGCTGGCCGCGCATCGGCAGGCGAGCGATGCCGCGGCGGGCCGGGCGCGCGAGCTGGCGCGGGAGATCGCCTCCGCGGAAGGCGAGCGGGCGTCGCTGGAACGGCGCCAGCAGGAGGCGGAGCAGCGCATCGCCCGGCTGGTGCAGCAGGCGGCGGCGCTGGCGGACGAGATCGCGGCGCTGGGGCAGCAGACGGACCTGTGGTCGGTGCAGGGCGAGACGCTTCGGGCGCGCCGGGACGCGGCTGCGGACGCGGCGGATTCCGCCCGCGAGGAGGTGCGCGTGCTGCGGGGACGCGAGCAGGCGGCGCACGCGGAGCTGCGCGCGGCGGAGGACCGCGTGTCGCGGTTGACGGCGCAGGTGGCCGCGCGCGAGGCGCTGGAGGCCAGCTACGAGGGATTCTCCCCCGCCGTCGCCAAGCTGATGGCGGGGCGCGAACGCTTCCCCGGCGTCCTTGGCCCGCTGGCGGACTTCGTGAGCGCGGCCGGGGTCGATCCCGCCGCGGCCGGAGCGGTGGAATCCTTCCTCGGCACGCTGCTGCAGGGGGTGGTGGTGGAGGACCTGGCCGCCGTCCGCCGCGTGCGCGACTGGTTCCGGCGCGAGTGGAAGGGCGGAGGCACGCTGCTGCTGCTGCCGCTGGACGCGCCGGGGGTGCGGGAAGGCGCCGAGGCGCTGCGGGCCGGGACGGGCGGGGTCGAGGGCACGGGGCGGGGAAGCGCGTGGGTGGATGCGTTTCTGGCGGGCCTGCTGGTGCTGGGGGGCGAGGACCCGCTGGACGGCTATCCCGCAGGCGCGCGCGTGGACACCTTCGGCGACACGGTGGACTCGCGCGGGGTCGTTCGCCTGGGGCAGCCCGCCTCCGGCGAGGGCATCCTGGCGCGGCGCGAGGCGCTGGCGCGGCTGCAGGACCAGCGCGAGGCCGCCGCCGCCGCGCGGGACCGGATGACGGCGGACCGCGACGCGCTGCGCGAGGCGATGGCGGACGCGGAGGAGCGCTCTCGTGAGGCGGACGACCTGCGCCGCTCGGCCGAGGGCGAGATCCGGCGGCTGGAGGCGGAGACGGCTGCCCACGGCGCCCGCAGTGCGCGGCTGGAGCGCGACCGGTTGGAGGTGGTGTCGGGCGCGGAGGCGGCGCGGCGCGGGGCGTCCGAGGCGGCGGAGCGGACGGCGGCCACGGACGCGCGGCTGCTGGCGCTGCGAGAGGCGGCGGAGGCGGCCGTGCTGGAGGCGGAGCGTGCAGGCGCCGGGCTGGCCGAGCTGGACGCGCGGTGGGAGGCGGCGCGCGACGAGGAGTCGGAGCTACGCGTGGCCGTCGCGCGCGCGGAAGGCGACCTGCGCGAGACCGAGCGCGCGCTGGGCGAGGCCCGCCGCGGAGCGGAGGGCGCCCGGGGCCGCGGCCGCACGCTGGAGGCCGAGGCGGGGGAGCTGCGCGCGTCGCTGGAAGGGCTTTCCGGCGTGCGCGAGAAGGCGGGCACGGAGCTGGAGGCGCTGTTCGCCGACCGTGACCGCGAAGCCGCCCAGGTGCAGGGGCTGGACACCCGCATCTCCGAGGTGGAGGCCGAGGCGGCGCAGGCCGAGGAGCGCGCCCGCGTGGCCCGGCGCCGCGAGCACGAGCGCTCCGAGGAGCGCCACCGGCTGGAGCTGGAGCGCGCCGACCTGGACTCGCGCCTGGTGCGGCTGCGGGAGCGGCTGGAGGTGGAGTGGGCGCGCCCGTGGGAGGTGCTTCAGTCCTCCGCGCGGCCGGTGGAAGAGGGCGACGCCGAGGCGTGGCGCCGCGAGATCCGCGACGTGGCGGCGCAGGTGGAGGCGCTGGGGCCCATCAACATGCTGGCCGTTCAGGAGCACGAGGAGGAGGAGCGCCGCCTGGCCTTCCTCACTGAGCAGCGCGACGACCTGAACCGCGCCCGCGACGACCTGGCCAGCGCCATCCGCCAGATCAACAAGACGGCGCGCGACGTCTTCATGGAGACCTTCGACGTCGTGCGCGAGAACTTCAAGCGCACCTTCCACTCGCTGTTCCAGGGCGGCGAGTGCGACGTGTGGCTGGCCGATCCCGACGACCCGCTGGAGTCTCCGGTGGAGATCCAGGCCAGCCCGCGAGGCAAGAAGACGCAGCGCATCCACCTGCTGAGCGGCGGCGAGCGCACGCTCACCGCGCTGTCGCTGCTCTTTGGCATCTACCTCGTCAAGCCTTCGCCGTTCTGCCTCTTCGACGAGGTCGACGCGCCTCTGGACGAGTCCAACGTGGGGCGCTTCATCCAGCTCCTGGAGGACTTCAAGGCCAACACGCAGTTCATCGTGATCACCCACAACCCGCGCACCATGGAGGCCGCGGACTGGCTGTACGGGGTGACGATGGAGGAGCCCGGCGTGTCGTCCATCGTGAGCGTGGAGCTGACCGGCGCCTGGGAATTCGGCGAGAAGGTGGCGTAGCGGGTTCGAGGGTCGGCGGTGCGTGTCGCCCCGCCGCACAGCGCGTTTCCCACGCGGAGACGGCCCCCAGAGCTTTCTGTGGGGCCGTCTTGTCCGTAGCGGGGAAGCAGTCGCGGGTCGAAGCGAACGGTCTGGCTGGCGGATGGGTCAGCCAGCAGCCAGCATCTTCTGCTTCTCGCTCTCGTACTCCTCGGGCGTGAGCGCGCCAGCCGTCTTCAGCTCGTGCAGGGAGCGGAGCTTCTCCGTCATTCCGCCGCCGGCGGTGCTCGCCGTGTTTGCCAGGTCCACCACGATGTTCCGTCGGCGGGACGGTGGACGTTTCCGCTGCCGGCGCGTAGATTTGGTCCTCCAACACCTTTGCCTTCCCCGCCGCCGTACCAGGATCGCACATGCTGGTCGTGATGAGACACGATGCGACGCCCGAGGAGATCCAGGCCGTCGTCGACCGAATCCACGAGCTGGGGTACGAGGCCACCCCCATGCCCGGAAAGCAGCGCACCGCCGTGGGCCTGGTGGGAAACGACGGCAAGGTGAACGCCGACCGGATCGAGTCGCTGGCGGGCGTGCTGGAGATCATCCACGTCTCGCAGCCGTACAAGCAGGTGTCGCGCGAGTGGAAGGAGGAGTCCACCGTCGTGGAGCTCGCCAACGGCACGCGCATCGGCGGAACCGAGGTCGTGGTGATGGCGGGGCCCTGCTCGGTGGAGGGCGAGTCGCAGATCATCGGCGTCGCGCACCAACTCCGGGCCGCGGGCGCCACCATCCTGCGCGGCGGCGCCTTCAAGCCCCGCACCTCGCCGTACTCGTTCCAGGGGATGGCCGAGGACGGATTGAAGCTGCTGGCGAAGGCGCGCGACGAGACGGGCATGGCCATCGTCACCGAGGCCATCGACTCCGAAAGCCTGGACCTGGTGGTGAAGTACGCCGACATCGTGCAGATCGGCGCGCGCAACATGCAGAACTTCTCGCTGCTGCGGCACGCGGGGCGGGCGGGCAAGCCCGTGCTGCTCAAGCGCGGGATGGCGGCCACGGTCAAGGACCTGCTGCTTTCCGCCGAGTACCTGCTGGCCGAGGGCAACGGGCAGGTGATCCTGTGCGAGCGCGGCGTGCGCGGCTTCGACACGCACACGCGCAACCTGCTGGACCTGACGGCCATCCCCGTCGTCCACTCGCTCTCGCACCTGCCCATCATCGCCGATCCCAGCCACGGCACGGGGCTGCGGGCCAAGGTGATCCCCATGGCGCGCGCCGCCGTCGCCGCGGGCGCCGACGGGCTGATGATCGAGGTGCACCCCGACCCCGAGCGGGCCATGTCCGACGGCGCGCAGTCGCTGTACCCGGCGCAGTTCGAGGAGCTGATGCAGCAGGTGGAGACCATCGCCGCCGCCATCGGCCGCGAGATGGCGCCGTCGCTGGCCTCGGTCTAGCCCGACGCTCGCCGCCGGAGCCGTGTCCACCAAGCCGCTGGGCGACCGGGGCGAGGAGCTGGCGGCGCGCCACCTGGCCGCGGCCGGCTGGACGGTGGTGGCGCGCAACTTCCGGATGGGACGCAAGGAGATCGACCTCGTCGCGCGCCGCGGCGGGGTCGTGGCGTTCGTGGAGGTGAAGACGCGCGCCGGGCTGGGCTACGGCCACCCGCTGGAGGCCATCGGCTGGAAGAAGCGGCGCGAGATCCAGCAGGTGGCCGCCGCCTGGATCGCGCGCCACGGCACCGCGGCCGACGAGACGTACCGCTTCGACGCCGTGGCCGTGCTGGTCTTCGCCGGGCGCGAGCCGAAGGTGGAGCACGTGGAGGATGCGTGGCGGATGTGAGCTGAATCTTTCGCCGCGCCGGGTCCGTACGGGCCGCTCGTTCCGGGAGCGCCGACTCGCTCCCCTTCGTCGTTTCCGCACCCGTCCTGGGACGCCCGATGGACCCGACCGCCATCTTCGCAATCTTCATCATCTTCGGCAGCGGCACGCTGATCCTTCGCCCCATCGCCAAGGCCCTCGCGGGGCGCATCGCCGGCCGCGTCGCCGTCCCCGCCGGCGACACCGAGCGCATGCGCCAGCTCGAATCCGAGCTGCACGACGCCACCCTGCGCCTGTGCGCCGCCGAGACCGAGCTGTCGCGCACCACAGAGAAGGTGGAGTTCATGGAGAAGCTCATGTCGGGTCCCGCCGCCGCCCCCGCCCTCCCGCACCGCGCGACGGTCGGCGCGGGGCGCTGACGGGCCGGCCGACGGTCCACGTGGGCGATCTGCGACGAACAACGGTGGGTCGACGAGCGAGATCCGTGTGACAAGCCAGCATCCACGCGGTGCGACCGCCTCAAGGGGCATGAAGCCCCCGGCTGGAACTACGATCGCACCTGCGCGGGGTCCAGGAGCAATCGCGGTGGGTTGATCCCGCGCAACAAGGATGAAGTGCTCGCCCTCGCCCGCTCGCGCGAAAGGGTGGCCGCGCTGAAGCGGCCGGGTGAGGGCCCCCTACCATCAACCACCGGAGCGTTCCCGATGACGGGCGCCATCGTCCTCTTCATGATCTTCGGCGGCGCGGGGGTGCTGCGGCCCATCGCGAGGGCCATCGCCGCGCGCATCTCGGGCGAGCAGGCCAACACCGAGCGCGTGCGCCTGCTGGAAGCGCAGCTCAACGAAGCCAACCGCCTGGCGGCACAGGCCGAGGCCGAGCGCGACCGCGCGCTGGAGAAGGCGGACTTCATGGAGCGTCTGCTCGCGCGCCCCGGCACCCCCGGCGGCCCGCCGTCGCTTCCCCCCACGGTCTGACCTCTCCCCCAAGCGCGCCTCCCGTCACATCGGCCGCCCGTCGCCTCATCCCCCCGTTGCGCGCGCCGGACGTTTGCGCCACACTACCGGCGTCCCCGGTTCGCATCCCCGCAACACGAGGTTCGGCAGATGCAGGGCCAGCTTCCTCCGGCGCGCCGCTGAGCGCCCCGTCTGCGCCCGCGCCGACCGGATGACCGGCCGAGGCACGCCTGCGCCCGAGTACCGCGACATCCCCCAGTGGGCCACGCGGTACGACGCCTCCGAGTTCGACTCCTTCTCCTGGACCGCCGATGTCCTGGCCTTCGCGCTGGACGGCGCCCGCACGTCGCTGCGGGCGCTGGTCGTCGTGCGCGGCGGCGAGCCCTTCCGCGGCCTGGACGCGTGGCCCGGCGGCTTCGTGGACGCGCGCAGCGACGCGGACGCGCACGCTACGGCCATCCGCGAGCTGCGCGAGGAGACGGGGCGCGAGGCCATCGACTACATGGAGGAGCTGGGCACCTACGGCCGCCAGGGCCGCGACCCGCGCCAGTTCGCCGGCTTCTGGGACGCGGGCGCGGGCCGATGGGTGGAACGCGGCACCCGCGTGGTCTCCACCGCGCAGCTCGGCCTGGTGCGCACGCAGGAGGGCGAGGCGCCCCCCGCCGCCGGCGACGACGCGGACGACGCGCGCTGGGCCGACGTGTACGACTACCTGCCCTGGGAGGACCTCCGCGGTGTCCGCGGCCGCGCGGCCTTCGACCGTGCGCGGAAGGCGCTGGCTCGCTGGGCGGCCGAGGGTCCGCCGGTCCGGGCCGAGCGCGTGGAGCGTGCGTTCGGGGTGGAGGGCGGGCGCTGGAACGAGGAGCTGGTGCCCAACCGGTACCGCCTGCTGCGCGAGGCGGGGCTGGTGGAGGAGGCCCGCCGCGACCGCTGGGGCCGCGTCGCGTCCGACGGTCCGGACGGCGCCGCGTTCGGGACGGCCATGGCGTTCGATCACCGCGAGATGCTGGCGGATGCGCTGGGGCGCCTGCGCGGCAAGCAGAAGTACGTGCCGCGCGTGCTCCAGGCGCTGGTCGGCGACCGCTTCACCCTGGACGAGCTGCAGGACGCCTGCGAGGCCGTGGCCGGCCGCCCGCTGCACCGCGCCAACTTCCGGCGGCTGGTGCGCTCCGTCCGCTCGCCCCTCGTCGTCCCGACGGGCGACACGCGCGAGTCTCCCGGGCCCGGCGTGGATCCCAAGCTGCACGCCTTCCGCGGCGAGGTGGTGGCCGCGCGGCTGGACGTGGCGCTGCGCATGCCGTGGGCAGCGTTGACGAGCGTGGGATGAGGGATTATTCTCGTATCGAGAACGCAGGCGGAATTTGCTTCGGATCAAACGTTCTCATTACGAGAATGATGGCGCCGGAACCCGGGGATCGAGCGTGAGCATGAGCGAGCAGGGGGCAGGCCAGGGCGGGGCGGGGAACGATCGGATGCTGGCGCTGCACGAGAACCTGGCGCGCTTCCCCGCCGAGCTCTTCCAGTTCGATCCCCGCATCCGCACAGGGTGGCTCAGCGACCGCTACTTCGTCCGCACGGCCAACACGCTGCGCCACGCGGGGCGGGACCCGCAGGCCACCATGCAGGTGTTCGCCAAGCAGGGCGGCATCGTGGCCGGCATCTACGAGTGCGCGCGCCTGCTCCAGACCCAGGCGGCGGAAGGCTACGACTCCCGGTCCATCCGCGTGGAGACGCTGCTGGACGGCGACCGGGTGAACGACCAGGGCGCCGAGCAGTGGGAGACGGTGATGCTCCTGCACGGCCCCTACCGCGCCTTCGCGCATCTGGAGACGCCGCTGCTGGGCATCCTGGCCGACCGCACGCTGGTGGCCAGCAACACGCAACGGGCGATCTCGGCCGCCGGCGGCAAGGAGCTGATCTTCATGGCCGCGCGTCACGGGGACTGGCGGCGGCAGGTGGCGGACGGGTACGCCGCGCTGGTGGGCGGCGCCAGCAGCGTGAGCAGCGACGCCAACGGCGCGTGGTGGGGCGCCCGCGGGGTGGGCACCATGCCGCACGCCATGATCGCGGCCTTCGAGGGCGATACCGTCGCCGCGACGCTCGCCTTCACCCGCTACGTGCGCGACGAGGAGCCGGGCGTCGCGGTGGTCGCGCTGGTGGACTACGACAACGACGCCGTGAACACCTCGCTGGCCGTGGCGCGGGCGATGGAGCGAGAGTTCGGCCCGCGTGCGCTCTCCGCCGTGCGCGTGGACACCAGCGAGCGGATCATCGACCGCTCGCTGATCGGCGATCCCGGGCTGTTCGGCCGCGCGAAGCTGACGGGCGTGAACCCGCACCTGGTGCGCAAGCTGCGCCTCGCGCTGGACGAGGCCGGCTTCGCGTACGTCGGCATCGTGGTGAGCGGCGGCTTCACGCCTGACAAGATCCGCGAGTTCCAGGCGCAGCGCGTGCCGGTGGCGGGCTACGGCGTCGGCAGCAGCCTGCTGGGCCACTCGGACGGCGGAGGCGGCCTGCTCAACAACTTCGACTTCACCGCCGACATCGTCGCCGTCGACGGGAAGCCGGAATCCAAGGTGGGCCGCGGCCTGCGCCCCAACGCCCGCCTGGTGCCGCTCGACTGGGACCGCCTGGCCGCCGCGGACGCGGTCACGCGGGCTTCGGGCGTGCCCCGCGCGATGTGAGAGACGGGTCGAGAGGCCGCGGAGCGGAGTGCTTCCGGCCCGCGGCCATCGACGCGTCGGAACGCGGGACGAAATGTCGCGACCGGGGGCGGCGGAACCCGCCGGGTACGAGTGGATGACAGGGCTCGACGGACGAGGCGCGTTCGGCAAACAGCGACGAGGCCACGGATGAAGCTGATCAAGGTCGGCGCGGTGACGGTCAACCAGACGCCGCTGGACTGGGACGGCAACAAGCGCAACATCCTGGGCGCGCTGGAAGAGGCGCGGCGCCGCGAGGTGTCCATCGTCTGCTTTCCCGAGCTGTGCATCTCCGGCTACGGGTGCGAGGACGCGTTCCACGGGCCCGACGTGCCGCGGATGGCGTGGGAGGTGCTCAAGGAGATCCTGCCGCACACGCAGGGGATGATCGTCTCGCTCGGCATTCCCGTCAGCTACCGCAACGCGCTCTTCAACACCGCCTGCGTGATCGGCGACGCGCGCATCCTGGGCTTCGTGGGCAAGCGCTACCTGGCCGGCGACGGCATCCACTACGAGCCGCGCTGGTTCAAGCCCTGGCCCCTGGACGCGCGCGGCGAAGTGGAGCTGGACGGCACGGCGTACCCCATCGGCGACCTGCATTTCGCCTTCTCGGACGGCGACTTCGGCAGCGTGGGCGTGGGGTTCGAGATCTGCGAGGATGCCTGGGTGGCGGCGCGGCCGGGAAGCGCGCTGGCCAGGCGCGGCGTGGACATCATCCTGAACCCGAGCGCCAGCCACTTCGCCTTCGACAAGGTGGACGTGCGCCGGCGCTTCGTACTCGAAGGGTCGAGGGCGTTCGGCGTGAGCTACGTGTATGCCAACCTGCTGGGCAACGAGTCCGGCCGCGTGATCTACGACGGCGGGGCCCTCATCGCATCCAACGCGCAGCTCATCGCCGAGGGGCCGCGCTTCTCGTTCGCCGACTGGCAGCTCACCACGGCGGTGGTGGACGTCTCCATCACCCGCACCGTGCAGTCGCGCACCGGCAGCTTCACGCCGGAGTACGGGTCCGACGAGAACCTGCGCATCCACGCGCCGTATCCGTTCCCGCGGCTGGAGCCGGCCGAGCAGCCGTACGTCCTTCCGGTGTGGGAGACGAGCGCCACGCGAAAGGAGGAGGAGTTCGCGCGCGCCGTACCGCTGGCGCTGTTCGACTACATGCGCAAGAGCCGCAGCCGGGGCTTCGTGCTGTCGCTGAGCGGCGGGGCGGACTCGGCGGCGGTGGCGTGCCTCGTCGCGTACTCGGTCGCCCAGGGCGTGGCGGAGCTGGGGATGGACGGCTACCGCGCCAAGCTGGGCTACATGCCGGAGCTGGCGGACGCGGCGGACTCCCCGGCCATCGTGCGCGCCCTGCTGATGTGCGCCTACCAGGGGACGGAGAACAGCGGCCCCGTCACCCGCAACGCCGCGCGCCAGGTGGCGAAGGGCACCGGCGCGGAGCTGCTGGAGTTGGAGGTGGGAGGGCTCGTCGCCGGCTACGTCGGGATGATCGAAGACGCGATCGGCCGCCCGCTCACGTGGGAGCGCGACGACGTGACGCTGCAGAACATCCAGGCGCGCGTTCGGGCGCCGGGCGTGTGGATGCTGGCGAACCTGCGCGCCGCGCTGCTGCTGTCCACCAGCAACCGGAGCGAGGCGGCGGTCGGCTACGCGACGATGGACGGCGACACGGCGGGCGGGCTGGCGCCGGTGGCGGGCATCGACAAGGCGTTCCTGCGCCGCTGGCTGCGCTGGGTGGAGACGGACGGCCCGCACGGCGTGTATCCCATACCGGCATTGAGTGCCGTGAACGAGCAACAGCCCACGGCCGAGCTTCGGCCCAGCGCCGCCGCGCAGACGGACGAGGACGACCTGATGCCGTATCCGGTGCTGGACGTGGTGGAGCGCGCCGCCATCCGCGACCGCCGCGGGCCCGTGGACGCCTTCCGCGAGGCGCAGTCCATCTTCCCCGACTACGGCGCGCGGCAGCTGGGCCAGTGGGTGGAGCGCTTCTTCCGCCTGTGGAGCCGCAACCAGTGGAAACGCGAGCGGTACGCACCCTCGTTCCACCTGGACGACGAGAACCTCGATCCCAAGACCTGGTTCCGCTTCCCCATCCTGAGCGGGGGATACGAGCGGGAGTTGGCCGAGCTGCGGGCGCACGTTGCCCGGCTGGCCGGCTGAGGCATCGAACGACGACGAGCGGCCCGCCTTTCCCGGGATGCGGAAGGGCGGGCCGACCTGCATCCATCGAACGAACCAAGCGGAGGCGGCATGCCGATCCGGAATGCAGCGCGCGCGGAGACGCCCATCCCTGACTTCTACGACCCGGCCAGTGCCGCCTCGTGGACCTACTCGCCCAACCAGCAGGCGCTCTTCGAGCGGGCGCACGACTATCGCCGCGAGCACGGCATCCCCGCCGCGGCCGACGACGCCGCGCGGGTGCACCTGCTGCTGGTGGACGAGCAGAAGGACTTCTGCTTTCCCCAGGGCGCGCTGTACGTGGGCGGGCGCAGCGGGCAGGGCGCGGTGAAGGACAGCGACCGGCTGGCGCGCTTCGTCTACCGCAACCTGGCCGCGATCACCGAGATCACCTGCACGATGGACTCGCACCAGCCCTTCCAGATCTTCTTCGTATCGTTCTGGGTGGACGCGGAGGGCGAGCCCCTGCAGGCGTACCGCGAGATCACGGTGGACCAGATCCGCCGCGGCGAGGTGCGGCCCAACCCGGCCATCGCCCCGTTCGTCTCGGCCGACGGCTACGAGTGGCTGCGGCGGCAAGTGGAGTTCTACTGCGCCGAGCTGGAGCGCGTGGGCAAGTACCGCCTGTACCTGTGGCCGCCACACTGCATCGTGGGCAGCGACGGCCACGCGCTGGCGGGAGTGGTGCACGAGGCACGCATGTTCCACGCATACGTGCGCCACGCGGCCAACGGGGTGGAGATCAAGGGCGGCAACCCGCTCACCGAGAACTACTCCGTGCTGGCGCCCGAGGTGCTGCGCCGCTTCGACGGCGAGACGCTGGCCGAGCGCAACCAGAACTTCGTCGGCCGGCTGGTGGAGTCGGACCTGGTCATCGTGGCCGGCCAGGCGTCCAGCCACTGCGTGAAGAGCTCCGTGGAGGACCTGCTGGCGGAGATCCGCGCCGTGGCCCCTTCGCTCGCCCGCCGCGTGGTGCTGCTGGAGGACTGCATGTCCGCCGTCGCCGTGCCCGATCCGTCGCGCCCCGGCGAGTTCCTGGCCGACTACACCGCCGAAGCCGCCCTCGCCCTCGACCGCTTCGCCGCCGCCGGCGTCAAGATCGGCCGCTCGACGGACTCCGTGCTGGACTGGCTGGACGGCGGGTGAGGATGGATCGACAGGAGAACTTCAGGCGGGGAGTTGTAGCTTCCTCCGCGTCACATCGCTACTGCACATAGACGGCGATCGTCTGTGCGTGGGGTTCTCGGATGGGTCGATCAAGAACGTCGACCTGACCGGAGAGCTTCACGGTCCTGCTGCTCCATCTCACGTGAGGGCCCTCTGGTGCGGGTGGATTGGCGTGCCGACGTCCATCGACGGCCCCGTCATGGCTCCAGCGCCGGCTGCGAACGGTGGCGGACGTGGAGGATGCGGACGTCGTCGCCCACGATGGTGAACACGATGCGGTAGGGCGGGCGGACGAGCTGCCGGATCGTGCGCCGGAACACGGCGTTCTCGGGCGCGTAGGCACAGCGTTCGGGAAACTCCTCCAGCGATTCGAACGCTTCCTGGACGGCATCGAGCCAGTCGTCCGCCTTTGATCCTCCGAAGCCCAGCAGGTAGAGGTACGTGTCGTGGATCTCGCGTTCAGCAGAGGGCTGCGCCACGATCTCGTACTTCACTTCCCCGGGTCGGGACCATACTTCGCCCGGGTTTCGCGCAGCATGGCGAGCGCGGGACGGCCCTCGCCGCGCTCGATGGACTCCAGCCCCTCGCGGATGGCGACGATCGCCTCCGCCTGCTCCAGCGTGTCGAGCATCGCCTGGTACGCCTCCGCGTCCTGCACGACCACCTCGGCCCGTCCGTTCACCGTCAGCACCTCGGGGCGCCCGGTCTGCTTCAGCCGGTCGATGTGCTCGCGGGTGTGCCGCTGGAAGTCCGTCAGGGAGTAGATGTCGCGCGTGGTGATCATCGGCCTGTCCTCCATCACAGGTGATTCACTGCTGATCGAACGATAAAACCCTGCTCCCCTTCCCGCAAGGCCGCCGTGCCGGTTCGGTTGAGCGCGCTTCCCTCTGCGGCTATATTCCATGGCTCCCCGCGCATCCGCCCCGGAGCCCCGTCAGCGGCACCCAGAACGACCGGCAACCGTGTCACGCACCGCACTCGCACGCACGTACCGCCCGCGGCAGTTCGCCGAGGTGGCCACGCAGGAGCACGTTTCGCAGACGCTACGCGCCGCCGTGCAGCGCAACCGGGTGGCGCACGCGTACCTGTTCTGCGGGCCGCGCGGCGTGGGCAAGACCACGCTGGCCCGCGTGCTGGCGATGGCGCTCAACTGCCCCGACCGCACTCCCGAGGGCGAGCCCTGCGGCGTGTGCGACTCGTGCACCCGCATCTGGGCGGGCAAGACCTCGCTCGATGTGGTGGAGATCGACGCGGCCAGCAACCGCGGCGTGGACGACGCCCGCGACCTGCGCGAGCGCGCCATGTACGCCCCCTCCGAGGAAGGCCGCTACAAGGTCTACATCATCGACGAGGCGCACATGCTCACGCGCGAGGCGTGGAATGCGCTCCTCAAGATCCTGGAGGAGCCGCCCCCGCGGGTGATCTTCGTCTTCGCGACCACGGAGGCGCAGAAGATCCAGCAGGCGGCGCCGCCCATCCTGTCGCGCTGCCAGCGCTTCGACTTCCACCGCATCTCCACGCCCGACCTGGTCGCGCGGTTGCGCACGGTGCTGCGGGCGGAGGGCATCGAGGCGGGCGACGACGTGCTGCTGCCCATCGCGCAGAAGGCCGACGGCGGCATGCGCGACGGGCTGTCGCTGCTGGACCAGGTGCTGTCGTTCACCGACAAGGCGCCCACCGCGGACGACGTGCGCCGCGTCCTGGGCCTCGTGGGCCACGAGGTGTTCCTGGAGCTGTTCGGCGTGATCGCCGACCGGCGGGCGGCGGACGTGTTCCGCTTCGTGGGCAACCTGCTGGACAGCGGATACGACCTGGCCGAGTTCTACCGGGCGCTGGCCGACTACATCCGCGTCCTGCTGATGGTGCGCCTGGGCGGCGGCGAGGCCGAGGGCGTTCGCGAGGACCTGCGCCCCGCCGTGGCCGAGCAGGCGTCGCGCTTCTCGCCCGGCGACCTGCTGCGGATGCTGTCGCAGGTGGCCGAGCTGGACGCGGACGGCCGCTTCCGGAAGAGCGGCGAGCAGCGCATCCTGATCGAGGTCCTGCTCCTTCGCTTCGCCTACCTGGAAAGCACCGTCACGCTGGAGGACGTGCTGGCCGCCGTCTCCGGCGCGCCCCCGGAAGGCCCCTGGGGAAACGGCCCGGGCGGACGGACGCCGGCGCCTGACGCCCCCGCCGTCCGCCTGACCCGGCCGGCCGAGACTTCGACGCCTGAGCCCGCTCCGACGGCCGCCCCCGCGCCTTCGCCGACACCTCCTGCGTCCTCGGTCGATCCGGAGCCGGCACTCGTTCCGGCGGCGCAGTCCGCGTCGGCCATCGATTCGACCTCGGACGCCGTCGCTTCGACGCCAGTGCCGAGCACCTCAACGGTTGCCGCGACGACGACGTCGACCCCTTCGCCAAGCGTTCCGTCGACTCCCGCTGTTACTCCGGAGGAGAGTCGGCCGGCGATCGCGGAGGTCGCGACCGCTTCGCAGCCGGCCGTCGCCGCGCGCGTGGTCGAAGCGCAGGCGGCGCCTGGGGTGGAGGCGCCGAGCTACGGGCCTCCGCCGATGGACGACGTGCCGTGGCCGGAGTCGCAGGATCCGGATCCAGGGTTCGACGCGGGGCCTTTCGCCCCATCCGCCGACGCAGTTCCGCGGGTCGCGGATTCCACGCGGAGGTCCGTCGATGCGGAGCCGGCGGCCGCCTTGGCGGAGGCGGGTTCGACGGACGACGCCCCGCTCACGGTGCCGCGGGTGCGTCGGGAGTGGACGGGGATGATCCAAGCGGGCGAGGTGACGGGGATGAAGGCGTTCGTCCAGGCCACCATCGGCATTAGCGGAAACCGGGTGACGGTGGAGGTGCCGCCGGGGTCCATGATCCTGGAGCGAGACCCCGAGCGCCGGAAGGTGGAGCACGTGCTGGCGCGGCGGCTGGGGCGCGCGGTGTCGCTGCAGTTCGCGGCCTCGGCGAACGCGGCGGTGGACCCTGGCGCGGGCGGCCGCATCACCGCCGAAAGCGCGCGGCGGGACCGGCTTCGGCAGCTTTCCGAGGGGGAACCGCTGTTGCAGGCCGCGGTATCAGAGTGGGACCTGGAACTGGTGGAGTAGGCGCCCGTTCCCACGCGTTTCCGCTTCCCCGGGCGTCCCTTGCGGCCGGGGAGAACGCATCCGTATCTTACCGCCTCGGCGCGCCGGCATACAGGGAAGATGACGAACTTCCAGCAGATCCTCGAGCTCGGACAGCAGGTGCAGGCCCGGCTTGCCCAGCTCCAGTCCGAGCTCGGGCAGAAGACGGTGTCGTGCAGCAGCGGCGGCGGGATGGTGACCGCCACCGCCGACGGGCGCGGGCAGCTCAAGGCCATCAAGATCGACCCCTCCGTGGTTCACGCCGCGGACGTGGAGATGCTGGAGGACCTGGTGGTCGCGGCCGTCAGCGAGGTGCAGAGCCGCGCCCAGCAGATGTACGAGGAGGAGATGCGCAAGCTTTCGGGGGGAATGCCCATGCCTTTCCCCATGCCCGGGCTTTGAGCGCGGGCGGGAGCACGGCGCGTTGTCGGTGATCGACGAGCTGACGGGTGAGCTGGCGCGTCTCCCGGGCATAGGCCGGAAGACGGCGCTTCGGCTCACCTTTCATCTTCTCAAGGCCCCGGCAGAAGAGGCGCAGCGCCTGTCGCGCGCCATCACGGCGGTGCGCGAGCGGGTGCGGGCGTGCGAGCGCTGCGGCAACCTGACGGAGCAGAGCCCCTGCGCGATCTGCACGAACACGCGCCGTGAGCACGGCCTGGTGTGCGTGGTGGAGGAGGCCTCGGACATCATGGCCATCGAGCGCACGGGCGAGTACCGGGGCATGTACCACGTGCTGGGCGGCCGCCTTTCGCCCCTGGACGGCATCGGCCCGGCCGAGCTGAACGTGAGGCCGCTGCTGGAGCGCCTGAAGGAGGGCGAGGTGCGCGAGGTGGTGCTGGCCACCAACCCCAGCGTGGAGGGCGAGGCCACCGCGCTCTACCTGCACAAGCTGATCGCGCCGGCCGGCGTGCGCGTCACCCGCATCGCCCGCGGGCTGCCCGTGGGCGGCGACCTGGAGTACGCCGACGGCGTGACAATTGCCGAGGCGCTGAACGGCAGGCGCGAGCTGTAAGGGTTCGCGCCCGCATGGCTTTCCGCCCACCGCGGACGCACCGAACCGAACTGGGACCGCGGCCGGCGGGCCCGCCGCAGTGACCTCACCGGGGCCATGGAAAAGAACCGCATCCTGCGAACCACCGCCGTAACCCTGCTCGCCGTCGGCGCCGCCGCGGCGCTCGCGGTGCTGCTGGTGCGCGACCAGATCAGCCGCAGCCAGCGCGACCTGTTCTCGCCGCACCCGCTGCGGCGGCTGGCGGCGCTGGAGTACCTGGGGGGCCGCGCGGCCTCGGTGGACACGGTGCTGCTTCTGCGCGACTTCCTGGCCTGGGAGCGCCGGCCCATGCTGCGCCGGCGCGCCACGGCGGTGCTGGCCCGGCTGGAGGACGCCCTCGCCGCGCGCGCCGTGCCCACGGAGGTCGCCTGATGGCCGGCGCTTCGAGCTGGTCGTTCGAGGAGAGCGACTTCAACCGCATCGACAAGCTGCTCCAGGCCTTCCTCTTCGACTCCAGCGCCCGCTGCACCCTGCTGGTGGACCGCACGGGCCAGCTCGTCACCACTGCGGGCGAGAAGCCGGTGTTCGACTCCACGGCGTTCGCGTCGCTGGCGGCGGCCGACTTCTCGGCCAACGACCAGCTCGCCTCCATGATCGGCGAGAACGAGTTCTCCTCGCTCTTCCACCAGGGAGAGAAGGAGTCGATGTACCTGGCCGACGTGGCCAAGCGGGTGATCCTCGTCGTCCTGTTCGACAACCGGACGACCCTCGGCATGATCCGAATCAAGGTGAAGGGAGTCGTGCGCGAGCTGAGCGAGATCTTCCGCGAGATGTTCGAGCGCAGCGCCGCCAGCCCGGCGTCGTCGCGCGTGGAGTCCGCCTTCGTCGACGAGGCGGAGGACGAGATCGACCGCCTCTTCGGCGACCTGTAAAGGAGGCGGCCCCATGTCGATGATCAACTACGCCTCGCGCGAGATCAACTGCAAGATCGTCTACTACGGTCCGGGTCTGTGCGGCAAGACCACGAACCTGGAGTACATCTACGAGAAGGTGGCGCCCAACACCCGCGGCAAGCTGATCTCGCTGGCCACGGAGACGGAGCGCACGCTCTTCTTCGACTTCCTGCCGGTGGACCTGGGCAGCATCCGTGGCTTCAAGACGCGTTTCCACCTGTACACGGTGCCGGGGCAGGTGTACTACAACGCCTCGCGCAAGCTGATCCTGAAAGGGGTGGACGGGGTGGTGTTCGTGGCCGACAGCCAGGTGGAGCGGCTGGACGCGAACATCGAGAGCATGCACAACCTGTACGACAACCTGTCGGAGTACGGCTTGGACCTGCGCGAGATCCCCTTCGTCATCCAGTACAACAAGCGCGATCTGCCCAACATCTCGTCCCTCCAGGAGCTGGAGCAGCAGCTCAACCCGGGCAAGGTGCCGTTCTACGAGGCGGTGGGCGTCCGTGGCATCGGCGTGTTCGACACGTTGAAGGCGGTCAGCAAGCTCGTCATCAAGTCCCTGAGCTGAGGCCGTCTGCCATGCGCGGGCTGAACCTGCCCAACCTGATCACGCTCGGCAGGATCGGCCTGGCCCTGGTGGTCGGGCCGCTGCTGCTGGTGGAGGGGTTCGGCCCACGGCTGGCGGCCTTCGTCGTCTTCCTGGTCGCCGCCCTCTCGGACCTGTGGGACGGGCACCTGGCCCGCACCCGCAAGCTGATCACGGACCTGGGCAAGCTGCTGGACCCGCTGGCAGACAAGCTTCTCCTGGCCGCCACCTTCGTCCCGCTCTACCTGCTCTCGCACGGCGCCGAGCCGCGCTACGGCTTTCCCTGGCCCGGCGGCCGCTTTCCGCTATGGATCGTGCTCGTCATCTTCGGCCGCGAGGCGTTCATCACCGCCTTCCGGAGCTGGTCGGCGCGCCGCGGGCTGGTCATCGCCGCAGGTCAGTCGGGAAAGTACAAGGCCGTCTGCCAGAACATCTTCATCGGCGCCGCCATCCTCTGGTACGCCTTCCACGACCTGGCGATCGACAAGGGGTGGTCGGGCGGCTTCTGGGCGGGATGGGAGAAGTTCCACTACGGCTTCACGGTCGTGGTGCTCGCCGCAGCCGTCCTCCTCACGGTCTATTCCCTCGCCGTCTACATGGTGGAGTACCGCGCGCTGGGCCCCGCCGGCCGCCGCGGCGCCCCGTCCTGACCTCCATCTCCACGGTGATCGGCGGCCCGGGCTCGTCGCCCGCGCCCGAGCACCGCGCCGGCGGCTTCCGCACGGACGACGGGCTCAACCTCCGCTGGCAGGCCTGGATCGCGCCCGATCCCCGCGCCGACGTCCTGCTGTCCCACGGCCTGGGCGAGCACGGGGGCCGCTACGCGCGCCTGGCCGCGGACCTGGCGTCGCACGGCATCTCCCTCTGGACGCCGGACCACCGGGGCCACGGGCTGTCCGAGGGCGCCCGGGGATACGTTCCCCGCTTCGACCAGCTCGCCGCCGACTTCGAGCGCTTCCGCCTCGCCGTCTCGCCCGACCTCGATCCGTCGCTCCCGCGCTTCCTGTACGGCCATTCCCTCGGCGGCCTGATCGCCCTCCGCTACCTCCAGACGCACCCCCCGGCCCCGTTCCGCGGCGCGATCCTGTCCGCCCCGCTGCTGGCCGCGCACGACCGCGCGCCGCGCTGGAAGACGGCGCTGGCGGGGGTGCTGAACCGCCTTTTCCCCGCGCTCCCGCTCTCCAACGAGATCGACCCGTCGGAGCTGTCGCACGATGCGGAATACGTGCGCACCTACCGCGAGGACCCGCTGGTGCACCCGTGGATCTCGCCGCGGATGTACGCGGAGATGCTGGAAGCGATGGAAGGGGCGCGGTCCAACGGCGGCTCACTCGCCCTTCCGCTGCTCTTCCTGCTGCCCGGCGCGGACCCGATCGTGCGCACGGATGTCACGGAGGCGTTCGCGCGCTCCCTGGCGGGCGACGTGACGGTGCGGGTGTACGAGGGGATGTACCACGAGCCGCACAACGAGGTGGAGCGGGCGCGCCTGGTGGCGGACGTGGCCGCCTGGATCGCCGCCCACGCGGCCGAAACGCTGCCATCTTGACGGTCGTGGGTGGCACCTCGCTTGCGAAACCGCGGTAGAGCCCGTACGCTGGGATAGCGTCCGAACGCGCTCGCGCCGGCTCCCGGCGGCGAGCGGCCCCATCCATTGCCATCATCCGCGACGATGACCGATAAGAAGCACGACCGCAGCCGAGAGCAGCACGCGGGAGACCCCGCCGATGGATCCGCCGGCGCCAATGGCCAGGCGAACGGCCAGGCCGGCGGGCCCGCGTACGGGCAGGACGGCGGTCCCTCCGAGGTGCAGCCCGGCGAGGTCGAGGTGGGAAGCGTGGGCGGCGGCGGGCTTCGTTCGGAGCTGGACACCGCCCGCGAGCGCCACCTGCGGCTGGCGGCCGAGTTCGACAACTACCGCAAGCGCGCCACCCGCGAGCTGGACGAGGCCCGCGTGCGCGCCCAGGCGCAGCTCACGGAGAAGCTGCTGGACGCGGTGGACGACCTGCAGCGCATCGCCCACATCGACCCCGAGGCCACCTCCACGAAGGTGCTGCACGAGGGCGCCGAGATGGTGGAGCGCAAGCTGGTGCGTGCGCTGGAGGCGGCGGGGCTGGAGGTGATCGAGTCCGAGGGGCGGCCCTTCGACCCCACGGTCCACGAGGCCATCACCACGGTGGCCACGGACGCCGCCGACGAGGACGACACGGTGGCCGACGTGTTCCAGAAGGGGTACCGCTTCAAGGGGATCTTGCTGCGCCCGGCGCGGGTGCGGGTGAAGAAGCACGGCGGCTGACCACGGCCGCCGCGCCCGGCAGCACGCGAACCCGATTCCCTCCGAAGGCCCATGTCGACACAGACGAAGGACTTCTACCGCGTCCTGGGCGTCGCGGAGAACGCGAGCGCGGACGAGATCAAGAAGTCGTACCGCAAGCTCGCCAAGCAGTACCACCCGGACGCGCACCCCAACGACGCGGCCGCGGCCGAGAAGTTCAAGGAGATCTCCGAGGCCTACTCGGTGCTTTCCGACGAAACCAAGCGCAAGCAATACGACCAGGCCCGCAAGTTCGGCGGGATGAGCGGCTTCGGGTTCGGGCGGCAGCCCGGCGCCGGAGGCGCGCGTCCCGGCCCGGGCCCGGCCGGGGGCGCGGAGGGTACCTTCTCGTTCGACGACGTGGACGTGGGCGGGCTGGGGGACATCTTCGGCTCGTTCTTCGACTTCGGCCGGAAGAAGGGGCGCCCCTCGGGCCCGCAGCGGGGCGAGGACATCGAGTACGCCGTGGACGTGCCATTCGAGACGGCCGCCCGCGGGGGCAAGATCACGGTGCAGCTCACGGTGACCGAGGACTGTGCCACCTGCGGAGGGAACGGCGCGCGGCCCGGCACCGCGCTGAACCCCTGCCCCGAGTGCAAGGGCAAGGGCACCATCACCTTCGGCCAGGGCGGCTTCGCGGTGAACCGGCCCTGCCCGGCGTGCATGGGCAAGGGCAAGATCCCCGCGGACCCGTGCGCCACCTGCCAGGGCAGCGGCCAGGTTCGGCGCCAGCGGCAGGTGGCGGTGACGGTGCCGGCGGGCGTGGACACCGGCTCCAAGATCCGCATGGCGGGCCAGGGCGAGAAGGGCCCCGGCGGCGGTCAGCCCGGAGACCTGATCCTCACCTTCCGCGTGATCCCCGACCGCTTCTTCGAGCGCGAGGGGCTGAACGTGGTGTCCAGCGTGCCCATCAACCTGGCGCAGGCGGTGCTGGGATCGAAGATCAAGGTGCGCACGGTGGATGGATCACGCGTGGTGCTCAAGATCCCGGCGGGCACGCAGCCGGGCATGCGCTTCCGCATCAAGGGCTACGGGATCGAGAAGCAGGGCCGCCGGGGGGACCAGTACGTGCAGGTATCCGTCGCCGTCCCCAAGGACCTGGACGAGTCGCAGCGCGAGCTGTTCGCGCAGTTCGCCGAGGCCGCGGGGCTCAAGCACTGAGCGGGTCCCTTGAACCCACGCCACGCGAGAACGGGATGAGCCGCACCTTCACCGACGAGAACCTGCTGACCTGGGAGGCCTTCGCCTCCGCCGGAAGCTCGGGCCTGGCGACGGGCCCGCGCGTGGTCTTCCACTGCATCTCGGACCCGCTGCGCCGCCCGCGGTACGTGGCGCAGGGCGGCGACGAGGCCGACGCGGAGGGCGCCGTCCACACCATGCCGCTGGACGATCTGCGCGCGATGCTGAGGGCGTCGGCCGAGCTCGAGTAGGCAGCCGGTTGGGACACGGAGTGCAGCGAGGCCCCGCTTCCGGATTCCGGAGCGGGACCTTCGCCGTCCGGGAATGCTCCGACACCGCGCGTGCAGGGGCGAGCAGGCAATCGGTCCCCCTGCGAGTGCTTCAGCGGAAGAAGTCCGACGGCTGCACCTGCCCCTGCGAGGCGAAGGCGCGGTCGCCGATCCAGAACCGGTGCGAAGGGAACGCGGTTCCGCTTCCGCGCGGCTCCGCGCCCTCGGCGGTGACCGTGACCTCGACCGTGTTGCGGATGGGGGTGAAGTTGGTGGAACCCGCGGGGTCGAAGGCGTCCGGGACGACGATCCACATGCTCGGGTGTCCTTCGACCGTGCGGCGGAAGGTGGCGCTCCGGCCATCCGCCGAGCGCTGCACCGCCTGGTCGACGACGTACACGTTGCCGGTGAGCGGGATGAGACGCGGGCCGCTGAGGCGGGGGACGGCGACGTAGGTGGGGCCGGCCCGCTGGCTGATGGACTCCGGGAGGAAGCGGGCGTCGGTCACCGCTCCGTCCTCGAACGCCACCTGCACCACGAAGCTCTGGAAGAGCTTGTAGTCGTTCCCGGCGTTCGGGCTGGGCGACAGGGGCTCGCGGTTGTGCTCCAGGCGGAACTTGAGCCCACGGACGCTGAACTCGGTGACGGCCGGCCCGTCGATCCAGCTTTTCGCGGTGAGGTGGTAGGCGTGCGTTCCCGTGAACCCGCCGCCCTGGGTGCGCGTGAGCGTCGCCCACGAGAGCGCGGCGCCGTTCGCGTCCACCTCGGCCCACGAGACGGTGCCCGACCCGGAGCGCGAGACCCGCACGCGCAGGCCCAGGACACACTTGTCGCGTCCGTAGTCCAGGTTCTCGCTGAACAGGATCGTGGCCGCGGCGCTGCCGGCCGCGGGCGTCAGCGTGCCGCCGCAGCCCAGGCTGGGAAAGTCGATGCGGCCGCCGTTACGGTCCAGCACCATGACCACCGGGAACGTGCCCGCCCGGGAGTTCGGCTGCGAAGCGGTGCCCTCCCATCGTCCCGTGAGCTGCCCGTTCAGGTGGCACGGTACGGCCGCGAGCAGTGCCGCGACGGCCGCCGTGCAGAGCCGGTGCGCCATGACAGCCTCCCTCGTTGAGGTGAAAGCTCCGGACGACCGGGCCAGCGCGTGCAACCCGGGCACGTGTATGGATGCGGCGGCGCGCCCGGCGGGCAAGGGTGACGTGAAATGGAGCCGAGAGGCAGGGGTGGATCTGACCGCGGCCGCGTTCTGCTCGCCGGTAGTCGGCGAGCGAGAGTCCGCGCCGGCTGTCGGCAGCCGGAGCCTGCGGTTCGTGTCCCGCGCAGGTCCCGCGTGTCCCTCCGAGAAAGCATCGGGGACCCACCGGTCGTGCGTCAGGCCACGTGCGCCGCTCCCTGCGCCCGGTCGAGCGAGCGGTACTGGATGGCTTCGCTGACGTGCGCCGTCGCGATCTCCGCGGCGCCCGCCAGGTCGGCGATGGTGCGGGCGATCTTGATCACGCGGTGGTAGGCGCGGGCGCTGAGGCCCAGGCGGGTGATGGCCGTGCGCAGCAGCGCGTCCCCGCCGTCGCCGATGCGCCCGAAGTCGCGCAGGTCGCGCGCGGCCATGTGAGCGTTCGCGTGGATCTCCGGACGGCCGGCGAAGCGCTCGGACTGCATCTGCCGCGCACGTGCCACGCGCTCGCGAATGGGCTCGGAGGGCTCGCCGGGGCGGCGGTCGGACAGCTCGCGGTACTGCACGGCGGGCACCTCCACGTGCAGGTCGATGCGGTCCAGCAAAGGGCCAGACACACGGGCCATGTAGCGCTGCACGTGAAGAGGGCTGCACGTGCAGCGCTTCTGGCCAGCGGCGCCGTGGAAGCCGCACGGGCACGGATTCATCGCGGCCACCAGCATGAAACGGCTCGGATAGGTGAGGCTCACGGCGGCGCGCGAGATGGTCACGTGCGAGTCTTCAAGCGGCTGGCGGAGCACCTCCAGCACATTGCGGCGGAACTCGGGCAGCTCGTCCATGAACAGGATGCCGTTGTGCGACAGCGACACCTCGCCAGGCCGGGGATTGGAGCCGCCGCCGATGAGGCCGGCGTCCGAGATGGTGTGGTGCGGCGCGCGGTACGGCCGGGCCGCCACCAGCGACCGGGCCGAGCCCAGAAGGCCGGCGACGCTGTGGATCTTGGTGGTCTCCAGCGCTTCGTCCAGCGTGAGCGGCGGCAGGATGGTGGGGATGCGGCGTGCCAGCATCGTCTTGCCCGAGCCGGGCGGGCCGACCATCAGGATGTTGTGCGCGCCCGCGGCGGCCACCTCCAGCGCGCGCTTCACGTGCTCCTGCCCCTTCACGTCCGCGAAGTCGCAGTCGTACTCCGACGAGACGCGGAACAGCGCCTCGCGATCGACGACGGCGGGCGCGATCTCCTCGCGTCCCTCCAGGAAGCGGACCACCTGGGCGAGCGTGGCTGCACCGCGCACCTCCAGGCCCTCCACCACGGCGGCCTCGGCCACGTTGGCGGGCGGCACCACGATGCCCTTCATCCCCCGCTCCCTGGCCATCACGGCCACGGGCAGCACCCCGCGCACCGGGCGCAGGCCGCCGTCCAGCCCCAGCTCGCCCACGAGGACGTGGCTTTCCAGCCGCTCCAGCCGGCGAATCTGCCCGGTGCCGGCCAGCAGGCCGACGGCCACCGGCAGATCGAACGCGCTGCCGCCCTTGGGCACGTCCGCCGGGGCCAGGTTGATGGTGATGCGCTTGGGCGGCACCACGAAGGCGCTGTTCTGGACGGCGGCCACCACGCGCTCGCGCCCCTCCTTCACCGCGCCCTGCGGCAGCCCCACGATGGTGAACTGCGGAAGGCCGCTGGCGACGTCCGCCTCCACCGTGACGAGGTAGGCGTCGATGCCGAGCACGGCGCCGGAAAGAACGCAGGCGAGCATTGGATCGGGAACGGAAAGTGGACGGAGTTTGCGAACGGGGGGGCATGATACGGCAGGACGAATCGACTGTCAACGGTAGGTCGTGAAAGGCGCTCCCGCCACCCCCAATCCGCCCTCCGCATCGATCCCGCTCACCGGATTGCGAGGCGTGTCCTCCCCCGCCGGCCCCACATGTCCACCCCCTCGAAGCGACGGCCTGTCGGCGTTCGCGACCTCCGCCATCACGTTCGCTCGTCCGCTCTCTCGACTGCTCCACCTCCTTCCAAAACGCCGTCGACACGAGCCGGCCGACGCTGCGGATCGACTCCACCGCCGGTCGGCGTCAGCGCGGGACCATGCTTCCGGTGGCCTGGGCGGCGCGGCTCAGCTCCAGCGCGTAGTCGGCCCACCACTCGCCGGCGCGCGGACCGCCGTTGCAGGTGCCGTCGGACTGGCCGGGCGTCTTGACCCAGAGGAATGCGTCCACCCTCGCGTTGCCCGTCTGCGCCGTGGGCGCGCGGCCCAGCGCCTGGTTGCGCGCGTTGCACCACTGTGCCTCCACCGCGGCGCCGCGCCCGTTGCGGCTGGTGTCGATCACGAAGTGCTTGCCGCCCACCAGCCGGCTCAGGCGCTCGCCGTATCCGACGTTGACGTCCACGCCGTGGAAGTTGCTAACGTTGAGGCTGAACCCCTGGGCCAGCTCGATGCCCGCCTTGCGCAGCCGGTCGGCCATCACGGGCGGCTGCTTCCAGTTGGCGTTGCCGGCGTCCACGTACACGAACGCACCGCCCGCGCGCAGCGTCTGCACGGCCTCGCGCATCAGCACGAAGCGCTCGTCCTGGAAGCGCGCGGGCAGGCAGTCCATGGACGCCAGCGCGTCCGGCTCCAGGATCACCACGGCGGGCCGGCGGCGCAGGCCCTGCGCAAGGCCGATGATCCAGCGCCGGTAATCGTCGCCGCTGCGGGCACCGCCGGCGGAGTACAGGCCGCAGTCGCGGTGGGGGATGTTGTAGGCGACGAACAGCGGCAGCGCGCCTGCCGACGCGATCCGGCCCACGCGCGAGTCCACCTCGCCGCGGACGTCGCGCACCCAGTCGCCCAGCCACATGGCCTGCGGCTGCTCGGCGATGCGCCGCATGAGGGCGGCGTCGGCGGGGCGCGAGCGGGCCCACTGGTCGGCCTGCCGCCGCGCGGGCGACGCGGGGTCGACGTACATCCTCCGGCCCTGGAAGGGGTTGGACTGGCCGTCCCCGGCCGGCGCGCCCAGGCTCAACCCGGCGACCAGCAGCGCCGCCGCTCCCACGCGCTTGCCCGTCGACGCGGCCGAGCGCGCCATTGCCGGCGGACGCGGTCGTGGCGGCGTGGGCCCGCGCGTGGCGGGGCCGGGGCCGGGGGCGGGCGGGGAAGGGTGCATGGGCCGCAGTCGGCGCGCGCTACTCCACCGGCTCGGGCACGTCGTGGGCGCGCCGCAGGCCCTCGGGCTCGCGGGCGGGAAGCTCGCCCCCGGCGATGCCCATCTGCCTCATCATGTACGTCTGGCGGGCCAGCAGGATGCGCGCGGCACGGACGTCGTAGTGGGTCTTGATGAGCAGCCCCGCCAGGTCGCTCGCCACCCAGAGCAGCGCCGAGAGCACGATCAGCCGCACCGTGTCGCCCACCAGCAGGCCCAGCCCGGCGCCTCCCGGCGGACGGTCCAGCCACCAGGCGGCGAACTGGCCCAGCGCCAGCACCACCACCACCCCGGCGGCGACGCGCAGCACGACGGTGGCGATGTGCAGCCCCTTCTGCGGCTCCAGGTCTTCCTCGCGCACCTCCACGCCGGCCAGCATGGGCCGCCCGCCGTCGCGCCGGCCCGTCTCGTCGGTCTCCCCCTCCGTAGCCGTTCTCGGGTCCATCTCGCGCCTCCAGCGCTCCGGTCCGCCCCCGTGCCTCCGCCCGCGGACGTGCCCCCACTGCACGTCCCGTACTTGTTCTGCCGGGATGCGGTCCGGCGGTTCCCCCGCCGGTGCTCCGACGGATGGCGCCACGTCGTTTTGATCGATACTCTTCACCCGTTGCGGGGATGCATGCGCAGGGTCGAACGAGTGATCCTCCACGCCACGATCCGGGCACCCGCCCTCGGGAGCGAGATGTCCGGGTCAGGTGCTTGCGATCGGCGTGTCGGCGGAGCGCCGGCCAGTCGGTCCGGAGAGCCGGCACGGCGAATGCAAGCTGCCGCCGCAGGGAATCAGGCTCGAATGTCCTCCAGGTGATGCGTAGGGGCGGAAGCATGAATTCGGCGCATGCTCCGCCCGATTTCGGCCCTCACCGTGCTCGGAAGCGCGAAGCGTCGGCGCGGATTGTTGTTACGATTCCGGACCATGGCCGGGCCGCGGCATACGCCGGAAGCGGCCGCGGGGGCGCGGTCGGGGCGAAGGAATCCAGGCGGCGCAAGGGATTGGCCGCGCACCTTTGCGTTCCGGCGGGGAACATTTTAAGTTTACTCTCCACGATCCGGCCGGTGCCGGCGTTCCATGCTCCGACCGGTGGCCGTGAGCATCCCGGCCAGCGCGCAGGGCGGCCTCTCTCCTGGCCGCGGTCCAGCTCCGAAATCCACACCCGTGCTCTCCTGGCTCTCCGGCATTGCATGCCAGGGCCGGCCGCTGCGGGCCCGGACCTTCCGGGCCACCCCACCCCATCACGCTGGATCGAGCCATGAGACTTTCGAGACGCCCTGTGGGCCCCGTCCTCCGCACCACCGCCTTCTGCGTGGGCGTCCTGGCGCTCGCCGCCTGCGCCGAGCGCTGGGTGCAGGGACCCGTCGGCGTGACGGCGCACGACCCGGCCGCCAACGCGCTGACCACCCTGGAGTGCACCGCGACCGTGAAGACGGGCGTGGTGAGCTGCCGCACGCCGTCCGCCAGCACCGGCGGCGCGCACGGTGACTTCGTCGGCGGCCAGAACGTGTACACCAAGCTCACCTCCAGCAACGTGAGCTACAACGGGGGCACCGAGATCTTCCAGTTCGACGTGACCGTCCAGAACCTGATGAAAGAGGCCATCGGCACGCCGGACGGCACCATCCCGGGGGTCAACGGCATCCGCGTCTTCTTCGCCAACGGGCCCACCGCCACGTCGGGAACGGGAACCATCACGGTCGCCAACGCGGACGGGACGGGTACGTTCACGGGCATCAACCAGCCCTACTTCCAGTACAACAACATCCTCGCGCAGAACGCGGTGTCGCCGGTGAAAACCTGGCAGCTCAACGTGCCCAGCACAGTGAACACCTTCGCGTTCACGGTCTACCTGTACACGGACATCCAGCCGCTCATCGTCATCAACGAGCTGCTGGCCAACCCGGGCGGCACCATCAGCGACGCCAACGGCGAGTGGGTCGAGCTGTACAACGCCGGCACCCGCCAGGTGAACCTGCAGGGCTTCTTCATCGCAGACTCGGCGGCTTCGGGCCGCCGCCCGTACGCGATGATCAACGACACGCTCAGCTCCCTGGTGATCCAGCCGGGCGGCTACTTCGTGATCGGCAACACGAAGAACACCACCAACAACGGCGGCGTCCCGGTCGACTACGCGTACGGCGCCACCATGGCCTTCGCGAACAGCCTGGACGCTTTCAAGCTCGCCCGCGTGTACGGCACCGACACGCTGACGATCGACCGCACGCAGTACGCGAGCGCGGCCATCTCGGCCCAGAACGGCATCTCGCGCGAGCTGAAGAACGCGCTGCTGGACAACAGCAACATGGACGGCTCCAACTGGGTGGACGCGTCGGTGAGCTCGGTCTACGGCCCCGGAGGCCGCGGGACCCCGAAGGCGCAGAACTCCGGCTTCACGCCCTGATCCACGCCTCTCCCTCGGTGCCGGCGATACGCCATCGGTAGAGGGCGGACGGATGAACGACTCGCCCGCGCGGCTCCTGGCCGCGCGGGCGAGTCGCGTTTGGGATTCCAAGGAGGGATGCGGAGGGCCTGCTCGGCGGGAGGACCCTCGGACAGAAGTCCGGGGCTGGCGTAACAACCAAGCTCGCCTCCGCGAGCTCCGCGCTGCAGCACGACACGGGCGGCGGGTCACTGCGGCGGTGGGATGTCCGCCCGTTCGAAGGCGGATGGGACGTCCGGTCCACGAAAGGCGCGCGATGAGACGGGCAGCAGCGTGGTGGCTGCCGCCCGCTCGTGTTGGCGTGCGGGTGGATCTGCGTGGCGCCGTCCTGTGGACCGTGCGTTGGAGCAACGATCCGGGCTCCCCGTCCGCGGGAGCGGCGTGGATCGGGCACGACGGGCTGTTCCGCGGCTCAGGTTTTCACGGGAGGCGGGTCGGGGGATGGTACCGGCGTGGTCTCCTCCGCGCGAAGGCGCAGGTGGACGGTGGTGCCCACGCCGGGCTCTGAATCGACCGTCACCTCGCCGCCCCACGACTCCGCCAGGCGCCGGACGATGGCCAGGCCCAGGCCCGTGCCGCTGCTGCGCGTGCTGAAGTGCGGGTCGAAGACGCGGGCCACCAGCTCCGGGGGGATGCCCTCGCCCGTGTCGGACACGTCCAGCCGCACCCACGCGCCCCCCCCGGCGAGGGCTGCGGCGATGCGCACCGCGCCGCCGGTGTCGTTCAGGGCCGCGCGGGCGTTCTCGAGCAGGTTCACCAGCACCTCCTTCAACTCGCCGACCCGCGCGAAGGCACGCGGGACATCCGGGGCGACGTCCACCGTGTAGGCGATGCCGTCGCGGCCGCCGCGGTACAGGGCGAGCGTCTCCTCCGCCACCAGGCGCACGTCCACGGGCTCCGCGGGCTCGGCCGCGTCCTGCGGCGCGCCGAACCGCGCGAAGGCGCGGGCGATCTCGCCCAGGCTGTCGATCTCGCGCAGCACCGCGTCCACGTTGCGGTCCAGGATCTGGCCGAAGTCGTCGCGCCGGTCGGCGTGCGCGCGGCGGATGTGCTGCACCGCCAGCTTGATGGGGGTGAGGGGGTTCTTGATCTCGTGCGCCACCTGGCGCGCCATCTCGCCCCACGCCAGCACGCGGGCCGAGCGGATCTCGGCCGTGACGTCCTCCACCACCAGCACCGCGCCGCGGGCGCCCTCCGCCACGGGCAGACGGCGCAGGCGCAGGCGCAGCACGCGCCCGTCCACCTCGCGCTCCTCGGCCCACTCGCGCTCGCCCGAGGCCAGGAAGCGCGCCACGGCCAGCGCCACCAGCGCGGGCAGCGGCCGGTCCTGCGGGATGCGCGCGCCCGTGGGAACGGCCACGCCCAGGATGCGTTCGGCGCGAGGGTTGATGAGCGCCACCCGGCCGCCGCCGTCCAGCGCCACCACGCCGGTGCCCGCCTCCTCCACGATGGCCTCCGTGCGCCGCTTCTCGCCCTCCAGCTCGGCCCGCGTGTGGCGCAGCCCGCGCACCATGCGGTTGAACGAGCGGTACAGCCCGCCGAACTCGTCGCGGCGCTGGCCGGGGAGGCGCACCGACAGGTTGCCCTCTCCCACCGCCGCGGCGGCGCGGGTCAGTCCCTCGATGGGGCGCGACAGGGCGCGGCCCACCAGCAGCGACAGAACCACGGACAGCCCGGCGCCCATCAGCACCGTCACCAGGACCACCGACGCCAGCTCCCGCTGCCTGCGCGCGATCTCTCCCGTCGCCAGCGGCGTGGGCGCAGCCAGCACGTCCGCGGCGCCCAGGCGGCGGTACACCACCAGGTATCGCTGACCGGCCAGGCGCCGCTCCTCCTCGCTGCCCTCCATCCCCTCGTGCAGCGTGAAGTCCAGGTAGACAGAGGAGGGGATCCAGGTGGGATACAGCCCCAGGTCGATCACCTCCGACGTCGTCCCCTCCACCAGCACGGCGCGGTGGTACAGCAGCAGGTCGGCTCCCACGCGCGGGCCGATCTGCCCCAGCGGCCCCCGCTGGATCTCGGTGGCCGCCTCGGTCAGCGCGCGCTCGGCCAGCGCCTCGCTGGTATGCACCACCTCCTTGCTCAGCGTCCGATAGGTCGTGGCCCCGAACGCCGCCATAGGCAGCAGGAAGAAGGCGAAGAGCGCCAGCGTCAGGCGGCCGCGGAAGGTGAAGATCCATCCCCACTCCCCCGACGCCAGCCCGAACGGCTCGCCGCACAGCGTTCGTGCCAGCGACCAGAGCAGCGCGGCGGCCAGGAGCACGGCCACGAGGGAGAGGACCGCGCGGACGGCGAGCAGCGGCGTCGTGGGCACCTGCACCAGCAGGTGGGCGTGCATGGTTCCCGCGGGGAACTCCACCATCGCTTCGCTGCGCCACCCCTCGCGGGTGGCGATCCAGCGCATTCCGCCCGGCGGGGTCGCGGCTGCCGCGGCTGCCGCGGGTACCAGCGAAAGGCTGGTGACGCCGCCCTCCGGGTCCCCTTCCGCCGCGGGATCCAGGAAGCGCGAAAGGGCGGTGGAGCGCCCGAGGTGTCGGCGGGGCGGCACGGCCACCGTCACCGTGCGCCCGCCCGGCAGCGGCACCGCCAGCAGGTAGTGCAGCGCGTCGAGCTGCGTGTAGCGCCGCACCAGCGGCTCCTCGGCCGCGCGGGCGGAGGCCAGGATCCCGGGGACCAGCGAGGGGGGGATCTGCGCCTGGTCGCTGAGCTGCAGCTCTGCCGCGGGCTCGCTCCCGTCCCAGAGGGTGAGGCGCGCCTCGTAGCCCTGGCGCGCCAGGTCCGCCTCCACCCACGACTGGTACAGCAGGCTCACGCCCTCGCGCCCCTCCGCCGCGCGGAACAGCACCTTCTCGGCGAACTGGCGCAGCAGGAAGTCCAGGAAGGGGTCCGCGCGCGTGCCGAGCTGCGACAATTCCTGCTCCGCGGCGTCCAGCCGCGCGTCCAGGTGCAGCAGCCACAGGTGGGGAAGGGCCATGGTCCCCGCGATCCACCCCACGGCCACCCAGGGCAGCAGCGCGCCCCGGCCCGTCCGCGCCCGGGGCACCGCCGCGGCCAGAAGGCCGAAGGGAAGGGCCCACAACGCCGGGCTCCACCAGGGCAGCTCGCGGCCGGGCCGCCACCAGAGCACCAGAGCCACCCCCATCACGGCCGCCAGCGCCAGCGCGAACGCGCCCATCTCCATCCGCGTGCGGCGGGGCAGGGAGCGGCCGGAGGGGCTCAGCAGGACGTAGAGGGGGAGCGCCGCCAGGATCGTCAGCGTGCCGGCCAGCCCCAGTCCGCCCGCGGGGTGGGCGGCCAGCACGCCCGCGGCCACGGAGCCCCGCACCAGCCACGCCGCGCCGGCCAGCGCCCCGCCCGCGAGGGGGATCCGGGCCCACAGGGGCATCCACGCCGTCCACCGCCCCGGCCGCGAGCGCGACAGCAGCCAGACGGCCGCGCCGGCAAGGAGGATGACCAGCCGTCCCAGCGTCAGGTCGCCCGGCCCCGGCAGGACGAAGGAAAGGGGCGAGAACACTCCCTCCGTCCCCAGCATCTCGCCCAGGGGCAGGACGAGCAGCGACCCCGTCGCCACCGCCACCGGCACGGCGGGCGAGCGGCCCCGCCCGCCGAACCAGGCGGCGCCCAGGAGCAGCGCGGCCGCCAGCCAGGCCCCGGTGACCACCCACCGCCCCCGGTCGGCCACGCGGTCGCGCCAGCGCTCCTGCGTGAGCGTGGCGAACACCACGCTCAGGATCTTGGAGCCCGCGGTCCAGTCCCACACCGAGGCGCCCTGCGCGCGGTCCGGCGTGGTGAAGCGGGGGGTGATGCCGTGGTCCGCGGCGAACCGGTCCGCGAAGGGAGCGCCGCCCTCCCCCAGCGCCACGTGCGCCTCCAGCAGCACCGCCGCCACGGCCGTGCGCCCGCCCCCGAACGGACGGGTGAAGTACAGGTACCCGAAGAGGGGCCCCGACGAGTACGAGTACCTGCGCTGTCCCAGGCGCACGGCTTCGGGGATGCCGCCCCGGTGCTCGCCCGACCAGGCCAGCGGGGCGCCGTCGGGTCCGAAGACGGCCAGCGCCGAGATGCCGTTGGCCCGCCGCAGCGCGGACAGATCGCCGAACAGCTCGCCGCGCGGGGGGGAGCCCGGCTCGGCGCGGAGCCGGGTGGCCGCCTCCGCCGCGCCCTTCACCGCGGTCTCGGCCCGGTCCAGCAGGTCGTCCAGCCCGTCGTTCAGGTCCGCGGCTGCCCGGTCCTCGGCCTGGGCGCGCACCCCGCGCCAGTCGCGGGCGATCTCTCCCAGGCGAAACTGCACCCCCGCCCCTATACTCAGGGAGGCCACGAAGGCCAGCGCCCCCGCCGCCCGCCAGGCGCGGCCGGCGGAGCGGGCGCCCACCGCCCATACCGCGGCCAGGAGCGCGGCGGCCACGAGCCATCGCGGGGTGAGCTGCTGGAGCCACACCGCCAGCGCCAGCACCGCCATCCACCCGCACGCCCACGCAGGCACCTGGCCGCGAGGCCCGGGCGCGTGGCCCGCCGGTTGCTGATCCCCCACGTCCACTTTCTCGCTCATGCGCTCCGGGATGACGAGCCCCACGCGATCGTACCTGCTCACGGACCTGCCCTGGACCGAGGTCGCCGCCCACCTGGAGCGCGACCGGCGCCTCATCGTGCCGGTGGGCGCCTGCGACCAGCACGGCCCCCACCTTCCCCTGGGCGCCGCCACCTGCGTGGCCGAGGCGCTGGCCGGCGACCTGGCGCGCGAGTTCGGCGTGCTGCGGTCGCCCGCCTTCCCCTTCGGCGTCAACGTCCCCAGCGAGCGCTCCTACGCCGGCACCTCGTCGCTCAAGCCCAAGACCCTGCACCGGGCGCTCAACGAGCTGCTGGCCTCGTGGGCGGCGCAGGGCTTCGACGAGTTCGTCTGCATCACCGCCGACCTGCACGAGCCGCACGCCGAGTCCATCGCCACCGTCTACGCCGCGGGGGCGCGGGTGCGGGTGGTGGAGGCGCTGTCGGTGGACCTGTCCGCCTTCCTGGAGGGCGGGGCCGAGCCCCAGCACGGGGGAGAGATCCTCACCTCGCTGCTGCTGCACCTGCGCCCCGCCGCCGTGCGCATGGAGGCCGCGGCCGACTTCCGCATGGACGCCGAGGGCTACCGGCGCTACGCCCGCGGGCGCCTGGACAGCCTTCCCGACGGCTGCGCGGGCTCCATCGGCGCGCCCACGCTGGCCACGGCGGAGAAAGGCCGGAGGATGTACGAACATATCCTCGGAAAGATACGTCAAAAAGTCTTCATCGCCCCGGCCGACCCCGCGACCGCCGCGTGAAGGCCTTCGCCATGGGCGGACCCCCGCGCGGCCGGGGGGGTACCCCACCCTGCGACGGCCTCCCCGCGGGGGCGCCGCCGCTTCCCCCAAGGGACGCCCCGCGCGTCCCCAGGAGACCGAGATGAGGCATGCCGCAACGGGCGCCCTGCGTGCCCTGGCGCTTTCGCTGCTGACCCTGGCCACCCCCCTCGCCGCCCAGAACGGGGTCGTGGACGCGGGCACCTTCCGGGTGTTCGTGGACGGCCGCGCCGCGGGCACCGAGGACTTCAGCATCCGCCAGGCCGGCAGCGGCACGGCGTCCGACGTGACCGCCACCGGCCACGTCAGCGTGCAGCTCCCCACCGGGACGCTGGAGCTGTCGCCGCGGCTGCGGGCCACGGGGCTGGGCGCCGACCCCGTGTCGTACCAGGTGGACGTGGGCGGAAGCTCGCCGCAGCGGATCGTCGGCACGGTCGGCAGCGGCCGGTTCAGCGCGAAGATCGTCACCGCGGCCGGCGAGCAGCTCCGCGAGTACGTGGTCAGCTCGGGCGCGCTGGTGCTGGACGACGGCGTGGCGCACCACTACTACTTCCTGGCCCAGCGGGGCGCGGCGCGGGTGCCCGTCATCATCCCCCGCGAGAACCGCCAGGCGCTGGCCACCGTCACGCGCCGCGGCGAGGAGCAGACGGACGTGGGGGGCCGCTCGGTGCGCGCGTACCACCTGGTGGTGCAGGTGGCCGGCGGCCCCGATCGGCACGTGTGGGTGGACGCCCTGAACCGCGTGCTCAAGGTGGAGATCCCCGACCGCTCCTACCTGGCGGTGCGCACCGAGATCCCGCGCTAGCGGGGACCCTCCGGCTTCCGAGGCGCGGGCGGGGCGTCCGCGCCCGCCGCGCTTCCATCCGGCCACATCCGGTTGCCTCGGACCCGTTTACACGTTTCCCGCCAGTAGTTATCTTTCTCCATTCCCCCCAGGGAGCGACCCTCCCCCTTCCCCGAGCCACCAGCAGAACCGAGCCATGTCCACCATCACCGCCCACGCCTCGCCCGAGGCGGCTGCCGTGCCCCCGCAGCCCAGCTCTCTCCCCGCCCGCCTGGTGAAGCTCTTCGTCGCGCCGGGCGAGCTGTTCGAGGAGTTCCGGGAAAGCGCCCCCTGGGGCGGCGCCCTCGCCGTCACCCTCGCCATCTCGGTGCTGGCGCAGCTCGCCATCTACTTCCTGGTCTCCACCGCCACCTTCAGCGACCTGATCCGCGCCCAGCTCCTGCACCAGACCGGGCAGGTGCCGCCCGACGACCTGGTCGCCAAGGTGGTCCCGCAGGCCCGCGTCATCGGCCTGGTCGCCTCCGTCTTCGGCCCCATCGTGGTCTCGCTCCTGGGCGGCGCGGTGGTGCTCGTGGTCTCGCGCCTGATCATGGGCGGCAAGGGCGCCTTCGGGCAGTACCTGGCGGTGGTCACCCACGTGCTGGTGCTGCTGACCCTGGGCGGGGTGCTGGTGGCGCCGCTGATCTTCATGAAGCGCGACCCCGGCATCAACCTGTCGCTCACCCTGCTCTTCCCCAGCATGCCCGCCAAGGGGCTCGTCTACGGGCTGATGCACAGCCTGGACGTGTTCACGGTGTGGGGCCTGGCGCTGGTGGGGCTGGGCGCGGCCAAGGTCGACGGCCGCAGGTCGTGGGTGCCGACCGCCGCGGCCGTCGCGGTGGTGTACCTGTTCGTGGTGGTGGGCATCCCCTTCCTGCTTTCGCTGGTGATGCCGCACCCGGCCGCCGCCTGAAACTTTCCGGAAAACGGGTGCGTACGGCGCTCACGACCGCCGACGCGCCCGTCCCGTCCGCACCCGCCCAACCCCTCGACCATACCATGAACGCTCCGCTCTGGCGCCACGCCGCCTTCGCCCTTTCCGTCGCCCTGCTCCCCGGCGCCCTTGCGGCACAGAGCGGGCCCGCGCTCACCCTGCAGCAGGCCGTGCAGTCGGCGCGTGAGAGCAACCCCGACTTCCTGCAGACGGCCAACGACCTGCGCACCGCGCGGTCGGCCACCCGCGCCGCCCGGTGGGACCTGCTTCCCACGGCCAACGCCTCCAGCAGCCTGGGGTACACCGCCTCGGGCGAGGCGCGCTCCGGCACCTACCAGCTCGCCGCCTCCCAGCCCGCGTTCTACACCTCGGGCTACAGCGCCTCGCTCAACTATCAGCTCAGCGGCTCCAAGCTGCTCGCCACCTCGGTGGCCCGCGCGCAGCAGGCCGCCACCCAGCAGCGCATCGCCGGCAGCGAGGCCAATCTCGTGGGCCAGGTGGTGCAGCAGTACCTGTCCGTCCTGCAGGCGCAGGAGCAGGTGGCGCAGGCGGAGCGCGAGGTGGGCCGCACCGCCGAGCACGTGCGCCTGGCGCAGGCGCGCCTGCAGGTGGGCGCGGGCACCCCGCTGGACCTGCGGCAGGCCGAGGTGCAGAAGGGCCAGGCCGACGTCAAGCTGCTCCAGCAGCGCGCCGCCCTCGAGACGGAGCGCCTCAAGCTGGGCCAGGTGATGGGCGCGCCGCTCGCGCCGGGCACGCAGCTCACCTCGCGCTTCGAGCTCTTCCAGCCGCGCTGGGCCGCCGACTCGCTGGTGCAGATCGCCACCCGCAACAACCCCACGGTGCTGGCGGCGCGCGCCTCGGTGGCGGCCTCGCGGACGCAGATCCGCTCGGCCCGCACGGCGTACCTGCCGACGCTGAGCATGCGCGTGGGCGTGGACGGCTACGCACAGCGCAGCGGCGACGAGACCGGCGTGTACAACCAGGCCCTGGCCGGCGCGCAGAGCTCGTACGCCGCCTGCCAGCGCGACAACCTGATCAACCAGGCCATCGGGGTGGCGCCCAGGGTGTGCGGCAGCAACCCGTCGGACGCGGCGTACCAGTCGGCCCTGCGGGGCCTCATCAGCGACCAGAACGGCAAGTTCCCCTTCCGCTACACCCGGCAGCCGCTCGGCGCGCAGTTCGTGGTCTCGCTCCCGGTGTTCAGCGGCGCCTCGCGCCAGCACCAGGTGGAGGAGGCGCGGGTGGGCGCCGAGGACGCGGAGCTCCAGGTGCGCAGCCTGGAGCTGCGGCTGCAGGCCGAGATCTCGGCCGCCACGCTCAACCTGAACACGGCCTACAGCACCGCGCAGCTCCAGGCGCAGGTGAAGCAGAAGGCGGCCGAGGAGCTGCGCCTGGCCCAGGAGCGCTTCCGCTACGGCGCCGCCAACTCCATCGACGTGACCGACGCGCAGACCAGCCTGGCGCTGGCCGAGCAGTCCGAGATCGACGCCATCTACAACTTCCACAAGTCGCTGGCCGCCCTTGAGGCGCTGATCGGCCAACCCCTCCGCTAACGTGGCGCGGGCTTCATCTCCGGGAGAGAGCGAGAAGAAAATGTCGAACGTGCGGAAGGTCGTGATCGGCGTCGTCGTCGTGGGCGCCATCGGCGGCCTGACGGCCCTGGCCGTCACGAGCAAGAGCGACCAGGGCATCGAGGTGCGCACCGAGTCGGTGCAGAGGCGCGACCTGGTGTCGGTGGTCACGGCCAGCGGCAAGGTGCAGCCCAAGAAGAAGGTCGACATCTCGGCCGACATCTCGGGGCGCGTCATCCAGGTGGCGGTCGAGGAGGGGCAGTGGGTCAACAAGGGCGACCTGCTGATCCGCATCGACCCCACCCAGTACGAGGCGGCGCTGCGCCGCTCCGAGGCAGCGGTGGCGCAGGCGCGGGCCCAGTCGGCCCAGGCGCGCGCCAACCAGCTCAAGGCGCAGAGCGACGTCCGCCGCTCGGAGCAGCTGGCCCGCGGGCAGGACCTGATCTCGCCCGCCGACCTGGAGCAGGCGCACACGCAGGCGGCGGTGTCGCAGGCCCAGTTCGAGGCCGCCAACTTCGCCGTGCAGCAGGCGCAGGCCTCCGTGTCCGAGGCGCGCGAGGCGCTGCGCAAGACGACGATCCTGGCCCCCATGAGCGGCCGGGTGACGCGCAAGAACATCGAGGAGGGCGAGACCGCGATCGTGGGGACGATGAACAACCCCGGCACGGTGTTGCTCACGGTGGCCGACCTGTCGGTGATGGAGGCCAAGGTGAAGGTGGACGAGACCGACGTGTCGCGCGTGAAGCTGGGCGACACGGCCACGGTGCGGGTGGACGCCTTCAACACCCAGACCTTCAAGGGCACGGTCACCCGCATCGGCAACAGCGCGGTGCAGGCGGCGGCCTCGGCGAGCTCGGACCAGCAGTCGGTGGACTTCGAGGTGGTGATCACCCTGACCAACCCCCCGGCGCAGCTCCGCCCCGACCTGACGGCCACGGCCGACATCGTCACCGACTCCAAGCACGGGGTGGTCTCGGTGCCCATCATCGCGGTCACCACGCGCGACCACGAGGGCAAGAAGTTCAAGGTGTCCGAGGACGCCAGGGCCGCCGGCCAGGACACCACCCGCACCCACGGGCGCGACGAGGTGAACGGGGTCTTCGTGCTGGAGAACGGCAAGGCGAAGTTCGTCCCCGTCACCGTCGGCATCACGGGCGACCGCTACTTCGAGGTGACGAGCGGGCTGCGCGGCGGCGAGACGGTGGTGTCGGGCACGTACCAGGCCATCCGCGACCTGGAGGCGGGGAACCCGGTGCACGCCGCCCCCGGGGCGCCGGCGGCCAAGGGCGGGACCACGCCCAGCGCGACGGTGAAGAAATGAGCGCGGCGTCCCCCATCATCGAGACCCACGGGCTGGAGAAGGTCTACCAGATGGGCGCGGAGACGGTGCGCGCCCTGCGCGGGGTGGACCTGGTCATCCACCGCAACGAGTACGTGGCCATCATGGGGCCGTCGGGCTCGGGCAAGTCCACCTTCATGAACCTGATCGGGTGCCTGGACACGCCCAGCGGGGGCGAGTACGTGCTGAACGGCCAGCGCGTGGCGGGGATGGAGGACGACGAGCTGGCCCGCATCCGGAACCGCGAGATCGGCTTCGTGTTCCAGACCTTCAACCTGCTGCCCCGCTCCACGGCGCTGGAGAACGTGGAGCTGCCCCTGGTCTACGCGGGCATCGGCAAGCACGACCGCCGCGCGCGCGCCGTCGAGGCGCTGCGCTCGGTGGAGCTGGGGGACCGCATGGACCACCGCCCCAATGAGCTGTCGGGCGGCCAGCGCCAGCGCGTGGCCATCGCCCGCGCCCTGGTGACGCGGCCCTCCATCATCCTGGCCGACGAGCCCACGGGCAACCTGGACTCGCGCACCTCGGAGGAGATCATGGCGCTGTTCCATCGCCTGCACGGCGAGGGGCAGACCATCATCATGGTCACGCACGAGCCCGACATCGCCGCGCACGCGGACCGGGTGGTGACGCTGAAGGACGGCGTGATCGAGAGCGACCACCAGCAGGCCGGGCGCCGTCCCACCCCGGCCCTGGCGCTGGCCGAGGCCTGAGATGCCCATCCGGGAAGCGCTGTGGATGGCGCTGGGGATGATCCGGGCGAACAAGCTCCGCGCCTTCTTCACCGTGCTGGGCACGGTGGTGGGCGTCACCTTCCTGCTCGCGGTCATCACCATCATCAATGGGATGGACGTGTACATGAAGGAGGAATTCGCCGCCAAGATCTTCGGGTACAACACGGTTTCGGTGGTGCGCACGCCCGACATCGTGACGGGTCCCGTGGACCGCAAGACGTGGCTGGAGTGGCACCGCCGCCCCCGCCTCACCTTCGATGACGCGGAGTGGCTGGACGGCAAGCTGGAGACGCCGGGCACGCTGGCCTACAGCTCGGACGGCGGCGGCAAGGTGTCCAACTCGCAGGGCCGCACGGTGAGCGGGGTGATGCTGACGGGCGCCTCGCCCAGCTACTTCCAGATCCGCGACCTGAAGCTTGCGGAGGGCCGGCCCTTCTCCGACGCGGAGGCGCGCGTGGGCGCGCCAGTGGTGGTGATCGGCAAGGACGTGTCGAAGACGCTCTTCGACGGCAGCCCGGTGGGCCGCACGGTGCGCATCGACAACTTCCCGTACCGGGTGATCGGGGTGCTGGAGGAGCAGGGCACCATCTTCGGCTTCTCGCTGGACAAGGTGGCGCTGGCACCCGCGCGCTCGCCCATGAACGGGCAGATGTACCGCTTCAACGTGGCCAGCAACATCTCGTACAAGGTGCCCGACGCCTCGCTGGTGCCGGCGGCCATGTCCGAGATGGAGGGGCTGATGCGCATCCGCCACCACCTGCGCCCCGACCAGCCCAACAACTTCGAGCTGGAGACGGCGGACGCGGCGCTGGGCTTCTGGAACACCATCTCGGGGTTCATGCTGAAGGTGCTGCCGCTGCTGATCGGGATCTCGCTGGTCGTGGGCGCCATCGTCATCATGAACATCATGCTGGTCTCCGTCTCGGAGCGCACGCGCGAGATCGGGGTCCGCAAGTCGCTGGGCGCGCGCCGCCGCGACATCCTGCTCCAGTTCCTGATCGAGGCCGGCACGCTGTCGGGCGCGGGCGGGCTGCTGGGGATCGCCCTGGGCATCGGGCTGGCGGGGCTGGTGGCTTCCGTCTCGCCGCTGCCCGCGCACGTGTCCTCGGGCTCGGTGCTGATGGGCCTGGCGCTGGGGGTGGGCGTGGGCCTGGCGGCCGGCGTGTACCCCGCCTACCGGGCCAGCCGCCTGGATCCCATCGTCGCCCTGCGGGCGGAGTGAGGACGCGATGAACTGGACCGCTGCCCGCGAGGGCGTGACGATCGCGCTGGACGCGCTGCGCTCGAACAAGGTGCGCGCCTTTCTCACCATCCTGGGGGTGGTGATCGGGGTGATGAGCGTGGTGACGATGGCCGCCGCGGTGGGCGGCCTGCGCACCAGCATCCTGGACCAGATCAAGGCGATCGGCCCCCGGAATTTCGTGCTGCAGCGCTTCGACGGCAGCGGCATCCGGGTGGACGACGGCTCGGGCAAGCCGCCCTGGTGGGACAAGCCCAAGATCTCGCCCGCCGAGGTGGAGATGCTGGGCCGGCTCTCCTCCATCCGCTCGACCACCACCTCGGTGAGCACGAGCGCCGAGGTGCGGGTGAACAGCACGTCCATCTCGGGCGTGCAGCTGCTGGGGCGCAGCCCCGGCTGGGTGGACTACAGCAGCGGCGACTTCGTGGAGGGGCGCAACTTCCTCACCACGGACGAGTCGGCGGCGGAGCCCGTGATCGTGATCTCTCGCGAGCTGGCGCGCTCGCTGTACAACGGCGCGCCGGCGGTGGGCAAGCGCCTGCGGGTGAACGGCGCCGAGTTCGTGGTGGTGGGCGTCTACGACTTCTCGGCCAACATCTTCGCGCAGGCGCAGAAGAACCTGGCCGTCATCCCCACCAGCTCGGCGGTCAAGCGGGTGAAGGTGACGCCGGACTTCCTGAGCGTGCTGGTCGTGCCGCGCGAGGACGTGTCGCAGGAGCAGGCCATCGACGACGTGACGGCGGCGCTGCGCATCTCGCGCGGCTTGAAGCCCACGGACGAGAGCAACTTCGCCATCACCAAGCAGCAGGAGATCGCCGAGCAGTTCAACAAGCTGACGGGGATCTTCTTCCTGGTGCTGGTGGTGCTGGCGGGGATCGGACTGATCGTGGGCGGCGTGGGCGTGGTGGGCATCATGATGATCTCGGTGACGGAGCGCACCCGCGAGATCGGGGTGCGCAAGGCGCTGGGGGCCACGCCGCGCGAGATCCTGTGGCAGTTCCTGGTGGAGTCGATGACGGTGACGCTGATCGGCGGCACCATCGGGATGATCTTCGCCGGCTTCTTCTCGCTGATGATCCGCACCCTGACCCCCATCCCGGCCTCCATCCCGCTGTGGGCGGTGCTGTCGTCCCTGGTGGTGGCGGCGGTGAGCGGGATCGGGTTCGGCCTGTACCCCGCGAACAAGGCGGCGCGCCTGGACCCGGTGGACGCGCTGCGGTACGAGTAGCGTCGCCGGCGGTCCACCGACGGCATTCGCCGACCGCATCCGACGCGGCGCGAGGTTGCGGCGGGCGCGGCGCGGGCGATAGCATGCAGGGCCTTCCGCCACCCCGGCGGAAGGCCCTCCGTGCTTCCGGCTCCCACCCCGCAGACCGTGACCGACGCGCATCCGACCGACCTGGCCCCGCCCGTGGCCCTGCTGGCCATCGCCGCGCACCGCGACGACGTGGAGCTCACCTGCGGCGGCACGCTGGCCCGCGCGGCCCGGCAGGGGCACCGCGTGGGCATCCTGGACCTGACGGCCGGCGAGACGGGCACGGACGGCAGCGCGGACCTGCGCGGGCACGAGGCGGATGCGGCGGCGCGGGTGCTGGGCGCCGTCGCGCGCCGCAACGCGGGGCTGCCGGACGCGGGGCTGGAGAACACGGGCGAGACGCGGCGGCGGGTGATCGCCTTCATCCGCGCCTTCCGCCCCCGCGTAGTGATCCTCCCGTTCAGCAACGGCCGCCACCCCGACCACCGCATCGCGTCGCAGCTCGCCTACGACGCGTGCTTCCTGGCTGGGCTCCGGAAGTACGACGCGCCGGGCGAGCCGCACCGGCCCGAGAAGCTGATCTACACCATGGCATACCGCGAGGACCCGGTGAAGGCCACCTTCGTGGTGGACGTGACGGACTTCATCGAGACGAAGATGGAGGCGGTGCGCTGCTACAGCTCGCAGTTCGACGGCAAGACCTGGGGTGGGGAGGTGTTTCCCGGCGGCGAGCGACCGCTGTACGACCAGGTGCGCATGCACGCGGCCCGCTACGGCTCGCTCATCCGCCGGGAGTACGGCGAGCCGTTCTACGTGGCGGAGACGATGGAGGTGGAGGACGTGGTGAAGCTTACCGTACGGAGCATCTGAGGCTTCGGCCGACGCCACTCCGCCCTCCGGCTGGAAGCCCGGCGCTGCCGTAGGAACCAAGCCCGCCTTGCGGGGCTCGTCGCCGGACCGGTCGATCGCGCAAGGAAGTAGCGGGCTTCGCGGATTCGGCAGATTCCGACGGCTATGCGATTCGATCGACGCAGCGCACTTCCACCATCAGGGGGCGCCAGCTCGGCTCGTCGTCGCCGCGGACCTTTACGGCAGTGGCCGTCGCCGCTCCCCCGCGGTAGAGCCAGACCGCGAGCCAGGCGCAGACCTCGGGCGGCAGGTGGCCGATGGGCTCGCCGCTCTGGAGGTGCACCCACACCGAGGGCTCGTCCTCCATGGGCGGGTCGGGGATGAGCAGCAGCGCGTCGCCCTCGCGCACCTGCCGCGCGCGCTCGGCGCGCTCGCCGAAGACCGTGCCGTGCACGGGGGCGGTGAACACGGCGGGCCGGCCGGGGGCAGCGGATGCGTCATCGAACGGCGGGCAAAGGGGATGCGTCCTCTGTGCGGAATGTATCCATCGACCGGAGACGGTCAACCCGCCGCGCGGCACCCCGCCGAACGTTTCGGCCGCTGCCGTTTACCAATGCCGACACGCGCCGCGACGGGAGCCCCATGAGCCGCCAGCCCATCTACCTGGACCACGCCGCATCCACGCCGCTCCGCGCGGAGGCCGGCGAGGCCATGCTGCGCGTGATGTCGGAGTGCTTCGGCAACCCGTCCAGCGTGCACCGCTGGGGCCGCGCAGGCCGCGCGGCGCTGGAGCGTGCCCGCGAGCGCTTCGCCGCCGCCATCGGCGCGGAGCCGGCGGAGGTGGTGTTCACCCGCGGCGGCACGGAGGCGGACAACCTGGCGCTGCTGGGCGCCGCGCGCCTCGTCCCCGGCTGCGCCGTCGCCTGCTCGGCCGTGGAGCACAAGGCGGTGCTGACCACGGCGCATGCGCTGGCGGGGGAGGGCCATGCGCTCCACGTGCTGCCGGTCGATGGGGAGGGAATCGTCCGGCTCGACGCTGTTTCGGCCGCGCTCACGGAGAGGCCCGCGATCATCTCGGTGATGTGGGCCAACAACGAGGTGGGCGCGGTGCAGCCCGTGGAGCAGGTCGGCGCGCTGTGCCGCCAGGCGGGCGTGGCGTTCCACTCCGACGCGGTGCAGGCGTTCGGCAAGCTGGAGGTGCGGGTGGACCGGACGCCCGTGGACCTGCTGTCGTTCAGCGGGCACAAGTTCGGCGGCCCGCGCGGGGTGGGCGCGCTGTACGTGCGGCACCGAACGTGGCTGGCGCCGCTGATCCACGGCGGCGGGCAGGAGCGCGGGCTGCGCGCGGGCACCGAGGACGTGGCCGGCGCCGTGGCCTTCGCGCTGGCGGCCGAGATGGCGGAGGCGGAGCGGGATTGGGAGGCGGCGCGTCTCGGCGGCCTGCGCGACCGGCTGGAGGCGGGGCTGCGCGCGCGGGTGCCGGAGCTGGCGGTGAACGCCGCCGGCGCGCCGCGGCTGCCGCACGTGTGCAGCGTGTCCGTGCCCGGCGTGGAGGGCGGCCTGCTGCTGGCGGCGCTGGACGTGGAGGGGATCGGCGTCTCCGCCGGCTCCGCCTGCTCCAGCGGCGCGCTGGGGGTGTCGCACGTGCTGACGGCGATGGGCGTCTCACCCGGGTCGGGGCCGGCCGTGCGCTTCTCGCTGGGCCGGACGACCACGGCGGAAGAGGTGGAGCGGGTGCTGGAAGCTTTCCCGGCGCTGGTGGGGCAGCTGCGCGAGATGGCCGCGGCGTAGCGAACGGGACCGTCGAGAGGGAGCGAGATGGAGAAGCGGAGCGTGCTGGTCGCCATGTCCGGCGGGGTCGACTCGTCGGTGGCGGCGGCGCTACTGGTGGAGCAGGGCCACCGCGTGGTGGGCGTGACCATGAAGACCTTCTGCTACCAGGACACCGGCAGCCACGGCAAGACCTGCTGCGGCCTGGACGGCATCCTGGACGCGAAGCGCGTGGCCGACGTGCTTGGCATCGACCACTACGTCTTCGACGTGGAGCGCGAGTTCACGCGCGACGTGATCGACGACTTCGTGCAGGAGTATGCGGCGGGGCGCACCCCCAACCCGTGCGTGCGCTGCAACGGAAACACCAAGTTCCGCGACCTGCTGCGCCGCGGCCGCATGCTGGGGTGCGACGCCATCGCCACCGGCCACTACGCGCGCATGGGCGTGGACGCGGCGGGGAATCCCGTGCTCCTGCGAGCAGTGGACGCGAAGAAGGACCAGTCGTACTTCCTGTGGGCGCTGCCGCCCGAGATGCTGCCGCAGCTCGTCTTTCCCCTCGGAGAGATGACGAAGCCCGAGGTGCGCGGCATCGCACGCAGGCTCGGGCTGGTGACGGCGGAGAAGCCGGAGAGCATGGAGATCTGCTTCGTGCCCAGCGGCAACTACGTGGACGTGCTGGAGCAGCGCCTGGGCGCCGGGCATCCCTCCCTCGCCCCCGGCGCGCTGGTGACGGCGGACGGCGAGGTGGTGGGCGAGCACGACGGCTTCGCGCGCTACACCATCGGCCAGCGCAAGGGCCTGGGCGGCGGGCACGGGCAGCGCCTGTACGTGCTGGGATCGCGTCCCTCCACGCGCGAGGTGGTGGTGGGGACGAAGGAGCAGCTCGCCCGCTGCGACGTGCGCATCGCGGAGCTGAACTGGCTGGCGACGCCGCCGTCCGCCGGCGCGCCGGTGCAGGTGCAGATCCGCCACCGCGCCCCCGCCGTCCCCGCCCGCGTGTCGGCGGCGGAGGATGGGTTCATCCACCTGGACCTCGACGTGCCGCAGAGCGCCGTGACGCCCGGCCAGTCCGCCGTGTTGTTCGACGGCGACATCGTCCTCGGCGGCGGGCGCATCGCCGCCTGACGGCGATTCGATCGATTCGTGGAAGCAGGCCCTTGGAGTCGAATCGCGCGCCGGAGAGCGTTATCTGCCGAGAGGTAGGCGATGGGCGGGCGTGGACTGCACGCCGCCCGTGGATCCGCGTTACGTTTCGTCCGATCGATCGAGAGCGCATCCTTCCCGTATCTCGTCCGTGTCCAGCCGCTCGCCCGCCGAACGGTGCGAGGTGGCGGAATTCCCGTTTGCAGGAGCGATCCACATGAAGCTCGCGAACGCCGCTTTCGCGGTTGGCCTGGCGGCCGCCGCCGGCGGGTGCTCGTCGCAGCCGTCTCCCGAGCAGCTCCAGGAGACGCTGGTGAACCACCCGCAGATCCTCTACGCCGTCATCCAGAAGCACCCCGCCGAGTTCCTGGACGTGCTGAACAAGGCCGTCACCGCGGCGCAGGAGCAGCAGCAGTCGCAGGCCGGTGAGGCGCAGCTCCGGCGCCGCGACGAGGAGCTTCGGCATCCCAAGCAGCCGGTGGTGACGGCGGCGCGGGCGGTGCGCGGAAACCGCGCCGCGCCGGTGACGATCGTGGAGTACACCGACTTCCAGTGCCCGTACTGCCGGCAGGAGGAGGCGGTGCTGCGGCAGGTGGTGGGACGCTACGAGGGCAAGGTGCGGCTGGTGATCAAGCAGACGCCGCTGGTGGACATCCACCCGCAGGCGCTGCCCGCCGCGCGGATGTTCGAGGCCATCGCCATGCAGAGCCCGGAGAAGGCGTGGCAGTTCCACGACCTGCTCTTCGCCAACCAGGACCGGCTCCAGGAGGGCGGTCCCGCCTTCCTGGAGGCCGCCGCCCGCAGCGTGGGCGCCGACGTGCCGCGGGCGCTGGCGGACGCGCAGGGGCCCGCCGTAGCCGCCATCATCCGCGAGGACCAGGCCGAGGCGAAGCGGTTCGGCTTCTCGGGCACGCCCGGCATCCTCATCAACGGCGTGTCGTTCGATGGCGCCTATCCCGAAGGCGAGCTGGCGAAGGTGATCGACCGGCAGCTCGCCGCGATGGGGAAGGCGTAGGCGCGCCGCCGCCGATCGGCCGACGGGTACGCGGAAGGGCCCGGCTGATCGATCGGCCGGGCCCTTCCTCCATCCTCGTCCTTCCTCTCCGCCCGACCTTCTCCCACCTCGGACCTTCGAGCCATCGAAAGCGTCGGTGCGGCTCGAGGGCCTACGCCGCCGCGACCTGCGCGCCACGCATGCGCGCGGCGAGCACGCGCGGCTCCACGGGGCCGGCGAGCACGTCCGCCGCGCCCAGCTCCGCGAGCCACTCCAGCATCTCGGGGTCGTCCTGCACGGTGTGGACGAACACGGGCGGCGCGTCGCGGTCTTCCGAGAGCGCCTGGATGAGCCCGCAGGCGTCCAGTCGGGGCAGGGCGACCTCCGTGAGCACCAGGTCCGGGCGCAGGCGGCGGGCGTAGGCGAGCGCGGCCTCTCCGTCGGCGGCCTCGATCACGCGGAAGCCTTCCGCCTCCAGCCCGCGGCGCAGGACCCGGCGCGCCTCGCGGTCGTCATCCACCAGCAGCACGCGCAGCCCGCCGTCGGCGCCACCGGACGGACGCGGCCGCGATGCCCCGCTCCCGGTGCCGATGCGCAGGTCCGCGGGTGCGGCGACGATCGACGGTGCGGCGGGCGCTGCCGCAGGCTTGCCACCGCCCAGCAGCGCCGCCAGCAGCGCGTCCACGTCGGCCTGGTTGCCGAGGCCGGCGTCCGCGGGTGGAGCGACGTTGTCCACCAGCTCGTGGATGGAGGTGAGGCCGGCGACCACGCGCTCGATGCCCGCCTCCCACAGCGTGCTCATGCCGCCCGCGCGGGCCAGGTCGGTCAGCTCGCGCACATCGGCGGCGCGGGCGATGGCCCGCTGCAGGTCGTCGGTGACCACGATCACCTCGGGCACCACCATGCGCCCGCGGTAGCCCGTGCCGCGGCACGAGGGGCAGCCCACCGCCCGGCGCAGGCGGCCGGCGGGCTTGCCCATCAGCATCATCTGCTGGTCCATCGGCAGGTCACTGAGCGCGACGGGCTGGCTGCACTCGGCGCAGACGCGGCGCAGCAGGCGCTGGGTGACCACGCCCTTCAACGCGCCGGACAGCGCCCCCAGCTCCACGCCGATGTCCTGCAGGCGCGAGATGGCGGACGGAGCGTCGTTGGTGTGCAGGGTGGAGAGCACCAGGTGGCCCGTCATCGCCGCCTTCACGGCGATGCCGGCCGTCTCGGCGTCGCGGATCTCGCCCACCAGGATGACGTCCGGGTCCTGGCGCAGCATGGAGCGCAGCGCGGTGGCGAAGGTGAGGCCGGCCTTCTCGTTCACCTGCACCTGGCTGACGCCGTCCAGCCGGTACTCGATGGGGTCTTCGACCGTGATGACGTTGGTGGCGGCGCTCTTCACGCTGCGCAGCGCCGAGTAGAGCGTCGTCGTCTTGCCCGACCCCGTGGGGCCGGTGACCAGCACCATGCCCTCGCGCATCGCCAGCAGCTTGCGGAAGCGGTGCATCTCGGCGGGCAGGAAGCCCAGGTCGGGCAGCTCGGTGGCGGCGCTGCGCGAGTCGAGGATGCGGATCACCACCTTCTCGCCGCGCTCGCCCAGGGGCAGCGTGCTGACGCGAAGGTCTACCCGGCGCCCGGCGGAGACGGTGGCGATGCGCCCGTCCTGCGGCCGCAGCCGGTCGGCGATGTCCAGCCCGGCCGTCACCTTCAGCCGGCTCACCAGCGCCAGGGCCGACGCGGCGGGAACCGTCAGCGCGTCGTAGAGGGCGCCGTCCACGCGGAGGCGGACCAGCATGCCGTCGCCCGTGGGCTCCACGTGCACGTCGCTGGCGCCGGCCCGCAGCGCCTCGGCAACGATGCGCTCCTCCATCTGCTGCGCGGTGCCGTTGAGAACCGGCACGGTTCCCGTCGGCATCGCCACGGGCGCCGCCGAAGCCTCGACGTAGACGCGCTGCCGCGCCGCCTGCACGTCCGCGGGCGCCGCGACCATCAGCCGCACCCGGCGCCCGGCCGCGAACGCCAGGTCCGCCACCCCGGCGCGCCGCGGATCGGCCGTCGCCACCTCCAGCACGCCGCCTTCGGACCGCACGGGCACCACGCCGAACCGCTCGGCCAGCGCGCGGGGAAGGAGGCCGGCCGCGTCCGCGCCGACCCCGCGGGTGTCCGCCACCGCCACGCCGCACGCTGCCGCGGCGGCGGAGGCCAGCTCACCACGCGGCACCCCGGCGGCTTCCAGCGCCTCCCACGCCGACGGAGCCGCGAGCGCGAGGGCCAGCGCGGCGCGCGGATCGCCGGAAGCGTCCAGCGCGTCCAGCAGCCAGCGGTCGGCCCACTCGGGCTGCGCGGCGGCGAGCACGTCGGCTCCGCGTCGCGACGGCGGGGTCATGATCATGGGGAATGTCTGGGGAACGGGCCGGGAGCAAGGAAGGGGAGGCACGTGGATGGATGGCACGCTCCGCGCCGCCCGACGGCTCGAACGCAACCTGCTGTACCACTGTGCTTTACACCGGATGTTCACCGGTCCGCGAAGCCATCGCGGGTGTATGGAGACGCGACGCCGGAGTACGACCCTGGTGACACAACCCGTTGCGGGAGGGTGGATTGCGGTGGCCGTACGGAACCTGGGCACCGGCGCCGATGGGTGGATCATCACGGCCGCCGGATGTCGGGGGGGCGCCCTCCCGGCCCACATCTTGAAAAGCGGTTGGGGGTCGTTCCGCGGCTGCATGGAGAGACCCGTGGACGGCCAGGGAACACCGAACCCGACGCCCGCATGGCACCCAGGCATCCCGTGCACCGAATCACCACCAGGCTCATGGGCGAGCGCCGGTCCGTCCACCGCGGCGGCGGGCGCCGCGCCACGGACCACGAGCCGAGGCGGGGCTGGGTGCCCGCGGCGTGGATCGCCGCGGCGATCGCGGCGGCGGACTGGTCGGCCAAATGGGCGGTCTCGTCGCGGGTGCCTCTGGACGACTTCGTGGAGGTGGTGCCGGGGCGCCTGGCCTTCTTCCACGTGCAGAACCACGCGATGATGCTGGGGCTGTGGAGCAGCTTTCCCCTGGGCGCCCGGCAGGTGATCGCCGTCTGCGGCGCCGCGGTGGGGCTCCTCTTCCTGCTCCAGATCCTGGGCCGCGGCCACCGCTTCACGCAGCGCGAGCGGCCGCTGGCGTGGCTCTACGTGGGGCTGGCGCTGGGGGGGATGGTGGGCAACCTGGGCGAGCGCCTGGTGCACTGGGGCGTCACCGACTTCCTGTCGCTGCGCTGGCACGACGTGTGGCTTCCCCCGGGCAACCTGGCCGACGTGGCGCTCTTCCTCTCCATCCCGCTCAGCATCCCGGTGATCCTGTTCGAGGTGGCGGGCCGCATGCGCCGGCGGCCGGGCGACGAGCCGTCCGTCTCGCCCGAGGCGGGCGGCGCAGTGGAGCCCGCGACGCTGGCCTGAGCGCGCGCGGCGACCCGGCGGCGTCTGGCGGGGTACTGCACGGGGGGCCTATCTTGGGCCCCCCGTCCCGTTCCCGGTATCCGGAGGTTTGCGCAAGGTGCAGCAGAAGCGGGCGCGGCTGGCCCAGATCCTCCGCGAGTGCGGCTCGGTGGTGGTCGGCTACAGCGGCGGCGTGGATTCCGTCTTCCTCGCCAAGGTGGCCGTGGACACCCTCGGTGCCGCGAACGTGCTCGCCGTCACCGGCAAGAGCGACAGCATCGCGTCGTGGATGGAGGACACCGCGCGCGAGGTGGCCGCCTCGTTCGGTATCCCCTGGCTGGAGGTGGAGACGCGCGAGATGGACGATCCGCGCTACGCCGCCAACCCCAGCAACCGCTGCTACTTCTGCAAGGACGAGCTGTGGGGCCGCCTGGCGGGCGTCGCGGCGGAGCGGGGCTTCCGCACCGTCCTGGACGGCTCCAACGCGGACGACGTGGGCGACCATCGCCCCGGCGCGGTGGCCGCCGCCGAGCACGCCGTACGCTCGCCGCTGCTGGAGGCCGGGCTCACCAAGGGCGACATCCGCGCCTGGTCGCGCGAGCTGGGGCTGCCCACCTGGGACCAGCCCGCCGCGCCCTGCCTGGCGTCGCGCCTGCCGTACGGGCTCGCGGTCACGCCCGGCCGCCTGCGGCAGGTGGAGCGTGCCGAGCTTGCCCTGCGCGCGCTCGGCTTCCGCGACTTCCGCGTCCGCCACCACGGCGAGGTGGCGCGTCTGGAGGTGCATCCCGTCGAGCTTTCCCGCATTGCCGCGCACCGGGCCCAGATCGCCGCCGCCGTGCTCGATGCGGGCTTCTCCAGCGTCCTCCTCGACCTGGAAGGATACCGCCGCGGCGCGCTGAACGAGGGCCTGGCCGCCGTCCAGCTCGTGCAGCTCGGAGGCGCCGCGTGAGCGCCCCCGCCGACCCGCGCGCCATCCGCGCCACGGACCTGCTCGCACGGCGCGGATTTGACGGCGCCACCGTCACCGTCTCCGGCCACGAGGGCGAGATCGCCGCGCTGCGCGTGCCTGCGGACGCGTGGGACGGCGTGGCCGGCGCGGAGGGCCTGCCGCTCGCCCGCGAGCTGAAGGCGCTCGGCTTCCGCTACGTCGCGCTGGATCTCGTCCCCAGCGACGGGTGACCTCCACGACGGCGGCGGGAGCGGCGGACGACGTGGTCTACCTGGACTACGCCGCCACCAGCGCCATCCGCCCGCCGGAGGTGATCGACGCGATCGCGGCCTACCTCCGCGACGTCGGCGCGACGCCCGGCAGGGCGGGGCACCGGCGCGCGCTGGACGCCGGGCGCATCGCCTTCCGATGCCGGCGCGCACTGGCGGAGCTGTTTGCCATCCCCGGCGATCCCGGTCGCATCGCCTTCCAGCTCAACGCCACCCACGCGCTCAACGTCGCGCTCTTCGGCCTGCTCCACCCCGGCGACCGCGTAGTGCGTACGGCGTACGACCACAACTCCGTCCGCCGCCCCGTGGCCGCCCTGGCCGCGCGCGGTGTCCGTGAGACGGTGCTGGCCGGCTCCGTGGACGGGACGCTGGATCTGGGCGAGGTGGAGCGCGCCGTCGTCGGCAACGCCGTCCTGGGCCGCGCGAAGGTGCTCGTCGTTCCTCATGCATCCAACGTCCTCGGGACCGTCCTGCCGCTGGCGGAGATCGCGGAGCGGGCCCACGCCGCCGGCTGCCTGCTGGTGGTGGATGCCGCGCAGTCCGCCGGTCATGTGGCGATCGACGTCGTGCGGATGGGCGTGGACGTGCTGGCGTTCACCGGGCACAAGGGCCTGCTCGGTCCGCAGGGCACCGGCGGGCTGTGGGTGCGGGAGGGCGTCGACGTGGGCCCTGTGCTGTTCGGCGGCACGGGGAGCGAGTCGTGGGATGCGGCGATGCCGTCCGCCATGCCCGACCGGCTGGAGGCGGGCACCCAGAACGCGCCGGGCATCGCCGGCCTGCTCGCCGGCCTCGAATGGATCCGGGAGCGCTCGGTCGGGTCGATCCATGCAGCCGAGCTCGCGCTGAAGGCCCGGCTCCGCGCGAAGGTGGCGGCGATCGAAGGCGTGCGCGTCGTCTCCCCCGCGGCGCCCGAGGGCGTGGGGATCGTGACGGTGGATGCCGGGATGGACTCATCGACCGTCGCGCGGAGGCTGGACGCGGAGCACGGCGTGCTGACCCGCGCCGGCCTGCACTGCGCGCCCGAGGCGCACGACTGTCTCGGCACGGCGGAGCGCGGCGCCCTCCGCTTCTCCATCGGCTGGGCGACCTCGGAGGCCGACGTGGACCGCGCCGCTACGGCACTGGCGGCCGTCGTCGGGTCGATGTCGGCGGAGGCACGGAAGGCGGCGGGGAGCGCGGGCACGGCGTAGGTTCGGTCGATCGGGACGCCTTCCGCCGACTGCCGGCGAGGTGCCGGCCCGGAAACAACCGTCCGGCGGCCGGGTAGGTAGCGTCACGCGATCCGCGGGCGAACCTGACGAAACCAAGACGGAGACACATGGCGCGAAGAAGCGGCGGCTGCCTGTCCCTGCTGGTGGTGCTGGTGGCGCTCGGCGCCGCCGGATGGTACTTCCGCGACCGCATCCCCTTCCCGTGGAAGTCGCGGCACGAGGACCCGGTGGAGGTATCCGAGGCCGCCGCGAAGAGCGCCGAGGACAAGATCTCCCGCCTGCGTACCGAGCACGACACCGTGCACCTGAACGCGGTGGAGCTGACCAGCCTGCTGCGCTACCGCGTCCAGGACCAGCTCGCGGACGGCGCCCTCCAGCAGCCCGAGGTGCGCCTGAACGGCGACACGCTGCGGCTGACCGCGCGCCTGCCGGTGGACCGTCTGCCCGACGTGCCCGAGCTGCGGCGCGTGCGCGGCTTCTTGCCCGACACGGCGGACGTGGACGTGCGTGGCCGCGTCCGCACCGTCACCCGCGGCCGGGCGGCGCTGGAGGTGACGCGCGCCACCTTCGCCAAGTTCCCCATCCCGCGCGAGTGGCAGGGCCAGCTCCTGACGCGGCTGGGGCGGAAGGACCAGCCCGGCCTGGGCGCGCAGGAGTTTCCCATCAAGCTGCCCCCGGGCGTGGCCGCGGCCTCCGTGCAGAACGGCGAGCTGGTGCTCTCGCCGCGTTCCTGACCGACCCAATCCTCTCCACGCGAGATCCCGATGGCCCGCATCCTGGTGGTGGACGACGAGCAGGGAATCCGTCACGTCCTGGCGCAGCTCTTCGAGTACGAGGACCACGAGGTGCGCTCGGCCGGCGGGGCGGGGGAGGCCATCCAGATCTTCGGCGAGTTCCACCCCGACGTCACCTTCATGGACGTGAAGATGGCGCGCATGGACGGGCTGGAGGCACTTACCCGCATCCGCGAGATGGACCCCGCGGCCGTCGTGGTGATGATCAGCGGCCACGGCACCATCGAGACGGCCGTGGAGGCCACCCGGCGCGGCGCCTTCGACTTCCTGGAGAAGCCGCTGGACACCGACCGCATCCTGCTGGTGCTGCGCAACGCCCTGAGCCAGCAGGGCCTGATCGCCGAGAACCAGCGTCTGCGCGGCGAGGTGGAGAGCCGATACCAGATCGTGGGCCGCAGCTTCGCCCTGCGCCAGGTTCTGGACCGGGTGGAGAAGGTGGCGCCCACCGACGCGCGCGTGCTGGTGACCGGCGAGAACGGCACCGGTAAGGAGCTGGTGGCGCGCGCCGTCCACCGCCTGTCGCCGCGCGCGGACGGGCCGTTCGTGGAGGTGAACTGCGCCGCCATCCCCACCGAGCTGATCGAGTCCGAGCTGTTCGGGCACATGAAGGGCTCGTTCACCGGCGCCATCGAGGACCGCGCGGGCAAGTTCGAGCTGGCGCACGGCGGCACCCTCTTCCTGGACGAGGTGGGCGACATGAGCCTGACCGCGCAGGCCAAGGTGCTGCGCGCCCTGCAGGAGGGCATCATCACCCGCGTGGGCGGCGCCAAGCCCATCCAGGTGGACGTTCGCGTGCTCTCCGCCACCAACAAGAACCTGGAGGAGGAGATCAAGGAAGGCCGGTTCCGCGAGGACCTGTACTACCGGCTGAACGTGATCCCCCTGCACCTGCCCCCGCTGCGCGAGCGACGCGAGGACATCGCGATGCTGATCACGCATTTCGTGCAGCAGTCGTCGCGCAACTCCGCGCTCAAGCCGCGCGAGCTGACCCAGGAGGCGATGGACAAGCTGCAGCGCATGGACTGGCCCGGGAACGTGCGCGAGCTGCGCAACACCGTCGAGCGCCTGCTCATCCTCTCCTCCGCCGGCGTGATCGACGGCGGCGACGTGGACCTGCTTGTCGGCGGCCACACGCGCGGCGGGGGCTTGTCCAGCGACCTGCTGTCGTGCCACACCTTCGCCGAGTTCAAGGAGGCCGCCGAGCGCGCCTTCATCATCCAGAAGCTGCGCGAGAACGACTGGAACGTGTCCGAGACCGCCCGCATCCTGGACATGCCCCGCAGCAACCTGTACAAGAAGATCGAGCGCTACGACCTGGTGCGCGAAGGGTGACGTCCCTGGCCGCGGCTTCGGACACGGTCGCCCGATCCGGGATCGGGAGCGTCCACGGCTTCCTTCCGTGGCTGATCCTCACGGCCGGGTGGACTGCCGGGGCCTTTGGAGGTGGCGCGGCCCTCGCCTGGGTCTACAAGCGCCTGCACCCCCACCTCGCGTTCTACAAGCTGTGGGCGTTCTGGACCATGATCCTGAGCGGTGTCGCCGCCGTCGTGCTCGGTCTCAGGCTCGCCTGACGCGCGGCGTCGGCGCAACCGTCCAGGCGCGGAATCCAGGACCTGTCTTCCCTTCGATCTATCTGCTATAATAGTCGCGATTACACCCATATTATGGAGGTAAACGCGATCATGCTGCCAGTTGAGCTTCTAACCCCCGGTGAGCTGGCCGAGTCGATCTCCGAACGCGTGAAGGCACTGCGCCTGGCCCGCGGCTGGACGCAACAGGAGACCGCCGAGCGCGCCGGCATCACCCTGGGCACCTACCGCCACTTCGAGCGCACGGGCAGCATCGCGCTGGAGCGGCTGCTCAAGCTGGCCGTGATCCTCAACGCGCAGGCCGGGTTCGCGGCCCTGTTCGCGCTGCCCCCCGCGCGGTCGCTCGCGGAGCTGGCGGCGCGCACGGAGCTGCAGCCGCGCCGGCGCGGAAAGCGGCGCGATGCGCAGGCTTGAAGTCCGGCTGGACTGGGGCGGGCCGCCACGGCTGGTCGGCACGCTGGCCGAGGAAGAACGAAGCGTCGTGTTCGAGTACGAGCCTCGTTCCTGGCCGATCCCTTTCCCATCTCTCCCTGGAAGCTCCCCGTGCGTCCCGGGCTGATCGAGCACCCCGACCGGGATTTCGCGCCCGTGTTCGGGGTCTTCGGCGACTCGCTGCCGGACGGATGGGGCCTCCTGCTGATGGACCGCGAGTTCCGCAAGCAGGGGCTGAACCCCACGCGCATGTCGCCGCTCGACCGACTGGCCTACATCGGCGCGCGGGGCATGGGGGCGCTCACCTACCACCCCGCGACCACGCCTTCCACGGTCGATGGGATGGAGCTTGACCTGGACGCGCTGGCGCGGCAGGCCGAGCGCATCCTGGAAGGCAGCCCGGAAGCCGTGCTGCCGGCGCTCCGCGTGGCGGGCGGCTCTCCCGGCGGCGCACGGCCGAAGGTGCTCGTCGGCGTGGACGACGGGAGCGGGCGCATCGTGTCGGGCGCGGCGGAGCTGCCGGCGGGCTACCGGAGCTTCCTACTGAAGTTCGGCACGGCGGCGGACGGGCCCGAGATCGGCGCGGTGGAGGCGGCGTACGCGTCGATGGCGGAGGAAGCGGGCATCGAGGTGCCTCCCACGCGGCTGTTCGAAACCGAGGAGGGGCGTTATTTCGGCGCGGAGCGCTTCGACCGGCGGAGCGGGCAGCGGGTTCACATGCACACGCTGAGCGGGCTGCTGCACGCCAGCCACCGCATCCCGTCCGTGGACTACGATGGCTTCCTCCGCGCGACCCTTCTCCTCACCCACGACCATCGCCAGGTGGAGGAGGCGTATCGGCGGATGGCCTTCAACGTGCTCGTCCACAACCGCGACGACCACGTGAAGAACGTCTCGTACCTGATGGAAACCGACGGCACGTGGAGGCTTTCCCCCGCCTACGACTTGGTTTTCTCCGACGGACCGGGCGGTGAGCACACGATGTCCGTCGCCGGCGAGGCGCGCCGCCCCGGCACGGCGGAGATGCTTCGCGTGGCGAAGGATGCCGGCATCGACCCGCGGCGGGCGCAAGGCATGATCGACGAGGTGCGCGATGCCGTCGAGCAGTGGCCGCGCTTCGCCGAGGCGACCGGCGTCTCCGGCGAGCTGACCCATCGGATCGACCAGACGCTCGCGGAGGTCAGGGCTTAGCGGGTGCGCCGGAATCCGCGGAATCCGGGTGCATCCGCGGAACGTCGCGGATCCGGACCGCCCATGGTCACAGGCTCGCTCCCCATGGGAGACCGGCGGCGGTGATGGCCACGACCGCACCGCCGGCTTCCGTACTGAGCCCGGCCCGGTTCACCAGGCTTCGCGCTGCACGAGCCGCGGGTCTTCATCCCCCGGCGGACGTGGCGTCCGCCGCTTCGCCTGAGCGAAGCGCGATCCTCCCCCCCCGATCCTCCGACGTCCTCCCGTCCTCGTTAACCCCACCCCTCGCCTCCCCCTTCCCGACGGTGTAGATTTCCGGGCTCGCCGGCGACCGGCGTGTACCCCTACCTCGACGATCCAAACCAGAGGCGGAGATGGCTGACAAGCACAAGAACTTCATCGGCGGCGAGTGGGTGGAGCCGTCGACGGGCGAATACTTCGAGAACCGCAACCCGGCGAAGCGGTCGGACCTGATCGGGTTGTGGCCGCGCTCCGGGCGCGAGGACGTCGACCGCGCCGTCGCCGCCGCCCAGGCGGGCTTCGAGGTCTGGCGCCGCACCCCGGCCCCCGAGCGCGGCGCGCTGCTCAAGGCCGTCGGCGACCTGATGGTGGAGCGCAAGGACGAGATCGCGCGCGCCGCCACCCGCGAGATGGGCAAGACGGTGCAGGAGACCCGCGGCGACGTGCAGGAGGGCATCGACACCGCCTACTACGCCGCCGTGGAAGGCCGCCGCCTCTTCGGGCACACCGTGCCCAGCGAGCTTCGCGACAAGTGGGCGATGAGCTACCGCCGGCCCATCGGCGTGTGCGGTCTCATCACGCCCTTCAACTTCCCCATGGCCATCCCCACGTGGAAGATGTTCCCGGCGCTGCTGTGCGGGAACAGCGTGATCACCAAGCCGGGCGAGGACGTGCCGCACACCGTCTCGCTGCTGGTGGAGATCCTGGAGGCCGCAGGCATCCCCACGGGCGTCGTCAACCTCGTGCACGGGCTGGGCGACGAGGTGGGCGCCGCCATCGTGGAGCACACGGGCGTCCCGGTCGTCTCGTTCACCGGCAGCACCGAGACGGGCAGCGTGGTGGGCCGCATCTGCGGACAGATGCACAAGCGGCTGTCGCTGGAGATGGGGGGCAAGAACGCGCAGATCGTCATGCCCGACGCCGACCTGGACCTGGCGCTGGACGGCGTTCTGTGGGGCGCGTTCGGCACCACCGGACAGCGCTGCACCGCCACCTCGCGCCTGCTGGTGCACGACGACGTGCACGACGCCCTCCTGGAGCGCCTGGTCTCCCGCGCCTGCGAGCTGAAGCTGGGCTACGGCCTGGACGCAGGCGTGGACGTGGGGCCGCTCATCAACCAGGCCGCGCTGGACAAGGTGGAGAAGTACGTGGCCATCGGGAAGCAGGAGGCCGAGCTGGTCCTGGGCGGCGGGCGGGCCACGGGCGAGGGGCTGGACGACGGCTACTTCTTCCAGCCCACCATCTTCGACAACGTCAAGCCCGGCTCGCGCCTGGCGACGGAGGAGATCTTCGGGCCGGTGCTGTCCGTGATCCGCTTCTCGGACGCGGACGAGGCCTTCCGCATTAACAACGAAGTGAAGTACGGGCTGTCCAGCTCTATCTACACGCGCGACGTGAACCTCTCGTTCCGCGCCATGCAGGACCTGGACAACGGCATCACCTACGTCAACGCGCCCACCATCGGCGCCGAGGCGCACCTTCCCTTCGGCGGCGTCAAGCAGACGGGCAACGGGCACCGCGAGGGCGGCTGGGAGGTCTACGAGTTCTACTCCGAGACCAAGGTCTGCTACGTGGACTACTCCGGAAAGCTGCAGCGCGCCCAGATCGACAACTACGACGCCTCGCCGTACTGAGGCACCGACCGACCGGCCCGCGCGGAAGCGTCCGCGCGGGCCGGCCCCGGGGGGCGCGAGGCCTGTACGATACCCGTCTCTCCCCCGTGCCACCGGATTCGAGTCGGGCAGACGCCGGGCTCGTCGACGATCGAGGACGGCCGTCCCATCGGCGCGGGGTGCGTAACTATGCGCCCGGAACGCGCCTGCACCACCCGTGTACCACACCGCGGAAGCCCCCGCCGGCCCGTCCACCACCGCCGGGGCCTCCTTCCGCGGCAACCGCACGCCCCCGCGCATGGACACCACGCCCCTCCCCCCCTTCGGCGACGCGCCCCGCCCCTCCACGCGCGTCGTCGAGCAGCTCACCCGCCCCGCCGACGAAAGCCGCGGCTCCATCAGCACGGGCCGCTGGATGTGGGAGTGGACCAAGGCCATCTGCACGGCCGTCCTGCTCTTCCTGGGCATCCGCACCTTCCTGGTGGAGGCCTTCAAGATCCCCACCGGCTCCATGGAAGGCACCCTCATGGTGGGCGACTTCCTGCTGGTGAACAAGGCCGTCTACGGCGCCGAGGTGCCGGGCACCCACTCGCACCTGCCCGCCTTCACCGAGCCGGGCCGCGGCGACGTGGTGGTGTTCGTGCCGCCTGAGGACTCCACCAAGAACTTCGTCAAGCGCATCGTGGGCGTCCCCGGCGACACGCTGGAGATGCGCGACAAGACCCTCCTGGTGAACGGGCACCCGCAGGTGGAGCCGTATGCCCGCCACATCGACCCGCTCAGCGACCCCGCCGACGCGCGCATGATGTGGCAGGTGCCCTACCTGGTGCACCGGCCCGCCAGCCTGTCCGACTACCGCCCCTCTCGGGACACATGGGGGCCCATCGTGGTCCCCCCCGGCAAGTACTTCGGGCTGGGCGACAACCGCGACAACTCCGACGACTCGCGCTACTGGGGGTTCCTGGGAAAGGAGTCCGTCCGCGGCCGCCCCATGTTCATCTACTACTCGTTCGAGCGCGACCTTTCGCAGCCGCTGGACTGGCTCACCGGGGTGCGCTGGCGCCGCATCGGCGAGGTCGTGCACTGACCTTCCCGGCCCTGCGCAGGATGTTTGGCGCCGGGCCTTGACACCGCAGCGGGCGCCTGTCATACTCCACCCTGGCTCCGTCCGGAGGACCACCTTCCCTACATAGATCTTCGGCGCGTCCCGCCCCCGGGAAGCCGCCTCACGCGCTTCCGCGCCGCCGAAGCCCATTCTCCGCGAGCCCGTCCCTTTCCGCCGTTCCCTGTTCCGTCGCACGGAGCATCCATGACGTTCAGCCCGCCCAAGAAGGTCGCAGCCGAATCCGAGTCGCTGGACCAGTACCTGCGCGAGATCAGCGCCTACCCCCTCATCGACCGCAACGAGGAAGGGCGGCTGGCACGCGGGATCCGCGACGGGGACGGCGAGGCCCTGGAGACGCTGGTGCGCTCCAACCTGCGCTTCGTGGTGGCGGTCGCCAAGAAGTACCAGAACCAGGGCGTGTCGCTCTCCGACCTCATCAACGAGGGCAACATCGGCCTGATCCGCGCGGCGCGGAAGTTCGACGAGACCAAGGGGATCAAGTTCATCTCCTACGCCGTCTGGTGGATCCGGCAGGCCATCCTGCAGGCGCTGGCCGAGCAGTCACGGATCGTGCGGGTGCCGCTCAGCAGGGCGGGGGCGGTGCACCGCATCGGACGGCGCTCCTCGGCGCTCACCCAGGAGCTGGGACGCGAGCCCACCCTGCAGGAGATCGCGGAAGAGCTGGAGGTGCCCGAGGACGAGATCTCGCACGCGCTCGCCATGTCGCAGGTCTACCTCTCGCTCGACGCCCCCCTCGTACCCGGCGAAGACGGCCAGCTCCTCGACTACCTTTCCGACCAGCTCGCCCCCGGCCCCGACGACGAAGTCTACGAGCACGCCCTCAAGCGCTCCATCGAAGACGCACTTTCCACCCTCACCGAGCGCGAAGCCAAGGTCCTGCGGCTGTACTTCGGCCTGGGCGACACCGAGCCCATGACGCTCGAGCAGATTGGCGAGAGCTTCGGCATTACCCGCGAGCGCGTGCGGCAGATCAAGGAGAAGGCGCTGCTCCGGCTCCGCCACCAGTCCCGGGCGCGGTTCCTCGAGACGTTCCTTCAATAACGCATCGTCCGTCGACAGGATGCCGCCCGGCCTCTCCGAGAGCGCCGGGCGGCTTCGTTTCCACGGATTCTGAACGACGGGGGATGGGGAGGGTTGGGCGAATGCCCGCTTCGCGGTCACCGCGCTCTATTTTGCTGGCGATCAAACAACGATCGCCAGCAAAACGAAGCCGGCCGGAAACTGCCCCGTCCGTCTCCGCCCTTCGGGTCACGATCGCTTTCGCGGGCTCCGCGCGCGTGGCGGCGCCAGCGCGAGGGTCGAGGCGCGGCACGCGGGAAACATCCAGGGCCGACGTTCTGCAGATCGGACCGCCGTCTCGATCGTCACCGTCGAACGAGCTTGGCGAGCCTCCACGCGCGGCCTCGGATGAATCCGGGCGTGCAACCGCATATCCGCCTGCCATCGCGGGCTCCCACCGCGCGGGGGCCGGCCTCCACGCCGCCCGCCGTCCACGGCGCGACCCTCGGGCATGATCGCGGAAGGCGTTGCGGGGCAAACCGTTGACCCCCACTTTCGCGGCGCCTGCGGCGGTTTCCCGCCGGTGTCGTCGCCGACCTGCGTCGGACCTCCGCCACACGCACGGCGGAACGCGCGGAGCCGAGGGCGAACGGCGGCGTTCCGAGTGAGCGCGAACCTGCCCCCGCGGGTTGACAGGTGGCGCATCCGCACGTATTTTTCCCGTCTGTCCCGACCACGCCAGGTCCGCTTCGGGGGCTCCGAGGCGGGATTTTTTTCTAAAATCTAGGCCGGCGCGTGGCCGGCGAGTGCGTCCTGACCAGGCGCCGAATTGGAGTCCGATGAAGACCTATTCCGTCAAGGCGGGCGAGATCCAGCGCAGCTGGTTCGTGATCGACGCCGAGAACAAGATCCTCGGCCGCATCGCGACCGAAGTTGCCCGCATCCTCCGCGGCAAGCACAAGCCCACCTTCACGCCGCATCTGGACACGGGCGACCACGTCATCGTGCTCAACGCCTCCCGGGTGCAGCTCAGCGGCAAGAAGGCGGACCAGAAGACGTACTTCAAGCACACCGGCTACATGGGCGGGGAGAAGTTCATCCCCTTCCGCAAGATGCTGGAAGAGCACCCCGAGCGGGTGATCGAGCTGGCGGTGAAGGGCATGCTCCCCAAGGGCGCGCTCGGCCGGCAGATGCGCGACAAGCTCCGGGTGTACGCTGGTGCCGAGCACCCGCACGCCGCGCAGAGCCCCAGCACCCTCACCTTCTGAGCTGAGCAATGGCAATCGAACAGTACCACGCCATCGGCCGCCGCAAGACCTCGGTGGCTCGCGTGTACCTGCGTCCCGGCAACGGCACCTGGAAGGTGAACGGCCGCACGCTCGAGGACTACCTTCCGCGCCACGTGCTGCGCCAGTCGGCCAACCAGCCGTTCGGGGCCACCGAGACGCAGGGGCAGTACGACGTGATCGTCAATGTCAACGGCGGCGGGCTTCGCGGCCAAGCCGACGCCATCCGCCTTGGCATCGCCCGCGCGCTGCTGAAGGTGGACGAGGGCTTCCGCGTCCGGCTTCGCGCCGACTCGCTGCTCACGCGCGACCCGCGCGAGGTGGAGCGCAAGAAGCCGGGCCAGCCCGGCGCCCGCAAGAAGTTCCAGTTCTCCAAGCGCTAGTCGGGGGCGTGGAACGGCCGTGCCGGAGGGGTTCGCCCCCTCCGGCACGGCGTCGTTCCGAACTCCGGCCCATCCCACACACCGCCGGACGCACGGCCGGGTGCCGCCCCCAGGGCGGTCGGCTCGCGCGGACGATGGCGGTGGAGGCCTGCTCGCCTTCTGGCTGAGCGGGACAAAACCAAGCACCGGGACCGCACGATGGCGCAGCCACAGATCCAGGACCTTCTCGAAGCCGGCGTCCATTTCGGACACCAGACCAGCCGCTGGAACCCGAAGATGCGCAAGTTCATCTTCGCGGAGCGCAACGGCATCTACATCATCGACCTGAAGAAGACGCTGCGCCAGCTGGAGCTGGCGCAGGAGTTGGTGCGCGGCGTCATCTCCAAGGGCGACAAGGTGCTCTTCGTCTGCACCAAGAAGCAGCTCCGCCAGGTCATCCAGTCCGAGGCCGAGCGCTCGAGCTCGTTCTACGTGACGGAGCGCTGGCTGGGCGGCATGCTCACCAACTTCACCACCATCAAGAAGCAGATCCGCCGCCTGCGCGAGCTGGAGCGCGGGCAGGAGGAGGGCGCCTTCGACTTCTACACGAAGAAGGAGCGCCTCATGCTCGAGCGTGAGCGCGAGCGCCTGGACAAGTACCTGGCCGGCGTGAAGGACATGGCCCGCCTTCCGGGCGCCATCTTCGTGGTGGACGCCAAGAAGGAGAAGATCGCCATCTCCGAGGCGAACAAGCTGGGCATCCCGGTGATCGCCATCGCCGACACCAACGCCGACCCGGACCTGCTCACGGTGCCCATCGCGGGCAACGACGACGCCATCCGCTCGGTCAGCCTGATCAGCGGCGCCGTGGCGGACACCATCGTGGAAGCCCGCGCCGCCATGCCGGCGGACGAGCGCCGCCGCTCGGAGGAGGCCGAGGTCACCACGTACTCCACCGAGACGGGCGCCGCCTCGCCGGCCGACCGCGAGGACCGCAACAAGCGCCGCCCGCGCCGCAAGCGCAAGCCGCGTCCGGATGCCGTCGCCGGCGCGCCGGGCGCCGACGGGGAGAGCGGCACCGAGGAGTAAGGCCGGCCCGCCGCCGACCCGACCCATGGGGCCACCGCGCGGGAGACCGCCTGTGGCCCCATTTCGCAGACAGGCGCTCCGACGCACGCGACAAGACAACCACGAATCGGTTTGGAGACCATGAGCATCTCGGCCAAGGACGTGAAGGAGCTCCGCGACCGCACGGGCGCGGGCATGATGGAGTGCAAGGGCGCGCTCACCGAGTCGAAAGGCGACATGGAGGCGGCCATCGACATCCTCCGTGCCCGCGGCGCCGCGAAGGCCGCCAAGCGCGCCGACCGCGAGGCCCGCGAGGGCACGGTGGGCAGCTACATCCACATGGGCGGCAAGATCGGCGTCCTGGTGGAGGTGAACTGCGAGACCGACTTCGTCGCCAAGACGGATGGCTTCCTGCAGGTGGTGCGCGACATCGCCATGCACATCGCCGCCGCCAACCCCGTCGCCATCCGCCGCGAGGACTTCTCGGCCGAGCTGGTGGAGCGCGAGCGCGCCGTCTACCGCGAGCAGATGAAGGAGTCGGGCAAGCCGGAGAAGATCTGGGACAAGATCGTCGACGGCAAGCTGGAGAAGTTCTACCAGGACCAGGCGCTGCTGGAGCAGCCCTTCGTGAAGAACCCGGACGTCACCGTGGGCCAGCTCATCACCGAGGTCTCTGCCCGCACGGGCGAGAAGATCGAGGTCCGCCGGTTCGCGCGCTACGCCCTGGGCGAGTGATGGCCGACGGCGAGAACGGGCCCGAGGGCCTGAAGTATCGCCGCGTCCTCCTCAAGCTCTCCGGCGAGCAGCTCGCCGGAGAGCAGGGGTTCGGCATCGACGGCGTGGTCGTCGACCGGATCACGGACGAGATCAAGCAGGTGCACGAGATGGGGGTGCACCTGGGCCTGGTGATCGGGGGCGGGAACATCGTCCGCGGCACCACCGCCAGCGCGCAGGGCATGGACCGCGTCTCGGCCGACTACATGGGGATGCTGGCGACCGTCATCAATGCGCTGGCGCTGCAGGACCTGCTGGAGCGCAAGGGCGTGGAGACGCGCGTGCTGACGGCCATCCGCATGGAGCAGCTCGCCGAGCCCTACATCCGGCGGCGCGCCATCCGCCACCTGGAGAAGGGGCGCGTGGTGCTCTTTGCGGGCGGCACCGGCAACCCCTACTTTTCCACGGACACCGCGGCGGTGCTGCGCGGGATCGAGATGGAGGCGGACGTCATCATCAAGGCCACCAAGGTGGACGGGGTGTACTCCGCCGACCCGGCCAAGGACGCCGGCGCCGTCTTCATCCCGGAGATCACGTTCATGGAGGTGATCACGCGCGGCCTGGGGGTGATGGATACCGCGGCGATCTCGCTCTGCCGCGAGAACGACATCCCCATCATCGTCCTGAGCACCGACGCGCCCCGCTCCGTGGCCAAGGCCATCCGCGGCGAGCGCATCGGCACGCTGGTCCACAACTGAGCACCCGTCCCCCACCCGAGGTCGCCATGTCCGGATTGCAGAAGGCGCGTGAGCGCATGGAGGGCGCCCTGGAGGCGCTGCGCCGCGATTTCGCCACCGTCCGCACGGGCAAGGCCTCGCCCGCGCTGCTGGACTCCATCCGCGTGGAGGCCTACGGCTCCATGCTGCCGCTGAACCAGGTGGGCACGGTGGCCGCCCCCGAGCCGCGCATGCTCACCATCCAGCCGTGGGACAAGAAGATGCTGGGCCCGGTGGAGAAGGCGATCCAGATGTCGGACCTGGGGGTGAACCCCTCCAACGACGGCAACCTCATCCGCATCCCCCTGCCGCCGCTGACCGAGCAGCGCCGCAAGGAATACGCGAAGGTGCTGCACAAGATGGCGGAGGACGCCCGCGTCTCCATCCGCCAGGTGCGCAAGGACGCCAACGACGAGGTGAAGCACCGGCAGAAGGGCGAGGGCCTGTCCGAGGACGACATCCGGCGCGAGCAGGGCGAAGTGCAGAAGCTCACCGACCAGCACATCCAGAAGGTGGACGAGCTGCTGAAGCACAAGGAAGCCGAGGTGATGGAGGTCTGAGGGCCGGCAACTCGGCCTTCTTCCCGGCCCGCGGGCGGTGTGGCACTCCCCCTGCACGGCCGGAGTGCGGGGACCGGCGCCGGACGTGCCGGTCCCCGCGCGCTTGCCTGCCTCCCCGGGCGGCAGGTTTGACGAACTCCGTACCCCGGCTGCATCTTCCCGCATGGCTTCCGACCTCCTGCAGCGCATCCGGATCAGCGGCGACGTTCCCCGCCACGTGGCCATCATCATGGACGGCAACGGGCGCTGGGCGCGCGAGCGCAGCCGTCCGCGCGAGTTCGGCCACCGCGCCGGGATGCGCGCCGTTCGGGCCACGGTGGAGGCGGCGCAGGAGGCGGGGGTGGAGTTCCTCACCCTCTTCGCCTTCTCGCAGGAGAACTGGCACCGTCCCCAGGGCGAGGTGACGGCGCTGATGGGCCTGCTGGAGCTGTACGTGCGCCGCGAGCAGCGCGAGCTGAAGGAGAAGGGGGTCGAGGTGCGGGTGATCGGCGACCTGTCGCGCCTGGGCCCGCGCACCCGCGGCGCCCTGGAGGGCATCGTGGAGCACACCCGCGGCGGGCCGAAGATGCGGCTCACGCTGGCCATCAGCTACGGGTCGCGCACCGAGATGGTGCACGCTGCCCGCGCGCTGGCCGAGCGGGTGCAGAACGGCACCCTGGTGCCCGCCGAGATCGACGAGGCGCTCTTCGCCGCCAGCCTGTACACCGGCGACATGCCCGACCCCGACCTTCTGATCCGCACCTCGGGCGAGCTGCGCATCTCCAACTTCATGCTCTGGCAGCTCGCCTACACGGAGCTGCACATCACCCCGGTGCTCTGGCCCGACTTCGGCCCCGACCACCTGTACGGCGCCATCCTCGACTACCAGCGGCGGGAGCGGCGCTTCGGCCGCGTCCTGGCCTCCTGAGCGCACCCGCCTTGGCCACGTCCGAGACCGCGAAGCGCGTCGCCGTCGCCGCGGTCGGCATCCCCGTCGCCGTCGGCGCCGTGGTGGCGGGCGGCTGGACGCTCGCCACCCTCCTCGCGCTGGCCTCCGTCCTCGCGGCCCTCGAGTTCCACCGCCTGGCCGCCGCGAAGGGCGTCCACTCCCTCGCCATCCCCTCCGCCCTCGCCGCCGCCGGCTTCGTCGCCGTGGCGGCGTACGCGCCCGCCGCGGGCCCCGGCCACCCCGCCCGGGCCGCGCTGGTCGTGCTCCTCGTGCTGGGCTCCGTGGCCGGCGCCATCTGGGCGCGGGGGGTGCAGGGCCAGCCCGTGCTCGCCATCTCCGCCACCGTCTTCGGCGCCCTGTACACCGGCGGCCTGCTGGCCTTCGGCGTCTACCTGCGCCACCTGCCGGGGGTCGTGGACCGCTGGCACGGCACCGCGCTCGTCTTCGCGCCCGTGCTGCTCACCTGGACCAACGACTCCTGCGCCTACTTCGTGGGCCGGGCCTTCGGGCGGCGGAAGCTGGTCCCCAAGGTGAGCCCGGGCAAGACGGTGGAGGGCACGCTGGGCGCCCTGGCCGGAACGATCGTGGTGGCCGTGGCGTACACCTGGGTCCTGGGCCGCTTCCCGACGTACCGGCTGGGGTTCGTGGAAGCTGCGGCATTCGGCGCGCTGGTCTCCGTCGCCGCCGTCGTCGGCGACCTGGCCGAGTCGCTGCTGAAGCGGGATGCGGGGGTGAAGGACTCGGGCACGCTGCTGCCGGGGCATGGCGGGGCGCTGGACCGCTTCGACTCGCTCTTCTTCACCCTGCCGCTGGCGTACTACTTCTTCCGCTACGCCGTGGGGGCGCCGTGAGCCGGGGCGTTGCCATCCTGGGCGCCACGGGCTCCATCGGCCGGAGCGCGCTGGCGGTGCTGGAGCAGCACCCCGACCGCTTCCACGCGGTGGCGCTCACCGCCCACCACAGCGCGGAGGCGCTCTGCGCGCTGGCCGAGCGGTGGAAGCCGAAGCTCGCCGTCGTCTCCGACGCCCCCGTGCCGCCGGGTGCCTGCACCTCGCCTGGCACGGTATGGCGAAGCGGGCGGGAGGCGCTGCTGGAGGCGGCCACGCATCCGGACGCCGGCGTCGTCCTGAACGCCCTGGTCGGTGCGGCCGGCCTGGAGCCCACCCTCGCCGCGCTGCGCGCGGGCAAGCGGGTGGCGCTGGCGAACAAGGAGTCGCTGGTGTGCGCGGGGCCGCTGGTGATGCAGGCGGCGCGGGAGGGCGGGGGCGAGCTGGTGCCCGTGGACAGCGAGCACAGCGCCATCCTCCAGTGCCTGGCGGGCGGGGACGCGAGCGAGGTGAGCCGGCTGATCCTGACGGCCTCCGGCGGCCCGTTCCGCACGTGGAGCGCCGAGGCGCTGGCGCACGTGACGCCGGCGGACGCGCTGCGGCACCCCACGTGGAGCATGGGGGCCAAGATCACCATCGACTCGGCGACGCTCGCGAACAAGGCGCTGGAGGTGGTGGAGGCGCACTTCCTGTTCGGGGTGCCGTACGCCCGGATCGAGGCGGTGGTGCACCCGCAGTCCATCATCCACAGCATGGTGGAGACGGTGGACGGCTCGGTGCTTGCCCAGATGGGGTTCCCGACCATGGAGATCCCCGTGCTGTACGCGCTGTCGTACCCGCGGCGCCTGCCCTACGCGGTGCGCCGCTTCGACCCGGTGGCGGCGGGGGCGCTGACCTTCGAGCCCGTGGACGGCGCGCGCTTTCCCGCGTTCGGCCTCGGGGTTTCGGCGGGACGGGCGGGCGGGCTGGCGCCGGCGGTGTTCAACGCCGCCAACGAGGTGGCCGTCGCCGCCTTCCTGGCCGGCGAGCTGCCGTTCCCGGGGATCGCCGAGGCCATCGACCACGCGCTGCAGTGCTGCGGCGGGGGCGAGGCCTCGGCGCTGGACGCCGTGCTGGACGCGGACGCGCGCGCGCGCCGCGCCACCGAAACCTTCGTGCGAAGCCAGGTGCCGTGCTGACCACCATCGTCTCCCTGATCGTCACGCTGTCCGTCCTCATCCTCATCCACGAGTTCGGGCACTTCTTCGCCGCCAAGGCGGTGGGGATCTACGCGCCGCGCTTCTCGCTGGGTCTGGGGCCGCGGGTGGCCGGCTTCCGCGTCGGCGAGACGGAGTTCGTGCTGTCCGCCATCCCCCTGGGCGGGTACGTGAAGATGGCGGGGATGGAGGCCGACGAGGCGGGCGAGGCGCTGGAGGGCGGCCCGGACGGCGGCGAGGCGCCCGTGGACCCGTCGCGCACCTTCGACGCGAAGCCGCTCTGGGCGCGCACGCTGGTGATCTCGGCCGGCGTCATCATGAACCTGCTCTTCGCGTTCGTGGTGTTCACGGGCCTGTCGATGTGGTACGGGCAGCCGGTGGATCCCTCCACGCGCCTGGTTCCCCCCTCCGCCGCCGGCCCCGCCGCGCCGCTGGCCGCCGTGCCGTACGGGGCCCGGGTCGTGGCCGTGGGCGACCGCGCCGTCCACAGCTCCACCGACGCGTACGAGGGCCTGCACGAGGCCCCCGCCGGCCCGGTGCAGGTGCGCTTCGCCGACGCGCCGCCGGTCATGCTGCAGCTTCCCGCGGGCGAAGCGGCGCGCCTGGAGCTGGTCCGGCAGGTGCGGTTCGCGCACGACGCCATCGTGGGCACGGTGGTGCAGGGGCGCCCGGCCGCGCGCGCGGGCATCCGCTCCGGCGACCGCATCGCGGCGGTGGGCGGGCGCACGCTGCGCTCGTGGGAGGACGCCGTGGCCGCCATCGAGGGCAGCCCGGGACGGCCCGTCGCGCTCCAGGTCGTCCGCGGCGGCCGGACGCTGAGCATCTCCGTGACGCCGAGCGCGGAGACGGGCAGGGACGCGTCGGGCAGGACGGTGGCCGTGGGCAAGATCGGCATCTCGCCCGACATTCCCGACGCGCACCGCCCCGTGAGCGTGGGCCGCGCCATCGGCGACGGCTTCTTCGCGACCCGGGCGACGGCGTCCAGCCTCTTCGACATCCTGCACAAGCTGGTGTCGGGGCAGGAGTCGGCGCGCAACATGGGGGGGCTGCTCACCATCGCCGACGCCTCGGGCGAGAGCGCGCGGATGGGGATGGAGTACTTCCTCACGTTCATGGCGCTCTTCTCCGTGAACCTGGCCGTGCTCAACATCCTGCCCATTCCCATCCTGGACGGCGGGCACCTGCTCTTCCTGGCCATCGAGGCCGTCCGCGGCCGGCCGCTGTCCGTGGAGGCGCGCATCCGCTTCTCGCACGTGGGGCTGCTGATCGTGGTGGCGCTCATGGTGTGGGCCAACGCCAACGACATCCTGCGCAAGCTGGGGATCTGAGCGGGGGCGGGGTGGATTCCCGCCGCGCCGCGTGTTATCTTCCTGTATTGTGGCGGAAACGCATACGGCCCTTGCGCGCCAAGGCTTTGCGGTTTGCCGCGCACGCCGTCCACCTCTTGAAATCGACACGGGCATGGACCGAAAGCAGCTCGAAGCCATCGAGCGCCTTCTCCTCCGCGAGCGCGAGAAGGTGCTGCGCTCGCTGGGCCGCTTCCAGGAACAGGCAAAGCTGACCCGGGAGTCCGCCGACGCGGACCTTTCCAGCTACTCGTTCCACATGGCGGACCAGGGTACGGACGCGATGGAGCGCGAGAAGTCCTTCCTGTTCGCCAGCAAGGAAGGGCGCTACCTGTACCGCGTGGAGGATGCCCTGCGCCGGCTGTACAACCAGCCCGAGGAGTTCGGCGTCTGCCACTCGTGCAAGAACCCGATCCCGTTCGAACGGCTGGAGGCGCTGCCCCACGCGCGCTACTGCCTGGACTGCAAGCTCCGCGAGGAAGAAGCCGCAGCGTAGTGGAAGGCGGTCCACAAGTGGTCGAAGGAAGGACGAAGGGCGATCCGGCAGCGGGTCGCCCTTCGTGCGTCCGGCGTTTTGTCGGGCTTGGAGACGGGGCTCTTGGCGGGGCTGCGGGGTTTCGCGGGCCGCTCCGGAGCCCGCCGGGACGATACTGCCGTCCCGCCGGTCTCCTCCGCGGGGGCCGGCGAGCCTCCTCCTCCGGGCGCGATACGGCCTGCGCCCTCCGTCCGGGGTCTCCCCGGCCGCTCCGCGAGCCCCGCGGTACTGCTGCGGGTCTCGCTCCGCACAGCTTTTGGGAACGGTGGTAGGGCTTTGCGCGGGGCACGCACCGGCGCCGGCGGCGGATCAACGGCGTCGGCGGGCGACATCGGCGGCGGGTGCTCTTCAACGACGGGCGGACGGCGGGAGCGGGCGGCATCGGCCTCGGGCCCCGGGATGAATCCCGGGCCTGCAACGGCCATCCGCCCGCCTCCGCGGGCTGTTTCCGTGCGGGCGCGACCTGCCGTGCGTCCGGCGGCGGTTGGAAGGACGACGGCGCCTGCGAACACGCCGACCTCCGTCTCGATGGCGGACGGACGAACGCTGGAGCCGCGGGCGGACCATACGTGGACCCTCGACCGTCCCGCCGGTGGGGGTAGGCTGGCGAGGTGGAGATCGGGGCGGCGGGCAGTATCCAATGAAGGATGTACGGCGCGAGACCCGCAGGGGGTATCGCGGGGCTCGCGACGGGGCGGGGAGACCCCGGACGGAGGGGCGCGGTGGGGTATCGCGGCCCGGAGGAGGAGGCTCCCCGACCCCGCGGAGGAGACTCGCCGGGGGGGTTTCCGGCGAGGCTCCGGAGCGGCCCACGCCACCCGCGCAGACCGAAGCGCGGAAACATCCTGCGCCCGCGAACCCGCGGCGGCATGGCGCGTGCATCCGGGCCGCGCTGCGGGGAGCCGGCTCGGGTTGCGTGCCGCTGGGCAGGGGCATAGCTTTGCGACTTTCGCCACCCGGCATTCCATCGGGGCGGTACGCCCACCCGCGCGAGCCGCCGAGACGCCCTCGGGCTCCCGGCGAACACGTCTTCGGATACCCATGGCCCTGCGCTGGTTCAAATCGGGTAGCTTCATTCCGGTCAACGACATCGCCGTCGATCTCGGGACCGCGAACACGCTCGTGTACGTCAAGGGCGAAGGCATCGTCCTGAACGAGCCCTCCGTGGTGGCGATGGAGAAGGCCACCAACAAGATCAAGGGGATCGGGCTGGAGGCCAAGCGCATGCTGGGCCGCACGCCGGAGGGGATCACCGCCGTCCGTCCGCTCAAGGACGGGGTGATCGCCGACGTGGACGTGACGGAGATCATGCTGCGGTACTTCCTGCAGACGGTCACCAGCAAGCGCTTCCTGAAGCTGAAGCCCACGGTGGTGGTGGGCGTGCCCAGCGGCATCACCGAGCTGGAGCGGCGCGCCGTGCGGCAGAGCGCGGCGGCGGCGGGCGCCAAGGAGGTCTACATGGTGGCCGAGCCCATGGCGGCCGCCATCGGCGTGGGCCTGCCGGTGGAGACGCCCACGGGCAACATGGTGATCGACATCGGCGGCGGCACCACCGAGATCGCGGTGATCGCGCTGTCGGGCATCGTGTGCGACACCTCCATCCGGGTGGGCGGCGACGAGATCGACCTGGCCATCGTCACCTTCCTGCGCAAGAACTACAACCTGATGATCGGCGAGGCCACGGCCGAGGCCGTGAAGATCCAGATCGGCAGCGCGTTCAGCACGGGCGAGGAGCGCGAGATGGACGTGAAGGGCCGCGACCTCGTCTCGGGCATCCCCAAGACGGTGCGCGTGCACTCGCAGGAGATCCGCGAGTGCATCCAGGAGCCCATCCAGGCCATCGTCGAGGCCGTGCGCCGCGCGCTGGAGATCACCCCGCCCGAGCTGGCCAGCGACATCGTGGACCGCGGCATCGTGATGACGGGGGGCGGGGCGCTGATCCGCGGGCTGGACGTGCTGATCGCCCGCGAGACCAACCTGCCCATCCACGTGGACGAGGACCCGCTGACCTGCGTGGTGCGCGGCGCCGGGCGCATCCTGGACGACGTGGCCAAGTACAGAGGAGTGTTGACCACCTGAGCGCGTTCAGACCCTACCTCCGCGGCGCGGGCGAGCGCGGCCGGAAGCGCGAGATGGCCGCCGCCGGCGCCTTCGTGGCCCTGGCGCTGGTGCTGCTCGCGCTGCCGCTGCGCTACCGCGAGGCGCTGGCGCACGGCGTCCGCTCCACGGTGCTCCTTCCCTTCTTCACCCTGCAGCGGGGCACGGCCGACCGCGAGGGGCGCTACGAGGACGCGGCCTCGCTACGCGCCCAGCGCGACAGCCTGGCCGCCTTCCTGGTGGGGCAGGCGGGGCTGGCCGCCGAGAACCGCGCCCTGCGCGCGCTGATCGGCTTCAAGGCGCGCGTGGGCTTTCCCTTCATCCCCGCCGAGGCCACGCACATGAGCGGCCCCGGCCGCGACGGCACCATGCTGCTGTCCGTGGGCACCGGCGACGGCGCCCGCGACGGCATGCCCGTGGTGACCGCCGAGGGGCTGGTGGGGATGGTGCGCCAGACGGACGGGCGCAGTGCGGTGGCGATCGACTGGACGAACCCCGAGTTCCGCGCCAGCGTGACCACCGTGGACGGCCGCACCTACGGGATCGCGGAGCCGCACGACGACCACGGCCGCATGGTGCTGGAGTTCGCTCCCAACGCCCTGCACGCCACGCCCGACAGCGGCGCCCTGATGGTCACCTCGGGCGACGGCCAGACGTACCCCCGCGGCATTCCCGTGGGCAAGGTGGCCCGCGGCGCGTCCGAGCAGGGAAGCTGGCAGAAGAGCTACTACATCGAGCCGCTGGTGAGTCCCACGCAGGCCACGCACGTGCTGCTGCTGGGCCAGCCCACGGCGGCGCAGTCCGTCTCCGACCTCGCCGCGGCGTGGGGCATCCGCCTGACCGGCGCGCCCCCCGCGGACACCGGGACGGTGGGCGCCGCGACGGGGCCG
>JAQBQD010000007.1 GCA_028287185.1 Gemmatimonadota bacterium | reverse complement strand
CGGCGCGGCCCGCGCGCCGGCCCGCGGGCGCGGCGTCCGCGGGCGGGGAGCCGGGCTGCACGGACGTGCCGGCATCGGGTGGACGGAGTGGACGAGCCATGCGACGAAGATGCGCGCCGCGGCCCGCTTCCGCAATGTTGTCCGGAAGTGTGCTAGGCGGCACCGGAAAGGTGCGTCCGAAGGCCAGCATTCCCGGCGCGGACGGCGGAAAAGTGGAGGCGGCGCAGCCCATCCGGGTGCACCGCCTCGTCCCTCCATCCTGCATCTCCGCACGCCGCGGCTCCCACCCGCGGCGGGAGCGGCGTGCGCCGTCTAGCGGTCGCCCTCGTCGCCGTGGCCGGGCCTGGCCTTGTGCGCCGCGTGCTGGCGGCGGTCGGCGGCCAGCGAGCGGCCCACGTCCACCTGGTCGTTGGTGAAGCGTCCGTTCTCGTCGCGGCGCACGTAGCGCTTGTCGCCCTCGTGCGGCTCGATCAGCTCGCGTTTGCTGGACATCTGCATCCCCTCCGGGTTCGTGGACGTTCCGGTTGCGTGCGGCGCTGCGCGGGGGGAAGCCGCGAACGGCCTTCCCCGCCGCGCGAGCGGCCTACGCCTGCTGCGCGGCCAGCGGGCGCAGCAGCTCCACCGCGTTGGTCTCCAGGTACGAGGCCATCTCCATCTCCTCGTCCAGGTTCTCCTGCAGGATCGCGGCGCACTCCTCCTCGCCCATGGCGGTGGCGATGGCGATGGCGGTGCGGTAGGCCGCGATCTCGTAGTGCTCCACGCGCAGCCCCGAGCCCAGGTCGAAGGCCTCCATGATCTGCTTGGAGGGCTTCTCCTCGGTCTTGAACGAGTCGTGCTCCTCCTTCAGGCCGATGGCGGCGGGGCACTTCTCGGCCTTCGCCTTCTCGCCGATGGCCTCGAACGCCTGCCCCAGCCGCTCGATGTGCCCCTCGGTCTCGCGCAGGTGCTGCTCCAGGCGCGCCTTCAGCTCGGGGTTCTGCGCCTCGCGCACCATCGCCTTGGTGGCGGTCACGAAGCGGCGCTCGGCGTACAGCAGGTCGCCCAGCTCGTGCTTCAGCAGCTCCTTCAGCTCGGTCATCTCGGGCATCGAACGTCCCTCCGAAGTGCGGTGTCTCCGTCTGCTCCGGGCGCGCGGCCCGCGCCGGAAGCCCGCTGCCTGAGCAAGACCCCTGCCGCGGCGGATGCGCGCGCCCTCCGCCCGCACGGGTTGCCCCGCGCCCGCGCCGCACGCAGCTTTGACGGCTTCACGCGAATGGACCGCACCGCACACCGTGACGCGCCGGGCGAGATGACGCACGCTGGGAACGAGGAGACGGGCGGGCTTCGGGTCACGCTCTACCGCGCCGCATGGGTGCTGCCGGTGGCGTCGGCGCCCATCCGCGACGGCGCCGTGCTGGTGGGTGCCGACGGGCGCATCGCCGCCGTGGCCCCCCGCCCCGCCATCGAGCCTCCGGAGGGCGCGCGGGTGGTGGAGCTGGGCGAGGCCGCGCTCATGCCGGGCCTGGTGAACGTGCACGCGCACCCCGAGCTGGCGCACTACAAGGGCGCGCTGGAGGACCTGCGCTTCCGCGACTGGATCCTGCGCCTGGTCGGCAGCAAGCGCGCCGCGCTGCACGACGCCGACTACGACGCGGCCGCGCGGTGGACGCTGGTGGAGTCGCTGCGCGCCGGCGTCACCACGCTGGGCGCCACGGAGATGTCCGCCGCCGCCCTGCACGCCCTGCGCGACGCGGGCATGCGCGGCATCGTCTACCGCGAGGTGTTCGGCCCCGATCCCGCGCAGGCGGACGCCAGCATGGCCGACCTCCGCGCCGCCGTCGACGGGCTGCGCGCCCATGCGACCGACTTGGTGCACGTCGGCGTCTCGCCCCACGCGCCCTACACCGTGAGCGACGCGCTCTTCGCCGCCGCGGCGCAGTACGCCGTCGCCGAGGGCCTCCCCGTCGCCGTGCACGCCGCCGAGTCCGCCGCCGAGCGCGGCCTGGTGGAGCGCGGCGAGGGCGACTTCGCGCCCGGCCTGCGGGCGCGCGGAATCGCCACGCCCGTGCGGGGCACGTCCACGGTGGAGATGCTGGACCGCCTGGGCGTGCTGCGGGCACGTCCCCTGCTCATCCACTGCGTCACCGTGACCCCGGACGACGTGCGGCGCATCGCCGGCAGCGGCAGCGCCGTGGCCCACTGCCCCGTGGCCAACGCGCGGCTGGGGCACGGCGTGGCGCCGTACGCGGAGCTGGCCCAGGCCGGCGTGTGCGTGGGGCTGGGAACGGACTCCGTGGGAAGCAACAACCGCCTGGACCTTCTGGAGGAGGCCCGCATCGCATCCATCCTGCACCGTGCCCGCCTTGCATCGCCCGACGCGCTGCCCGCCGCCGAGCTGCTGCGCCTCTGCACGCTGGACGGCGCCCGCGCCCTGGGCCTGGACGCGCGCATCGGCACGCTGGAGCCGGGCAAGGACGCCGACCTGTGCGCCGTCTCGCTCGCCGCGCCGCACGCACGCCCCGTGCACGACCCCGCCGCCGCCGTCTTCCACGCGGCGCAGGGCACGGACGTGGTGCTGGCCGCCGTGCGCGGGCGGGTGCTGATGGAGGGCGGGCGCGTGCTGACGCTGGACGCGGAGGCGCTGGGGGCGCGGGTGGAGGACGCGGCCGGGCGGCTGCGGGCGGTGCTGGCGTGAGCACGGCCTCGCTTCCCACCCAGGCCCAGCAGGACGCCCGCTCCACCCAGATCCGCACGGTGCTGCTGCGGGTGCTGGCGCTGAACCTGGCGCTGGCGGCGGCCAAGGCGGCCGTGGGGTGGCGCGTGCACTCCCTGGCCGTGGTGGGCGGCGCCATCGACTCGGGCGTGGACACGCTCACCACCGTGCTTTCCCTGGCGCTCTCCCGCGTGGCCGCGCAGGCGCCCGACGAGCGGCATCCCTACGGCCACCAGAAGTTCGAGGCGCTGGGCGCGCTGGCCATGGTGGCCTTCCTGTCCATCACCGTGTTCGAGCTGGTGCGGGGCGCGGTGGCCCACATCCGCGCCGGACGCGTGCAGACGCACGACACCTCGCCGGCCGTGTGGGTGATGATCGCCTCGCTCGTCGTGGGCCTCGTCGCCTCGGAGTACGAGCGCCGCCGGGGCGAGGCGCTGAACAGCGAGCTGATGGTGGCCGACGCGGCCCACCTGCGCGCGGACGTGTTCGTGACGCTGGCCGTGCTCGCCGGCCTGCTGCTGGGGCGCATGGGCATTCCCGGCGCGGACGCGTGGACCACGCTCTTCGTCTCCCTGCTCATCGCCCGGACGGGGTGGGAGATCGTGCGCGGCGCCGTGCCCGTGCTGGTGGACGAGCGCGCCGTGGAGGCGGCCGAGATCACCCGCGTGGCGGGGGAGATGAGCGGCGTGCAGGGCGTGTACGACGTGCGCTCGCGCGGGCGCCAGGGCAGCATGTTCGCCGAGCTGACCATCGCCGTGCGCGGCGAGGTGGACGTGGAGACGGCGCACGACATCGCCGACACGGTGGAGCGCGAGGTGAGCGCCCGCCTGGGCGCCGCGGGGGTCATCGTGCACGTGGAGCCCCTGGACCGCCGCCCCGCTCGCGAGCGCGTGGAATGACGGGCCCGGGATGATGCGCGATCCTCGCGGGGCGTCCGTCGGCCCCACGCCGTCCATCGGGCGTCCACGCGTCCCGCGGCTGGCCGGTCGAGCCGGCGCGTTCGGGGATCCGGCGTGACCACGCTGCCGCGGGCCGCAGGCGCGGAGCGGATGGACGAGGCTGGGCAGGACCCTGGCCAGCTCGCGCTCAGCCTGGCCGACCTGCGCCGCGTGAACCGGTGGCTGGGCGGCACCCGCGTCGTGCTCCGCCACCTGGGCCCCATGCTCCGCCGCCTGGCATCGACCGAGGCCAGCGTTCTGGACGTGGCCACCGGCTCCGGCGACATCCCCCTGCACGTCGCCGCCTGGGGCCGCGCCCACGGCGTCCGCGTCCACGTCACCGCGACCGACTTCCACGCCACCACGCTCGACCTGGCCCGCCGCCACGTGTCCACCGACCCCGACGTGACGGTGGAACTCGCGGACGCGCTGGCGCTTCCCTACCCCGACGGCGCCTTCGGCTTCGCCCTCTGCTCCACCGCCCTGCACCACTTCGACGTGCGCGCGGACGCCCCGCGCGTGCTCCGCGAGCTGGATCGCGTGGCCCGGTACGGCGTCATCGTCAACGACCTCGCCCGCTCGCGCCCCGCGCTGCTCGGCGCGCATCTCCTGGCCGCCACCGTCTGGCGACGCCACCCCGTGACGGCACACGACGGCCCGCTCTCCGTCCGCCGCGCGTACACGCCCGCGGAGCTGCGCGAGCTGGCGGCCGAGGCGGGGCTGCGCGACTGGACGGTGCACGCGCACTTCCCCTTCCGCGTCGCGCTGGTCGTGGACCGCACCGGCGGCGGGACCGGGAGGGGCTGATGGTCGGCGCAGCGAGGACGCGCGACGTGGTGGTGGTCGGCGGCGGCCCGGCGGGCTCCGCGCTCGCCCACCGGCTGGCGTCCCTGGGCCGCGACGTGCTGCTGCTGGACCGCGCGGAGTTTCCCCGCCGCAAGCCGTGCGGCGAGTGCGTGAACCCCGCAGCCGTCCGTGCTCTCGACCGCCTGGGCGTGCTGCCCGCCGTGCTCGCCGCGCATCCCGCGCCGCTGCACGGCTGGCGCATCGGCGCGGGCGCGGAGGGCTTCGGCGGCAGCTTTCCCCGCGGCGAATCCGGCTTCGCCCTTCCCCGCGCCGTCCTCGACCGCATCCTGCTGGACCACGCGCGCGCGGCGGGAGCGGAGGTGCGCACCGGCGTCCGCGTGACGGACCTTCTGCGCGACGAGTCCGGGGCCGTCGCCGGAGTCCGGGGGGTGGATGCGGACGGCCGGCCGGTGGAGATCCCCGCGCGCCTGGTCGTCGGCGCGGACGGCCTGCGCTCCGTCGTCCTCCGGCGGCTGGGGCTGCTGAAGCGCGGGCCGCGGCTGCGGAAGCTGGCGCTCACCGCGCACGTCACGGGGATGCACGACATGGGCGGGCGCGGCGAGCTGCGCGTGCGCGGGCGCGAGTGCGTGGGCATCGCGGACGTGGGCGACGGCAGCGCGAACGTCACCGTCGTCGTCACCGGCGGCCACGCGGAAGGCGTGCGCGGGCACGCGGCCGACTTCTTCGACGACGCGCTTCGCCGGCACGGGATCGGCGCGTGGCGGGTGGACGACGTGCTGGCGACGGGGCCGTTCGACTGGCCCATCCGCCGCGCAGTTGCGGACGGCGCGTTGCTTGTGGGCGATGCGGCCGGCTACTATGATCCGTTCACCGGACAGGGCATCTACCGCGCCCTCCACGGCGCCGAGCTGGCGGCGCGGACCGTGGACGCCGCCCTCCGCGCGGGGGGCGTGACGTCGGCTGCGCTCGCGCCCTACGACCGCGCCCGCCGCCGGGCGTTCGGCGCGGGCGAGCGCGTGCAGCACGTGGTGGAAGGCGTCGTCTCGCGCCCGGCTCTCTTCGGCGCCGTCGCCGCCCGCTTCCGCCGGCGGCCCGTGCTGGCCGACGCCGTCATTCGCGTCACCGGCGACGTATCCCCCGTGCGGTCGCTGCTCCGGCCTTCGCTGCTGGCGCGGCTGGTGTGGTAGGCGCGGGGCGGGCGGCTGAAGCCGCGGCAACAAGGGCACGAAGCCTCCCTGCGGAGGCTGCTCCGCGCCGAAGCGCGCATCGCCGCGAAAGGCCACGCACAGACACCCCCTCGCCCGCTTATGGGGGAGCGGGCGGGGGATGAGGGCCTCCCGCTCCACCACACCATCATCCAATGCCGACGGAATCCACGTCCCGCTTGTTCGACGTCTCGCGCCCCGTCCGCGCCGGCACGCCCGTGTGGCCGGGGGATGCGCCGTGCTGCATCCGCTGGACGATGCTGCGCTCCGAAGGGTCCACGGTGAACGTGGCGGAGCTTTCGATGAGCGCGCACACGGGCACCCATGCGGACGGGCCGTTCCACGTGTCCGACCACGGAGTGCGCATCGGCGCGGCGCCGCTGGAGTCGTACCTGGGGCCGGCGCGGGTGGTGGATGCGCGGGGATGCGCGATGATCGACGGCGACCTGCTGCTGCGCGAGCTGGGCGGAGGGGCGTGGCCCGAGCGCCTGCTGTTCCACACCGGCGCGTGGAGCGATCCGGACGTCTTCCCCACCGCGTTCGCGGCGCCCACCCCGGCGGCGGCGGCGATGCTGGCGGAGGCCGGCGTCAGGCTCGTCGGCACGGACGCGCCTTCGGTCGATCCGTTCGACTCCCGGGATCTCCCCGCCCACAACGCGTTCGGCGCCGCGGGCATCGCCATCGTCGAGAACCTGCTGCTGGACGACGTGCCGGCGGGCGACTACGAGCTGATCGCCCTGCCGCTGCGGCTGGAGGAGGCCGACGCCTCGCCCGTGCGTGCCGTGCTGCGCGGCCTCTGACGCCGATGCCGATGCCGCGCACGCTGCTGGCGCCCAACCCGTCACCGATGACGCTGGACGGCACGCGGACGTTCATCGTCGGCCGGCGGCGCCCGGTGGTGATCGACCCCGGGCCGGACGACGCGGCGCACCTGGACGCCATCGAACGCGCCCTGGACGGCGTTGCACCCGTGGCGATCCTGCTCACGCACGCGCACCCCGACCACGCGGAGGCCGCGCCCGCGCTCCGGCACAGGACCGGCGCACCGGTGTGGATGGCCCGCGGCGCGCTGTCGATGCAATCCGCCGACCCGGGTCGATCGGCCGGCGGCTCCGCATCCACGGAGTCGGGCGAGGCTGGGACCTTGGATCAGCCGGCAGTCGGCGCGTCGACCAAGCACACTGGACCCGGCGAACTCGTCGTGGACCGCTGGCTGGCCGACGGCGACTCGGTCGATACGGATGCCGGGTCGGTCGATGCGGTCGCGACGCCGGGGCATGCGCCCGAGCACCTGGCCTTCCACTGGCGCGGTCCGGAGGCGGGGGACGGGGGCGTGCTCTTCGCCGGCGACCTGTTCATGGGCGTGGGCGACACGACGCTCGTGGCGCCGCCGGAAGGCAACCTGCGCGCGTACCTGGCGTCGCTGGACCGCGTGGCGGTGATCGGCCCGCGCACCCTGCTGCCCGCGCACGGCCCGGAGATCGCGGACCCCGCCGCCGCCGTCGAACGCTACCGCGCGCACCGCCGCGTGCGCATCGACCAGGCGGCCGCCGCCCTCTCGGCGCGGAGGACGGCGCGCCCGGACGAGCTTCTGCGGGACGTGTACGGCGACGCGCTGCACCCCGCGCTTCACGCGGCGGCGGCGGGGTCGCTCGCGGCCATCCTGCGCTACCTGGCGGAAACCGGCGCGGCCGAGCCCGGGTCCGGCGGCACCTACACCTTCATCCACCGACCATGACCACGCACGTCACCGACGCCGACCTGTCCGCCGCGCTGGACCGCATCCGCCCCCACGTGGTGGACGCGCACCTGCGCTTTCTGTCGCACCCGCTCATGGAGGGCCGCGGCCCCGGCACGCGTGGCGGCGACACGGCGCAGGAGTACATCCGGGCGCAGTTCCGGCGCCTGGGGCTGCAGCCGGTGGACGGCACGTACACGCAGCCGGTGCCGCTGGTGGGCATGAACCCCACGCCCACGCTGTCTTTCCGCCTGCCCGACGGCACCACGCGCGAGCTGGCGTACAAGGACGACTTCGTGCTCAAGGCCGGCATGCCGCAGCCCGAGACGGCGGCGCGCGCGGAGCTGGTGTTCGTGGGATACGGCATCACGGCGCCGGAGTACGAATGGGATGACTACGCCGATGCCGACGTGCGCGGAAAGGTGGTGCTGGTGCGCGTGAACGACCCGGGCACGGCGGAGACGCCCGGATTCTTCGGGGGCGAGGCGCTCACCTACTACGGACGCTGGACGTACAAGACGGAGGAGGCGTCGCGGCGCGGCGCAGCGGGCGTGCTGCTCATCCACACCGACGAGTCCGCCGGGTACGGCTGGAACGTGGTGCGCACCTCCAACAGCGGCGAGCAGTACGACCTGCTGGGCGCCCCCGAGTTCCCGCTCCAGGTCAAGGGCTGGGTCTCCACCCCCGCCATCCGCGAGGTGCTGGACGCCGCCGGCGTGGAGCTGGACGAGCTGCTGCGCGCGTCCGACCGCAAGGATTTCCGCGCCGTGCCCACGGGCGTGCAGGTGGACGCGGCCGTGCGCAGCACCGTGCGCGAGGTGGGCACCGCGAACGTCATCGGCCTGCTGCCCGGCAGCGACCCCGCGCGCGCGGCCGAGCCCGTCATCCTGGCCGCCCACTACGACCACCTGGGCACCGGCGTGGCCGCGGACGGCAGCCCCGCCATCTACCATGGCGCGTACGACAACGCCAGCGGCGTCGCCGTCCTTCTCGCGCTGGCCGAGGCCGCCGCGTCGCTGCCCACGCCGCCCGCGCGCCCGCTCCTCTTCGTCTCCACCACCGCCGAGGAGGCCGGGCTTCTGGGATCGGAGTGGTACGCGCGCCACCCGCTGTTCCCGCTGCCCCGCACCGCCGCAATGATCAACGTGGACGGCGCCAACCTCTTCGGCCGCACCACGGACATCGGCCCCCTGGGCGCCGACCGCTCGTCCCTGGGCGCGGTCGTCACGGAAGCCGCGGCGGCCGAGGGCATGCGCGTGACGCCCGAGGCGCACCCCGCGCAGGGCATGTTCTTCCGCCAGGACCACTTTCCCCTCGCGCGCGCCGGCGTGCCCGCGCTGGCGATGGACCACGGCCTTACGTACGAGGGCCGCCCCGAAGGCTGGGGCCAGGAGCGGTACATCGAGTTCACCACCACGCACTACCACCAGCCCAGCGACGCCTACCGCGACGACTTCGACTACTCCGGCGCCCTGCAGCAGGCCCGCGTCACCCTCCGCACCGCCCTCGCCGTGGCCGACGCCGACGCGCTCCCGGACTGGAACCCCGGCAGCGAGTTCAAGCGGGGGTAGGCGGATTCGGGATTCGGACGAGGACGCAGGCTCTACGCGATGATGGCCGTGCCGCCGCCGTCCACGGCGCCGCCGCCGCCGCGCGGAGCGAGCCCACACAGGGGGGCGGATACGCCGTTGCAGCCGCAGGTTTCAACCCGACGGCGGACCTCGCCGCCCCGTGATCGGTGGCCATCCGCCTCGACCGCCGCCGTCGGGTTGAATCGTGATCGTCACCCTCGCCGTCGACGATCGACCATCGAAGAACCGGTCCCCCGGTCCCCGCGCGCCGGAACCTCGCGCGGACGTGGTGTACTAGCCCGCGCCCACGACCCAGCCTCCGTCGGCGCGCCCGCCCGGCCGCCGCAGAATCCCGCGAACCGCCATGCCGAAGACCGCCGCCAAGCGCACGCGAAAGCTCCCGGTGCCCTGGCCCATCCTGGCCCTGCTGGTCGCCGTCCTGCTTTCCGCCGGGTACTCCGTGCTCGCCACGCACGAGGCGGGCGCCAGCGAGCATCCCACGCCGCGCGCCGGCATCACGGGCGCCAACGTTCTGCCGCCGGAGCAGTTCCGCGACGACCCGCGCGTGATGGAGGTCTACGCCGAGGCGGCGAAGATCGCGCCGGTGCTGGACGGCATCTACTGCCACTGCGACTGCCACGACCACATGGGCCACGTGTCGCTGCTCACCTGCTTCGAGTCGGACCACGGCTCCGGCTGCGGCACCTGCCTGGGCGAAGCGCACCTGGCGTACGAGATGTCGCGGAAGGGCGCCACGCTGGACCAGATCCGCACCGCCGTCGACCAGCAGTTCGGCCACGCCTGAGGCCGCCCCGCGCGCCCGCCCCGAATCCCCGGCGGGCGCGCGTCCGTACTCCCCTCCGCCGCTCCACTCGATCCGTCGTCCGGCGTTCCGCACACGCCGGCGCACCCGCGACCCCGCGCATCCATGCAGGCAGGAACGCTCCAGTGCCCCACCTGCGGCGCCGCCGCGCTCAGCGACGCCACGTGGTGCGCCTACTGCAAGGCGCGCCTGGCGACGGTGGCGTGCCCCTCGTGCTTCGGGATGGTGTTCGCGGGCACGCGCTTCTGCCCGCACTGCGGCGCCGGCGCCGAGCGGGCGGCCGCCGATGGGAATGCGCCCGCGCGCCCCTGCCCCCGCTGCAAGGAGCCGCTGACGGCCGTCCGGGTCGGCAACGCGCCCGTCGGCGAGTGCCCGCGGTGCGGCGGCCTGTGGCTGGACGCGGAGACGTTCGCGCACGTCACCACCGAGCGCGAGGCGCAGGCGGCCGTCCTCGCGTCGGTGGGCGGCAGCGGCGTGCCCGGCCTCGCCACGCCCGACGAGCGCGTGCGCTACGGCCCCTGCCCGCAGTGCGGCAAGGTGATGAACCGCATCAACTTCGCGCGCTACTCCGGGGTGGTGGTGGACGTCTGCAAGGGGCACGGCACCTGGTTCGATGCGGACGAGCTGCGCCGCGTGGTGGAGTTCATCCGCAGCGGCGGCCTGGACCTGGCGCGCGAGAAGGAGCGCCAGGCGCTGATCGAGGAGCGTCGCCGCCTGGCCGCCCACGCCCTCGGCCCCGACGGCGGCGCGGTCCCTGCCGCGAGCCCCTACCACCTCGACCGCGACGAGCGGCCCACGGGAATGCTGGCCGAGATCACCGTCACGCAGCTCATGGGCGGCCTCTGGGACACGCTGCGGAAGTCCGTCGGCTTCTAGGTTGATGGAAAGGCAGCCGATTCCTGCCCGCCGAGAGCGAGATGCACGGAGGATGGAGAACGCCCCGGCACGCGAGGATGCGTGCCGGGGCGTCGGCGTCTCGGGTGCGGATCTTCGCGGAGAGAACCGGCGGGTGCCCGCTGGTAGCCCACAGGATTCTTGAGACAAGCTCAGGGTGATCTTTCTTCAGGTATGGAAGACCTCAAGCCTCGGAGGCCCCATGCCGAAGACACGCGATGGGGTGGACCGACACCGTGGGCGTGACGGCGACGGCTGGAACGGAGGCCGGTCTACATCAAATTATGGCGTAGACCGTTCCATGTACGATAAATTGGATGCACGGGACCGGTCTGCACCGGCCCGGCTGTGGCATCCCCCCCCATCCTCTGCGAGCCCCCATGCACAAGCTGAAGCTCGATCTGGACCAGCTCTCCGTCGAATCGTTCGATACGAATCCGCCCGAGGGCACGCAGCGCGGCACGGTAAAGGGGCATTCACACGTATGCGTTTCGCCCTTCGACACGTGCGCGGCGCTGAGCTGTAACTACACCTGCGGCACCTGTGACCCCAGCTGTGCCAGCTGCGCCAGTTGCTTCAACACCTGCTACGACACCTGCGGCGCGTCATGCTTCGGCACGTGCGCCACCTGCCAGACCAACTGCCAGCAGGAGTCCTGCGTGTACGCCTGCCCCTGACCCCTGGCCGACGGGCGGCTCTACGCGGCCCGAAGACTTCATCCGGCCATGGAGGCGTAGCCGCAACGGGACCAGTGCGATCGTGAGCTGGCGCTTCACCACGAACAAGGCACACGGGCGGCGAGGCGGCTCGAACCATCGTCATTTTGCGAGGCAGGCTACGGCTACTCGTTCGACCGCCCGCTGTCCACCTTGATGAGCCCCTTCTCGGCCGCGGCCTCCACCGGCAGCGGCACGTGGTAGTACGGGTCGCCGATGCGGGTCGCGAGGGTGCGGATGCTGTCGGCGAGCACGTTGTACCAGTCGGCCGATGCGTGGAGCCGGCCCTGCACCTCCTCCCAGCGCCGGGACACCTCCTGGCGCTGGGCGCGGTGCTCGTCGTAGCGCCGCCGGTCGCGCAGGTAGCGGGCGTAGACCGCGGGAGGCAGCAGGCCGCCATCGGACTGCACGGCGTAGCGGCGGAGCACCTGCACGTCCGCGGTGAGGCCGCTGTCGGCGGTGCCGACGGCGCGGTTCAGCGCCTCCAGCTGCCCGCGGGTGAGCGTGACCTCCGCGCCCGCCTCCACCACATGGCGGCGCAGGCGCACGATGGCGGCCCGCTCGTCGCGGAACGCGTACCACCGATACCCCTCGCGGCCCAGGTTGAAGACGACGATGGCGGCCAGCGCCACCGAGGCCACGCGCAGCCGGTCCTTCACGGGGTGCGCCGCGCGGGGGCGGGGCGGCGGGCGGGGCGCGGAGCGGGCAGCATGGGCGTGGCGGCTGGGGGGGGCGGAACGGTCGTCGCGCGTCTCGGGAAGGGAGGCTTCCAAGATGGCCGGCCGCCGCCGACCGCGCAACGTCCCCCGTCCGCCGCGGACGCGAAGGGTTGGATCATCTGGCATAAGTGGTTATATTTCAACATCTTGACGCATACGCACCCGCGTCCTCACGGGCCCGGGAACAGATGAAAAGGTGGCATGCGACGTGCGGCTGCGGGGCGACCCGCCGGCCGATGCGAAAGATCCCGTCCCCGGGACGGGAAACGCCCACAGGAGGACCCGCAATGCAGCCAAGACGCAGAGGCCCGGCGCCCCGCCGGGAGCGCGGCAACCCGGCGCCCCGGCACCCCACCGGGAACACGCGCAGGCGCTGGCCGCGGGCCTACGACGGCGGCGCGCCGGCCGGGCCCCGCAACGACCGCTATCGCCGCCTGCACGACGGCGGCGAGCGGCGCGTGGAGGGTCCCGCGCTGCGCAGGCGCAACCCGTCGGCCATGAACCGCCTGCGGCGGCACCCCGTGCGGCACGGGCTGATCGGGCTCACCATCGCGGGGTCGGCGCTGCCGGTGGCCATCGCGCGGCACAACCAGTCCATCCGCAACGCGCCCAGCCACGAGCAGATCATGGACTTCGTGCCCACGCCGAAGCTCACGGACACCGCCGTGGGGCAGGCCTGGCGCGACGCCCAGCAGGGCACCGCCGACCGCGCCGGCAGCGCCCGCGAGGACGTCATCCAGCGCAACCTGCAGCGCTACGCCTCGTACGACGTGCCGCGCGACCTGGCCGAGTCCATCTACGACCTGGCGCTCGAGACGCACATCGACCCCGACGTGGCGTTCGGACTGGTGCGGGCGGAAAGCACCTTCAAGAACAGCGCGACCAGCCACGTGGGCGCCATCGGCCTCACGCAGCTCATGCCGGCCACCGCCCGCATCATGCGCCCCGGCACCACGGTCGAGGACCTGCGCCAGCCGGACGTCAACCTGCGCATCGGGTTCAAGTACCTGAGCGAGCTGCTGGACAAGTACAACGGCGACGCCAAGCTCGCCCTCACCGCCTACAACCGCGGCCCCGGCACCGTGGACCGCGTGCTCAAGAAGGGCGGCGACCCCGACAACGGCTACGCCCACATGGTCATGAAGGACATCCCGGCCGACAACGCGGCCCCCGCCCAGCTCGGCGACTGACCTTCGGGCAACGCGGATGGTCGATGGAAGGCGAAGGGCCGCGCACCGGATGGGTGCGCGGCCCTTCGTGGTTCGGGATCGGAGGCTTCCCCAGGCGGCTGAAGCCGCGGCAACGACGGCCCGAAGCCTCCCTGCGGAGGCTGCTCCGCGCGGGAATCGGCCTCCTCGCGAAAGGCCATGCGTGAGACAGCACGTCGTCGCCCGGCTTGCGGCAGAAGAGGCCGGGGTGAACGCAACCACCGCCTACAGCGCCGCTCCGCGTACCAGGAACATCCATGTCCACCGGCCGTTCACTCGCCGGAAGCCCGCGCGCAGCTGCTGGTAGCCGGAGCGGGTGACAAAGGGCGGCGGCGCGGCCCACAGGTCGGTGCCCGGCACCTGCGCCACGCCGCGGTCCAGCAGCGCGGGCAGCGCGTCCAATGGGCGGTACGCCTCCTCCTGCCAGCGGCTCACGGCCTCCAGCACGCCGTCCGGCCCGTCCGCCGCGTGCACGAACGTCGGCGACATCACTGCGCGGAGCGCCGCCAGGTCGCGGCGCTTCACGGCCTCGCGGAAGGCGAGGATGAACGCGGAAAGGCTGTCCGCCGACGCGGTTGCCAGGTCCGCCGGCCGGTACACGAGGTCCCCGCGGCGCACTCGGCCGTCCATAGGCACCGGGCAGGTGATGCACCGCACGCGCAGAAGGTCCGCCGTGTCCGCGCGCAGCACCTGCAGGCGCATGGATGCATACGGCAGCACCCCGCTCCCGCTGTCGCGCACCAGCACCACGCCCGGCGCGCGCGTCCACACGTCCGCGTACGGAAACGGCTCCGGCGCGGGCGCGGCGACGGGCGCCGGTGCGGCGGGCGGCGGCACGGGCGCACGCGGGCCGCATCCGAGCGCGAGGCTCGCCAGCGCGGCGGCGCACTGACGGAATGGGCCGAATCTGGAGCGTCGAGCGCGCGGAACGATGGGGCTGCGGAGCGGGCGTACGATCATCGGCTTCGGTCGGGAGGATGTCGGCGCCGTGGCGGACGGCGGAGTCGGACGCGGCAATCTGGCACGCGCGGCGCCGCGCGCATAGCCCCGCCGGTTCCGCCCGGTCGACGCGCCGTGTAGATTCGCCGCTCCGGTCCACACGCGCGCACCTCCACCGCCGGCCGATGCCCATCGATCGACCCAGCCGTTCATCCGACGCCCCCCTCGCGCTGGTCTGCGCCGTCGCGCTGGAATGCGCGGAGCTGCGCGGCGCGCTGGCCGATGCCCGCCAGGTGGCGATCGGCCGCAAGCCGGCGTGGGAGGGAGCGCTGGATGGACGGCCCGTGATCCTGCTCCCCGCCGGCATGGGCAAGACGAACGCCGCGCAGGCCGCGACGGCGCTGCTGGAGACGCGGGCCGTACGCGGGGTGCTGGGCTTCGGCGTGGCGGGCGCGTACGCGGGATCGGGCCTGGCGCTGGGCGACGTCGCCCTCGCCTCCGCCGCCGTCTACGGCGACGAAGGCGTGGATGGGCCGGACGGGTGGATGTCCACCGAGGGCATCCGCATCCCCCTGCTGGAGGCGGACGGCGCCCGCGTCTTCAACGAGTTCGTCCTGGACGCCGCCCGCGTCGGCCGAGCACGCGCGGCGCTGGCCGATGCGGGGATCGCGGCGCGCGTGGGGCCGTTCGTGACCCTCTCCGCCTGCTCGGGAACCGCCGTGCGCGGAGAGGAGCTGGCGCGGCGCTGGGGCGCGCTGTGCGAGGGGATGGAGGGCGCGGCGCTGGCGCACGTCTGCGCCATCTACCGCGTGCCGTTCCTGGAGCTGCGCGCGGTGAGCAACCACGTGGAGGACCGCGACCTGTCGCGCTGGCGCCTGCGCGACGCCGCGGCAGCCGCCCAGCGCGCCGCGCGCGTCGTGGCCGCGGCATGGACACCGGACGAGAGCATTCGATGAGCGATACGAACGGACGCACGCTGACCCTGGGCTACTCGCCCTGTCCCAACGACACCTTCATCTTCGACGCGCTGGTGCACGGGCGCGTAGCCGCGGAGGGCCTGCGCTTCTCGGAGCGGCTGGAGGACGTGGAGACGCTCAACCTCCTGGCCCGCGACGGCGTGCTGGACGTCAGCAAGGTGTCGTACGGCGCGCTGCCGTACCTGCTGGACGAGTACGTCCTGCTGCGCTCCGGCGGCGCGCTGGGGCGCGGGTGCGGCCCGCTTCTGGTGTCGCGTGCGCCGCTGGACCCGGCGGCCCTCGCCACGGCGCGCATCGCCATCCCCGGACGGCTGACGACGGCGCATCTTCTCCTCCGCCTCTTCGCGCCGCACGCCGGGCGGACCGAGGAACGCGTGTACAGCGACATCATGCCCGCCGTCGAGCGCGGCGAGGTGGACGCCGGCCTCATCATCCACGAGTCGCGGTTCACCTATCCGCAGCACGGGCTGGTGAAGGTGGTGGACCTGGGCGAATGGTGGGAGTCCACCACCCGGCTCCCCATCCCCCTCGGCGGCATCCTCGCCCGCCGCTCGCTGGGCGCCGACGCGCTGCGCACGCTGGAGGCCGCCGTCCGCGCCTCGGTGGAGCACGCCTTCGCGCACCCCGACGACTCGCGCGAGTACGTCCGCGCGCACGCGCAGGAGATGGACGACGCCGTCACCCGCCAGCACATCGACCTGTACGTCAACCACTTCTCCGCCGACCTGGGCACCGACGGCCAGGCCGCCGTCGCCGAGCTCTTCCGCCGCAGCCGCGAAGCCGGCGTGATTCCCAACCGCGGGCGGTCGCTGTTCATCGAGTAGCGGAGAGGTCGTCGTAGCGCATAAGTGGGCGTAGCTGCTACGGTATGGAATGCGCTCCTTTAGTGGCCTTGCGTCGTTTCCGGAGTCGAACGTATTTTGCTGCCCCTCGCCAGCCTGACGGGGGGGCTCAGTGCGGACCCTTGCCGGCATTATAAGTCGCAGATTATATTCTACCGTCGGAAACGCATGAGCGAGCATTGTGAAGTGTTCTTTACCAGTGCGGCCGCGCGTGAGCTGAAGTCCATCGCACGGAAGGACCCGCAGCGCTTCCTCGTAATCGAGCGCACAGTCGCCCAGGTGGCTGAAAACGGCTGGCTTGTCTCGCTCCGCGCCGAGTTGGTCAAGGTATTCCACGGTTGGACGAACCAGGGAGATTCGTGATGTCGGGTCTGGAGGGTACCGGCTTTTCTTCTTCTGGCACGACGCCGTCGACACCCGCGAGATCTGGGTGTGCAGGGTGCTGCCGAAGCGGGACGTGACGGGCAGGCGACGCCTGAACGACATCTGCGATGCGGTAGATGAGATGAGGAACCGCTTCTACGGCGAGGACACATGACGTTCGATAGAAACCAGGACAAGGCCTCCGCGGTGCTCCGGGCCATTCGTGCCGCCGTGCCCGCGGTAGAGCAGGCGGAGGACGCGCTCGGGAGCCGGGCGGTCGTGGCGGAGAACGTCGTCCGGCTGCGGGTGCAGCGGGGATACACACAGACGCAGCTTGCCCACGCGCTGGGCGTCACGCAGCCGCGCGTGGCGGAGATCGAGTCGGCACGCGCGAACGTGCAGGTCGACACGCTGGACCGGCTGGCGTCGGTGTTCGGAGTGGAGCCCGCCGCGCTCCTTCGGGCAGCGAAGACCGGGGCGCCAGTCGTCCGCACCTGACCTGCACGGGGCGGCTTGCATGCGAACGGAGGCGGGACCCACGAGGGTCCCGCCTCCGTCGTCGTTCGGGGCCGATTTTGCGGCACCGCAGATCCGCTAACGCTTCCGCCGGCTCGGCTGTATCACACCGAGGCAGCGTGCATCGCCGGCGGCCACACCCCATGCCTCAGTCGTGCGAGCGGCGCACGGAGACGGGGCGGCCCTTCACGGAGGCGCCGCCCAGGCGCTGGATGACGAGGTCGGCCAGGTCCTCGCGCACCTCCACGAGCGAGAACTGGTCGGCGATCTCGATGGCGCCGATGGCGTCGCCGGGGATCTTTGCCTCGCCGGTGATGGCGCCCACCAGGTCGCCGGCGCGCACCCCGCGGCGGCGGCCCACGCCCACGTACAGGCGCGTCATCGTCTGGTCGCTACGCCCGCGGCGCGGCGCGGAGGGACGCTCCGAGCGGTCGGTGTGGCCCCGCGGGCCGCGGGAGTCGCGCTCGGGGCGCTCGCGGGTGGGGTCCCACTCGGGGATGTCCTTGCCGTCCTCGGGCTCCTCGCCGCGGGTGGCGTCCGAGGCCAGCTTGGCGGCGGCGGCGGCGATCTCCAGCGGGTCGTACTGCTCGGCCAGCACGCGCACCGCATCGCGGAAGGCGCCGTACTCGCCCTCCTCCAGCGTTTCGTGGATGGCGGCGCGCAGCAGCTCCAGTCGGCGGGCGCGAAGGTCGGCGATGGTGGGAACGCGGCCGTGCTCCACCGGCGCGCCGATGATGCGCTCGATGCCGCGCAGCAGCTGGCGCTCGCGGGGCTGCACCAGGGTGATGGCCGTGCCCTCGCGCCCCGCGCGGCCCGTGCGGCCGATGCGGTGCACGTACGCCTCGGGCGTCTGCGGGATGTCGTAGTTGATCACGTGGCTCACGTGCTCCACGTCGATGCCGCGGGCGGCAACGTCGGTCGCGATGAGCAGGTCGGCCGTGCCCTCGCGGAAGCGCTTCATCACCCGGTCGCGCTGGCCCTGGTTCAGGCCGCCGTGCAGCGCCTCGGGGCGGTAGCCGCGCACCGACAGCGCCTCCGTCAGCTCGTCCACCTCGTGCCGCGTGCGGCAGAAGAGGATGGCCGAGGTGGGGGCCTCCAGGTCCAGGATGCGCGACAGCGCCTCCATCTTGTAGGGGCGGGGCACCACGTACGCCACCTGGCGCACCTTGGGCGTCTCCAGCACCGGGGCGCGCACGGTGATGCGCTCCGGGTTGGTCAGGTGCCGCTCGGCGAGCTGCGCGATGCGCGGCGGGAAGGTGGCCGAGAAGAGCGCCGTCTGCCGCTCCTTGGGGGTGGACTCCAGGATGGCCTCGATGTCGTCCTGGAAGCCCATGTCCAGCATCTCGTCCGCCTCGTCCAGCACCACGTTGGTGATGTGGGACAGGTCCAGCGAGCGGCGGCGGATGTGGTCCAGGATGCGGCCGGGCGTGCCCACCACCACGTCCACCCCGCGGCGCAGCGGCATGAGCTGGCGCTCGATGTCCTGGCCGCCGTAGACGGCCAGGACGCGCAGGCCCTTGCGCAGGGCGTAGCGGTGCGTGGCCTCGGCCACCTGCACGGCCAGCTCGCGGGTGGGGCACAGGATCAGGGCCTTCACGCCCGGCGTGCCGGGCTCGATGCGTTCTACCAGCGGCAGCACGAAGGCGGCCGTCTTGCCGGTTCCCGTGGCTGCCCGGCCCACCACGTCGCGCCCCGCCAGCAGCACGGGGATGGCGGCGGTCTGGATGGGGGTCGGCTCTTCATAGCCCAGCGTGTCCAGGGCAGCAAGCACGTCCTCGCCCAGCCCGAGGTCGCGGAAGGTGGTCGGGGCGGCGGTCTCGTCGGTCACGTGCGGTCCTTTCTTCGGGAGCGCCGGGACGGTTCCCGGCTGGGGGAAATGTGGCTCCCCGAGCGCTTCGGGGCCAGTGCCGGGCCGGCTTCAGTAGCCGTGCGGCCCCACGTCGGGCTCGCGCGCGAACGCCAGGAGCGCCGCAGCGGCGTCCTCGTGGGCCTCCAGCAGCCCCCGCAGGCGCCGGAACGAGAAGCGCAGCATCCGCTCCCGCAGCAGCAGGTCCGGCGGCGTGGCGGGCGTCACCACCCACTCCGGCGCGTACTTGTCCGTCGTGGGCTGCGAGGGCGCGTTCACCAGGCCGTCCGCGGGGGGCTGCACGCCCAGCCCCGTGCGCACCAGCTCGAAGGCCAGCGCGGGGTCCAGCCCCTCGTCGCGCGCGATGTCGTACAGCAGGTCCGCCAGGTCGGGCGACATGCCGCTGGCGGCGGCCTCGTCCATCACCTCCACGCGGCGGCTGCCCACCTCGCCGGCGTCCAGCCCCGCCTCGGCGCCGGCCAGCAGGCAGTCGGCCGCGCCGAAGAAGGTGTCCTCGCCGCGACGGCGGCGGCGGCGCTCCGTGTACGCGTTCAGGGCCCGGCCGATGCTCGCCTCGCGCTCTTCCACGCTCCACTCCCGGTCTGGGTCCACGCGCGCTCCTCCGTTCCCGCGGTTTCGGCGCCGCCCGGCGGCGGCGCGCACGCGGGCGCGGCGCGCAAGGCGCGGACCAGCGCGGCGCGAAGGCGCCCGGGACCACGGAAAACGGCCTCCCGCACTGCGCCCGGAACCGGGCCCGCTCCTTGCACTCGGGCACCCTCCGGCCGGCCCGGACGCGGCGGCGGACCGTGCAGGGCACGCGCGGGTACGACGGCGGCCACGGTTCCCGGCCCGGGTCCGTAGAAGGCGGCGGCGCAGGGAGGAGGGGGCCCTTCGCGGGCTATGGGATGGGGCGGGCTGCAGCGAAGCGCGCGGCGGGCTGTCAGGAACCCCCGCTCCCGCTCGTTGTGCTCGGATGGCGCAGGTGGCGGACCCCCCGGCGACGGGGACGAGACGCAGTCTGGAGGGCCCGCCGCAGGCTCCGGCGCGGGCGCTCCGCGGGACGGAACGCGCTCCGCGCCGTCCGCGAATCCACAATGGCACTGGTCGGTGGAGGAGCTTCGCATGTCGACGTTCATTCGCAGGTCCGCACGGGGCTCCGTGCTGGGGTTGGGTCTGCTCGGGCTCGCCGCCGCGCCCTCCGCGCTCCACGGCCAGTACTTCGGACAGAATCAGGTGCAGTACCAGACCTTCGACTTCCGGGTGCTGAAGACGCCGCACTTCGACGTCTACTACTATCCCGAGGAGGAGGTGGCGTCCCGCGACGCGGCGCGCATGGCCGAGCGCTGGTACGCCCGCCTGTCGCGCGTGCTGGATTACGAGCTGGAGCACAAGCAGCCCCTCATCCTGTACGCCTCGCACCCCCACGCCGAGCAGACCACCGTCATCCAGGGCGGCCTGGGCGAGGGCACCGAGGGCGTCACCGAGGTCTTCAAGCAGCGCATCGTCATCCCCCACCAGAGCTCGTACCAGGAGACCGACCACGTGGTCGGCCACGAGCTGGTGCACGCCTTCCAGTACGACGTGTCGGGCCTGGGCCGCGCCGGCGGTGGGCTGGAGGCGGCGTCGGCGCGCTTCCAGGTGCCGCTCTGGTTCGTGGAGGGCATGGCCGAGTACCTGTCCATCGGCCCCGTGGACCCCAACACCTCCATGTGGCTGCGCGACGCCGCGCTCACGGGCGACGTGCCCACCGTGGAGCAGATGACCCGCGACTCGCGCTACTTCCCCTATCGCTGGGGCCAGGCATTCTGGTCGTACGTGGGCGGGCGCTGGGGCGACGCGGCCATCGGCCAGATCCTCAAGCAGGCCGGCCAGGGTGTGCCGTATCCCGAGGCCTTCCAGCGCATCCTGAACACCTCGCTGGACGAGATCTCGCTGGACTGGCAGACCTCCATCCGCCGCACCTACCTGCCGCTGCTGACCACCGAGAAGGAGGCCCGCGAGGTCGCCACGCCGCTCATCACGCAGAAGCGCAAGGGCGGCCGCTACAACGTGTCGCCGTCCCTGTCGCCCGACGGCACCCGGCTGGCCTTCCTGTCGTCGCTCAGCAACTTCGACGTGCAGCTCTACCTGGCCAACGCGCAGACGGGCGAGGTGATCCGCACCCTGGTGAAGGGCACGGCGTTCGATCCCCACTACTCCAGCCTCAACTTCATCAGCTCGTCGGGCACCTGGTCGCCGGACGCGGCCCGCTTCGCCTTCTCGGCGCGGCGGGGCGCCTCGGACGTGCTGGTGGTGATCGACACGCGCACGGGCCGCAAGGAGCGCGAGTACCGGCTGCGCGAGGTGAGCGAGATCACCAACCCGGCGTGGTCGCCGGACGGGCGCACGCTGATGTTCTCGGGCAAGAAGGGCGGCATCACCGACCTGTACGCGCTGGACCTGGCCAGCGGCGCCTCGCGCCAGGTGACCAACGACAAGTACGCCGACATGCAGCCGGAGTACTCGCCCGACGGGAGCACCATCGCCTTCGTGACGGACCGGGGGCCGGGCACGGACCTGGCCGCGCTGCGCTACGGCGGCTACCAGGTGGCGTTGATGGACGTGGCCACGGGGGCCATCCGCATGGCGCCCGGGATGGCCGGACCCAAGAACATCAACCCGGTGTGGACGCGCGACGGGCGGGGACTGTACTTCGTCAGCAACCGCACGGGCATCCCCAACCTGTACCGGGTGAACCTGGCCAGCGGCGAGGTCTTCAAGCTCACCGACCTCTTCTCGGGCGTGAGCGGGATCACGGACCTGAGCCCCGTCATCACCTCGGCCCGCACCACGGACCGGGTGCTGATCACGGCCTTCGAGAAGAACGGCTACAACATCTACTCCATCACCGACCCGGTTCGCCTGGCCGGCCGCCCCGCCCCGCCGGCGCAGCTCGCCTCGTGGGACGTGTCGCCGCCCATCGCGGCCGTGCTCCCGCCCTCGCCGCGCCCCACGGAGCCGGCGTTCAACCGGGTGCTGGCGCTGGTGCGCAACCAGGACATCGGCCTGGCCACGGCGCAGCAGGCGTCGGGGTGGATCACCGAGGCGTACCGCCCGCGCCTGGGCCTGGACTACCTGGGCCAGCCGCAGCTCGGCGTCAGCACGGGCTCGGGCTACTACGGCAGCGGCGGCCTGTACGGCGGCATCAGCGGCATCTTCAGCGACATCCTGGGCCGGCACACCATCTACGGCACCATCCAGGCGCAGGGCAGCATCGACGAGATCGGGTTCAGCACCGTCTACATCAACCAGCGCCAGCGCTGGAACTACGGCGTGGCCGTGCAGCGCGTGCCCTACATCGCCGGCGTGGCCTACACGCGCGAGGTCAACGCGGCCGGCGAGTTCCTGGACCAGCAGCGCATCTACCGCATCTTCGACAACCGGGTCGGCGGCATCGCGCAGTACCCCTTCTCGCGGGTGCAGCGGCTGGAGTTCTCGGGGGGCCTGCGCCACATCGGGCAGGACCAGCGCATCCAGGAGTACGTCTACGCCACCCAGCCCGACGCGGACGGCAACCCGCAGGTGGTGGGCGGGCCCTTCGACTACCGCGAGCGGAAGGAGAGCGGCAAGTCGTACAACCTGGCCGAAGCTTCGGCGGCGCTCATCTACGACAACTCGCTGTCGGGCTACACCTCGCCCTTCGCGGGGCAGCGCTACCACTTCGAGATCGCGCCCACGGTGGGCACGGGCCGCTTCGTGGAGGCCACGGCCGACTACCGCCGCTACCAGTTCATCCGACCGGTGACGCTGGCCTTCCGCGCCCTGCACTTCGGCCGGTACGGGCGCGACGAGCGGCTCTTCGGCGACCAGTTCCTGGGCTACTCGTACTTCATGCGCGGGTACGACTACAACAGCGTCTCCAACGGGTGCAACACCGAGCTGCAGGGCGGCAGCAGCACCGGGGCCGACTGCTCGCTGCTGAACGCGCTGTTCGGAAGCCGCATCGGCGTCACCAACGTGGAGCTGCGCGTGCCGCTCCTGGCGCGGCTGATCGGGCAGTCCGGCCTGTCGCCGCTGGAGGGCGTGGTCTTCTACGACGCCGGCGTGGCGTGGGGAAAGACCACCGACAGCTTCGGGCAGGAGATCACCACCTCGCCCGTGCTCAAGCGCGGCCTGCAGAGCAGCCTGGCCGACCGCGGGATCCTGACCAGCGCCGGCGTGGGCGCCCGCCTCAACCTGTTCGGCTACGCGGTGGTGGAGGCGGACTACGTGAAGGCCTTCGAGCGGGGCGACAACAAGCCGCGCTGGCAGTTCTCCTTCCAGCCCGGCTTCTAGCGCGGCTGGCGCGGCGGACGGATGATGCAGGGCCGGGGCGGCGACGCTCCGGCCTTGCCTCGTCCGGGACCCGGCGGTATCCTTCGCGCCATGAATGAGCCATCACTCACCGGCGGCCGCGAGGCCAAGCGGCGGACGATCCTGGAGTCGGCGGTGCGGGTCTTCGCCGAGAACGGGTTCTTCGCCGCGCGCATCCGCGACATCGCCGCCGGCGCGGGCGTGGCCGAGGGCACCATCTACCTGTACTTCGACGGCAAGGACGACCTGCTGCTCACCGCCTTCCGCGAGAAGGTGAACGAGTTCTGCGCCTCCGTTCGCGACGTGCTGCCCTCGGAGCTGTCGTTCGAGCAGCGCCTGGCGCGCTTCATCCGCCTGCAGTTCGAGAGCATCGAGGCCGATCCGGCGCTGGCGACGGTGCTGCTGCTGGAGTCCCGCCAGTCCAGCAAGTTCTACGGCGGCGCCGTGCGCGACGTGCTGAAGCTGTACGCGCAGGCCATCGACGAGCTGCTGGGCAGCGGCGGCGCCGAGAACGCCCTGCGCGAGGGCGTGGCCATCCCCCTCGCCCGCCGCATGCTCATCGGGCTGCTGGAGGAGATCGAGCTGGAGTGGCTGCTGGGCGACCGCTCGCGCCCCCTCGTCCCCCTCGCCGACCGCGTCGCCGACACCTTCTACCGCGGCCTCGCTCCCGCGCCCTGACGCGGCGTCGGGTCGACCTCGGTCGCCGCCGTCGCCCGCGTCCTCCGCGGCCCGCGGATCGGGTCCACGGGTCCACGGTGTCCGCGAGCGCGTCGTACGCGGGGGATCTTCGGGAGCGGGCCTCGCACCATGCGACGGCTCGCTTCCTTCGTTTGATCGGACGAATCGCCGGTGGGTCCGATGCAGCGGAACCCATCGGCCGAGCCGGCGGATGTGCGTCGACTCCCTTTCTCGCCTGAGGACCACCCGTTGACCGTCGAGGAAGCGCCGCTGGACGACATCTCCGGATCGCCCCTTCGCGCGGGCGACCCGCACCTGCGCGTGGACGGCGGCGGCATCGCGTCCATTGTCTTCAGCGCGGCCGGCGGCGGTCCGAACGTGCTGGGCACGGCGGCGCTCGACAGGCTGGACGCGATCCTGGCCGAGGTGGAGCACGGCGTGACGGTGGATGCGGTCCGCGCGGTGGTCGTCCGCAGTGCGCTGCCGGCGACGTGGATCTCCGGCGCGGACCTGCGCGAGGTGCGCGCGATCCCCGACGCGGCCGCCGGCGAGGCGCTGGCGCGGCGCGGGCAGGCCGTGCTGCGGCGCCTGGAGACGCTGGCCGTGCCGACCTTCGCCGCCCTCCGCGGCGCCTGCCTGGGCGCGGGCGCGGAGCTGGCGCTGGCGTGCTCGTACCGGCTGGCGGCGGACTCCGCGAACACCCTGCTCGGCTTCCCGGAGGTGCGCTACGGGCTGATCGCCGCGCTGGGCGGCACCGTGCGCCTGCCCCGCCTGGTGGGCGCGCGCTCGGCGCTGGGGCTGATCCTCACGGGCCGTTCGGTCGATGCATCCGAGGCGAAGGCGCTCGGGCTGGTGGATGCGGTCTTTGCCGCGGCGGAGATGGACGCGCGGGTGGCGGACTTCGTGCGCGAGCGGCTGGAGCGCGGGCGCCGGCGCACGGGCGCGCGCCGCGGAGTGGCGCGGCGGCTGGTGGAAGACACCGCACCCGGCCGGCGGGCGCTGTTCGCCCGGGTCCGGCGCGGGCTCCGGGCTCCGGAAGCCGCGCACAACCCCGCTGGCCTGCGCGCGCTGGAGGTGGTCGCGGAAGGGATCGGGCTGCCGCTGGACGCCGCGTTCGCGCTGGAGGCCCGTGCGTTCGGCGAGCTGGCGGTGACGGACGAGGCGCGGGGGCTGATGCACGCCTTCTCCCTCCGCCGCGTCGCCCGCGGGCCGGTGACGGACTCCGCGGAGACCCCCGCGCGCCTGGACACGGTCGCCCTGCTGGGCGGAGGGGTCTCGGCCGGGGCGCTGGCCCACCGCCTGGCCGCGCGGGGGATGGAGGTCCGCGTCCGCGACCCCGACCGCGCCGCCGTCGCCGAGGCCGTGCGCTTCGCGGCCGATGCGCTGCGCTGGGAGCGGTCGAACGGCAGCCTGTCGCGCGCCGATTCGATCGCGTCCCGCGAGCGCGTGACGGGGGCACAGGGCTTCGGCGGCTTCGGCACCGTGGACCTGGCGGTGGAGGTGCTGGTGGGCAGCGAGGAGCGGAAGCGCACGGTGCTGCGCGAGGCGGAGGACCACCTTCGCGAGGGCGCCGTGCTCGCCGCGACCGCGCTCGCCATCCCCGTGGACGCCATCGCCTGCGACCTGGCCCGGCCGGAGTCGCTGGCGGGCCTGCGCCTCTTTCCCTCCCCCGAGGACGCGCGCATCGCCGAGGTCGTCCGCGGCGCGCGCACCTCGCCGCGGACGGTGGCGTCGCTGGTGGAGCTGGCGCAGCGGCTGGAGCTTCCCGCCGTCGCGGTGGCGGACGCGCCCGGCGGCCTCCTGCACCGGCTGGCCGCGGTCTACGTGCAGGAGGCCGTCGCCCTGCTCGGGGAAGGCGCGAGCGTCGCGCAGGTGGACGGCGCCGCCCGCGGCTTCGGGATGGCCGAGGGCCCGCTGGCGCTGGCCGACCGCATCGGCACCGCGTCGCTGGCCCGCGTCGCCGCCGCGGTGCATGGATCGGGCGGCGACCCCGTACGCTCGGCGGATGCGCTGGAGATGCTCGTGCGCCGCGAGGTTCTGGGCGTGCGCGCGGGGCGTGGGTTCTACACGTATGCCGCGCGGCACGAGCCGAGGCCGGCGCCGGAGATCGCCGCGCTGGTCCGCGAGGGCGATGGCGTACCGAGGCCGGCGCCGGACGGCCCGGCGATCCTCGGACGGCTGCTGCTGTCGCTGGTGAACGAAGCGGCGGCGGTGCTGGAGGAAGGCATCGCCGGCGGCCCGGACGAGGTCGACCTGGCGATGATGATCGGCTTCGGGTTCCCGGCGTTCCGCGGCGGGCTGCTCTTCCACGCGGACCGCATCGGCCTCCCCGCCGTGGTCGCATCGCTCCGCGCGCTGCGGGAACGGCACGGCCCGCGCTTCGAGCCCGGCGCGCGGCTCCGGCGGCTGGCGGACGAAGGGCGCGGCTTCCACGACGGGTGACACGGCCCGGCGGACGGGCACGCGCCGTCGACGGCCGGCGGGGAGGGCGTCCGCGGCGTCTGGACAGACGCTGGGCGCGGTGCTAGTATGTCGCGTTCCGGACCGGGCGGCGCGAGCGTGCGCGGCATCCGGGACGGACGGAAACGGAAACCAACGCGGCGCTCCGGCGCGCGGGCACCCCAGCGAGACCATGGCAGACATCGACATCCCGCGCACCGCGGACGCCGCGCCCGAGGACGACTACTCCATGATGGAGGTGGTGCTCTGGGTGATCGGGATCCTGATGATCCCCCTCGTCCCCATCCTCATGGTGACGTTCCTGACCCCGTGGTCGGGCATGGGCGGCGCTCCGGGCCGCTGAGCCATCGCCGCACCGGCTGACGGGCGATCCTCCCCGCCTGGCGAACGCCGGTCGATGGGACGGCCGACGACGCGGCCGATGTAGGGTCGACACATACGAAGAGCGGAGCCGTGACGATCCCGGCTCCGCTCTTCGTATGTGGGTGAGTGATGGAGTCCCGGGGAGCCGGCGGAGGGTGGTGGACAGCGGGAAAACAGGGCGGCCCCGGTGCACATCGCACCGGGGCCGCCCTGTTTTCCTGCCGTACCGCACCGGCCGCGGCTTTACGCCCCGACCGTGGCCGCCTCGGCGACCGCCGGCTCCGACACCACCGCGCCGCCCTCGGGCTCGGGGGTGAAGTCCACGTCGTTGTACCGGTAGATGCCGGTGCCCGCCGGGATCAGGTGGCCGATGATGATGTTCTCCTTGAGGCCGGCCAGGTTGTCGCGGGCGCCGCGGATGGCGGCGTCCGTGAGCACCCGGGTCGTCTCCTGGAACGACGCCGCCGAGATGAACGACTGCGTGGTCAGCGACGCCTTGGTGATGCCCAGCAGCAGCGGCTCCGAGCGCGCCGGGTCCTGCCCGGCGGCGATCGTGCGGGTGTTCTCGTCCAGGAACATCACGCGGTCCACCGTCTCCGCCTCCAGGAACTCCGTGCTGCCCGGGTCCACGATGCGGACCTTCTGGAGCATCTGGCGGATGATGGCGCCGATGTGCTTGTCGTTGATCTTCACGCCCTGCAGGCGATAGACCTCCTGCACCTCGTTCAGCAGGTACTCCTGCACGGCCTGCGGGCCCTTGATCCGCAGGATGTCGTGCGGGTTGACCGGACCCTCCGACAGGCGGTCGCCGGCGCGCACCGAGTCGCCCTCGTGCACGCGCAGGTGCTTGCCCACCGGAACCTCGTAGATCCGCTCGTTCCCCGTCTGCGGGATGACGATCACCTCGCGCTTGCCGCGCTTGATGTCGCCGAAGCGCACCGTGCCGTCGATCTCGGTGATCACCGCCGGGTCCTTCGGCTTGCGCGCCTCGAACAGCTCGGCGATGCGCGGCAGGCCGCCGGTGATGTCGCGGGTCTTGTACGCCTCGCGGGCGATCTTGGCCAGCGACGCGCCCGGCTCGATCTTCTCGCCGTCGCGCACCGTGAGCTGCGCGCCCACCGGGATGATGAACTCGCGCAGCTTGGCGCCGTGCGCGTCCACGATCTCGATCATGGGGTGCAGCTTCTTGCTGCGGTCCTCGATGATCACCATCTGGCGGCGGCCCGTGCTCTCGTCCAGCTCCTCGCGCACCGTCTCCTCGTCGGCGATGTCGATGAAGCGGATGGTGCCGCCGAAGTCGGCCACGATGGGCTCCGAGTACGGATCCCACGAGAACAGCAGGTCGTCCTTGGCGATCGTCTGCCCGTCCTCCACGCTGATGGTGGCGCCGTATGGCACCGCCAGCCGGCTGCGGATCCCGCCATCCGGGCCGCGCATGATGATCTCGCCTTCGCGGCTGGTCACGATGCGGGCACCCTCGGGCGTGGTGACCGTGGTGATGCGGTCGAACTGGGCGACGCCCTCCACCTTGCTCTTGCGCGCCGTGGTGGCCGCGATGCGTGCGGCCGTGCCGCCGATGTGGAAGGTGCGCAGCGTGAGCTGCGTGCCCGGCTCGCCGATGGACTGCGCCGCCAGGATGCCCACGGCCTCGCCCAGGTCCACCATGCCCATGGTGGCCAGGTTGCGGCCGTAGCACTGCCGGCACAGGCCGCGGCGCGACTCGCAGGTGAGCACGCTGCGGATCTTGACCATCTGGATCCCCGCATCCTCGATCGCGTCGGCCGTCTCCTCGTCGATCAGCTCCCCCGCCTGGACCATCACCTCGTTGTCGATGGGGTCCACCACGTCGTCGGCGGCCACCGAGCCCACGATGCGGTCCTTCAGCGGCTCCACGACGTCCTCGCCCTCCTTCAGGGCGCTGACCTCGAGGCCGAGGACGGTGTGGCAGTCCTCTTCGCTGATGGTGACGTCCTGGGCCACGTCCACCAGGCGGCGCGTCAGGTAGCCCGCGTCGGCCGTCTTCAGCGCCGTGTCCGCCAGGCCCTTGCGTGCGCCGTGCGTGGAGATGAAGTACTCCAGCACGGTCAGGCCCTCGCGGAAGTTCGACTTGATCGGGCTCTCGATGATCTCGCCGATGCCGCCGGTCAGCTTCTTCTGGGGCTTGGCCATCAGGCCGCGCATCCCGGCCAGCTGCCGCATCTGGTCGCGGCTGCCGCGGGCGCCCGAGTTCATCATCATGAACACGGGGTTGAAGCCGCCGCGGTCGCCCGCCAGGCGCGCCACCATGGCGTCCGCCACGTCGTTGTTGGCGTGCGTCCAGGTGTCGATGACCTTGTTGTAGCGCTCGCCGTTGCTGATGACGCCGTTGTTGTACGCGCGGGTGAAGCGCGCCACGTCCTCGTCGGCCTCGCGCAGGATCTGCTCCTTGTCCGCCGGGATCTTCATGTCCTCGATGCCCACGGACACGCCGCCCAGCGTGGAGTAGCGGAAGCCGAACGTCTTCAGATCGTCCAGGAACACCACCGTGCGGGCCAGGCCCACCGTGCGGTACGCGCTGAAGATGACGTCGCCCAGCTCCTTCTTGCCCATCGTGCGGTTCCAGAAGCCCAGCTCGTCCGGCACCACCGAGTTGAAGATCACCCGGCCCACCGTGGTCTGGATCCAGCGCTTGGTGCGCGCCTCGCCCTCCTCCAGCTCCGCCTCGGGGCGCGGGTCCGTGAAGAACCACACCGACGACTGCAGCGTCAGCGCCCCGTGCTCCATCGCCATCTCCACCTCGCTCACGGCGGCCATGCGGTGGACGACCTTGCGCGGGTCCTGCAGGTGCATCGGCTTCTTCAGCTCCTCCGCGTCCGCCACGAAGTCGTCGGCGAACTGCGGCGAGTCCTTGGTCAGCCAGTAGGCGCCGATCACGATGTCCTGCGACGGCGCCGCGATGGGACGTCCGTTGCTGGGCAGCAGGATGTTGTTGCTGGACAGCATCAGGACGCGCGCCTCCAGCTGCGCCTCGAACGACAGCGGCACGTGCACCGCCATCTGGTCGCCGTCGAAGTCGGCGTTGAAGGCCGCGCACACCAGCGGGTGGATGCGGATGGCCTTGCCCTCCACCAGCACCGGCTCGAACGCCTGGATGCCCAGGCGGTGCAGCGTCGGGGCGCGGTTCAGCAGCACGGGGTGGTCGCGGATGATGTCCTCGAGCACCTCGTACACCCGCGGGTCGTCGCGCTCCACGATCTTCTTGGCGCGCTTCACCGTCTCGGCCTCGCCGCGCTTCTCCAGCTCGTGGATGATGAACGGCTTGAAGAGCTCCACGGCCATCGCCTTGGGCAGGCCGCACTGGTGCAGCTTCAGCTCCGGGCCCACCACGATCACCGAGCGGCCCGAGTAGTCCACGCGCTTGCCCAGCAGGTTCTGCCGGAAGCGGCCCTGCTTGCCCTTCAGCATGTCGCTGAGGGACTTGAGCGGGCGCTTGCCGCGGCCGCGGATGGCCTTGCTGCGCCGGCCGTTGTCGAAGAGCGCGTCGACGGCCTCTTGGAGCATGCGCTTCTCGTTGCGCAGGATCACCTCCGGCGCGCGCATCTCCATCAGCTTCTTCAACCGGTTGTTGCGGTTGATGACGCGGCGGTACAGGTCGTTCAGGTCGCTGGTGGCGAAGCGGCCGCCGTCCAGGGGCACCAGGGGGCGCAGGTCGGGGGGGATCACCGGGACCACGTCCAGGATCATCCACTCCGGCTTGTTGCGCTCGGAGGTGCTGCTTCCCGAGTTGCGGATGGCGTCGATCACCTTGAGCCGCTTCAGCACCATCTTCTTGCGGTGCTGGCTGGTCTCGGTGGCCACCTGCGCGCGCAGCTCCTCGGCCAGCGTGTCCACGTCCAGGTGCGTGAGCAGGGTGCGCACGGCCGTGGCGCCGATGTCGGCCTGGAACTCGGTGTCGCCCTCCTCGCGGGCCTTCTCGCGAAGCTGGAGGAACTCCTCCTCGTCCAGCGGCTGCGAGTGCTTCACGTCCTGGGCGCCCACGTGGGTCACCACGTACTGGGCGTAGTAGATCACCTTCTCCAGGTCGCGCAGCGTCATCCCCAGCAGGTAGCCCATCTGCGAGGGAAGCGTCTTGAACATCCAGATGTGCGCGACCGGCACGGCCAGCTCGATGTGGCCCATGCGCTCGCGCCGCACCTTGCTGAGCGTCACCTCCACGCCGCACTTGTCGCAGACGTGCCCGCGGAAGCGGATGCGCTTGAACTTGCCGCAGTGGCACTCCCAGTCCTTCACGGGCCCGAAGATGCGCTCGCAGAACAGGCCGTCGCGCTCCGGCTTGAAGGAGCGGTAGTTGATCGTCTCCGGCTTGGTCACCTCGCCGAAGCTCCACCCGCGAATCTCCTCGGGCGAGGCGAGCTTGACCTGAATGTAGTTGAAGTCCTGAGAGCGAGTCTCGCGGACGCGGGGGAAGTCGATCATCCTGTGTCCCCTTCTTTCTTTGTGGTGTAGCCGCCCGGGGCAGCGTTTCTTCGCCTGGAGTCCCCGCAGGGCCCCGGCGCGCCCCCTTTCGGGAGCGGCCGGAGCCGTCGCCTCAGCTTCCGAGGGTCACGCTGATGCCGAGCGCCTGAAGCTCCTTCACCAGCACGTTGAAGCTCTCGGGCAGGCCGGGCTCCGGGAGGTTCTCTCCCTTCACGATGGCCTCGTAGACGCGCGAGCGGCCGTTCACGTCGTCCGACTTCACGGTCAGGATCTCCTGCAGCGTGTGCGCGGCGCCGTACGCCTCCAGCGCCCACACCTCCATCTCGCCGAAGCGCTGTCCGCCGAACTGCGCCTTGCCGGCCAGCGGCTGCTGCGTCACCAGCGAGTACGGCCCGATGGACCGCGCGTGGATCTTGTCGTCCACCAAGTGGCTCAGCTTCAGCATGTAGATGGCGCCGACGCTCACGGGCGACTTGAAGGTCGTCCCCGAGCGGCCGTCGCGGAGCCGCACCTTGCCGCCGGGGGTCAGCCCGGCGCGCGCCATGTGCTCCTCGATGGCGGCGTTCATCCCCGACTTGTGCTTGGCGGCGTGCAGCGCAGCGGCGGCCGGGAACTCCTCCTCCAGCGTGCGCTCGCCCCCGCGCTCCACCAGCTCGCGGGCGGCGGCCACCAGGTACTCGCCCAGGGCGCGGAACTTGTCCTGGATGTCCTGCGGCGTGGTCGGCACGCCCAGGATGCGGTCGATGGAGCGCCCGATGCCCATCTCGGGGCGGGGCTCCTCCGCGTAGTCGGCCTCCACCAGCTGCACCGCCTTGGTGATGGCGCGCACGTCCTCCACGTCGAAGACGGGGGGCTCCACCGTGGTGATGCCCAGCGCCTCGCGGGCCCACACCGCGCCGGCCAGGCGGATCAGCGAGCCGATCTCGTCCTCCGAGGCGCCCTGGAACACCGGGGTCTTGGCCTCGAAGCCCAGCACCCGCGCGGCCCAGCCCAGGTGGGTCTCCAGGATCTGGCCCACGTTCATGCGGCTGGGCACGCCCAGCGGGTTCAGGCAGACGTCCACCGGGCGGCCGTCCGGAAGGAACGGCATGTCCTCCTCGGGCACGATGCGGGCGATGATGCCCTTGTTGCCGTGCCGGCCGGCCATCTTGTCGCCCACCGAGATCTTGCGCTTCTCGGCCAGGTACACCTTCACCAGCTGCACCACGCCCGGGGGAAGCTCGTCGGGCTGGAAGACCTTGTCGATCTGGTTCTCGGTCTTCTGGCGCACCCGCTCGATGCGGCGCTTGCTCTCGTCGATCAGGCGGCGGAGCTGCTCGTTGGTGGGGCGGTCCGTCACCTTCAGCGTGGTGAGGTCCACCTCGCCCAGGTCCAGCGCCGCCACGACCTCGTCGGTCAGGTCGGTGCCCTCGTTGAAGAAGGGCTCCACGGTGCCGCGCTTCAGGAAGAGCGCCACCTGCCGGCCGCGGATCAGCTCCTTGATCTCCTCGTCGCGCGCCTCGCTGATGCGCACGATCTCGGAGCGCTCGTTGGTGCGCAGCTCGCCGATCTTCTGGCCGCGCTCCTTCTCCAGGATCGGATCGTCGATGCGCCGCGAGAAGATCTTCACGTCGATGACGGTGCCCTCCACGCCGGGCGGGACCTTCAGCGAGCTGTCCTTCACGTCCTTGGCCTTCTCGCCGAAGATGGCCGTCAGCAGCTTCTCCTCGGGGGAAAGCTCCGTCTCGCCCTTCGGGGTGATCTTGCCCACCAGGATGTCGCCGGCCTTGACGCGCGCGCCGATGCGCACCACGCCGCGCTCGTCCAGGTCGATCAGCGACTCCTCGGCCACGTTCGGGATCTCGCGCGTGATCTCCTCCATCCCCCGCTTGGTGTCGCGGACCTGGAGCTCCAGCTCCTGGATGTGGATGGAGGTGTACACGTCGTCCTTCACCAGCCGCTCCGAGAGCACGATGGCGTCCTCGAAGTTGTGGCCGTACCAGGGCATGAACGCCACCAGCAGGTTGCGGCCCAGGGCCAGCTCGCCGCCGTCCGTGCTCGCGCCGTCGGCCAGCACGCCGCCCTTCTCCACCCGCTGGCCCTTGCGGACCAGGGGGCGCTGGTTGAGCGCCGTGTCCTGGTTGGTGCGCCAGTACTTCTTCATCCGGTAGCGGTCGAACTGCGACAGGCGGCGCAGCGGCTCGTCCGTGGTCCCGGGGGCCGGCACGCCGGCGTCCACCAGGATGTGGTCGGCCGTGACCTCCTTCACGATGCCCGCGCGGCGCGCCACCACCACGGCGCCCGAGTCCGCGGCCACCACCGCCTCCAGCCCCGTGCCCACCACCGGCGCGTCGGGGAAGAGGAGCGGCACCGCCTGGCGCTGCATGTTGCTGCCCATGAGGGCGCGGTTGGCGTCGTCGTGCTCCAGGAACGGGATCAGCGCCGCCGCCACCGACACGAGCTGGTCGGGGGCCACGTCCATGTAGTCGATCTCGTCCGGGCGCAGCAGCGGGAAGTCGCCCCGCTCGCGGCACAGCACGAACTCGTTGCCGAAGGTGCCGCCCGCGGTGAGCGGCGCGTTCGCCTGGGCGATGCGCGCGTTCTCCTCCTCGTTCGCCGACAGCCACGCCGTGATGCGCGTCACCACGGGGGTCACGTGCGTGGCCTCCATGGCGAAGCTCAGCGCGTAGCGGCCCACGTCCGACTCGGAGGGGAGCGCGGCCACGCCCTGCACGTAGTCCAGGGCGATGCGGTCCGGGATCTCGCCGAACTCGGCGGGCTCCATCCCCTCCATCTGCAGCCGGAACAGGGTCTCCGTGACCTCGGCCGTCAGCACCGTGCCCGGCACCGCCAGCACCGCCGACGTCTTGGGCTTGAACACCCAGACCGGCAGCGTCATGGGGTTGCGGATGGCCTCGGGGGCCACGCCGCGCGCCGCGGCGCCGGCGCGGCGCGACACCACGCGCACCAGGTTGATGGGCTGCTCGCTGATGCGGCGGGCCAGCTCGTCCGTGATGCGGTCGCCGCGGCGGGCCAGCACCGTGAGGGTGCGGTACGCCTCGTCCCAGTCCGCCTGGGTGATCTCGCCCGCCTGCATGCGCGGGAAGAGCGAGCTCCAGTCCAGCACGTCCTCGGCCAGCTCCGCGCCCACGATCATCTGGCGGAACACCTCGCGGCCGCGCTCGGCGTCCAGCTCCTCGCCCTTCTTGGCGAAGGTGCGGGCCCGCTCGCCGATCACCACGCGCACCGGCTCCTCGACCTTCGCGACGGCCGGGTAGCGCACCAGCGCGCGGATCACCTTGCGGTACGGCGTCTCGATGAAGCCGAGGTCGTTGATCCGCGAGTAGGTGGTCAGCGAGTTGATGAGGCCGATGTTCGGGCCTTCCGGCGTCTCGATCGGGCACATGCGCCCGTAGTGCGAGTAGTGCACGTCGCGCACCTCGAACCCGGCGCGCTCGCGCGTCAGGCCGCCCGGTCCCAGCGCGGAGAGACGGCGCTTGTGCGTCATCTCGGCCAGCGGGTTCGTCTGGTCCATGAACTGGCTGAGCTGGCTGGACCCGAAGAACTGCTGGATCACCGCGCTCACCGTGCGCGCGTTCACCAGGTCGTCGATGTTGATCTTGTCCGGGTCGGACACGATCGACATGCGCTCGCGCACCAGGCGCGCCATGCGCGACAGGCCCACCGAGAACTGGTTGGCGATCAGCTCGCCCACCGAGCGCACCCGGCGGTTGCCCAGGTGGTCGATGTCGTCCGTGTAGCCGCGGCCCTCGTGCAGGTCCACCAGCGTCCAGAGGATCGCCAGCACGTCCTGCGCGGTGAGCGCCGTCATGCCCGCCGGCGGCGCCGAGAAGTCCAGCGAGCGGAAGGCGTCGCCCAGCCGCTGGTTGATCTTGTAGCGGCCCACGCGCCCCAGGTCGTAGCGCTTGTTGAGCGACTCCTCCGTGTACTCGCTGTAGTCCGAGCGCGCGGTGGTGGCGCCGCCCGACACGTCGCCCGACACCACCAGCGAGGCGCGGGGCTGGAAGAGCAGGCGCCAGACCGCCGTGTACACCTGCACCACGCGGTTCAGCTCGTACACCAGCACGCGGGGCGGGCGCGTCGTCTTGTCGGCGCGCTCGTCGCGGAAGCTTTCCCACACGTACTTGATGCCGCGCTCCTGGGCGAAGCGCACCATGCGCTCCTCGGCCGAGCGCTGCAGCTCGCGGGCGGCCTCGGAGGCCCCCATCTCGCGCTCGTTCCAGCCGCGCAGGAAGTCGGCGACGTGCATGATGCCGTCGCCGGCCTCGAAGAACTCCTCCTCCGTCCACACGTCCGGGGCCGGCGCCGTGCCGGGCCGCACCAGGTTGTGGATGGCGAAGAGCGAGTCCAGGGTGCCCCGCGTGGGGTCCTTGGCCAGCGTGGCGCGAAGGGCGCTGCCGCCCTGCGTGCGCACGTGGAAGACCGACACCTCGGGGATCCCCGCGCGCTGCAGGCGGTTCACCACGTCGGCGCCCAGCTCCTCGCCGGCGCGCGCGATCAGGTTCTGCACCGTCACGGGAAGCTGCGTGACGCCCGCCGCCCGCAGCGACGCGTACGCCGGCGCGGTGAGGCGCGAGCCCCGCTCGAACACCTCGCCCGTGCCGGGTACCACCACGTCGCGGAACAGCACGGGGCCCTCGGGGCCCAGCACCGTCGGGTCGGGCACGTCCTCGGCCAGGAAGCCGTGGAACACCTCGCCCCGGCGCCCCTCGCGGGTGTTCGTGCTTTCCAGCGCCGACACCGTCAGGGTGTCGCGCCCGAAGAACACGCCCAGGATGTCGGCGTCGCGGCTGTACCCCACCGCGCGCAGCAGGGCGCTCGCCGGGAACTTCTTCTTCTTGTCGATATGCACCGCGACCACGTCGTGGATGTCGATGGTGAACTCGACCCACGAGCCGCGGAAGGGGATGATGCGGGCGCTGTACAGCTTGCTGCCGTTGGGGTGGATGTTCTCCTCGAACACCACGCCCGGGCTGCGGTGGAGCTGCGAGACGATCACGCGCTCCGCGCCGTTGATGATGAAGGTTCCCAGGGGGGTCAGGACGGGCAGGTCCCCCAGGTACACCTCCTTTTCGATGATGTCCTTCGGACGGCGCTCGTCGCCCATGTCCTCCCAGACCACCAGCCGAAGCGTCGCCTTGAGCGGAGCGGCGTACGTCATGTCCCGCTCCATGCACTCCTCCATGTCGTACTTCGGCTCGCCCAGCGTGTAGCGGACGAACTCGAGGGAGAAGTTGCCGTTGACGTCCGTGATCGGGAAGATCTCGTTGAACACCCGCTCCAGGCCGACGTCCTCGCGCTCGCGGGCGGCGGCGTCCGTCTGCAGGAGCGTCTCGAACGCACGGACCTGCACGTCGAGGAGGTTGGGAAGCTCCATCCCAGACGTGAGCTTTGCGAAAGAGACGATGGATTTGTCTAGCGTTGCCAAGTGGGTCTCCCTCTTAGCGAGCGTGGGTTTCGCGGAAGCGCAAACGACCCCGACCGAAACCTCGGCGGGGTGTCGGACCGTCCGTGTCTATGTAAGCAGCGGCCGATAAGCCATGCGCCGTCCGTCTCGGAAGTGGGTCCAAACGTGGGGCGCCGGTGGCCGGGCCGCGGTGGGCCCGGAGATCCGGCGCCGGGCGGCGGGGGGCCCGGGATACCCCGGGAAGCACCCCCGCCGTCCGAACGTCCGGACTTACTTCACCTTGACGGTCGCGCCCTGCTCCTCGAGCTTGGCCTTGATCGCGTTGGCTTCGTCCCTGCCGACGCCTTCCTTCACCGGCTTCGGAGCGCCGTCGACCAGGTCCTTGGCCTCCTTCAGGCCCAGGGCGGTGATCTCGCGCACCACCTTGATGACCTGGATCTTCTTCTCGCCGGCGGCCTCGAGGATGACGTCGAACTCCGTCTGCTCCTCGACGGCCGGGGCGGCGGCACCGCCGCCGGCGCCCGCCGCGGCGGCCATGGCCACCGGGGCGGCCGCGGTCACGCCGAACTTCTCCTCGAAAGACTTCACGAACTCGGAGAGCTCGAGCACGGTCATGTTGCCGATCGCGTCGAGCAGCTCGTCACGGGTAAGCGTCGCCATCTGTAGGCTCCTGTTCTTCGGTAGGTCGGGTTACGTGAAAACCGGGATCTCCATCGACCGCGCGGGACCTCCCGCTCCAGCCGCACTCGCCCCCTTCGGCCTCCCGCCGCGCATGCGGCCGGGGACGCTCGCCCGGGGCAAAAGGCTCAGGCTTGGGCGCCGCCCTCGCGCTGCTGCCGAAGGGCGTCCACCGCGCGGGCGAACCCGGCGAGGATCTGGCTCATGCCGCCGGCCAGCCGCGCCATCGGCGCCTGCAGGCCGCCCGCGAGCTGGGCCAGGAGCACTTCCTTCGAGGGCAGGGTGGCCAGCGCCTTGACCTGCTCGGGGCTGTACTCCTTCCGCTCCACGACGCCGACCTTCACGGTCGGGCGATCGCCGAACTCGCGCGCGAACTCCGTCAGCACCCTGGCCGCCGCGACCGCGTCCTGCCGGCCGATCGCGACCCCCGTGGCGCCGGTGAAGAAGCCCGCCACGTCCGGCAGCTCGAGGCCCTGGAGGGCGCGCTGGGCCAGCGTGTTCTTGACCACCACGTACTCCACGCCGTTCTGCCGCAGGCGGGCGCGCAGCTTCGTGATCTGCTTCACGTTCAGGCCCGTGAAGTCGGTCAGGTAGAACGCGCTCGCCTCGCCGAGCTTCTGCTGGAGCTCTCCGACGAAGGCATCCTTCTCCTGTCTCTTCATCTCAGCCCCGGCGGTAGAGGTTGTGGTCGACCGGAACCCCGGGCCCCATCGTGCTGGACACGGTCACGCCGCGGACGTACTGGCCCTTGGCGGCCGCCGGCTTGGCGCGGATGACGGTGTCCATGAAGGCGGTCAGGTTCTCCTCGAGCTTCTCGGACTCGAACGAGACCTTGCCGATGGGCACGTGCACGTTCCCCGTCTTGTCCACGCGGAACTCGATCTTGCCGGCCTTGATCTCCCGGACCGCCTTGGCGACGTCCATCGTCACCGTGCCGGCCTTGGGGGTGGGCATCAGGCCGCGCGGACCGAGGATCCGGCCCAGCTGGCCCACCTGCCCCATCATGTCCGGCGTCGCGACCGCGACGTCGAAGTCGAGCCAGCCGTCCTTGATCTTCTGCACGAACTCGACACCGACGAAGTCGGCGCCGGCCTCCTCCGCCTCGCGCGCCTTGTCGCCCTGGGCGATCACCAGCACGCGGGCGGTCTTCCCCGTTCCGTGGGGAAGGACGACCGCGCCGCGGACGATCTGGTCCGCGTGGCGCGGATCGACGCCAAGCCGGACGGCGACCTCGACGGTCTCGTCGAACTTGGCGAAGGCGAGCTCCCGGACCAGGCCCACGGCCTCGGTCGGAGGGAAGCTCTGCCCCGCCGGAACGCGGGCCAGCGCCTCGCGGAACTTCTTTCCGTGATTAGGCATGTACCCCCTCAGGCGAATTCCTGGACGAGTCCTCCCACCGTGCGTCGCCCACGCCTCGGTGGTGATTGGACGAGACCCCCTGCGTGCCGCCGCTCCCGGGGGAGCGTTCGACGGAAGGGCGGGAGACCGCTCCGCTTCCGCATGGGATCCACATCTCCCGCCTGGCGCCGGGACCGCCCTTTAAGGAGCGGGCCGCGGCGCTTCCTGCCCGCCTCCGCGAACGGCGGAAGCCTAGTCGACGACCTCGATGCCCATCGAGCGCGCGGTGCCGGCGATCTGCCGCATGGCGCCCTCGACGTCCGCCGAGTTCAGGTCGGGCATCTTGGTCTCCGCGATCTGGCGCAGCTGCGCCTGCGTGACCTTGCCGACCTTGTTCTTCTTGGACGACGCCGAGCCCTTGTCGAGCCCGATGGCCTTCTTCAGCAGGACGGCCGCGGGGGGCGTCTTGGTGATGAAGGTGAACGAGCGGTCTCCGTACACGGTGATCTCGACGGGGATGATCATCCCCGGCTGACCCTGCGTGCGCGCGTTGAACTGCTTGCAGAACTCCATGATGTTCACGCCGTGCTGGCCCAGCGCGGGGCCGACGGGGGGCGCCGGGTTGGCGGCGCCTGCGGGAACCTGGAGCTTGATGAAGCCAGTGACTTTCTTCGCCATATCGCAACCTTGACAGGTGACGGGTCCACGGATGACACGGGCGGGCGGCGTGGGCGGCCTTCCCGGCCACCATCACCTGACGCCTGTCAAAATTTCAGAAGCCTCGGAGCTGCGTGTAGTCCAGCTCGATGCTGGTGGGGCGCCCGAACAGCGACACCTCGACCTTCACCTTGCCCTTGTCGGAGTAGATCTCCTGCACCGTACCGCTGAAGTCGTTGAAGGGCCCATCGACCACCTCCACGACCTGCCCGATGTTGAACGGGATGAGCTCCACCGGCTCGTCGGGCACCGCCTCGGCCTCGGCTTCCTGCCCGAGGATCTTGCCCAGCTCTTCGTCGCGCAGCGGCGCCGGCTCGGCGCCCGTGCCCAGGAACTTGAGCACGCCCTGGATGCTGTTGATCAGGTGGGCCGTGCGCTGGTTGTAGACCATCTTCACCAGCACGTAGCCCGGGTAGAGCTTGCGGGTCACCGTCACCCGCTTCCCGTTGCGGATCTCCACCTCTTCGCGCGTGGGGACCAGCACCTCCTGGATCGCCTTCTCCTCGGGCGCGCCCGGCTCCTCGTCGATCTTGCGCTGGATGAGCCGCAGCACCTTGTTCTCGTGACCCGAGTAGCTCTGGATCGCGTACCACCTGGCTTCAGCCATCAATGTCGCCTCAGCCGGTGAAGAGGGAGGTGAGCAGCTTCAGCAGCCCGGCGACGCCCAGGTCCATCGCGAGGATGATGGCCCCGCACAGGAACATGAAGACGACGATGATCATCGTCGAGTTCTGGAGCTGCGCCTGGTCGGGCCAGGTCACCTTCTTGATCTGCTCGATGACCTCGCGAACGAAGTCGAAGACGCCCGTGCGAGTGGTGTCGGCCATGCGTCGGTGATGAAGTGAGCGTGTGTGGGCGCGGCTGCGCACCCGGTCCCGCAACGACGGACGGGGCGCCACCAGGGCGCCCCCGCCGCACGCTACTTGGTTTCCTTGTGCGCCCGGTGGACGTTGCACCGCGGGCAGTACTTGCTGTACTCCACGCGCTCGGGGTGCAGGCGCTTGTTCTTGGTCATGTGGTAGTTCCTCTCCTTGCACTCGCTGCAGGCGAGGATGATCTTGTCGCGCATGGCTCGGCTCCTCGTGAAGGAACGGAAGGCGGAGGGACGAGCGTGCCGCCCCTCCGCCCGGTGTCCGTCCGGTTGTTACTCGACGATCTCGGTGACGACGCCGGCGCCGACGGTGCGTCCGCCCTCGCGGATGGCGAAGCGAAGCTCCTTCTCCATCGCGATCGGCGTGATCAGCTCCACCACCATCTGCACGTTGTCGCCCG
>JAQBQD010000006.1 GCA_028287185.1 Gemmatimonadota bacterium | reverse complement strand
GCCGGAGGGGCTCCGTCCCGGCGCCGCCGGCCGCACGGTGTCGGCCGCCATCCGCTTCGTGGAACGGCCCACCGCCGCGCCGGCCCGCAACGTGGTCGCCGTGCTGCGCGGGTCGAGCCCGGCGCTGCGCGGCGAGTACGTGGCCATCGGCGCGCACAACGACCACATCGGGATCCTGGCGCCGGTGGAGCACGACTCGCTGCGGGCGTACAACGCGGTGATGCGGCCGGAGGGGGCCAACGGCGGGGGCGACGCCAGGCCGACGGCCGGGCAGTGGTCCCGTATCCGCGCGTCGCTGGACTCGCTGCGGCGCCTGCGGCCCGCGCGTGTGGACTCCATCGCCAACGGGGCGGACGACGACGGGTCGGGCACGGTGGCGCTGCTGGAGATCGCCCAGAGCCTGGCCGCGGCGCCCCGGCGGCCGGCGCGCTCCATCCTCTTCGTCTCGCACACCGGCGAGGAGCTGGGGCTGCTGGGGTCGCAGTACTTCACCGACCACCCCACGGTGCCGCGCGACTCCATCGTCACGCAGCTCAACATGGACATGGTGGGCCGCGGCCGCGCCGAGGACGTGAAGGGCGGCGGCCCCCGTTCCATCCAGATGATCGGGTCGCGGCGCCTGGCGACGGAGCTGGGCGACACCATCGACGCGCTGAACGCCCGCCGCGCCCAGCCCATGCAGGTGGACTACTCGTTCGACGCGCCGGGGCACCCGTACAACCGATACTGCCGCAGCGACCACTACATGTACGCGCGCTACGGCATCCCCATCACCTACTTCTCGGCCGGCTACCACCGCGACTACCACCAGGCCACCGACGAGCCGCAGTACATCGACTACGACCACATGGCGCTGATCGCGGGCTTCGTGCGCGACGTGGCGCTGGCCGTGGCCGACATGAGCCACCGCCCGGTGGTGGACCACCCGCGGCCCGACCCCCACGCCGGTTGCAAGCAGTAGGACGGTCGACGGCGGCCTTCCGCGGCCCGGGACGACGGCCGGCCGGTCCTCGGTGCGGGCGGATCGACCCAGCAACGGCCGGCGGCGCCCGCGATCCGCGACGTGGATGGCTGCTGGAGGGGATGGAACGACCGCGCGCCCTGCGCATCCGCAACGGATGACGGGGGCCTGCGTTTCCGCACTGCGAATTCGGGATTCCGCGGGTCGCGAGCGGCGTCCCGGAGCCGGCTTTCGCTTCATCTACAGGCGCCTTCTGAACGGAATGACGGCAATGAAACGAATCCGACGCGGCCGCGGGCGAAACCCTGACACGGGAAACACTTGCGTCGCGAGGCAAATCATGGCAATTTGAACGGTAGCAGTATGTTGCACCTGCTTTCCGCACGTTCTCCCGGGCAACTCGCCCACCCCCCGTCAGCCTCCTGGACACATGCCAAGGACCCATACCACGCGCCGCGCGCTCGCACTGTGCCTTCTCACCGTGCTCGCCGCCTGCGGCCGCGACGGCTCGCCGCTGGCTCCAGGGGCGCCGAAGCCCGCGCCGCGCCTGGCAAGCCTCACGTGCAACGCCGACCTGCGCGCCCGCACGGTCGCGTGTGACAAGATCAGCTCGCCCGACGGCCCGTCGTCCACCCTGATCGTGGGCGGCCAGGGGGTGTACGTAAACCTGGTCTCGTCGAACGTGGTGGTGGCGGCAGACACGTTCCAGTTCGACGCGACGATCCAGAACCTGATCCCGCAGGCCATCGGCACCACGGACGGCACGACGGTGGACCCGAACGGCGTGCGGATCTTCTTCGCCAGCGGGCCCACGACCACGGCGGGCAGCGGGCAGGTGACCGTGGCCAACGCGGACGGCACGGCCGACTACACCAACGTGGCCCAGCCGTACTTCCAGTACAACACGAAGCTGGTGACGAACCAGGTCTCGTCGGCCAAGACCTGGAAGCTGCAGTTCGACCCGGGGGTGACGAACTTCGCCTTCAAGGTCTACGTGGCCGCCGAGGTGCTGTACCCGAACGGGTGGGTGGACGTGACGCCCCCCACGCCGTACCTGCTGGCCGGCAACGCCGCCGCGCTCACCGCCGCGGTGCACGACGTGGTGGGCCGTACGCTGCCCGACACCGTGACCTGGGGCACCACCAACTCGGCCGTGGCCACCGTCGACTCGGCGGGCAACGTGACGTCGGTGGGCCCGGGCACGGTGCAGATCACGGCCACCGCCGGCGGGCGCTCCGGCGTCACCAGCATCTCGGTCTGCCCTAACCTGGCGGTGGGCGGCGTGTACGTGGCCAGCATGCCCGCGGCGGCCTCGACCTGCTTCGGCGGCGGCGCGGGCACGCAGGAGTTCACGTACATGCCCATCAACCAGTCCACCACGTCGGCGCTTTCGCTGACCGTGACGGGCAGCGGCATCCAGGCGGTGACCGGTCCGCCCTCGCCCGACCGCATCCCCGCCGGACCTTCCCTGCTTCGCGCGGGTGACGACCAGCTGCTCGGGAGCGACGTGGGGATCCTGGAGCGCGCCGACCGCGAGACCTCGCCCCTGCTGTCGCACGCCGGCTCGCGCGTTCACCGCGGCGGCACGGGCGTTCGCCGCTCGGGTCCCCGCTACACCATCACGCCGAACGTGGTGCCCGCCGTCGGCGACACGATGAACCTCGACGTGTCGCAGAGCTGCTCGGGCACGCCCGACATGCGCACGGGCACGGTGCGCAAGGTGAGCCAGCACCTGATCATCGTGGGCGACACCGCGAACCCGGCCGGCGGCTTCACCACCGCGCAGTACGACAGCATCGCGCTCGAGTTCGACACGCTGGCCTGGCAGGTCGATTCGGCGAACTTCGGCCCGCCGACCGACCAGGACGGCAACGGGCACGTGGTGGCCTTCTTCACCCGCGCGGTGAACGAGCTGAGCCCGCCGGCCAGCAGCCAGGTCACGCTGGGCTACTTCCACAGCAAGGACGTCTTCGCCCGCGACCCGGTGAACGGGTGCAGCACGAGCAACGAGGGCGAGATGTTCTACATGCTGGTGCCGGACCCCACGGGCTCGGTCAACAGCAACGTGCGCACGGTGAGCTTCGTGCGCGGCAACACCACGGGCACGCTGGGCCACGAGTTCCAGCACCTGATCAACGCGTGGCGCAAGGCCTACATCGTGCCCGGCGTGACCAGCTTCGAGCAGGGCTACCTGAACGAGGGGCTGAGCCACATCGCCGAGGAGCTGATGTTCTACAAGGCCTCGGGCATGACGCCGCGGGTGAACATCAAGTCGGGCACCGACGCCACGAGCGGCATCCAGCTCAACTCCCGCCGGGTGAGCGCGTACAACGCGTACCAGAGCCAGAACTTCAGCCGCTTCCGCAGCTTCCTGCAGCGGCCGGACACGGCGGGCGCCTTCACCACGCACGCGAACTCGCTGGCGGTGCGCGGCGCCATCTGGGCCTTCCTGCGCTACGCGGCCGACCGCGTGAACGGCAGCGACGAGACGTTCTTCTACAACATGGTCAACACCGCGGCCACGGGTAAGGCGAACATCCAGAACGCGATCGGCACCGATCCGAACCTGTGGCTGCGCGATTTCACGGGAGCGGTCTACGCCGACGACAACGCGTTCACCGTCGCTTCGCAGTACCAGAACCCGAGCTGGAACTTCCGGAGCATGTACACCATCCTGTTCGGCAGCTTCCAGTCGCAGGTGCGTCCGCTCACCAACAACGCGGGCACGACGCTCTCCTTCGCCTTCGGGGGCGGCACCGGGTTCTTCCGATTCGGGGTGCCGGCGACGTCCTTTGCGAAGGTCACGGCCCTCGGCACGGGGAGCGTCATCCCCACATCGCCGTACTCGCTGATCGTGGTCCGCACCAAGTAGCCCCCTCCGTCCGCCGGGCCTCCGCGGCGTGGCAGGCGAGGTGGTCGATCGATGAACGGCGGGGTGCCGGCATTCGTGCCGGCACCCCGCCGTTTCTCAATCCCTCACATCGACGCCCCTCCTTCCGACCCGGCCCGATGGGAGACCGATCGCCGGTCGTCACCAACCTGGCAGCAGCCCATTCATCGTCCGTCGATCCTCCCTCCCGCCGGAAGCGGAAGATCCACGCGTCAACCTCGGTGGATGATGGGTCGGTCCGCCGATTCATGTCCAGCGTGGATGGGGACGAATCCCACGATCCCGAGGACGCAGGAAAGGCCCGCGTCGGTTGGACGTGGGCCTCCCCGTCGATTCGCCGGCGTTCAACGGCGTCGGATCACGAGATCGCAGCCCCGCACCGGAGCAGATGCAGGGCGACGCGGGGAGTCGGTGCGGATCGAAAGTGGAAACGACCGCGCCCCGGCATCCTTCGTGGATGCCAGGGCGCGGTCGTGGATGGACGGCACGGCGATGGGTCAGCCGATGCCGAGCAGCTCCACCTCGAAGACCAGCGTGGCGTCGGGCGGGATGACGTTGCCGGCGCCGCGGGAGCCGTAGCCGAGCTGCGGCGGGATGAGCAGGGTGCGCCGCCCGCCCACCTTCATGCCCGCCACGCCCTCGTCCCACCCGCGGATGACGCGGCCGGCGCCAAGGTCGAACTCGAAGGCGCCGCTGCGGTCACGGCTGCTGTCGAACTTGCGGCCGTCGGTGAGGGTGCCGGTGTAGTGCACCGACACGTGGTCGCCGGGCTTGGCCTCGGCACCCGTGCCCACCTGGTCGTCCCGGTACTGAAGTCCCGACGGCGTGGCCGTCATTCCCTGCAGGTCCACGTGGCGCTCCCGTTCGCGGTGTCCGGCCGTCCGTGCGGCGGGGTGCCGCCGGCATCGCGGCCGAATGTAGCGCGCCCGCGTCGGCTGGAACAAGACGCTGCCGCCATCCGCCGGCGGATGCGCCGGAGATCGGGCGATCACCTTCCGACCGAGCCCGAGCCCGGCCATCGGCCGATTCCTGGCACGCGATGCGGGTGGGCTGGACCGGCGGATGCTACGTATCGACCGCACGTCCACCGGCATCGACCGAAGCCGCATGATCGCATCCATCGAACGAACCAGACCGGAGGCTGCCTTGAACCTGCCGTTCATCCGCCGACACGCCGTTCCGCTCGGTGCGCTGCTGCTCGCCACTGCCTGCGCGCACCTCGCGGCGCCGGCGCCCCGCCCGTCATCCACCGCGTCCGCCTCGACGATCGTCTCCGCGGTGGACACGGCGTACTACCCGCCGGCCGGCACGGGATGGGCGCGTCGGCGGGCGGCGGAGACGGGGGTGGATTCCGCGAAGCTCGCCGCGGCGGTGGCGTTCGCGCAGGCGCACGAGAGCCCGTGGCCGCACGACATCGCGCAGGCCATCCGCGAGTCCGGCCTGGGCGCAGGACAGTGGGGCGAGATCCTGGGCCCGGTGCGCGACCGCGGCGGGCCGGCGGGAATGGTGATCCGCCACGGGTACGTGGTGGCGCAGTGGGGCGACGTGGACCGCGCGGACATCACCTTCAGCGTGGCCAAGAGCTACCTGGCGACCACGGCGGGCCTGGCGCTGGACGATGGGCTGATCCGCGACGTGGACGAGCCCGTGCGCACATCCGTGCACGACGGCGGCTTCGACACCCCGCACGACGCGCCCATCACCTGGCGCATGCTGCTGAACCAGACCAGCGAGTGGGAGGGCACGCTGTGGGACAAGCCGGACGTCGCCGACCGCCGCGAGGGGCACGACCGCACGCTGAACGCGCCCGGCACCTTCTGGGAGTACAACGACGTGCGCGTGAACCGCACGGCGCTGGCCCTGCTGCACGTCTGGCACCGCCCGCTGCCTGAGGTGCTGCGCGAGCGGGTGATGGACCCCATCGGCACGTCGCACGGCTGGGAGTGGACGGGATACCGCAACTCGTGGGTGATGGAGGGCGGGCGGCGCGTGCAGTCGGTGAGCGGGGGAAGCCACTGGGGCGGCGGCATGTTCATCAGCGCGCGCGACCAGGCGCGGATGGGGCTGCTCATGCTGCGCCGCGGGCGCTGGGCGGGGCGCCAGCTCCTCTCCGAGCGCTGGGTGCGCCTCGCCACCACGCCCGCCGCCATCAAGCCCACCTACGGCGCCATGTGGTGGCTGAACACCGACCGCAAGCTGTATCCCGCCGCATCCCCCGGCAGCTTCTTCGCCCTGGGCGCCGGCAGCAACGTCATCTGGGTCGATCCCGAGCACGACGTCGTGGCCGTGATGCGATGGATCGACAACAAGGAGATCGGCGGATTCCTGGAGCGGGTGACGGCGGCGGTGGAGTAGGGGCGGACAAGGGAAACACCCAAGCCGGCACCGGCCGTCCCGGGTGGTTGAAAGGGCTGCAACGACGACACGATGCCTCCCTTCGGAGGCTGGCTCCGCGCGGGATCGAGATTCCGCGCGGGGGGGGGGGGCGGATCACTACCGGTCCGGCTCCGCGACCGGCCCCAGCACGTCGTCCGCCACCTCGCGGAGCAGGCCGTCGCGGGCGTCGTTCAACGCGACGCGGGCGCTGCGGAAGCGCAGGCCGGAGCGCTGGGCGGCCAGGTCGCACAGGCGGACGATGCGCTCCACCGAGGCGTCGTCCAGCGCGACCGGCGTGCTCGTGAGCGGAGGCGCCATCGCCAGGCCGTCGTCCTTCGCCTGGAGCAGCGCCTGGGTGCGGGAAAGGAGGCAGGCGCGCACGTACAGCTCGATGGCCATGTCGGCCAGGCGGGCGACCACGAACTGCCGCTCCACGATCTGCTTGCCGTAGCGGGTGATGGCGCGGTCGGTGGCGGCGCGCAGGTCGCGCGTGTGGCTGGCCAGGTAGTCCACGTGGCGCAGCAGGCGGGGATGCACCTCCACCTCGATCGACGGCTCGCCGCGGCCCGCCGCCAGCTTGATGCGGTCCGCCGCGTAGTCCGTCAGCAGGCCGATCTGGTGGATGGGATCGCGCAGCGCGGCGCCGATCTTCCGCAGGCGCTCGCCGGGCTCCTGGATGCCGGAGAGGCCCACGAACAGGCGCAGGATCTCGTTGGTGCCCTCGAAGATGCGGGTGATGCGCGCGTCGCGGTACATGCGCTCGTAGGGGTAGCCCTTCACGAAGCCGCGCCCGCCGGCGATCTGCACCAGCTCGTCCACCGCGCGGTCCAGCGCCTCGCTGTTCCACACCTTGGCGGCCGCGCTCTCCAGCGCGTAGTCCACGTCGCCCCGGTCGGCCAGCCCCGTGGTGAAGTAGGCCACGCTCTCCGCGGTGTACGCATCCGCCGCCATGGCCGCCAGCTTGCCGCGCGTGAGCTCGAAGTCCGCGATGGGGCGGCCGAACTGCTCGCGCCCCTTCGCGAACTCCACCGCCATCTGCAGCGCCTTCTTCACCCCGCCCGCGGCGCCGGCGGAAAGGCCCTGGCGGCCGGAGTTGAGGATTCGCACGGCCAGCTTGAACCCCTCGCCCACCTCGCCCAGCACGTTCTCCCTCGGCACCCGCACGTCGCGGAAGTGCAGCTCGGCCTGATTCGATCCCCGCGCCCCCATCTTCCGCAGCTGCGGTCCCCGCTCGAAGCCCGCCATGCTGGGCCGCAGGATGAAGGCGGTCACGCGGTCCACCGTCCTCCCGTCGCGCTCCACCGGCGTCTGCGCGAAGGCGACCACGATCTCGCTGAACGACGCGTTGCCGATCCAGATCTTGCTCCCGTTCAGGATCCACTCGCTCCCATCCGCCGAAAGCTCCGCGCGCGAGCGCACGCCGGCTGCGTCGCTGCCCGCCTCCGGCTCCGTGAGCGCGAACGACGCGAACCACTCGCCGGTGGCGGCCTTCGGAAGATACGCGCGCTTCTGCTCCGGCGTGCCGGCCAGGACCAGGCCCTTGGTGCCCAGCGACAGGTGCACGCCCATCATGATGGCGAGCCCCACGTCGTAGCCGGTGACGAACTCGAACACGCGGCAGTACGCGCTCTGCGACAGCCCGATCCCCCCGTACTCGGTGGGCAGGGTGATGCCGAACAGCCCCATCCCCCGCAGGTGCTCGATGATCTCGTCGGGGATGTGCTCGTGCTCGTCGATCCACTCGCGGTCCAGGTGCGCCTCCAGGTACGCCCGCAGCCGGTCCAGGAACTCCGTGGTCCGGCGGTCCTCGTCGTCTGAGATGCGGGGATACGGAAAGAGCACGTCGTCCGCGATCACGCCGGAGAAGAGCTGGCGCGTGAACGACGGGAGGCTGCTGCTGGCCATGGGGCTCGTGGGGATGCGGGGCGCGTGGGCGGACGTGGCCGCGGGAGCACGCAACGCGCGTACGACGGCGGCGCGGTCCCAGAAGCCAGCGGCGATGGACCGTCCAGCGGGGATCTCGGCTTCTCCGGGCTCGCCGGCGCCGCGCGGACCTGGGGGGAATCTTGTTGCGCGCGGCCGGAGGCGCTAGCGTGGGGTGTGGACGCACCGGCCGTCCACGCGTGGATTCACCTGCGATCGTGATCGATGAGCGGCGACCAGCACGACACCACCACCCGCGCCCCGGCCGCCACCAGACAGCCGGCGCCGTTCGCCGTGGCGCAGGGGGAGGGCGCGGTGATGGAGCCGTCGCCCGGCCTGGTCCTGCGCCGGGCGGTGGCGGCGCCGCGCGCGCTGACGGCGGGGGACGTGCTGCGGCTGCAGCGATCGGTGGGGAACCGGGCGGTGGGGGCGCTGCTGCGGGCCGGGAGGGCGCCGGCGGGCGTGGTGCAGGCGCGGCCGGCGTACTTCAAGCCGACGGCGGCCAGCGGCGTGGGATCGACGCTCACCGCGCTGGACAACCTGGCCCGCAGCCTGGACGCCGTCACCGAAGCGGCGCACCTGCACGTGGTGGGAAAGATGCAGCGTGCGGCGGACGACAGCGACGCGTACGAGCTGACGGACACGGACTTTCCGCACAGCAGCAACCGGCGCTTCGCCTTCTGGGTCGAGACGCTGCAGGGCAGCAACGCTTCGCTGAAGGCCGCGGCCACCGGGTACATGATCGAGGACATCGTGACCGCGTGGGCCAACGGGCGCACCGGGTACGAGTCGCAGGTCTCCAGCGGAGGCGCGCGCCCCGACTTCGTGGTCTCCGACGGCACCCGCCGGGGCGTGGTGGACGTCACCAGCACCGGCGACATCGGCCACGTGCTGGACAAGGACTTCGACATCAACTCGTTCGCGTACGCCATCGAGAGCCTGTACCCCAGCGTGGACTTCTCCAACATCTCGCGCACGGCGCTGGCCGTGTCGGACTCGGCGGTGGGGGCGGTGGCGGCCGCCCGCGCGGCGCGCGCCAACGCCAAGCTGGCGAACGGCCTGGGGAACCTGCGCAACACGCTGAACCTGATCAAGAACGCGGGCACCATGCTGTACAACCAGACCACGCTCACCGCCACCGACACGGCGCTGGCCCGCATCGCCACCATGTCCAGCTCGGGCATCACCACCACCCTGACCACCCAGCTCGACGCCGCGCTGACCACCATCAACGCCAACCAGACGGTGGTGCGCTTGGACAAGATCGCCGACGTGATCACCTGGCTGCAGGGCAAGTACGGGGTATCGGGGAATCCGCTGTGGAGCTGAGGTGGGTGCCTGTCGTAAGCTGCCCGTTGACGGCAGGCCACCAGCGCCGCGCGCCGGGCTAACCCTCGCGCCCACGGACGATTAGGATTCCGTCCGAAGCTGCCGTCTCTGGTGGGAGCGAAAGCACAACCTGTCCGCCTCAAGGTGCTTGCGTAGCGAGAGACGCGTTCGTGGAGCGGCGGAGAATGAGCGTCTGGTGCGTGCTTTCGGGAGCCGCGACAAACATGGTTAGTCCGCCCTGTACGCGTCTTAAGCTCGAAAGATCTAGAACGGCTCGTTTCAGGGGCGTCACTGAGCACGATAGAAGATACTATTCCTGCCTTTACACCACCTGTCCTTAAACATATTGTTGGAACAGCATGAGGTTGCCTGCTCAACCATTGAGATCAGGGTGCCCTAACGGCAGCCGTGATAGGGCTATGACGAAGATCAACATACGGCCGGGTGTGAATGTCCTGTCTGTCCTCCGCCATCTGAACTACAAGCCGTGGTTTGCGTTGGCTGAGTTCGTCGACAACTCCCTCCAGAGCTATCTAGGTTCACGTCTCGAGATTGATGCGGTAGATGGACCAAGCGCGACGCTTCAGGTCAGCATCAACATCGATCCTGTGGATAGCCGTATCACCATACGGGACAACGCTGCCGGGATCCGAGAAGCGGACTTTCCTCGGGCGTTCAGAGCCGCAGAGGTTCCTCCCGACCGGAATGGCCTCTCCGAGTTCGGGATGGGGATGAAGAGCGCCGCGTGCTGGTTCGCCCCCCGATGGTCCGCACGAACGTCCGCGCTGGACGAGCCCGTTGAGCGGACGATCCACTTCGACATCATGTCGATCGTGCGAGACTCCCTTGAGGAGCTCGACACGCGCGAGACGACCGCGCCGGCCGCGTCTCACTTCACAGAGATCGTGCTTTCCGACGTCTACAAGATCCCGGTGGGGCGGACTGTCGCGAAGATCAAGGAGCACCTCACTGATATCTACCGAATCTTCATCCGGCAAGGCACGCTCCAGCTTCGGGTCAACGGGGAGGTGCTAAGCTACTCTCCACCAGAGATGCTACACGCGCCTTTCTTCCGAACTCCCGATGCCGAGCCGGTGCAGTGGCTCAAGGAGCTGAAGCTTGAGCTCACCGATGGAAGGCAGATCTATGGGTTTGCTGCTCTGCGAAAGGTTGGTAGCACGTCTCAGGCAGGCTTCGCGCTATTCAGGCGGAATCGGCTGATCCAGGGAAGCGCCGACGAGGGGTACCGTCCAGAGCAGATATTCGGGCGATCGAATAGCTTCGTGTACCAACGGCTCTTCGGAGAGCTTCACCTCGTCGGCTTCGGCGTCAGCCACACGAAAGACGGAATCCAGTGGGATGGGCTTGAGGAGGAGATCCTTGGCAGCCTCCGCGAGACGCTTGACTCCGAGCCGATCCCGATGCTCCGGCAGGCGCGCGAGTTCCGGATCACCCCTCGCCGGGAGGAGCTTCGCATCGCGGCAGTAGCAGCCGTGGATCGGACAGCGTTGGCTCTCAAGAGCGATCTGCCACCCTTCTTTCCGACCATTGACGACGCCGGATCTCTCGAGGTTGTACCGCGGGCGTTCACATCTAGCGAGCCTCCGCTCGCAAGCCGGAAGATCGACATCGACCACGCGGGAACCACATGGCGCATCACGCTGGAGACGTCGAACGATCCAGCCGTTGGAGACTGGATCGAGATATTCGATAGACGCAGCGACGACGACGGTGTTCAGCATCTAGGAGTCCGCTTAGCGCTCGCGCACCCATTCACCCAGCGGTTCTCGATCGGTGACCCGCGGGAGATCGAGCTCATGCTGCGGCTTGCAGCAGGTCTTGCACTTGCCGAGGTGCTCGCACGGAATAGCGGAGCTCGACAAGCTGGCTCCGTACGAACCCTTCTGAACGACCTTCTCCGCAACGCTCTATCTAAGTGAGCATCGGGGCATGGCCATGGCCAACCATGACGAATAGCAGACCTTCCGCTTCTGAGGAGACCATCGAGCTTATCCCCGACATCGAGGTCGGGGCTCGATGGCAACCGGTTGCCCGCGGCGAGACAGCAGCCCTCCTCGACCACTTGGCGCTCGACCATGAAAGCCGACAGAGGCTGCTTGCAGAGTCTGTCGCGCTCCTTGCCCGTTGCCTACCGCCCTCGATCCAGGATGGGTCTGAGACGGGGCTCGCGATCGGGTATGTTCAGAGTGGGAAGACCATGTCGTTCACCACGGTCACCGCGCTTGCCCGTGACAACGGATACGCGTTGATCATCCTGATCGCGGGGACATCGATACCGCTCCTGAGGCAGTCTACCCGTCGCCTGCAGTCGGACCTGCGAATCGAGAGTCGTGACGATCGTGCCTGGCTCCATCTGGGAAGCGAAGACATCCACAAGACGGCCAGCAAGAGCCGGCTGGCCGGCGCCATCATGGACTGGCACGACGCGGCGGTCGCGAGCACTGACAAGAAGACGGTGCTTATCACGACGATGAAGCAGCATACCCACCTGAAGAAGGTCATCAAAGCCCTTCATGCACTCAACCTTCAAGGTCTCCTTGCCCTTGTGATCGACGATGAGGCGGACCAGGCGAGCCTGAACACGCTCGTGCTGAAAAGCGATGAGAGCACTACCTACCAACAGATCCGGGAGCTTCGCCTGGCGCTTCCTCACCACACGTATCTCCAGTACACGGCGACGCCTCAAGCGCCCCTTCTGATCAACATCATCGACACGCTTTCCCCGAAGTTCGCAGAGGTGCTTACGCCCGGTCCGGCGTATGTCGGCGGCCTGCAGTTCTTCCAAGAGGTGCCCGGGCTAGTCGAGATCATCCCCGACGGTGAGCTTCCAGACGCGAACCTTGAGGACGCTCCGGAAAGCCTCCTCAAGGCGCTTCGGCTGTTCCTCATCGGCGTCGCCGCAGGGCTCCTAATCGGAGGGGACAGGGGGAACCGATCGATGATGATCCACCCGTCGCAAAGGACGAGCGGCCATAGCGACTACTATCGATGGGTGAGGCTGGTGTGGGACACGTGGAAGCTACGTCTCGACCACCGAGAAGGCTCAGACGACAAGCTCGAGCTGCTCGACGACTTCCGGGAAGCGCACCGGAACCTCTCAGCCACTGTTCCGGATTTGCCGTCCTTTGAAGAGATCGCCCCCCTGCTCCAGCGGTCGCTGAGAACGACGGTCATCGAGGAGATCAACGCCAAGTCTGGACCAACGCCTAACATAGACTGGAAGAGCAACTACGCCTGGGTCCTGGTTGGCGGGCAAGCGATGGACCGAGGCTTCACCGTCGAAGGCCTGACGGTGACCTACATGCCGCGCAGCAAAGGCATCGGAAATGCCGACACCGTTCAGCAGCGTGCCCGGTTCTTCGGCTACAAGCGGGGTTATCTAGGATACTGCCGGGTGTTCCTCGAGCGGGAGACGCTCGATGCCTACAAGCGATATGTGGAGCACGAGGAGGACGTACGGCGCAGGCTGCGGATCCACTCGGAGACAGGTGCACCGCTGGCTGAGTGGAAGCGCAGGTTCTTCCTTGATGGAGAGTTGCATCCGACACGGAAGAGCATCCTGGACATTCCGTACTCCCGAGCCTCGGGTGACTCCCAATGGTACTGGACTCGGGTGCCTCACGACTCAGATGTTGGCATCCAGTCGAACGTTGAGACGGTCGCGGCGTTCCTCGACCAGATCGCGCTACAGAGCGATCCCGGCTCGCCGCTTCGGTCTGACTACGCGAAGCACCGATGGAACCCCCAGGTGCCCTTGAGGCTGGTCATGGAGGAGCTCCTTACACGACTGGTGCTCTCGAACCCGAACGACTCATCGTCGTTCACGCTGCTTCAGCTGATGCTCAGCGAGCATCTGGAACAAGCTCCCGAAGCTACGTGCAGCGTCTACGAGATGAGCGCAGGCGTGGCCCGCGTCAGAAGCCTCAATGCGAAGGGCGAGATCACGAACCTTTTCCAGGGTGCTGATCCTTCGAAGCCGAAAGGCGAGGTAGGGGTCGGTGACATCTATCCCGGAGACCGCGAGCTTGGAGCGCGGGAGCGTAGGCCAGTCGTTCAGATCCATCGTGTAGACGTGAAAGGAGGGGATGGGCAGATCGCTTATACGGATGTGCCGGCGATCGCCGTCCACGTGCCGGAGGATATCGCCCGAGATCTGCTAGTTCAGGATCAAGGGAGCACGTGATGCCGCCAACGCACATGGCGCTAGCCGACGCATTCGCAGAGCTTCTGGCGCAGCCCAGCCTAAGCCCGGGCATCGGCTTTCGCGCAAGACGGGTTGCTGGGATGGAAGCACACCGTATCGGTGTCTCGCCGGCTGGCAGCCCCGCCCTTCTGATCTCCGCGCTGGCGCCGGAGTCCCAGCGTCGTCCGCCTCCCATGGAGCTTGAGCACCTCTCCATCCAGTACCACGCAAGCTGTAGGCTCGTTGGCGATGACGGCTCGAGCTCGGAGGAGCCCTTCACCGTCCTACAGTTGGATGGGGTAGATGGGGCGCTCGTCGATCATTTCCTTCGGGTGGGCGCCACCGTGCTCACGTTGCTCGGCCCCCAGCCGCGGCTGAGCGAGGTCGAAGGCGCGATCGGTGCGTTTGTCGAGCTGTTCCGGGCGCTGGGCCTCCCACCTCGGAAGTCGGTCCAAGGCCTTTGGGCAGAGGTGTTCGTCGCAGCGAACGCGTCGGACCCGGCTGTGCTCGTCACTGCGTGGCATGCTACACCCGAAGACCGATATGACTTCCACGCGGGCGGGCAGCGGCTGGAGGTCAAGAGCGTCGGAGGTCGCGCACGCCGCCATCGCTTCTCGTTCGAGCAGCTCCAGCCGCCGCCGGACACGAGCGTGATGATCGCTTCGGTCTTCGTGGAGCGGACCGGCGGAGGACTCTCGCTCCGGTCTCTGCTCGACAGGTTGTCTACGCGGCTTGCTGGGCACCCGCATCTTCAGCTCCGTGCGGAGCAGGTTGTGAGCAGCACGTTGGGACAGGCGCTTCCACACGCAGTGTCGGCAGCGTTCGATGCGGAGCTCGCAGCACACTCGCTCACTTTCTATCCGCACCACGAGGTGCCGCGGCTCCTGAGCCTCCCCACCGGGGTAACAGACGTCACCTTTACCGCTGACCTGTCAGGGTCGACAGCGGCCGAGCCAAGCGCGCTGAGCACCGGTCTCTTCGCGGCATCACGTCCGAGGCCGACTGGCTGAGGATGGTAGGCAAGCTTCCGTACCCGCATCCGACGAGCTCCTCGGCACGCGCAGTCATGCGGGGCAACCGCAAGCGTGACACACGGCCGGAGATGGCGGTGCGACGGCTCTTGCACGCGCGTGGGCTTCGCTACCGGGTTCACTATCCGATCCTCGCAGGCGGGAAGCGCATCCGTCCCGATATCGTGTTCACCCGCCGGAAGCTGGCGGTGTTCATCGACGGATGCTTCTGGCACAGCTGCCCGCAGCACGGCAACCACCCGAAGGTCAACACTGGCTACTGGGGACCAAAGCTCGAGAGAAACGTGTCGCGGGATCGGACGACCAACGAGGAGCTGCGCGGCGCGGGCTGGCGGGTTCTTCGGATCTGGGAGCACGTGCAGCCTGAGGAGGCAGCGGCGAGGATCGCGGCTTCTTGGCGTGAACCTGCGTCCTCGACCAATGGAGACGGAGGCTCGGACGTCGCGTGACGCTAAGCTGCCTGGACGCCTGGCAGGAATGCGAGCTCGGCCTGCACATCATCGATTGGCGCCGGGACCGCCGCCAAGCCGTCAAGATGGTTGAGAACATTCTGTGCGATCCTGCGAACGACATCGACATGGACCGCATTTCCCAAAGCTGAGAATGCGGCCTCGCGGGTCTTCGGAAGCACATGGTCCCGGGGAAAGCCTTGCAGCAGTTTGCCTTCATCTCGGGTGATGAAACGGCGCTTCGGTCCTAGGATCGGAATCTGCGTCGTGGTCATCGCGACAAGCGCCGGAACGCTTGTGTATCTCTTCACACGCAGGCCAGACGGGCGAAACTGCAAGACATATCGCCAAAGGTCTCGCTCCTCGCCTTTGCAGTTCCACTCCAGCTTTCGCAACGACGGAGGGAAGCCCTTCAGCACCTCCGCCCATCCCTCCGGGATCGCTTCGCTGACCTCCTGGAACCACGCGCGGTTCTTCCGGATAAACCCCTTCTTCCAGACCGGGAAGGACTCGGCTCGTGCGTAGCTAGGAAGGTCAAGGAGCATCGCTTGCACCTGCTCCCAGCAGGCCGGGTGGCTCTCATCGACCCCGGGCAGCAGCGCAAGACGCGCCTCCTCGAACGGCGTCCTGTCTTCGAACGGGTAGGTAGCATCGAGCTCATCGCCCCAGATAGGCACGGAGGGGATCGAGGTCTCGGGGCTCAGCACATGAAGGAGCTGGTTCCAATGCTCGATGCATTCGATCTGCTTCTGTGAGAGCGCGGTCTCGATCCGATCGACATCCGTGAGTTGGTCGTCGGGCTGAACAATCTCCGTCAGCGTTGTTGTCCTTCGGCGATCGCCACGAGGGAACGGATCTGCGGGAAGCTCGCCGCCCTGCCACCCGACGATGAAAAAACGCTCACGATGGTGAGGATGCCCAAAATGGTGCGGGGAGATAAGGCCGTGGCCGCCGCTCGCGAGGTGAACGGTCCCCCTCACCGAATACCCGAGGTCCTCTAGGTTTCGGCGAACGATAGCCCAAGTCCGGCCTTCGTCGTGCCGTTCGAAGTTGCCCACGTTCTCCAGGAGCACGAACTCCGGACGATGGACCGTCAGGATCGAGATGATCTCATGGAACAAGGTTCCGCGAGTCTCATCCAGCAAGCCGTGCTGGAATCCAGACTTAGAGAACGGTTGGCACGGGAAGCCGGCACATAGGACGTCATGAGCAGGTACGTTCTCCTTGGCGTCGCGGATGTCGCCATACACATGGGCGGCAACATCTGGGAAGTTACGCCGATATACATCGCGCAACTCTGGGTTGAGCTCTGAGGCGAACACGCACTCATGCCCAAGGCCCGCCAGCGCCTCGTGAAACCCGCCGAGACCGGCGAAAAGATCAATAAATCTCATCCGTCGAGCTGATCGAAGGCGAGAGAACGGAAGACGAAGACCGCTCCAAGAGCCGGGCGTCTAGCCAGCGGAGGCAAGGTGGGCGCATGCGGGTCTAAGATGCGGCTCCGAGGCGTCTCGTGTCTAGGGGCAACCGTACCTGATGGGCCGGTTGCCACGCAATGCGACAGGCGCCCGCCGCGCTGAGCGTCGGCACGACCATGCTCCCGGGTCACCCAATCTGGACGCAGCCCACGGCGCGCGGTATGTTCCCAACGCTGTCCCCTCGCACCATCCCTCCCGCGGCCGCCTGGCCGCATCGGCTCCCCCCTCCCCCGGAGAAGCAGCATGGATTGGTACATGGCAGTCCTGCAGAAGTTTGCCCAGTTCGACGGGCGCTCGCGCCGCAAGGAGTACTGGATGTTCACGCTGGTGAACCTGTGCATCGCCGTGGCGCTGAACGTGGCGAGTCGGGCGGTGGGCGTGCTCGCCTTCGTGAACCTGCTGTACTCGCTGGCTGTGCTCATCCCCGCGATCGCCGTCTCCATCCGCCGCCTGCACGACACGGGCAAGAGCGGGTGGTTCCTGCTGATCGCCTTCGTCCCGGTGCTGGGGGCTTTCCTGCTCCTGTACTGGATGGCCCAGGACGGGGAGCCGGGCACCAACCAGTACGGCCCCAACCCCAAGACGGAAACCGCCTTCGCGTAGCCAGGCCAGCGGAACGCGCGCGCGGGGCCTCGCCCCGGTCTCCGCGCCGCGCGGCCGTCTCGCCCACCGTTCCGCTGCGGCACCCGGGGGGACAGCCGCCGCAAACCGGGCCCGGCACCGGGCCTCGGCTCCGCGCCCGCCGCAGGGGCACTGGGGCGACACCAAACGGCGCGCCTGATCGCCGCGTCCGCACGACGAAGGCCCCACGGCGCACATCGCCGCGGGGCCTTTCCGCACCCGGCGCAACCGGGTGTGCCCGCGCAGCCGTCCGCCGTGCGGTGCAACCGCTGCTCGCATTCCGTGAAGTCCGGCCCGTCCACCCCTCGCGGGTCGAACTCGGTGACGGCCCCGCCGACAGCCGTCCGTCTCCGTCTCGCATCCAGCGTCCTGACCTCGCGCGTCCCGCGTGTTTGCGCGCCCCGCCCGCCGCTGTACATTGCCAGCCCTCCGCCGCGGCTCCTCCGTTCCGCGACCGATCCTCCGCACGCCCCCGGCCCATGCCCGCACGTACCCGTCGGACGCCCCCGCTCGCCGCACGCCTGGCATCCGTCGCTCCGGCCGCCGCCCTCGCCGCCCTCGCCGGCTGCTACGCGCCGCTCAAGCTCTCGCCCAGCGACGCGGGCACGGTGCTGTCGCACCAGCTCCTGGACGCGCCCGACCCGTCGCAGCCGGGGCCATACGCCGTAAAGCACCTGTACTACGGCAGCGGCACGGACCGCCGGCGCGCGGAGTACCGCGACTCGGTGTCGATCAGGACGACATCCGTCGACGCCAGCAAGCTGGTGGACCTGAAGGACGACGCGAAGTCGCGCAACCGGTGGTGGGGCTTCTCGCCGAAGGAGTTTCCGCGCAACGGGCGGGTGTGGTATCCCGACGGGCCCGGTCCCTATCCGCTGGTGCTGGTGGTGCACGGCAACCACGACCCGCACAAGTTCTCGGACCCCGGCTACCAGTACCTGGGCGAGCACCTGGCCAGCCGCGGCTACATCGTGGCCTCGGTGGACGAGAACTTCCTGAACGGAGGCATACGACAGGAGAACGACGCGCGGGCGTGGGTGCTGCTGAAGCACGTGGAGGCGTGGCGCGACTTCAACCGCACGCCCGGCAACCCGTTCTATGGCCGCGTGGACTTCCAGCGCATCGCCCTGATGGGCCACTCGCGGGGCGGCGAGGCCGTGGCCGAGGCCGCCGCCTTCAACCGGCTTCCGCGCTACCCGGACGACGCCAACCTCCGCTTCGACTTCAACTTCCCCATCCGCGCGGTGGTGGCCATCGCGCCCGTGGACGCCCAGTACAAGCCGGCCGACCAGCTCACCCCCGTGCAGAACGTGGACTACCTGGTCTTCCACGGATCGCACGACGGCGACGTCAGCAGCTTCACGGGGCTGCGGCAGTGGAACCGGGTGCGCTTCACGGACGGGCAGGAGCACTTCAAGGCCGCCGTCTACGTCTACCGCGCCAACCACGGGCAGTGGAACACCACCTGGGGCGCGGGCGACTCCGGCCCCCGCAGCAACCGCGAGCTGGACCTGCGCGGCCTGCTGCCGGCGGCGGACCAGCGCCGCTTCGCCCTGGTCTACGTGACCGCCTTCCTGGACGCGGCCCTGCGCGGCGAGCGGCGCTACCTGCCGCTGTTCCGCGACCACCGCGTGGCAGGCGCCTGGCTTCCCAAGACGATGTACGTGGCGCGATACCAGGAAAGCAGCTTCCGGCCGCTGGCGACGTACCAGGAGGACGTGGATCCCACCACCGGCGCAGAGCCCGGCGTGGAGCTGCGCGGCGACTCGCTGGGGACGTGGAAGGAGGCGGGGATGAAGCTGCGCTCGCGCAACGGCCTGCAGGAGAACAACGCCGTCTGGCTGGGATGGAACAACCACGTGGCGGGAGATACCGCGAAGCTCGCCACGCCCGCCTCGTACACGCTGACGCTGCGCGACTCGCTGCCGGCGCGCTGGAGCCTGGACGAGCGCAGCACGCTGGAGCTGGCCCTGGCCGCCACCGACGACCAGCCCAAGCCCCGCAAGCCCGCCGGCGCGCCGAAGGACTCGGCCGATGCGCACCCGCGCGGACGCAGGGACCGTCCCTCGCCGCCGCCGCGCGCGCCGAAGCCGAAGGACGACGCGCCCAAGCCGCCGATGGACCTGACGGTGGAGCTGGCCGACGCGGCCGGGCACGTGGCGCGCCTGCCGCTCAGCCGCTTCGGGCCCGTGCGGCGTCCGCTGGAGATGTACGTGCTGCGCCGCCGCGACCGCGAGGCGGGCGCGTTTCCCACGCAGTCCGAGCTGGTGCTGCAGGGCTACTCCATCCTGCTGGCCGACTTCCGGGAGGCGGCGCCCGCGCTCGATCTCTCCCGCCTGCGCACGGTGCGCCTGGTGTTCGACCGCACCCCGGCGGGCACGGTGGTGCTGGACGACGTGGGCTTCGCGCGCCCCTCGGCGGACTTCACCCGCGTGGGCGTGGGCGAGCTGCCCGTCAGCGCCAGGTGAGGCCCACGCGGTGCGCGGCGCCGCTGCCCGCGCCGTCCAGCCCCTGCCAGGCGTAGTCGATGGACAGCCGGTCCCAGCGCATGCCGCCTCCCAACGTCACCCGCGCGCCCTCGCCCTCCACGCCCCGCCGCACCCCCGCGCGCGCCGCGACGGTGCGGCCCACCACGGGCCAGTAGCCCACCTCCACGCCGGCGGCCGGCACCAAGCGCCCGCCGGCCAGCCGCGTGGCCTCCGCCGCCGCCGTCACGTCCAGCGGCCCCACCTCCTGGCGGCGGAGCGTGGCGCCCAGCGTCACCCGCGCCGGCAGCCGCGCCCGCGCGCCGCCGATCTCCAGCGCCGGCCCCAGGTCCCGCGCCGCGAGGCCGACCGTCGCCGGGCCCACGCGCGCCGCCGCGCCCAGGTCCACGGCCCACCCGGCATCCTGCGCCCCCCCCAGCCGTTCCTGCACCAGCTTGGCGCCCGCCCCCACGCGGAAGCGCCCGCGCACCTTGCGCGCGTACGCCACCGTGGCCGCCAGCTCCCCCGCGCCCACCGGCCCCTGCGCGCGCAGCGAAGCGTCGCCGTCCGGCAGCGCGGCCGC
>JAQBQD010000023.1 GCA_028287185.1 Gemmatimonadota bacterium | reverse complement strand
GCGCCGACTGGGGCACCGCCGTCCATCGCGCGCTGGAGGCCGCCGCCCGCGGCGCGGAGGGCGATGCGCTCCGCACCGTCTGCCGCGCCGCGCTGGTGGACGCCGAGCGCCCCGCGGACGAGCACGGGGAGCCCGCGGAGCTGGACGAGCTGCACGCGCTGGTGGATGCCGTCCGCGCATCGGCCGTGTGGACGCGCGCGGCGGCGGCCGAGCACCGCCTCGCCGAGGTCCCCTTCGCGCTGCACCTCACCGCCGCGCAGGCGCATGAGCTCGGAATCTCGGCGGACGGGAGGGCGGGGGAGAGTGCGCCGGAAGCTGGATCGGGATCGGGGGATGCGTCGGAGGCCGGCGCCCTAAAGGACGCTGCGGGGACGAACGAGTGCGACGTGCTGGTGGAAGGCGTAGTGGACCTGGCGTTCCGCGAGGCGGGCGCCTGGACTCTCGTCGACTACAAGACGGGCGCCGGCGACCTCGCGGAGCCGGGAGACGCGCGCATGGTGGGATACCGCCGCCAGGTGGACCTGTACGCCGCCTGCTGGCAGCGCATCACCGGCGAGCCGGTCGCGGGACGCGTGGTGGTGCTTGCGGACGCGGGGCGGGAGGTGGCGTGGTGAGAGCCCGCCGTCACGGCTGAACGCCGCCCTGGCAGGCCGTCCCCGATGGCGTCGACAGCTGCACGGCGGCCCCGGGCTTCCATCCGCCCGGGGCCGCTGGTCCGATCTGCACGCTGATCCGCCTGGCGCACCATCACCGTCAGCCTACCCGCAAACGCGCGCTCACGTGTCGGGGTCGGCGGCCAGGCGCATTCCTTCGGACGGACTGAAGTTGAGGGTGACCACCTGGGGACACCGCATGCACGCCGCCTTTCCCTCCTGCCGCCACCATCGGCAGTCGGGACGCAGCGCGCATGCGGGAAGGGAGGTGCCCGATGCCGCGGGGGCGAGCTGCACCAGCTTGGTGGCGAGCCGGCACGCCGAGCCGTCGAAGTGCCGGCATCCCCCGCCGGCGCAGGGAGCCCCGAAGCGGAACACCTCTCCCGGCTGCACCGCCCCGGTGAGCGCGAGGACCTCCGCGGTCGCCGTCAGCCGCTCCGAAAGGTAGCCCACCCGCGGCTCCGACGCCGTTCCGCCCACCACGCCGAACACCACGGCACCCTCCATCTCCGGCTGCGCGCTGGGGCAGAACGGCGGAGACACGTGCGGCGGGGACGACACGGCTCGGCGCCCCTCAGCCGCCCGCGCTCAGCTCGCCCGCGGGAAGATCCTTGTAGCTCACGCTGTTGTCCTTGTCCGGGTAGGCGATGATCCCCACCAGGACCGGACCGGTGATCACCTTGGGATCACGCCCGATCACACGGCTGAGCGAAGCGTCCACCGCCTGCCGGAGCTGATCGGGGTTGATCTGCGCGTCGGCCATGGGAACCTCCCGATTGAAGAGTGAGACGCCGTTTCCACCAGGGGTGGGGGGTGTTCCGCGTCGGAAAGGGCGCGGGGAATCCACGGTATGCGTACGCACAATTAAAGTCAACAACCGTGTGCATGGGATGTGAGCGACGATGGATGCCCCGACGCGGAACCGGCTTGTCCTCTTGGATCGCAGGGACGGCTTCCGGCGAACGCCTCATTGAAAATTGGCTCCGTTTCCCGCATTCACGGGCGGTTCGGAAACCCCTGCGCCGGCGGCGCCTCGCTGGCCGAGACGTCTTTCCTGGTGATCGACAGGTAGACCACCAGCGCCAGGATGGTGACCAGGAAGAGGGCGCTCGTGCCGACCGTCCCCAGGCCGAGGCCCCCTTCCTTGCGAGGCTGCGACAGGTAGTCCCCGATCGACGCGCCCAGGGGGCGCGTCAGGATGTACGCGATCCAGAACGAGAGGATGGCGTTCAGCCGGAAGCGCAGGTGGGCGACGGCCACGCACGCGATCAGCGCACCGAACATCACCGCCGACAGCAGATAGCCGATGTGCATCTGCTCCGCCACCAGGTCGCCCGCCGCCGTGCCGAGCGCGAACGTGAACAGGATCGCCGCCCAGTAGAAGGCCTCGCGCCGCGTGGTCTGGATGGTGTGCACCGACAGCGTCTTCTCCGTGGCGTACCAGGCGGCGAACGTCAGCGCCAGCAGCACGCTGAACACGACGGTCGTCGTCACCAGCGCGACCCCGAAGTTGTCCGTCAGGTTGTCGGTGATGAGCGTGCCCACGATGCTGAGCAGCACCACCGCCAGCCAGTAGAGGCCGGGGATGTACCTCCGCGCGCGAAATTCGAAGACCAGCGTGACGACCAGAAGACCGCCCATGAGATAGGTCGTGATGGTCAGCCCCAGGTGCAGGTTCATGTTCAGGAAATCGGCGAAGGTCTCGCCGACCGTGGTGCACAACACCTTGATGATCCAGAAGTAGAGCGTGATCTCGGGCACCTTGTTCAGCATCTGCCGGCCTGCTCCGGCCGCCGGATCGCGCGGTGGATGGTTGCTCATCGTTCCCTTTTCGTGAGTTCGTCGGGATCGCCGCCGAGAGGCCCCAGTGCCGCCGAGCGGCGCCGTGGTGGACCGCTTCCTCGACGTGCCGGTTCGCGACGACCAGGCTCGCCCCGGGAGGCGAGGAGGGCCCTCCAGAACACTGGCGGTTGCTCGTCGGCCGCGGCGCGCCGTCGGACCCTTGGCTGGGCGCGGACGAAGCACGGCATATGCCACTGAGCCGAACCTTACATTCGCATCATCTCCATGCAGCGCAACGCGATAGACCGGTTGCGGCACGGGCCCGGACATCCCATCCGGAGCCCGCCGGCGAAGCCCTCGCCGGGTGAGAGCGCGTTCGTGCATTGGCTGGCTGAGTCTCCGTCGTGGAGCAGCCGGTTCTTGGGCGATTCGACCTTCCCGGATGGGTGTTCCCTGGATCGGTGGGCGGCCGGCGCACCACGCATATCAAGGGTCCGGAGCATATTGTTAGACTCCCTTGCGATATCGGACGCCTTCGTCTACTGTTGGATCGGGAGGCATCGCTACCACTGGCTCGCGCCGCCGGAGATCAGCCCGGGGCGCGGCGAACGGCGATGCTCGGGAGCATCCGACGAAGGAGGTCCGCATGAAGCGCCGCACGGGTCCGCACATGCCGGGCGAACGGTACCTGCTGCAGTTTCCGGGCGGGTTCGAGCGCATCGCGGAGGCCGCCGAGGGGTCGGGCGGCAACGGGGAGCCGGCGCTGGTGCCGGTGGCGCTGGAGGAGCCGCTGCCCGGGCGCGTGCTGCCGGGCGGCGAGTGGCTCATCGAGCGCGGCGAGCGCCTGGTCCGCGACTGGGCGGGCGTGCACTGGAGCGTCAGCGCGCGCGAGGGGTGGGAGAAGCCGCGCGCCGGGCCGGTTCCCATGGCCTGCGAGGTGGTGTTCCAGCGCCGCACGCCGCAGGGCGAGCAGGTCACCTACCGCGCGCAGTCGCCGCGCTGGCCGGCCGAGCTGAGCGACGCGGAGCTGGGCGCGCTTCTCCGCCAGGCGTGGGAGACCCTTCGCACCGACGAGGCCGAGCGCCGCCGTCGCAGCAACGGGATCGCCCCGAGCGCCGTCGAGCTGTAGCGACCGTCTTCGATCGACACGAATCGCGCCCGGCCGTGAAGCCAACGGCCGGGCGCCGGGTGTTCTCCGCCCCCGCAGGGCCCCTCCCGCTCCTGCTCCGCCGACCGACGCCACGCCTCGAGAGGCAGCGCTCCGAGCGCACCACAGTCCTGTATCCACCTGGCGGCGGCTCGGTTTCTCGTTCTATTTGTTTGATCTATTGACAATATCAATCAGCGTCGCAATTCTATCGGCCGGGCTGTCTCGCGCGACCTGATTCCCTACAGTCAGAAGCTCCGTCCGGCCGCCGTCCCCGGCTCCGGCCCCCCCCGGCTGCGCGGACCCACGCCCGCGTCCTCCGGCGGAGGTGCCGAACGCCGTTCGCCTGTGGGCGCCGAGCAGCCCCACCCTGCGCGACCCCGTTCCCCGCGGATGATGAACCTGCCCGCCCGCACGCTGATTCCCGGTTGCATGGCCTTCGCGCTCGCCGCGGGCGCGTCCGAGGCGCTCCACGGGCAGCGCGTGCTGTACCAGGGCGCGGGCTTCACGGTCACGGACACCTCCGTGCGACAGGGGCGCTTCGAGGCGGTGGCGACGTCGCGGGACACCATCGTCTCCACGTATCCCCGCTCGGGGCGCGAGATCCGCTACCGGTTCAGCATCAACGGGCAGGACAACGAGTTCCGCCCCGGCACCGAGCACACGCTCTACGTGCGGCCGCAGGGCGGGGCCATCGTCTCGCCCGTGCATGTGTTCGGGGACGAGCCGCGGCCTTACTTCCCCACGCCGGAAGCGTCCGCGGGCAGCGACGACGGGATCGCGCAGGTCACGCTGCGGCTGGACATGCGCGGCGTGCTGCGCAGCCTGCGCGAGACGGGATCGTACCGCCCGCCGCAGGGCACGCCCATCGGCCGCGACGAGCTGCACGCCGTGTACGCCATCGGCGACGCGGACGGGCTGAGCTGGGACGTGGGCGGGCTGCGCCCCGGCTCGCCCGCGGAGCTCACCGATCCGGACGGCGACGGCATCTACACCGCCACCCTGCCCGTGCAGACGCGCTACACCCGCGCGCGCACGGCGGAGGGCGCCGCCATCTGGGCGCGCACGGCGGACGTCTCGGCCTTCCCGCAGCTCCGCTCCGACCAGCGCCTGGTGGACGCGCTCTACCGCATGTCGCTGGAGGAGCTGACGCAGCTCGTCCGGGCAGACGGCGCGCTCTCGGCGGGCGCCAAGTGGGAGGGCGTGTGGACGCGCGACGTGTCGTACGCCTCCGTGCTCGCGCTCGCCCTGGCCGCCCCCGACGCGGTGCGCCGCAGCCTGCTGGCGAAGGTGGATTCCGAGGGGCGCATCATCCAGGACACGGGCACGGGCGGCTCGTGGCCCGTCTCCACCGACCGGATGACCTGGGCGCTGGCCGCATGGGAGCTGTACGCCGCCACCGGCGACCGCGCCTGGCTGCGACGGTCCTACGACGTCATCCGCCGCTCCGCCGCCGCCGACCGCCACGCCGCGTTCGAGGCGCGAACGGGGCTGGTGGCGGGCGAGACGTCGTTCATGGACTGGAGGGAGCAGAGCTATCCGCGCTGGATGGAGCCCCGGGACATCGCCTCCTCGGCCGCAGTGGGGACGAACGTCGTGCACTACGCCACCTACCGCATCCTGGGGAAGATGGCGCGCGCGCTGGGCCAGCCGGCGGCGGAGTGGGACGGCACGGCGGAGCGGATCCGGACCGCCATCAACACGCGCTTGTGGCTGCCGGAGCAGGGGTGGTACTCCGTTTACCGCTACGGCCGCGGCTTCCCGACGCTCTCACCGCGCTCGGACGGGCTGGGCGAGGCGCTGGCGATCATCTACGGCGTCCCGTCCGTGGAGCGGGGTGCGACGCTCGCCGCCCGCACGCCGCAGGTGGCGTTCGGCACGCCGACGTTCTGGCCGTACGTGCCCAACCTCCCGTCGTACCACGACGGCGCGCTCTGGCCCTTCGTGAACGCGTACTGGGCGTGGGCATCGGCGCGGGCGGGGAACACGGCGGGGGTGGAGCACGCGCTGGCGTCCATCTACCGTCCGGCCGCGCTCTTCCTGACCAACAAGGAGAACATGGTGGCCGCCACGGGCCACTTCGACGGCACGGTGCTCAACTCCGACCGCCAGCTCTGGAGCGTGGCCGGCAACCTGGCCGCCACCTACCGCGTGCTCTTCGGCATGCGGCTGGAGGCCGACCGCCTTTCGTTCCGGCCGATGGTGCCCCCCGCGTACGGCGGCACGCGAACGCTCACCGGCCTGCGCTACCGCAACGCCGTGCTCGCGGTGACGGTCGCCGGCCACGGAGACGGCGTCGCCTCCGCGCGGCTGGACGGGCGCCCGGTGGCGCTCGCGGACGTCCCCGCAACGCTCGCGGGCGCGCACACGCTGGTGATCCGGATGAACGGTCGCTGGCCGGCTGCGCGCATCCACCTCGTCCAGAACCACTTCGCGCCCGAGACGCCCGTCGCGAGGATGAAGGGCGATTCGCTCGAATGGACCGAGATTCCGGGTGCCGTCCGCTATGCCACCTACCGGAACGGCCGTACGGCGGAGTCCACGACGGGGACGCGGGTGGCGGTCGCCGCGTCCGGGGACGTGGCGGAGTACCAAGTGATGGCGGTGGATGCCTCCGGCGCGCAGTCGTTCCTCAGCGAGCCCGTCCGCATCGCGCCGGCGGGGACGGAGATCGTCGCGCGGCCGGACGTGGCGCTGGAGACGGAGCACGCGGGGTTCACGGGCGCCGGATACGTTCTGCTCACTCTCGACCGGAACACTACCGTGCACATCCCCGTCCACGTCGCCTGCGCCGGGACGTACGAGGTCGCGCCGCGGTACGCCAACGGCAGCGGGCCCATCAACACCGACAGCAAGGCCGCCGTCCGCACGCTCCTGGTGGACGGCCGGCCGGCGGGGGTCCTGGTGATGCCGCAGCGGGGCGCGGGGCAGTGGACGGACTGGGGCTACGGCACCGCCGTCCGCACCGTGCTGGGGCCGGGCGAGCACACGCTGTCCTTGACCTACACGCCGCTGGACCAGAACATGGGGCGTACCGTGAACACCGCGCTGCTGGACCACCTGCGCCTCACGCGCATCGGGCCGGCCCTGGCGCCCGCCCGCGGGTGCCGGTAGCCGTCCCCGTGCGCGCCCTCCCAGTCGGGGGCTGAGCCCGGCGCAGACCATCGACCGCCGCGCCGCCCGGCGCGGCGGACCCCATCCCACCCCATAGCCGCCACCCGCGTGACGACCATCCAGCTCAGACCCATCGACTACGTGATCCTGGGGCTGTACTTCGCCTTCGTCCTGGGGATCGGCTTCGCGCTGCGGCGCCACACGCGCTCGTCCACCGACTTCTTCCTGTCCGGCCGGTCGATTCCCGCGTGGGTGGCGGGGCTCGCCTTCCTGTCCGCCAACCTGGGGGCGCAGGAGGTGATCGGGATGGCGGCGTCGGGGGCCAAGTACGGAATCGCCACCAGCCACTTCTACTGGGTGGGTGCCATCCCCGCGATGGTGTTCGTGGGCGTCTTCATGATGCCCTTCTACTACGGCTCGCGCGCGCGCTCCGTGCCCGAGTACCTGAAGCTGCGCTTCGACGAGAAAACGCGCGGGCTGAACGCCGTGACCTTCGCCTGCATGACCGTGGTGAGCAGCGGCATCTCCATGTACGCCATGGGGCTGCTGCTGGGGGTGCTGCTGGGGTGGGACTTCAGCTTCAGCGTGCTGGTCAGCGCGTGCATCGTGCTCGCCTACATCTTCCTGGGCGGGCTCACCTCGGCCATCTACAACGAGGTGCTGCAGTTCTTCCTCATCGTCGCGGGCTTCGTCCCCCTGGTGTACCTGGGCATGCAGGACGTGGGCGGGTGGCACGGGCTGACCACGCGGCTCGCGGTGGCGGCCACGAAGGCGGGGTACGCGCCGGGGGCCTACACGCACTCGTGGCGGCACATGGGCGCGGCGGCCGACAACCCCATGGGCGTGGAGTGGTTCGGGCTGGCGATGGGGCTGGGCTTCGTCCTTTCCTTCGGATACTGGACCACCGACTTCCTGGTGGTGCAGCGGGCGATGGCGGCCGACAGCATGAGCGCGGCACGCCGAACGCCGCTGATCGCCGCCTTCCCCAAGATGCTCTTCCCGGCGCTGGTGATCCTGCCCGGGATGATCGCCCTGGCGCTCACCACGCGCTCGGGCGCCACGGGGTTCACGCTGCCGGCCAAGCCCGACGGGTCGCTCAACTACGACCTGACCATCCCGCTGATGCTGGGGCACTACTTCCCGCCCGGCCTGCTCGGCCTGGGCCTCACGGCGCTGATGGCGAGCTTCATGAGCGGCATGGCGGGCAACGTCACGGCCTTCAACACGGTGTGGACGTACGACATCTACCAGGCCTACATCCGCAAGGGAGCGAGCGACGAGCACTACCTGTGGATGGGGCGCATGTCCACTGTGTTCGGGATCGTGCTGTCGGTGGCCACGGCGTACGCCACCACGCAGTTCAACAACATCATGGACATGCTGCAGCTCGTGTTCGCCTTCGTGAACGCGCCGCTCTTCGCCACCTTCCTGCTGGGCATGTTCTGGCGGCGGACGACGGGACACGGGGCGTTCACCGGCCTGCTCACGGGCACCCTGGCCGCCGCCGTGCACCACGGGCTGACGCTGCCGAGGGGCTCGGGCGTGGGCATCAAGGGGGGATGGCTGGGCCACGTGGCCACCACCTACCCCAGCGAGATGGCGCAGAACTTCTGGACGGCCATCTGGGCGTGGACGGCGTGCTTCGTGGTGACGATCGCCGTCAGCCTGGTGACGAAGCCGCGGCCCGAGGCGGAGCTGCGGGGCCTGGTCTACTCGCTCACCGAGCGCGCGCGCAGCGAGGGCGAGCCGTGGTACCGCCGGCCCGGCGTGCTGGCGGTGGTGGTGCTCGCCATGACGCTGGCCCTCAACCTCATCTTCTTCTAACCGGGCGCGCGCCATGAACCTGGACATCCGCCTCCCCATCGGGATGCTCTTCACCCTGCTGGGGCTGCTGCTGACGGGCTACGGCCTCACGTCCGACGCCTCCGTCTATCAGCGTTCGCTGGGCCACAACCTGAACCTGAGCTGGGGCCTGGTGGTGCTCGTCTTCGGCGCCGTCTTCCTCTTCTACGGCCGCCGCGGCACCGCCGCCGTGCGCTCCGCCGACGAGTCGCCCGAAGGCAGGGCCACCGAGGCCCGCGAGCACCGCACCGGCCTGGAATCCGAGGGCCCCGGCGCGGGCGTACACTAGCCTACCGTGGAGCTGTAGAGTCCGTCGCCTTCCCGACCTTCCGCCGGTCCATCGATCGAATCTGCATCGGCACGGGCGCTTCGTCCCGGTCTGCCGGGCGCTTCCGCCGGCGACGGAGTGGGGCTGCGCGGTGCTGGGTGCGCATTGGCTGGGCGTCGCGGCAGGGCCTCGTGCGTTCGGCCCCGTGCGCGGGCCAGGGCGTTCCACTTCCCGAGCGCTGATGCCGGGAGAAGCCTCCGCCGAGCCGGTCGATCGGGTCCCGGTTTCCGCGAACGAGCCCTGGAGGTGCTGGCGAGCTTGATCGGCTGACCCACTCCTCCTCGGTCCGGCATCGCTGGGTTCGAGGCCATCGTCGGTCCGGCATCGCTGGGCTCTAGGCCATCGTCACGGGGGCGCACGCGTGGACCGCTTCAGCTTCTTCTTCGGTTTCTACGGCTTGATCCTGGGACTCAGCGCGACCGAGGTGCTCGGCGGCTTCGCGGGCTTCGTGCGTGCCCGCGCCGTGCGCCGCATCGACGCGCAGACGGCGCTGCTCGCGCTGTTCACCTTCATCGCGATCTGCGCGACGTGGATCGACGCGTGGGATTCGCTGCGCAACGTCACGCTCGACTTCGCGGGGCTGTGGGCGCCGATCCTGATCGCCACCTGCTATTACCTGGCGGCGACGGTGGTCTTTCCCCGCGACGCGGATGCGCTGGCCGACCTGGCCACCTACTATGCGCAGCGCAAGGCATTCGTGCTCGCCATGCTGCTGGTGAGCGACGTGCTGGTCACGGTGACCTACGGCCCCGTCCTCATGGAGCAGTTGCACGCGCGGCCGGCGGTGGTGTGGCTCTACTACCTGCCGTACAGCGCGCTGACCAAGATCACGATGGCGATCCTGTTCTTCGTGCACGGGCGGCGCGCCAACATCACCGTGCTGGCGGTGCTCATCCTCCAGTTCCTGGTTCCGTACTGGGATCACGGCAGGATCATCGGGATGATCGAGAATGCCTATGGCTACACCCACTCGGTGCACTAGCGTGGTGTGCTCGAAGTGTCTTTCGCTCTGGCGACCCTGTCGAGAATGTGCCGGCCGGAGAATGGATCTTGGCATGCTCCACATCTACGGATGAAGCACGCAAAAGCAAGCAAATTTGAGACTCATACCGCCTACGGCAATCGACTGTGCGTCGGGATGATCGGAGCTGAGACCATCGTCCGGTGTGTCCGACGCGGAATGCACAGCCGATCAACCGAAATGGTTTCACTACACCAGTGGTACGCCTAGGTCGGGGTCCGCATTCCGATCACCGTCTCCCCCGCGCGCACCGCGACCGAGGGTTCCGGGATTCCGGTGAGCTCTCCGGCGGGTGCCCACAGGTCCACCTGCGATCCCATCTGGATCTTCCCGAGCAGCTGCCCGCGTTCCACGTGCTCGCCGTCCTCTACCAGCGTGACGATCTGGTCGATCCACCAGTCGGCCATCAGCACGAGCAGGACGCGGAGCCCGTCGCCCTCGACCGACACGCCCAGGAACTCGTTCTTCTCTGTGTAGTCGCGCCGGCCGAGAGGCAGCGGCCGGCGCAGGGCAGCGTAGAGGAACGAGCCGCCCATCGAGAGATTCTTCGAGACCGGCGCCACGTGGTGGAGGCGCACGCGGCCGGCGATCGGCGAACGTACGAAGTGGACGTCGAAGATGGACAGGTAGGTGGCGACGACGGTCCACCGCCCATCGACGGAGAAGGCCGCCCGGACGCGCTGGTGATACGGGTTCCGCGGGTCGGCCGTCAGGTCCACGTCTTCGACGTAGACGATCCGCCCATCTGCCGGACACAGCACATCTTCGCCCGGCGGCGGGATGCGTGGCGGGTTGCGGTGGAAGAAATGGAACCGCCACCAGGTGAATGCGGTGATGAGCGCCACCACGACCGCCAGCGCCACGAAAGTCATCGGGTGCGTCTGCGGCCGGTGGCGATGAGCCAGAGGCGCAGAACGGGCCACGCCAGCAGGACCGAGGTGAAGAGCACGAAGTCGAGCCCCACGCGAAGCGGCCTCGGTCTGCGCTCGTCCCGCTGCAGGAGAGGCAGGGTTCAGTTCTCCGCGTTCGCGGAAGGCGCGGACTTCACGGCGCAGACGAACGTGCACCCGACGGAACGGTCGCTCGCGTCGAGCCTCCGCTCCAGGTCCGGGAGCCGCGTCAGGCCCTCGGGCCAGGGTGCGCGCTCCGTCGGTGCGGAGATGTACTCCCGGATGCAGACCCTGGAGCCGCTCCGGCTGGTGCGCTCCACGTGCTCCAGGAGGGTCCCGAACTCGGCGATGGTCAGGTATCCGCCCAGGTCGGAGAGGGAGAACGCGTCGAACTGCTCCGGCGGCTGGGCCCCTAGATACTCGATGACACACGACCGCTCGAAACGAATCCGGTCGAGGCGAGACTGCATCACCGTGTAGTCGTCCACCCCGAGACCAACGGGCATCGACCGGCTGTGCTTGAGGTCGCCGTGGAGGAAGAGGGAGAGGATGAAGCAGTCGTCGAAGCGGTGCCGCCGCAGCGTCGACGTGACGCGCCCGCGCAGGTATTCCGCAGCCGAGCGCCGGCCCTCGCCGTAGTACACGGGGTCACGGAGGATGACCCGGCCGGAGAGCGGGTTGAAGATGAGCGCCAGCACGGCCCGTACCGGCAGCCGGTCGAACACCGCGCGCGCGATTTCACCCTGCTCCTCGAGCGACGAAGCCGCGCGGATGCGCGCGATGTCCTTGCTCAGGAACTTGCGCAGCACGGGCGAGACCCGGGCGATGCTGCGCTCGGTACGGCCCACGTGCTGGATGCCCGTCGCGATGTCGCCCGGCCTGCCGTCCCAGAACGCGCGCGCATCCTCCGGAAGCTCGCCCCGCAGCCCGCGGTACACCTCCGCGCGGGCCGACCCCTCGCGGATGCCGACGAATGCCAGGTATGCCTCGCGGTTGAGACGTCGCATCGCCGCGACCTTCAGCCGCCCGAGATGGATCTGGGCAGGGTTGCGGTCGATCGCGACCACCTCGCTCGGATCGCCGAGCAGCAGGCTGAAGGCGCGCCCGCCCGCTGCGTGGATGCTGAGGGCCCGCTTGCCCCGCAACTCCAGCGCTTCCAGCTCCGACAGCGAATCCTCGTTACAGCACGAGTACTGCAGCCCGGTGACGGTCTCCATGAGATCCTCCCCCTACAGCCGCATCAGCAGCGATTCCGAAGCAAAGCCGGGTCCGAGGGCCGACACGACCGCATGCCCTCCACGGCCGGGAGGATGCGCCGCCATGTAGCGCTCCAGGACGTAGAGCACCGTCACCGACGACATGTTGCCGAACTCGCGCAGCGTGGCGCTCGACCAGCCGAAACGGTCCGGGTCCAGCCCATACGCGTCGGCGTAGGCGCCCAGCACCCGGGGACCGCCGGGGTGGTAGAGGAACTCGTCGATCGCGTCCTGCTCCAGCCCCTGCGCGGCAAGGAACGCGTCGAGCTCGGGCTTGGCGTGACGCTGGACGATCTGCGGGATCGAGCGGTCGAACACCACCTGCAGCCCGTGCGACATGACGTTCCAGCCCATCACGTCGAGCGAGTCCGGATACAGGGTCGAGCGGCTGGCCAGCAGCGGATAGCCGTCGTGGTCCACCTCGTCGCCGCAGAGCAGCGCAACCGCGGCTCCGTCCGCGAACAGCGCGGTGGCCACCAGGTTGCTCGGCGACGGGTCGTCACGCAGCAGCGTCAGGGTGCACATCTCGGCCGCGACCAGGAGCACGCGCTCCCGCGGATGCCCCACCAGGTGGTCGTAGGCGTGCGACAGGCCGGCGACGCCGCCCGCGCAGCCCAGCCCCCAGATGGGCGTGCGCCGCACGTCCTTCCGCAGGTCGAGGATGTTGGTGAGTCGCGCGTCGATGGAAGGCGTCGCGAGACCCGTCGTGTTGATGTAGATGATGCGGTCGATCGCGTCGGGCTCCAGTCCCGCGCGCTCGATGACCGAGCGCGCCGCGCGGGCACACAGCGTCGTGGCTGCTTCGATGTAGGCGGCGCTCGACTCAGCCAGCGTATGGCTGCGCTGGTACCAGTCGGTCGGCTGGCAGATGCGCCGTGTCGCGATCCCGGTGTTCTCGAAGACCGGCATGAGCCGCTCGAGGTGAGGGATGGTCCCTGCAAAGGTCTCGCGGGCAAACGCCGCGGCGACTTCCTGGGCAACGACATGCTCGGGTGGTGCGCTGACGACGTCGACGAGGCGGGGCATGCATCCTTTCGGTGGCGGCCGCACGGAAGCCTGATTCCGGCCGCGTGGAGCGTGGCAGCGAAGGCGACAGCCGGCCGCGTGCTTCGATCGCCAGGCCGCCTGGATGGCCCGGCATCCACGCGCCGGTATCTCCGGTTACATCCGGCCCACGCGCGGTGTCGTCCCGAGTTGGGGCACAACTCCGCAACAGCAGCGGCCACAAGGAGGCGGCGAACCTTGGTGCACGGGCCGTTCGCGAATGCGATCGCCAAGGCAATACTTGGGCCGCCGTCATGCTGCCGCCTCGTCGCTGTGCCGGCCCGGAACTGGCGCGCATTACCTGCTGCAGGGGCATGCGCTCAAGGATCTCGACGTACAACCCCGCCGGGAACTCGATGAGGCTCCCCAAGACCGAAGAGCGCGCGGACGCCCCCGATGACCCCCGTCGCGAGGGCCCGGCCCGGTGCGGAAGTGGACGCCCGCGAGACGGGACCGTCGGCGGCGGGAAGGGCGGAAAGCGAGAGGACGGGCCGGCGCGAGGCCCGTCCTCGCACCCCGCCGGCGAATTTCGCAGTTGAACGAACAATACCTGTTGACACGAAGGGGTGCGAAATGTTACGATGCGCTTCGCACCCCATCGTCGAGCAGTCCTTCCGGCAGTCCCTACGCTTCGCGGCAATTCTCGCGGTCACGGCTCACGCTGGCGCCACCTCTGCGCCACGGCCCTCCCGCGTTCGCGGCTTGATTTGTCAGCCGTGGTGACAATAGCGGTTCGGCGGCTCCCGGGGCCCTCTCCGGCGTCCCGCACGGCACGGTGACACAGGCTTCAGCGACCCCAGAGTCCTCCCGCCCGCGCGTGTGAGCGCGGCGGCCGATCCAGACTTCCCCCAGCGCCGCGTGTGCCCCCGTGCATCCTTCCAAGCGAGCAGTGCCGGCGCGCGCGTGCGCAGGCGGACCCCGCGTCTCGCGGGCGGCGCGCTGCCGGGCGGCGGGGGCCGCCGCCGCGCCGCGTCCCCCGCCGGACTCCCCCGCTCCGGCGTCCTTCCCCACGCGGCCCCTGCCCCGGGCAGACCGCGAGCTCCCGTAGCCGTCCGGCTGCCCGACCCACCTCCCCACGGAGAGAGATGATGAGGCGAACAGCATTCGTTTGTATGATCCTGGCGCTCGCGGCCGGCCCGCTGGCCGCGCAGTCGGGGCGCATCACCGGCACCGTCACCGCCGCGGAAGGCGGGCCGCTGGCGGGTGCCACCGTCTCGGTGGCGGGCTCGGGCGCGCGGGCCGTGACGGGCCCCACCGGCACCTACACCATCAGCGACGTGGCCCCCGGCCCGCACCAGGTCACGGCCGCCGTGCTGGGGCACGCCTCGGCCACGCGTAGCGTGACGGTGGGGGCGGGCGAGTCGGCGACGCTGAACTTCAGCCTGGCCTCGGCGGCGGTGATGCTGCAGGGCGTGGTGGCCATCGGCTACGGCGAGCAGCGCCAGCGCGCCGCCACGGGCGTGGTGCAGGCGGTCGACAGCAGCCAGTTCAACCGCGGCCGCATCGTGAGCGCCGAGCAGCTCATCCAGAGCAAGGTCGCGGGCGTGCAGGTCATCGACGGCAACGAGCCGGGCGCGGGCATCCAGGTGCGCATCCGCGGCGCCACCTCGGTCACCAGCAGCAACGAGCCGCTCTTCGTGGTGGACGGGGTGCCGCTGGCGGTGGGCGGAGGGATCTCGGCGGGGCGCAACCCGCTCAACTTCCTGAACCCCAACGACATCGAGAGCATCACGGTGCTCAAGGACGCGTCGTCCACGGCCATCTACGGGTCGCGCGGGGCCAACGGCGTGGTGCTCATCACCACCAAGGGCGGAAGCGCGGGGGGCCCGCAGTTCACCTACAACGTCTCGGGATCCACGTCGCAGGTGACGGGGGGCCCGAGCCTGCTGAACGCGGCGCAGTTCCGCAGCGCCGTCACGCAGTACGCGCCCGAGAACCTGCACCTGCTGGGCACCGCCAGCACCGACTGGCGCGACGCGGTGCAGCGCTCGGCGAGCGGCCAGGAGCACGAGCTGGCGCTGGCGGGCGCGGGCCAGGACATGAGCTACCGCCTGTCGCTGGGCTACCTGGACCAGAACGGCGTGCTGCGCGGCACCAGCACCAAGCGCGTGTCGGCGGCGCTCAACTACACCCAGCGCCTGTTCACCAACCACCTGACGGTGAAGGCCAACGCCAAGGGGTCGCGCACGGACGACCAGTTCGCCCCCGGCGGGGTGCTGGGCGCGGCGATCGCGTTCGCGCCCACGCAGCCCATCCGCACCGCCTCGGGCTCGTACTTCGAGTGGGCGGACCCGCTGGGCACCAACAACCCGGTGGCGGAGCTGGCGCTGGACTCGGACAACGGCCACACCTACCGCAGCGTGGGCGGCCTGGAGGCGCAGTACCGGCTTCCCTTCCTGGAGGCGATGTCGGGCACGGTGCGCGTGGGCTACGACGTGACCCGCACCGACCGCGGGCTCTTCCAGCCCAGCATCGTGCAGGCGCAGAAGGAGAGCGCGTTGCCGGGGTACCTGGACACGCGCAACCTGTCGCAGAACAACTCGGTCATCGACATCTTCGGCAACTACTCGCGGCCCTTCGACCGCTTCGACAGCAACGTCGACATCACGGCGGGCTACTCGTACGAGGCCTTCAACCGCGACTCCACCAACTTCGTGGCGCGCGGGCTGAGCCTGGACGCGCTGGGGCCGAACGGGGTGCCGGGCGCGGACCAGATCCTGTCGTTCCTGGACGTGCAGCAGTCGCGGCTGGCGTCGTTCTTCGCGCGAATGAACTACTCGTTCCGCGACCGCTACCTTCTGTCGGCCAGCGTGCGCCGTGACGGCTCGTCGCGCTTCGGGCCCAACAACCAGTGGGGCACCTTCCCCTCGGTGGGCCTGGGCTGGCGGATCATCGACGAGCCCTTCATGCAGCGCTTCGGCGGCCTTTCGGACCTGAAGCTGCGGGCCTCGTGGGGCGTGAACGGCAACCAGACCTTCAGCAACTACCTGTACCTGTCCACCTACACGCTGGGCGGCAGCACGGCCCAGGCGCAGTTCGGCGACCAGTTCATCACCACCATCCGCCCCAGCGCGGCGGATCCCAGCCTGCGCTGGGAGCAGACCACGAGTTGGGACGTCGGCACCGACTACGGCTTCCTGGACGGCCGCATCTCGGGCTCGGTGGACTACTACGTGAAGAACACGAAGGACCTGATCTTCAACGTGCCGGTGGCGGCGGGGTCCAACCTGTCGAACTACGTGACCACCAACATCGGCAGCATGCAGAACAAGGGCGTGGAGCTCAGCGTCAACGCGCAGGTGCTGCGCGGCGCCAACCGCGGGCTGCGCTGGGACGCGGGCTTCAACGCCGCCGACAACCGCAACCGCCTGGTCTCCATCACCCGCACGGGCAGCCAGCAGATCCTGACGGGCGGCATCTCGGGCGGCGTGGGCAACAACATCGAGGTGCTGCAGCCGGGCTACCCCATCAACTCGTTCTTCGTCTACCACCACCAGCGCGACGCGAACGGGAAGCCCATCTACGCCGACACCAACGGCGACGGCTCGATCGACGACAAGGACCTGTACCTGGACCGCAACGGCGACGGCGAGATCAACCAGGCCGACCGCGCCCCGTACAAGAGCCCGTCGCCGCGCTGGATCCTGGGCCACACCTCGAACCTCTCGTACCGGAGCCTGGACGCGAGCTTCACGCTGCGGGCGTACCTGGGCAACTACGTCTACAACAACGTGGCGAGCAACCTGGGCTTCTACAACGCGCTGAAGGGCGCGGCGCCGGCGAACCTGCATTCCTCGGTGCTGCAGAACGGCTTCATGAAGGCGCAGTACTTCTCGGACGTGTACGTGGAGGACGGCTCGTTCCTGCGCATGGACAACCTGACGCTGGGCTACACGCTGCGGGGCTTCCGCTCGGTCCGCGACGCGCGGGTGTACGGCACGGTGCAGAACGTCTTCACCGCCACGGGCTACTCGGGCGTGGACCCCACCGCGGGGCTGAACGGGATCGACAACAACCTGTACCCGCGGTCGCGCACCTTCACGGCGGGCGTCAGCCTCGGATTCTGAGCGCGTGCCCGGCGCACGCGCCGGCGCCCCGCTCCCGGGGCCGCTCGACCGCCATCCTGGCTACATGACCGGAGAGCCATGCAAAACAAGACCTTGACCACCCTGGCGCTGGCCGCCGCCCTCACGCTGGGGGCCGGCTGCACCGACATCACCATGCCCCCCAAGAGCACGGTGACGGCCGCCAACATCTTCAACGAGCCCGGCGCGTACAAGCAGTTCATCGCCAAGCTGTACGCCGGCCTTTCGGTGACGGGCCAGCAGGGCCCCGCCGGCGCCGGCGACATCCAGGGCATCGACGAGGGCTTCTCGCAGTACGTCCGCCTGCTGTGGCAGATGCAGGAGCTGCCCACGGAGGAGGCGGTGATCGCCTGGGGCGACGACGGCGTGCAGGAGCTGAACACCCAGAAGTGGGGCTCGTCCAACCAGTTCCTGGGGTCGATGTACTACCGCGTCTTCTTCCAGGTGACCCTGGCCAACGAGTTCCTGCGCGAGACCACGGACGAGAAGCTGACCTCGCGCGGCGTGGGCGAGGCGCTGCGCGCCGAGATCCACGGCTACCGCGCCGAGGCCCGGTTCCTCCGCGCGCTCAGCTACTGGCACGGCATCGACCTGTTCGGCGACATCCCGCTGGTGACGGAGGCCGACGCGCTGGGCTCCACGCCGCCCAAGCAGAGCACCCGCGCCGACGTGTACCGCTACGTGGTGTCGGAGCTGAACGCCATCAAGCCCGAGCTGCCGGCGCCGGGCGCGCAGGAGTACGGGCGCGCGGACCAGGGGGCGGCCGCCATGCTCCTGGCCAACGTGTACCTGAACGCGCAGGTGTACGTGGGCGAGAACCACTACGCCGACGCCCGCGCGGCGGTGGAGAGCGTGATCGCCACGGGCAAGTACCACCTGGATCCCAATTATCGGCACCTCTTCCTGGCCGACAACCACACGTCCAGCGAGCTGATCTTCACCGTGCCGCAGGACGGCCTGAAGCAGCAGTCGTACGGCGGCACCACCTTCCTGATGCACGCCGAGATCGGCGGCAGCATGAACGCCTCGGTGTACGGCGTGGACGGCGGGTGGTACGGCCTGCGCACGCGGCCCGAGGGCTATGCCATGTTCCCCGGCGGCGCGGGCGGCCCGGACAAGCGCGGCTACTTCTTCTACACGGACGGCCAGTCGCTGGACATCAACAACCTCACCAACTTCAACGACGGTATCGGGGCGCCCAAGTACCAGAACGTGACCTCCACGGGCGCGCCGGCCTCCAACGCCGGCAACAGCGACATCGACTTCCCGATGTTCCGCCTGGGCGAGGCGTACCTGATCTACGCCGAGGCCGTGCTGCGCGGCGGCGGCGGCAGCCGGGCGCAGGCGCTGGCCTACGTGAACGAGCTCCGCGCCCGCGCCTACGGCAACGCCGGCGGCAACATCGCCGACCCGGCGCTCACGCTGGACTTCCTCCTCGCCGAGCGCGGCCGCGAGCTGTTCTGGGAGGCGCACCGCCGCACGGACCTGATCCGCTACGACCGGTTCACGAACCAGGGCCTGTGGCAGTGGAAGGGCGGCGTGAAGGCGGGCAAGGTGACGGAGTCGTTCCGCAACCTGTACCCGCTGCCGGCGTCCGAGCTGCTGGCCAATCCCAACCTGAAGCAGAATGCCGGCTACTGAGGCCACCCCGGCCGGCCCGCGGCTCGCCGTGAAGCCGGCCGGGTGTCGGGTGTCCCTCCAGGGCGCCCGCACCCCGCTGCCGCAATGACGTTGCACGACACCGCTTTTCCCGCAGCTCCGCCGCCGTCGCGGCGGGGCTGCGCGGTGTTGGCGGACCGCGGGGCCCGGTTCGCACGCTTCGGGCTCCGCGCGAACCTCTCCGCCTTCGCCGTGCTCGTCCTGGCGGCGTGCGGCGGGAGCAGTCCCGCGGCGTCGGTCGGGGACGGCGATCCGCTTCCCGCCGGCCGGCCGGTTCTCAACGCCACCTACCGCCCCAGCGGGCACATGGCGGCGGGTGACGTGTTCGTGCACCTGTTCGAATGGCGGTGGACGGACGTCGCTTCCGAATGCGAGAACGTGCTGGGACCCGCGGGGTTCACGGCGGTGCAGGTGTCGCCGCCGCAGGAGCACAGCGTGCAGGCCAGCCACACCTGGAGCGAGCGCTACCAGCCGGTGAGCTACTCCGTCGAGCGCAGCCGCTCGGGCACGGGCGCCGAGTTCGCGGACATGGTGGGGCGGTGCAGGGCGGCGGGCGTGGGCATCTACGTGGACGCGGTCATCAACCACATGACCAACACGCCCAGCCCCGGCCTGGGCAGCAACGGCACGTCGTACACCAAGTACAGCTATCCCGGCCTGTACACGCCGGCCGACTTCCACCCGGCGTGCACGGTCGCGAACTACCAGAGCGCGGCCAACGTGCAGGACTGCGAGCTGTTCGGCCTGCCGGACCTGAACACCGGCTCCGCGACGGTGCGCCAGAAGATCGCGGACTACCTCGTCTCCCTCGCCCGCCTCGGCGTGGCCGGGTACCGCATTGACGCGGCGAAGCACATCCAGCCCGTGGAGCTGGACGCCATCGTCGGCATCGTGAACCGCACGCTGGCGGGCGAGGGACGGCCGCTGCCCTACTTCTTCGGCGAGGTGAGCGACTACGGTGGCGAGGCGGTTGGCAAACGCGACTACTACGGGCTGGGATACGCCTCCGGCGGCGCTGCGGATGTCACCGAGTTCAAGTTCAAGGGCGTGGGCGACAAGTTCCTGGGAACGGGCGGCCAGCACCTGTCGCAGCTCGACCCCGGCGGCTCGCAGGGAAACCGGTTCTCCGAGGCCGCGTGGGGGCTGATGCCGTCCGACAAGGCGGTGGTCTTCCTGGAGAACCACGACACCCAGCGCGACGCGGGCATCGGCTACAAGGACGGCGCCGTGTACCGGCTGGCGAACGTGTGGATGCTGGCGCAGCCCTACGGCTACCCCTCCGTGATGTCCAGCTACGCCTTCGACCGCGGCACGCAGGCCGGGCGAGAGGCGGGGCCGCCGTCCAACGCCGCGGGCGATACGAACCCCGTCGTCTGCACGGCGAGCCTGGAGACGGCAGCGAGCGGCACCTGGGTCTGCGAGCACCGCGACCCGATGATCCGCGCGATGGTCGGCTTCCGTCACCTCGTCGTCGGCACGGACATGAACCACTGGTGGGACGACGGGGCGAACGCCATCGCCTTCTCGCGCGGTGACCGGGGATTCGTGGCGATGAACCGTGAACCGTCTACGGTGAACGCGACGGTGGCGACCGGCCTGCCGGCGGGAGGCTACTGCGATCTGCTGACCGGCGGCCGTGTCGGCGGTGCCTGCATCGGACGGCGGATCGACGTCGACGGATCGGGCGCCGTCGCGCTGAGCCTGCAACCGAACACGGCGATCGCCATCGACGCGGCGACGAAGCTGTAGACCGGACTCGGCCGCGGACGCCGTCCGCCGGAGATCGCGCGCGCCTCAGGTGCGCATGCAACGAGAGCGGATGAGGAGAATGCAGATGCGGAGATCGTCCGGGGCGCGGTTCCTTCCGATGGTGCTGGGGATGTCGATCGCCCTCGCGCCGACGCTCGCCTTCCATCCCGCGGACGCGAGCGCGCAGGAGCAGGCGCGCGTGGCCTCGCCGGACGGGCGCAACGTGGTGACGGTGGGGACGCGGGACGGCGGGCTGTACTACACGGTGGACCGCGACGGGAAGCACATCCTGCTCCCCTCCCGCCTGGGATTCGCGTTCCGCGGGGCGGATTCGCTGCGTAGCGGGCTGCGCGTCACCGGCACCGCGCGCGCCTCGGCGGACACCACGTGGACGCAGCCCTGGGGCGAGGTGGCCCGCGTGCGCGACCACCACAACGAGCTGCGCGTGCGGGTCGCGGAAACCGGCGCGCCGGGCCGCCGCTTCGCCGTCGTCTTCCGCGTGTTCGACGACGGCGTGGGCTTCCGCTACGAGGTGTCGGACAGCGCCGGCTTCGCCGACTACGAGATGATGGACGAGCTGACGGAGTTCGCGCTGGCGGACAACGCGCGGGCGTGGTGGATCCCCTCGCGCTGCTGCGACCCGGACCGGCAGGAGCGCCTCTACTCCGAGAGCCCCGTGAGCCGCCTGGACACGGTGCAGACGCCGCTCACCCTCCAGACCAGCAGCGGCGTGCAGGTGGTGATCCACGAGGCCAACCTCACCGACTACGCGGGGATGTACCTGGCGCGCACCGGCGACCGGACGCTCCGGACGACGCTCGCGCGCTGGGCGGACGGCGTGGCGGTGCGCGGCCGGGCTCCGTTCGTCACCCCGTGGCGCACCATCCAGCTCGCGGACCGGCCCGAGGACCTGGCGCCCTCGGTGCTGGGGCTGAACCTGAACCCGCCCAGCGTGATCCCCAACACCAGCTGGATCCATCCCATGAAGTACAACGGGATCTGGTGGGGGATGCACATCAACACCATGACCTGGGGCTCGGGGCCCAAGCACGGCGCCACGACGGCCAACACGCGGCGCTACCTGGACTTCGCCGCCGCGAACGGGCTGGGCGGCACGCTGGTGGAGGGGTGGAACCTGGGGTGGGACGTGGAGTGGTTCAACTCGGGCAAGGCCAGCTTCTCGTTCACGCAGCCGTACCCGGATTTCGACCTGCCCGGCCTGGCCTCGTACGCGCGCGGCAAGGGGATCACCCTGATCGGGCACCACGAGACGGCGTCCATGATCGGCAGCTACGAGCGCCAGCTGGACAGCGCGATGGCCCTCTATCGCCGCGTGGGCGTGGGCGCGGTTAAGACCGGGTACGTGGGCGACCTGACGGAGCAGGGGCACGCGCACCAGGGCCAGTTCATGGTGCGCCACCAGCGCCGGGTGCTGGAGACGGCCGCGCGCTACGGGCTGATGCTGGACGTGCACGAGCCCGTGAAGGACACGGGCGAGCGGCGCACGTATCCCAACATGATGGCGCGAGAGGGCGCGCGGGGGATGGAGTACAACGCGTGGGGCGGGGAAGGCGGCAACCCGCCCGAGCACGAGACGATCCTCTTCTTCACGCGCATGCTCGCCGGGCCCATGGACTTCACCCCGGGCATCTTCGACCTGCTCATCAAGCGGCCCACGGGTACGCCGCGCGGGCCGGAGGAGGCGCGGCCGCGCACCACGCTGGCCAAGCAGCTGGCCCTCTACGTCGTCCTCTACTCGCCGTTCCAGATGGCGGCGGACCTGCCGGAGAACTACGAGCGGCAGCCCGCCTTCCAGTTCATCCGCGACGTGGCGGTGGACTGGGACACCACGCGCGTGCTCCAGGGCCGCATCGGCGACTACGTGATCGTGGCGCGCAGGCAGCGCGGCGCGCCGGACTGGTTCGTGGGCGCCATCACCGACGAGGAGGCGCGCACCTTCGACGTGTCGCTGGCCTTCCTCACGCCCGGCCGGCGCTACGTGGCGGAGATCTACGCAGACGGTCCCGGCGCGAGCTGGCGCGACAACCCGCTGCCGGTAACCATCTCGCGCCGCCCGGTGACCTCCGCGTCGCGCCTGCACCTGGTGCTGGCCCCCGGCGGCGGGCAAGCCATCCGCATCCGCCCGGCGTCGTAGCCCGCGCGGGATTCGACCGGGCTTCCCGGCCGCGGCGAGTCGACCGGCGGCCGGCCCGATCCTTCGGCGGCCGGCGACCGCGCGGCGCCCGTCGCATCGACACCTCCAGCAGCCGGTTCCGATGAAACCACGCTTCCTCCCCGCCGCCGCCCTCCTCGCGCTCGCCGCCTGCCAGCCGCTGCCGCGGGGCGGGATGGCCGGCGGGAACGCGCAGGCGCCGCCGCCGCCGGCCGCCGCCGCGGTGGTGCCGAGCGCGGATCCCGCGTTCTACCCGGCATGGTCGCGCAGCGCCACCATCTACGAGGTGAACGTGCGGCAGTACACGCCGGAGGGCACCTTCGCGGCGCTCCAGGCGCATTTGCCGCGATTGAAGGCGATGGGCGTGGACATCCTGTGGCTCATGCCCGTGCAGCCCATCGGCGTCAAGAACCGCAAGGGCGGCCTGGGCAGCCCGTACTCCATCTCCGACTACACCGCCGTCAACCGCGAGTACGGCACCGAAGCCGACTTCCGGCGCTTCGTGGACGCGGCGCACGCGCAGGGCATGCGGGTGATCCTGGACTGGGTGGCCAACCACACCGCGTTCGACCACGAGTGGACGGTGGCTCACGGCGACTGGTACGTGCACCGGGCGGACGGCACCATCAGCAACGCGCGCGACAACGAGGGCCGCGAGACGGACTGGACCGACGTGGCCGAGCTGGACTACGGCAAGCCCGCCATGCGCCGCGCGATGATCGAGGACATGCGCTGGTGGGTGACGCGCATGGGCGTGGACGGCTTCCGCTGCGACGTGGCGGGCGGCGTCCCGACGGACTTCTGGCTGCAGGCGCGGGCGGCGCTGCGGTCTTCGCGCCGCGACCTGTTCCTGCTCGCCGAGGCCGAGGATCCCGGCATCCACGCCGCGTTCCACGCCACCTACGGGTGGGAGCTGCACCACCTGCTCAACGAGATCTCCAAGGGCAGCAAGACGACGGCGGAGCTGGACCCGTACTTCGCGAGGCAGGAGCGCGTGTTCGGGCGCGGGCCGTATCGCATGTACTTCACCAGCGACCACGACGAGAACAGCTGGAACGGCACCGAGTTCGAACGCATGGGCGTGAATCACCAGGCCGCGTTTGTGCTGGCCGCCACCATGGGCGGCTCGTTCCCGGAGATCTACACGGGGCAGGAGGCCAGCCTCAACAAGCGGCTACGCTTCTTCGAGAAGGACACCGTCGACTGGAACGGGCCGTCGCTCGAAAGCTTCTATCACGCGATGTTCGACCTGCGGCATGGCGAGCGGGCGATCTGGAGCGGAACGGCCGGCGCGCCGCAGCGCGGCCTGGCGACCAACGGTGGTCCACGCGTCTATGCCTTCACGCGCATGATCGGTAGCGATGGGGTGCTCGTGGCGGTCAATTTCGGAGACACGCCTGCCACCGTTGCCTATCACGGCCTTACAACAACGGGGGCGTTCGGTGACTGGTTCTCCAACGCCCAGATGACGCTCGCCGAGTCCGGAAAGCTGGACATTCCCGCCCACGGTTACCGCGTGCTCGTTCACGGATCACCCGTACACCGGAGCGGTCGATGACCACCCGTCCTCGCCTGGGATCAGCAGGCATGTTCAACATGAGCTTCGGCTTCCTCGGGATCCAGTTTGGCTGGGGGCTGCAACTCGCCAACATGTCCGCGGTGTACGAGCGTCTGGGCGCGCGATCCGATCAGGTGCCGCTGCTCTGGCTGGCGGCACCAGTGACGGGACTCATCGTGCAGCCCTTCATCGGGGCGCTCAGCGATCGCACGTGGGGCAAGCTCGGTCG
>JAQBQD010000021.1 GCA_028287185.1 Gemmatimonadota bacterium | reverse complement strand
TGTGGGCAACGCGTGGTCCGGAAGTGGGTTCACCGGTACAACGAGGGAGCCATCGGCGGGCTGGCCGATCGGCCCCGCAGCGGCCGGCCGCGGAAGCTGCCCCGGGAGAGCGAACCACGGCTGGGGGAGCGGCTGAACGCACCGCCGCGGCCGGAGGACGGAGTGTGCACGCTGCGCGGCGTGGATGTGCGGCGCATCCTGGCGGACGAGTTCGGGGTGGAGTACAGCAGCAGCGGCATGTACGTGGTGCTGCACCGCCTCGGCTACAGTTCGCTGATGCCACGGCCGAAGCATCCGAAGAGCGACGCTGCGGCGCAGGAGGAGTTCGAAAAAAACCCTTCGGGAGATGGTGCGGACGACGGCTCGCACGCATCCCGACGCCGAGATCCAGGTGTGGGTGCAGGATGAGGCCCGCTTCGGCCAGCACGGGACCCTGACCCGGGTGTGGGCCCGCCGAGGCTCACGTCCCACCGCCATCAAGCAGAACGAGTACGAGTCCCTGTACGTCCTGGGCGCCGCGTGCCCCGCCACCGGGCAGAGCGTCGGCTTCATCTCGCCCACGCTGAACACCGCGGTCGTGAACCACTTCCTGGAGGAGATGAGCCAGGAGCTCGCCCCCGGCGTCTTCGCACTGCTGGTGTGGGACCAGGCCGGCTACCACACCAGCAAGGACCTCCGCATCCCCGCGAACATCGGCGTCCTCCACCTGCCGCCGTATTCGCCGGAGCTGAACCCGATCGAGAACCTCTGGCACTACCTGCGCTCCCACCACGGGTCCAACCGCCTCTACACCGACTACACGGCCCTCCTCGACGCCGCCACCGACGCCTGGAAGAAGGTCTGCCTCGACCCCGCACGCATCCGCAGCGTTTGTGCGAAACCCTACCTCATGCTAGGCACGAACTAATTGTGTTGCGTATAAGGCGCAGCTTGCCGGGATCGGTGCGGAAGGGGATGGGACCCGCGGGAACCTCCACGACCAGCCGCAGCCCCTTGGCGGCCGCCAGCGGCTCCACCAGCGCGGCGGCGTCCCGTACGGCCTGCGCCACGTCCAGCTCGCGCAGGCGCAGCTCCGCGCGCCCCGCCTGCTGCCGCGCGAAGGCGAGGATCTCCTGGACGAGGGCCAGCAGGTGGTCGCTGGCGCCGCGGATGCGCTCCACCTGGTGGCGCTGCGCCTCGTTGACGGGGCCCGCGACCTCGGCCAGGAGCAGGTCGGCGAAGCCCTGCACGGCCGTGAGGGGGGTGCCGAACTCGTGCGAGATGGTGCCCAGGAACGAGATCTTGGCGCGGTCCGCAGCATCCGCCTCGTGGCGCGACAGGTTGGCCTCGTCCAGCAGCTCCTCGGCGCGCCGGGCGGTGAGCGTCGCCGCCACCCGGGCCGCCTCCGCGATCCGCAGCGCCTGCTGCGAGGCCGCGTAGAGCCGCGCGTTGTCCACGGCCATCGCGCAGCGCCGCCCCAGGTCCTCCGCCAGCAGCAGGTCCGCGGCGTCGTACCGGCGGCGGTTGTCCGAGACGAAGGTGATGGCGCCCAGCGTGCACCCGCGCGCCGACAGGGGCACCATCAGGAACGACTGCGCGCCGAGCCGGCCCAGCAGCGCCCGGTGCTCTTCCTCGTCGATGCCCTGAAGGACGTCGTCGTAGGCCAGCACGAACTCGGACTCGTGCGTGCGGATCACCCGCGGCGCGCCCAGCGGGTCGTCGCGGCCGGGCGGGTGCGCGTCGTAGTAGTCGCGCGCCAGGCGCTGCTTCTCGGCGTCGGGGTGGATGACGGAGACGCGGCGGATGGCGCCGTCCTCCTCCACGACGTCCACCATGCACCAGGTGCCGAAGTGCGGCAGCGCCAGCCCCGCCCCCGTCGCCAGCGTGGTCTCGACGTCGAGCGACGCGGCCAGGCAGCGGCTGGTCTCCGCCAGGAAGGCGAAGCGCGACGCGCCGTCCAGCGCGGGCGCCCCCGCCGCGGTGTCCTGGCTGGCCGCGCCCTGCGTGCCGAGCTCGATCATGCATGTCCTTCCGCGGGGGGCACCGGCCGGCGCGGGGGAGCGGCGCCGGCGGCGTAACGTGCTGAGGCCCAACGACGTGCAAGATTGGGCCCGTCCACCGGACCGCCTCCCGCGCGGCGGACCCGAGGCCCGCGCGTCCCCGTCGCCCGCCTTCCGGCCTCCGCCGCCCTCACAACTTCCTTACCACAGCCGTACCCCTCGAACACCGCTCCCCGTCCGTCCGGCCGCATCGTGTGGGGGAGACGGCGGGGCGCCCGTGCGTGCCCCGTCCACACCTTGTCGCGGGAGGGGCGCATGGGGCTGATGAGCCGCAAGAGCATCGCGGAGCTGCAGGTGGAGGCGGGGCGGGGAATCCTGTCGCGGTCGCTGGGCCCGCTGAACCTGACCACGCTGGGGATCGGCTCCGTGATCGGCACGGGCATCTTCGTGCTGACGGGGACGGCGGCGTCGCACAACGCGGGGCCGGCGCTGGTGCTGTCGATGATCATCGCGGCGGTGGCGTGCGGGCTGGCGGGCCTGTGCTACGCCGAGCTGGCGGCCATGATCCCCGTGGCGGGCAGCGCGTACACCTACGCGTACGCCACCGCGGGCGAGATCTTCGCCTGGATCATCGGGTGGGACCTGATCCTGGAGTACGCGCTGTCCACGGCCACGGTGGCGGTGGGGTGGTCGGGCTACTTCGTGAGCTTCCTGGCCGACCTGGGCGTCCGCATGCCGCCCGCGCTCACGGCGGCGCCGGGCGCGGCGGTGCCGGGCGGCGTGGGCACGGGCGTCTTCAACCTTCCGGCGGCGGTCATCGTGCTGGTGGTGGCGGCGCTGCTGGTGGTGGGCATCCGCGAGTCGGCCAACACCAACACGGCGCTCGTGGTGGTCAAGGTGGCCGTGCTGGTGCTCTTCGTGGCGATGGGCGCGGCGTACGTGCGGCGCGCCAACCTGACGCCCTTCGTGCCGCCCAACACGGGGCACTTCGGCGACTTCGGATGGAGCGGGGTGCTGCGCGGGGCGGCGGTGATGTTCTTTGCCTACATCGGCTTCGACGCGGTGTCCACGGCGGCGCAGGAAGCGAAGAACCCGCAGCGCGACATGCCCATCGGCATCCTGCTGTCGCTGGGCATCTGCACCGTCATCTACATCGCCGTGGCCGTGGTGCTCATGGGCATCGTGCCCTACGCCCGGCTGAACGTGCCCGACCCGCTGGCGGTGGGCATCGACGCCACCGGCCTGCGCTGGTTCAGCCCGGTGGTGAAGGTGAGCGCCCTGTTCGGGCTGTTCAGCACCATGCTGGTGACGCTGCTGGGCCAGACGCGCATCTTCTTCACCATGAGCCGCGACGGCCTGCTGCCCGACGCCTTCGGGCGCGTGCACCCGCGCTTCCGCACGCCCCACGTCAGCACGGCGCTCACCGCCTCCGTCGTTGCGGTCGCCGCCGGCGTGCTGCCCATCGGGGTGCTGGGCCAGCTCGTCTCCATCGGCACCCTGCTGGCGTTCGTGCTGGTGTGCATCGGCGTGATCGCGCTGCGCCGCACGCGCCCCGACCTGCCGCGCCCCTTCCGCACCCCGCTCATGCCCTGGGTGCCCATCGCCGGCGCCCTGGCCTGCCTGGCGCAGATGGCCTCGCTGCCCCTGGCGACCTGGATCCGGCTGGCCGTGTGGCTGGTGGTGGGGATGCTGATCTACTTCCTCTACGGCGCCCGCCGCGCCACCGTGGTCCGCGCCGCGCGGGAGCCGGCGGCGGTCGCGGGCGACTGAAACCGCGCATGGCCTCGGTCGGCGGGCTCGCTCGCTTTCCGACGATGGCGCGTCCGTCGCCGCGGGCGGCGCCATCACCGGAGTGTTCCTCGCCCGACCGGGGTTCATCCCGCGAGGGATCGCCGGCGAGCTCCGCCGCCTGCATCAACGACGATCCGACGATCCACCGAATGCGAGGAGCCCCGGACGCCGACGCGGCGCCCGGGGCTCCTCGGTCCTACCTGCCCGTCCGCCGCCTCAGTGGGCGTGGTCGGTGTCGCTGGTGCGGATGGTGATCCACCCGTCGCTGGCCATGTTGCTCCCGATCACGTCGGCGTCCACGAAGGTGTCGCCGTAGGAATCGGTGCGCGAGCTGTTCGGCCGGTACACCACGTTGCCCAGGAAGTCGTCGTCGCTCTGGAACATGGCGCCGACGGAGTTGCGGATGGCGTTGCCCGTGGCCGGGTTGATCAGGATGTGGCTGGTGAGCACCTGCATGATCAGCGTGGTGGCGCGCTGGGCGGCCCGCAGGTTGTCGAACAGCTGGTTGAGCTGCGAGCGGTCGCTGAACACGATCTCGCAGGCGGTGTCGTCGTCTTCCCACATCTGGAGGGAGAAGGGCGCCGCGTACACCGTGTAGTACTGGCTGACCTCGGCCTTCGACAGGAGCTGCCCCTCGACGCCCCACGACGAGTGGGTCCAGTCGTTGGCGTTCTGGTCGAAGTGCTTGACGCCCGAGGCGCCCTGGCCCGAGCACGAGATGATCTCGCCCTGGCTGGTGGGGTTGTACGTGGGCCCGACCACGAACACCTCCACCTCGGCGTCGCCGCGCGACCACGGCTCCTTCAGGTCCACCATGTGGGTCGCGTCGAGGTAGACGCCGGCCGGGTAGCTGGGGGGCGGCGTGTAGCCGCCGCCGCCGCCGCCGTCGGTGGGGCACTCGACGATGGCGGTGGTGGGGTCGCACCCCGGGTCGGCCGCGATCATGCCGCGGGGCCCGCCGATCAGCGAGCCGTCGGCGAAGCGGGCGCGCGAGCGGATGTTGGTCTCGCCCGGACGCGCCAGCGTGCCCAGCGCGCGCCCGCCGTTGTCGTCCGCGTTGGCGAACTGCACGGGGAGCGGGCTCTTGAAGGAGTTCTCCTGCGTCACCAGCACCAGCACCGGGGTGGCCGGGGGCGCGTCGTTGGTCAGCGCGACGGGCGTGCCGTCCAGCCGGTATCCCACGGGAGTGGCGTTCTTGGCGATCTGCGAGGCCACGATCAGGTCCGGGCCGCCCGTCCAGGCGGCGCGGTGCTCGGGCACCGGCATGTAGAACTCGAGACGGCGGATGGAGCCCACCATGTTCAGCACCGCCGCGCCCACGTCGGTGGGCCTGGCGCCCGCCGGCATGCCCGGCTTCTCGGCCGCCAGCCGCTCCAGCAGCATGGCGCCGCCGCCCTGGCCGCGCAGGTACGCGCGGAAGTCCAGCTTGTGCTCGCGGCTGAACCGCGAGGCGCGCAGGTCCTCGAACACGCGCTGCCGGAGCGCCGGGTCGCGCAGCGCCCGCGCCACCATCTGCGTCAGCTCGTCGACCGACTCCTGCTCGCGGACCATGGACGGCTTGGCAGCCGTGGACGGCGCCATGGGAGCGTCGGTGTGCTCCGAGCACGCCGCCGCCAGGGCGCAGGCGGCCACGGCCGCCGCGGTGCGGACCGCGCCTCGGAATCTCCAGTTCGACATCGTTGATCCTTCGCTGGGGAGGTGATGGCGCCACGCGAAACGGGTATGCACGTGACGGCCTGAAGAGGGTTGCCGGATGCGCGAAATGCACGTCCGGCGTCCATCTAACTCTTTGCTGGGCAACAGGTGAGCCGTGCTCAGCGAAACGAAGCTATAAACAAATGTCGGATAATACAAGGGGGTCCATTACAAAAATTTATAGCCGTAAAGGATCGTAAATGGGACGGGGAAAGCCCTTCCGGAAACCGCGCGCCGGCACGCCGGAATCCAGCGGTTGCATGCATTCCCGACACATTGAGGGCGGTGATGGCGAGACGGAACCGGCAGTCCGATCCCATTCGCCGCGCATTCGAACGTCCGGAAAGGCGAAGGGGGGCGGCCGGTACCCTTCGGCTGCCCCCCTCCTCATCCGCCGGCCGGCGGAGCTCCCCGGCCTTTCGTCACCGCGGCAGGGGCAGCAGCGTGGAGACGAGCCAGGCGGCCAGTCCGCCGCCCAGCGTGACGCGCACGTTGTCGTCGAGCGGAAGCGGCGCGAACTCGAACGAGGCGGCGGCCAGCGCGCCCATCGCCGCGCCCGCCGGAGACAGCTCGGGCGCCAGGGCCGAGACGGTGAGCCCCACGGCCAGGTTGGCCGCCACGCCCGCCGCGAACCCCTCCCAGCTCTTGCCCCAGCGCGTGCGGTGCCGCCCGAAGCGCTTGCCCACCAGCGCCGCGGCCGCATCGCCCAGCCCGTTGAACAGCATGGCCGCCACGGCGACGGGCTTCGGCAGCAGCAGCAGCGCGGCCGCGTACGACAGGGCCATCCACGTGCCCCCCGTGATGCCCCGGCGCTCGTGCGGGCGCAGCATGGTGCGCGTGAGGCGCAGGAAAAGGTAGCGGAACGGCCGCACCCGCAGCCGTGCGAAGTCGACGGTGACCGCGAGCACCGCGGCGGGCACCAGCACCCACAGCGCCAGCGGCCGCGGCGCGAACCACACGCCCAGCGGCAGCAGCGTGGACGAAAGGTGGAAGGACTTGCGCGCCAGCTCGCGCCGCATGCGGGCCGGCGGACGCGCGGCGGGGGAGAGCGGGGCGGCGGCAAGGGCGTCGGGCGTCATGCGGGAGGTGCGATTCGGGTTTCGGGGCCGGCGGGGCGCGGACGTGCGGGTCCGGCGCCGCGCGGGACGCCGAGCAACTGCAGGATCGGGACCCGATCCAGGCCCATCGCGCGAGGTCCGCCAGCGCGCCGCGGGCACCCGAATCGGGCCTCGCTGGTCCTACCTGCGGACCGCCGTTGGGCGGAGGTCCGCTTCCCGTCTACCGGCCCACGTTCCGCGATTCGCCGCGAGCGCGCCCCACCGCCACCGCGACGCCCGCGTGGCGGCCGTCCACGATGGGCTGGAGGGCGACCTCCTGCCCGGGGACGTGCACCACGTGCCAGCGCTCGTAGCCGCGCATGCCGGTCTCGGCCCCGATGAGGGTGCCCAGCGCGGCGAACCCGCCGCCGAACACCGCGAACGCGTTGCCGTGCACGATGCCGAAGTCGTGGATGCCCGGCCCCAGGTGGTGGAAGACGGCGGCGAAGAACAGGCCGGTTCCCGCGCCCTCCAGCGCCCCCGTCAGCGCGCCGCGGCGCATTCCCTCGCGTCCGGAGACGCGGCCGCGGCTCACCTCGATGCGGTCCAGCTTGGGGATGGCCACGCGGACGGGAAGGTCGGCCGTGAAGCCGTCCTGGATGACCACGAGCTGCGCGCGGTCGATGGAGACCAGGGTGCCGGTCATCCGCTTGGCATCGAGCGCGAGGGGCGCCGACACGCGGACGCGGGTCCCGGGCGCGATGGCCTGGTACGGCTCGGCGGGCTGCTGCGCCGCGGCGGGGACGGCGGCGGAGAGAAGGGCGAAGGCGAGGAGAAGTCTGGACGGCGTCATTGCTTCGGTGCGTTCGGGATGAAGCGGGCCGCGGGAAAGGCCGGGGTCGCGCGCGGCGGAAGGTAACGGCCCCGCACGCCGAAGCAAGCGGTGCCCCGCGGCCGGGCCCCGGATCCCGACATCCCGTCGCGCCCGGCGGCACGAATTCGGGACGGATGCGGGGAAGCGGCGCTCGGGACGGGACCATTTGCCGGCCGGGCGCCCGCCGGACGCCTCCGCGCGCTTGCGTCTTCCCGATCCCGCGGCCGCCGGTGGGGCTTGCAGGAACGCGTTCGGCGCCCCCTAATTGCAGTACGACTCCCCGTCACCATCCGAAGGCCCGCCCCTCCCGGGGGCAATCCCGAAAACGGACGTCCATGCCCGAAAGCACCTGGCGCGCGGTGCCGGCGCTGCTGCGCCGCCGCGGGCGCGGCGAGCTGCTGGCGTCGCTCGACGCACGCTCGTTCCGCGAGAAGATCGAGCTTCTGCCGCGGCTGGCCCTGGTGGGGCTGGCGGTGGTGTTCGCGCTGTCGCTGGCGGCGGGGCTGGGCAACTGGCTGATGCTGCGCAGCATCGGCGCGGGCCACGTGCCGGCGCTGCAGCGCAGCCGCGACCTGGACGAGACGCTGGAGCGCATCCAGCGCGACCTGCAGGACGCGGTGGCGCTGCGCGATCCCGAGAAGCTGCAGGACACGGACACGCTGCGCACGCGCTTCCTCACCGCGCTGGACTCGCTGAAAGGCACCGGCGTGGTGCGCGGCGCCGAGCTGGACTCGCTGGGCGCGCGCTTCGAGCGCTACTACCTGGGCGCGCGGGGCACCACGCAGCGCTTCATCCAGGGCCAGGCAGACCCGCGCATGATCGCCGACCTGAAGCGCATGACGGACGAGCGGACGGCGCTGCGCGGCGAGCTTTCCACCATCCGCGCCACGCGCGAGGCGGCGATCTCGTCGGCGTTCGGGCGGGCGTACGGGGTGCTCCTGCTGGCGCTGCTGGCGGTGGCGGCCATCGGGGCGGGGGTGGCGTGGCTGCTGCTCACCATCTCGCGCGGGGTGGTGCGCACGCTCACCCGGCAGGTGGGCGAGGCGGTGGAGGTGGCCGAGCGCCTGGGCGGCGGCGACATGACGGTGGAGGTGCCCGTCACCTCGGACGACGAGCTGGGGCGGCTGATGGTCTCCATGCGCGCCATGGTGGACTATCTGCACGGCATGGCGGGCGTGGCCGACCGCATCTCGGCGGGCGACCTGTCGGTGCCGGTGGAGCCGCGGTCCGAGCGCGACACCTTCGGGCACGCCTTCCGGAACATGACGAGCTACCTGCAGGAGATGGCGGCGGTGGCCAACGACCTGGCCGCCGGCGACCTGACCCGGCAGGTGGCGCCGCGGGGCCCCGAGGACCGCTTCGGGCGCGCCTTCCACGGGATGATCGAGCGGCTCACGGGCATCATCTCCGAGATCCGCAGCGCCACCGAGGCCATCTCGGCGGCGGCGGCCGAGCTGGCGGCCTCGGCGCAGGAGCTGTCCGCATCGGCCAACCAGGAGGCGCAGGCGATCGAGGAGACCTCGTCCTCGCTGCGCGGCATCAACGACGTGGCGGCGCGCAGCGCGGAGCGCAGCCTGGACATGCAGGAGGTGGTGCTGCGCAGCGCCAACGACGCGCAGCTCGGCGGCTCGGCGGCGCTGGACACCATGAAGGCGATGAAGGAGATCACGGACAAGATCTCGGTGATCCACGAGCTGGCCGACCAGACCAACCTGCTGGCGCTGAACGCGGCCATCGAGGCGGCGCGCGCGGGCGACCACGGGCGGGGCTTCGCGGTGGTGGCGGACGAGGTGCGGGTGCTGGCCGAGCGCAGCCAGGCCGCGGCGCGCGAGATCCGCGTGATCGCCGCCGAGAGCCGCAAGGTGGCGGAGCGCTCGGCGCACCTGATGGGCGGGCTGGAGCCGGTGATCCGGCGCAGCGCCGAGCTGATGCGCGAGGTGGCGGGCTCGTCCACCGAGCAGACCACCCGCATCGAGGAGGTGACGGCGCACATGGCCGACGTGGACCAGATCACCCAGAACAACGCCGCCGCCTCGCAGGAGCTGGCCTCCACCGCCGAGCGCATGGCGTCGGAGGCGGACGCGCTGCAGGCCATGGTGGGCTTCTTCCGCATCCCCGCCGGGAGGCGCTCGTGACCGGGCGCCTGCGAGGGGCGCCGGCCCGCGCCCTCGCGCTGTCCGCCTTCCTCGCGCTGGCGGCCGCCGGGTGCCGCGGCGGGACCGAAGCGGAGAAGGGCACGGGGGGCACGGAGAAGGTGGGCATCGTGCTGAGCACGGGCGGGCGCGGCGACAAGGGCTTCAACGACGCGGCGCTGGCCGGCGCGGCGCGGGCGGCGCGCGAGCTGGGCGCGGACACCTCCGTCACGCAGAACGTGAACGACGAGGCGCGGCCCGAGGCGCTGGCCAGGTACGCGGAGCAGGGCAGCGACCTGGTGGTGGGCATCAGCTTCATGGCCAGCCAGCCGGCGTTCGAGCTGTCCAAGCGGTATCCCCGGGCCAAGTTCGCCGTGCTGGACTATTCCGCCGTGACGGACGCGGAGGGACGCGCGCAGCCGCCGCCGCCCAACCTGGCGGGCGTGACGTACCGCTCCGAGGAGGGCGCCTTCCTGGCCGGCGCGCTGGCGGGGCTCAGGACGGCCACCCGCAAGGTGGGGTTCATCGGGGGGATGGAGGCGCCGGTCATCCGCCAGTTCGAGGCGGGGTACACGGCGGGCGTGCGCGAGGTGTGCCCGGACTGCGTGGTGACGGTGGACTACGCGGGCAAGACGCCGGCGGCGTTCAACGACCCCGCGCGGGGCCGGGCGCTGGCGCTGGCGCAGTACGCTTCGGGGGTGGACGTCATCTTCCACGCTTCGGGCGGCACGGGGGCGGGCGTCTTCTCGGCCGCGCGCGAGGCGCCGCCGGGGCGCTGGGTGATCGGGGTGGACGTGGACCAGTCGGCCGAGGCGCCGGGGCGGGTGCTGACCTCCGTCACCAAGAACCTGGACGTGTCGGTCTTCGGCCTGATCCGCGACGTGAAGGCGGGCACCTTCCACGGCGGACTGGTGTCGCAGGGGCTGGCGGACGGCGCGGTGGGATACGTGTACGACGCGCGCAACAAGCCGCTCATTCCCGACAGCGCCTACTACCGCGTGGAGACGCTGCGCCAGGCCATCGTCGCCGGGCTCATCAAGGTCCCCAAGGTGCCGGCCGCCGTGCGCTGAGGCGGCTCCCGGTTCCCTCCGCCAATCCGTCGACGGCGCCGTCCCCGCACGCGCCCGTGGTCCACGCGACCATGGGCGCGCTCGTTCCTGGCTGGCGTCCGCGACCTCGCCCGTCAGATCGAGAACGGGAGTCGTCGACAGCTCGATCGGTCGATGAGGCGGCGCGATCGTTCGGCTGCGCCTGCCGCGTCGTCCGCGTCGACATGCCCTGGATCGGCATCCACATCGGCCCCCCGCGGGATCGACCGTTCATCGACCGAATCCCCGCGCGCCGGCTGAAAACGCGATCGCCGCGAGGAACGGTGTCCTCGCGGCGATCGGTGTCTTGGCGGCCCTCGGCCCGGTCAGGTTCCGGCGCGCGCGGGGGCGGCGTGGGGCGGAGGGGACCTCAGCCCACCTCCTCGGGGGCCATGACGCCCAGCACGCGCTCCATGGCCATGGTGTGGCTGCAGGTGTGGTGGCCGTGGAAGTAGTCGCAGTCGCAGCGCCAGTGCCCCTCGTGGAACTCCACCTGGTGGTTGCCGTTCTTGCCGTCGAAGGCCACTTCCAGGCTGCGGAAGTGGATGCGCTCGGGCTCTTCGGCGTAGGTCTTGGCCTTCTGGATCTTGTTGACCATCCCGGAATCCAGCATGTGACCTCCTGGCTGGTGGAACAAAAAACGCCCGCGCAGCAAGCTGCGGGGCGTTCCTCAGGGAGCGTCTTCCATCGGCGACCGGCGATCGCAGTCCGTGACTTTCAAGGGCCAGCCTCCTTTCTTCCGGCGCGTGGACCGGGGGCCGCGGCGCTCGACCGCGGGAGCGTGCGCGGCGGCCCGGTCCGGAGTGCGGAGGGGGCTTCGCGCGGCTTCGATTTCGAAGGTACCACGTCCGTCACCGGCCCGCAACACCTTCGGCTTGGCTTCGCAAACACGTTTTGCAAGAAGCGCTCCCGCCGCGGTGCAGCGTAGGGCTATCCCCCTGCGGGAACGTGTCTTGCGCGAGCGCTGACAGGCGGCTACGCCACGCACGAACCCAGGCGGCAGGAGGATGACATGGGCGATCTGAAGACCACGCAGCAGGGCGGCGGCGGGTACAGGAGCGATTCGCCGCGACAGGGCACGGACGACGCCGGGAACGGCTCCGGCTCCGGCGCGGCGGAGCGCTCCACGCGCGGCAAGGACGACGCGGACGCCACCGGCACCTCCATCAACCAGGGCCACGGCCACCCGCGCGAGGAGCGCGGCACCCGCGGCGGCTGACGGGCGGTGGGTCCATCCGGCCCGGAGGTCCAGCGAACGGCGGCGGCGCACCCACCTGCGCCGCCGCCGTCACGCGTACGCGGTCGACGGTCCAGACGGACGGACGACGTCTGCGCGCCGCCCCAGCCGATCCTCGAATCTCGTTGGCACTCCGCAGACCTCGACGACTCACTTCTTGGACTTCGAAGATTCAGACATCCATCGGATCAGGCGCGGGGGCCGAGGTATATCCAGAGCACCTCCGCTGCCGCGTGTCTCCGCGTCGGGACACGATTGACACCGTTTGTAAACATACGTATCATGATGTAACAGATTGTGGTGTAGTATTTTACGATCACGGATATGATCCGGACTGCGGCTCCTGTTCTGAAAAAACTGGGCTCCGTCCGTTCGAGGTGTCATGATGCTCCGCCGGACCGACGACCGGACCATGAAGCTGGTGCTCGCCGCCCCTGCGGAGTGGCAGGACCGCACGCCGGAGTTCCTGGAAAGCTGGGCCGAGGACGCCACCCGCCGGGTGCGCCGCCTGCCCGCGGACGAGACGCCGCTGCTGCTGGTGGCCGAGCTGAGCGCCGGCGAGCCCGCCCGCGTGCTCGCGCACCCCGACGGCGACGCGGCGGCGGCGCGGCTGGCAGGCATCGATCCGGCGTCGTGGCGCGAGGAGGCCCTGCGCACCCGCAAGCGGCGCGAGCTGCCCGACAAGCTGCTGGCCTTCTTCGAGGAGCTGAACCGCGCGGACGGCGAGGGCGAGGTGTACCGTGCCCTGGCCACGCACGCCGTGCGCATCGTGGGCGCCTACCGCGCGCAGGTGCTGCTGCCCGATCCCGCGGAGCCGGGCGTGCTGCGCGCGGTGGCGGGCACCACGGGCGCGGACCCGGAGGTGCGCGTGCCGCGGACGGTGCGGCTGGAGCGGCCGGGGCTGACCTGCGCCACCGACGTGCGCGCGGCGGGCGGCGGCCCCCTCTCGGCACTGGCCCCGCTGGTGTCCGAGCGCTCCACCTGCACCGCCACCCTGGCGCACGTGCCGGTGGGCGACGGCGGCGTGCTGGTGCTGACGGAGCGCCGCGACGACCGGGTGTTCGAGGCCGAGGACTGGGACATGCTGCGGGCCCTGGCGCTGCAGGGCGAGATGACGCTGAAGCGCGTGCGGCTGCTGGAGGACGTGCGAGGACTGGCGCTCACGGACCCGCTCACGGGCCTGGCCAACCGGCGGCACATGGAGGTGGTGCTGGCGTGCGCCTGGGGCGCGGCGCAACGGGGCGACCCGCTGGCGGTGATCGTGATGGACCTGGACGGATTCAAGGCCGTGAACGACGAGCGGGGCCACCTGGCGGGCGACGCGCTGCTGCAGGCGGTGGCCGCCGCCCTCCGTGCCGAGGCCCGCGGCGCGGACACGGTGGTGCGCTACGGAGGCGACGAGTTCCTGGCCATCCTGCCCGGTGGCGGCGAGGAAGGGGCCGGCGCCCTGCTGGCCCGCGTGCGCGAGCGGCTGGCCGGCCGCGTGCAGTTCAGCGCCGGGGTCGCCGTCCACGGTCCGCACCACGCCTCGGCGGACGCGCTGATCCGCGACGCCGACCGGGCGCTGTACGAGGGCAAGCGGGCCCGCGGCGGGGCGGCGGGCCGGTAGCGCCGCATCGGGAGCTGCGCCTCCCGGCCCCCGCGTTTCGTCGAGTCGCCGCGCAGGTGCTCCGTCACCGAGCCGCCGAGCGTCGGCTCCGCCCACGCTGGCCATCTCCGGAATCGTCAGCCGTCGATCGACCTGCTGCCCCGTCGCGCGTGCTCCCCGGCCCGCGGCGGGGTATTTCGCGTGCCCGGCGCATCTCCGCCGTGTGTCCCAGGATTCCCTGCCGGCCGTCACGTGCGAGGTTCCACTGTGTCCGGAACCGTTGCCGAACATTTCCCGAACATCGATGCGCGGCAGGTGTATGATGCTAGGGAGGTGAGACGCGTTTCCCAGAACCGAGAAGGAGGCGAGATGCGGCTGGCGACGATGATCGACATTCCCGCCGCGGGGGGCGTGGAGGCCGGGCGGCTGGAGCGCGGCCTGGAACTGGAGGTGCGCCCGCTGGAGCCCGGCCGCTACCACGTGAGCGGCGGGCGCGAGCAGCACTGGGTGGACCTGCGCTCGCCCCTGGTGCCGCGCTGCGACTGCGGCGACCACCTGTGGCGCGAGCGCGTGTGCAAGCACATCCTGGCCGCGCTGCTGCGCGAGGGCGACGAGCGCGTGATCCGCGAGGTCGCGGCGCTCGTCGCCGGCCTGCGCGCGCAGGTGCGCAGCCTGGCCGTGCGCCCGCGCCCGCGGCGGGGGCGGGGGCGGGTGGACCCGGCGGGAGCGGCGGGACGGATCGAGACGGTGCGGCGCAGTTGAGCTTGGGCCGGAACGGCCGGCATCGCGCCGCGGCCGCCTCGGAACGAATTCCGGGCCTGCGGCGACAGATCCGCCCGCCTTCGCGCGCTCGTCCCACGCGGCGAGTCCATCCCCGCGGAGCGCGGCCCGGTAGTGGAATCTCCGCAGCCTCCACCGCCGCGGAAGGACGCGACGCGCAGGCATCGCGCGCGTGCCGCGAGGAGGCCGAGGACCACCCGGAGCCCGCCTCCGAAGGAGGCATCGTGTGGTCGTCGCCGCGGTTCAACCGCCCGCGCGGGAGGCTTCCGGCGCTCGCTACCGGTGCGCCGTGACCCCCACCTGGCGGCAGTAGGGCAGCAGCGGGCAGACCGAGCAGCGGGGCAGGCGGCCGGTGCAGACGTGCTTGCCGAAGGGGACCAGCAGCCGGTTGATCTCCACCCAGTAGCGGCGCGGGAGCTTCTCCTGGAGCGCGGCCATCGTCTTCTCCGGCGCGGACGCGGACACGTATCCCCAGCGGTTGGTGACGCGGTGCACGTGGATGTCCACGCCGATGCGCGGCTCGTTGCAGGCGATGCCCATCACCAGGTTGGCGCACTTGGGCCCCACGCCGCGGAACGACAGCATCAGCGCCTCGTCGCAGGGCAGCTCTCCGCCGTGCTCGGCCACCACGCGCGCGGCGATGTCGTGGATGGTGCGCGCCTTGGTCTCGTGGAAGCTGCTGGTGCGGATCAGCGCGTCCACCTGCGCCACGGTGAGGGCGGCGACCTGCGCCGGGGTGCGCGCCCGCGCGAACAACCGCAGCGCGGTGGGGATGGTGACCTCGTCCAGCGTGCGGATGGAGAGGATGCAGGCCACGAGCTGCTCGAACGCCGAGCCGTACCCGTCGTCCGCCAGCTCGAAGAGCGCCGCCCGCGCGAAGGGCTTCACCGCCTCGCGCAGCCGCCGGAACACCTCGTCCACGTCGAACGGAAGCTTGCCGCCGCGCTCGAACGTGGCCGCGCCGATCCCGGCGGAGATGGGCGATCCGCCTCCGCTTCGCGGTGCGGCCATGGACTTCGGATGACGCGACCGGGTGGATGCGGTCGATGGAACCGCGGCCACGGACTCGCTCGACGCGCGCGACGGGCGAGAGCCGGTGCGGCGGCGGCTCTTCACGGCGTCGGCGGATGACGACGGCGCCGTCGCCGGCTCGTCCGCGGAGGGCCGGGATCGAGGAGGCCGCGCCGTGTCGGGGGGCTGCTTGCGTGGGGAGATGGGGACCTCCGCGCTGGGGTTGTAAGCAGTACCCGAAAGACGCTGTTCGGGGGAAGACCCGGCGGGGTTTGCCGGGGCTTCCCCCGGCGCAGGGAGACCCCGCAAGGCGCGCCGGCGAGGGCCGCCATCCGCGCCGGTGCCTGCGCGCGCCGAGGAGGCTCCCCGCGCCCGCGGAGGAGACCGCCGGGGGCAGTTTCCCGGCGGGCTCCGCAGCGGTCCCCGCGCCGCGCTTTCCACTCCGGCCGCGACTCGACCCGCGGCCGGCCGTCGATCCGCGGCCGTCGCAATTGGACTCCCCGCCGACCGGCGGACGAGGAACCCCGCGGACCACCGAACGGCCGGCCCCCGGTCCACCGAGACGCCGGCCGTTCCACGTGGACCTACTCGGGACGCGTGCCGCCGACCGCCGGGTCGCCCTTGGACTCCCCGCCGCGCTCGCGGACCACGAAGCCGGTGGAGTCCGGCCGCTGCTCGCTGGGCGTGTTGGTCTCGTGCTGCCGCTCGTCGGCGATGCCGGCCACCTTCTGCCCGCCGCGCCCCGGCCGCCGGTCGTCGCCGTCGTCCACCAGCCCCGGCGCCTCGAACTGCGGCCGGCCGTCGGCGCCGTCGGCGAAGCCCGCCTCGGCGAAGGCCTGCTCGCCGTACGGGTCCTGCTCCTCGATCTCCTCGCGGTCGAACGCCGGGTCCTCGTTGCGGTGCCTCATCAGCTCCTCCGGGAGAATGTGCCCCTGCCGCCGCGCCCGCCCGCCAAGCCTCTACGTTCCAACGGCTTGCGAAGACGGACCGCGGGCCCTGCTTGCCTGCCCGATGCAGCACCCGTGCCCCGCCGGATTCCGGTGGAAACAGCGCATGCCCATGCGGGAACGGCGCTTGCACGGTGCAGGTTCCGCGCCGGCCCGGAACGGCCGGCGCGCTCCGCGCAGGGGTCACGGAGGGGGGATGCTGCTGCTCGTCTGGGTAGGGATGGCGCTGGCCGCCGCGGCGTCGTTCGCGGTGCTTCACTACGTGCACCGGCTGCCCGTGGCGCCCGAGTGCCCGCGGTGCCGCGCGGTGACGGCGGAGCGGCCGCGGGGCACGGCGCTGGACCGGCTGTGCGGCGCGCTGGCGGCCACACCCGTGCGGCGCTGCGGGCGGTGCGGGTGGTCGGGGCGCATGCGCTGGCGCTGGGCCGCGCAGCACGTGGGCGGCCGCGCCCGCCGCTGATCCGTCGTCCCCATCCGTCTCCGTCTCCGCCACCATCACCGGACCGAACCATCCGAACCGAAACCCCGCGCCCGGCCGGAGCCCGCATGGAGCGACGAATCCTCTCGGACCGCGACGTCTGGATGCTGCTGGCCGCCGGGCACGTGAACCTGCGCGGGGCCAACCTGCCCAGCGCCGTGCTGGATCGCGCGGAGCTGTCGGGCGCGAACCTGGAGCACGCCACCCTGCGCGGGGCGCGCCTGGGCGGCGCCCGCCTGCGCAACGCGAACCTGGCCGGCGCCAACCTGGAGGACGCGGACCTGAAAGGGGCGGACCTGGTGGGCGCCACGCTCACCGAGGCGTACCTGAAGGGCGCCCACCTGTGGGGCGCGTACCTGGAAGGGGCGCGGATGGACTGGGCCTTCCTGGAAGGCGCCTACCTGGAGTGGGCGTACCTGCAGGGCGTGAGCCTGACGGGCGCGTACCTCAAAGGCGCGGTGCTGACCGGCGCCGACCTGGAGCGGGCGACGCTGAAGGGCGCCAACCTGACCGGCGCCTACCTGCGCGGCGCGGACCTTTCCGGCACGGGGCTGGAGCAGGCGACGATGGAGTGGGCCGACCTGGCGGACGCGAAGCTTCGCGGCGCGGACCTGCGCGGCGCGCACATGACCGGCGCGTCGCTGCGGGGCGCCGACCTGCGCGGGGCGAACCTGGCCGGCGCGGTGCTCAAGGGCGCCGACCTGAGCGGCGCCCTGCTGGAGGGCGCGGAGATGGGCGGGGCGGACCTGGAGCGCGCCGAGGTGGACGCCGCGGACGGCGCCGCGCGGCGGCCCGAGGACGCGCGGCACGCCTGAATCCCCAGCGTCTTTCCGCCCGTCCGCATGGGTGCCCGGCGGCGGTTGCGGGGCCCCGCCGCGCCCTCTAAGTTGTCCCTCCGAGGCCGCCCGCCGGCTGCGCCGCCCGGTACGATCCCGCACCTCGCACGATGACCAGAGACACCGCCGCCCCCGCACAGTCCCGCGCTTTCGTGGAGCGCCGCCGGGCCCGCATCTGCGGCGCGGTGGGCCGGCCCGTGCAGGCCGCCGGCGGCGACGCCGCGCTGCTCCCGCCCCAGCGCCTGGAGTTCTTCCGGCGCGAGGCCGAGGAGCTGTACTGGAACGAGCTGGAGTGGGAGGAGCTGACCGACGAGGAGGCCATCTCCGGCGGCCACCTCACGGAGCTGGTGTTCCCCGGCTTCCTGGCCTTCGTGGAGGGCCTGCTGGTGGAGGTGGTGCCCGCCGACGCCACGGCCCCCGCCCGCCCGCACCCGGACGCCGTGGAGTCCATCCTCGACTTCCTGGGCGACCGGTACGCCGACACCACGGGCAGCCTGGAGGCGGGCGCCGACTCGCAGCGCCTGGTGTGGGCGCGGGCCATGACGGTGCGGCTCATCGACCTGGTGCTGTATCGCCTGTACCGCCTTACCCCGGCCGAGCAGGAGAAGGTGGAGGCGGCCGGGTAGCGCCTGCGTCCCTGCTCGTCCGCGGATGCACCCGGCGCTCCCTGCCGCCCCACGGGGCCGCAGGGAGCGCGCGTTCCGGGGTGGTCGTCGCCCTCCACGTGCCTACGGACCGTCGTTGGATGCCGGGCCGGCCGTCCCTCCCCGCGGACCAGGCCGCAGGTCGGGCTGGTCGATCGATGGGAAGCGACGCCGCGCATCCTGTCGATGAACCCGGCCGCCTCCGCCCCACGAAGCCGGTTCTCACCGCCGATCCCGAATCCCGACCGCGCAACGCCATCCGCCGTGGCCATCCCGCTCCCGTTCCGCCGCCCGCGCCCCGACCACCCGTACCTGGCCGGCGGCCCGCTGCTGATCGCCCACCGCGGCGGCTCCGCGCTCGCGCCGGAGAACACGCTGGCGGCCTTCCGCCGCGCGCTGGCGTGGTGGCGCGCGGACCTGCTGGAGATCGACGTGCACGCCACGCGCGACGGCCACGCGGTGGTGATCCACGACGACGCGGTGGACCGGACGACGGAGGGGCGGGGCCGGGTGGCGGACCTGACGCTGGCGCAGGTGCAGGCGCTGGACGCCGGCCACCGCTTCACGCCGGACGCGGGGAAGACCTTCCCCTTCCGCGGCCGCGGCGTGGCGATCCCCACGCTGCGCGAGGTGCTGGCGGAGCTGCCGCACGCGCGCGTGAACGTGGAGGTGAAGGCCGCCGACGCGCAGGACGCCGTGTGGGACGCCGTGCACGAGGCGGGCGCCACGGCGCGCGTGCTGATCGCGGCCGGCAAGCTGGAGAACCGCGCGCGCTTCGGCGCCTACGCCGGGCCCACCAGCGCATCGCGCGAGGAGATGCGGGCCTTCTACAAGCTTCACCTGGCCCGCGCGACGGCCTTCTACCGCGCGCCCGTGGACGCCTTCCAGATCCCCGAGCGCGCCAATGGCCGCCAGGTGCTGAGCCCGCGCCTGATCCGCGACGCCCATCGCCACAACGTGAAGGTGCACGTGTGGACGGTGGACGAGGCCGCGGACATGCGCCGGCTGCTGGAGTGGGGCGCCGACGGCATCGTCACCGACCGCCCGGACCGCCTGGCGCGCGTGCTGCACGAGCGCGTCGGCCGCCCCCTGCCGCCGGGGCCGCCGGGGGGCGAGGCGGAGCCGTTCCTGGAATGGTTGTTGCGCGACTGACCCGGCCGTCCCGCGCCCACAGATCGCACGTCCGTCCGCCGTGCCGTCCGGGGCCTGGACGGTCGGGGGAAGGGCGCCGAGCCGACCGGCCGCCGGCTCCCGAGCTCCGAGCGAACCCTGGAGGAACGATGGCGCGCTACGATGCCGGGTGGGACCGCTACGACCGCCCCTTTCGCGGGCCGCCCCGCGGTCCCGAGCGCGGTGCCGGCCCGAGTCGAGGCGGACCGGGAAGCCCGGGATTCGGCGGCCCCGGCGGTCCGGGGTTTCGAGGTCCCGGGGGATACGAGGGCGGTGGCGGCCCGGGCGGGTTCCGCGGGCCGCAACGCGGATATCCAGGCCCGGACGGAGGATACGGACACAGCGTCGATCCCGGCTACGGCGGCGACTTCCGCCCGCACCCCGGCCGCGGCGGGCACGTGGACCGCGAGCGTGAGCGCGAGGACGGGCTGACGGGGCCGGACGAGCGCTTCGCCGGCGGCGGATGGGAGGACCGCGACGCCGTCTATGGGCCGGGGCGATACGGCCTGGGCCCCTACCACCAGCGCCTGCACACGCGCCGCCGCCCCGACGACGAGCTGAGGGAGAGCGTGGAGGAGGCGCTCTTCTACGACACCTGGGTGGACGCGGACGCCATCCGCGTGCAGGTCGCCGACGGGATCGTCACACTTCGCGGCGAGCTGCCCGACTACCACGAGGTGCGCTACGCCACCGACGACGCCTGGGACGTCGACGGCGTCCGCGGCGTCCGCACCGAGCTGCAGGTCCGCGCCGACCGGCCGTCGCAGGAGCGGGGCGGACCGGAGGGCGGGGACGCGGCGGGGCGGTTCGCGGACGACTCCGAGGATTCGGCCGGGTGATGATCGCGCGCGGACCCGACGGGCGGTGACGTCGGACGCGGAGGGTTGATCCGGCGCGGGGCAGCCTCCGCAGGGAGGCTTCGGGCCGTTGTTGCCGCGGCTTGAGCCGCCCGGGTGTCTCGCCATCGGGCTCGTCCGGCCAGCCGCGGTTTCGTCCGGATCAAGGCGACCTCCCGACCGATCTCTGCCGACACCCTCCCAACGTCGTTCCGCGCCGGGCCCTGATCCCGCGCAGAACGGCTCCCCCTCGCCCGTCCCCTTCCACGGAACACCCTCCCCGGATGCCACCGATCCTCTCCATCGAACCCCGCTTTCCCGAACGCCTGCGCGCCCTGGGGCTGAACGGCGAGGGCGTGCGGGTGATGGTGGCCGTCTCGGGGGGGCTGGACTCGGTCGCGCTGCTGCACCTGATGCGTTTCGCGGCGGGCGAACCGGGGATGGACGTGGTGGCGGCGCACTGCGACCACGCGATGCGCGCACACAGCGGCGAGGACGCGCGCTGGGTCGCGGGCCTGTGCCGCGCGTGGGGCGTGCCCCTGTGGACGCGGCGGGCGCACGCGGAGCTGCGCGGCGAGGCGGAGGCGCGCGCGTGGCGCTACGGGGCGCTTCGGGAGATGATGCGCGAGGCGGGCGCCACCCACCTGGCCACGGCGCACCACGCGGACGACCAGGCCGAGACCGTGCTCTTCCGCGTGCTGCGCGGTGCCGGCATCGACGGGCTGGCGGGCATCGCGGAGCGCGCGGCGGGGGGGCTGGTGCGGCCCCTGCTGCCGTACTGGCGGGCGGAGGTGCGGGACCACGTGCGGCGTGCGGGCCTTCGGTGGAGGGAGGATCCGACGAACCGCACGGCGGCGTACGCCCGGAACCGCATCCGCCGGCTGCTGCCCGTGCTGGAGCGCGACGCGGCGCCGGGGGCGCGCCGGTCGCTGGCGCGGCTGGCGGAGGTCGCGCGGGCGGAGGGGGCCGCGTGGAACGCCGTGCTGGCGCCGCTGGAAGGGGAGGCGGCGCGCTGGGAGGACGGGGCACTTCTGGTTGTGAGGAGCGCACTTGCGGGTTATGATTCGGCCCTCGCGGCGCGGCTGCTCCGCCGCCTGCTGGCGCCCTTCGGCGGCGCCCCGGGACTGCGCGGAACCCGTGCCGCGCTCCAGTTTATTACGGCGGCACCCAGCGGCAGGACCCTGCAGCTTCCCGGCGGCGTCCGCATCCGCACCGAGTTCGGCGTCGCGCGCATCGAGCGGGCGGGCGGCGGCCAAGGCGGCGCGGGGCAGGACACGCCCGTCCGCGTCGCGTCCGAGCGGGGCGAGGGGACCGCGGCGGTGGGCGGCGCCGAGCTGCGGGTGAGGTGGTGGACGGCCGAGTGGGGCGCGGAAGCGGCGGAAGCGGGTTCCGCCACGGTCGCGCTGCTCGCCGAAGGGCTCCGGACGCCGCTGCTGGTGCGCGGGTGGCGGCCGGGGGACCGGCTGGGGACCGCCGGGGGTACGAGGAAGTTGAAGAAGCTGCTGGGCGAGCGCCGCGTACCCCGCGGAGCCCGCGCCCGGCTCCCGGTCCTGGCCGACGCGGACGGCCGCGCGCTGTGGGCGTCCGCGGTGGGGCAGGACCCTTCGACGCTGCCCCGCCCGGGGGCGGCGGCACTCCTGATCTCGATAGGTGATGGCTGACTCGGAGCTGACCCTGGCCCGCACCGGCGGCGTGCCGCTGAGCCGGATCGTCTACACCGCGGAGCAGATCGCGGACTGCGTGCGCGACATGGGCCGCCAGATCACCGAGGCGATCCCGGAGGGCGAGGAGATCCTGGTGCTGGGCCTGCTGAAGGGATCGTTCATCTTCCTCAGCGACCTGGTGCGCGAGATCACCCGCCCCGTGCAGGTGGACTTCCTGGTGGCCTCCAGCTACGGGAGCGGCACCACCAGCTCGGGCCAGGTGAAGCTGCTGTACGACCCCGACGCCGAGTTCAAGGGAAAGCACGTGATCCTGGTGGAGGACATCGTCGACAGCGGCACCACGCTGAACCGCCTGATCCCCATGCTGGAGGAGCGCGAGCCCCGCTCGCTGGAGATCTGCGCGCTGCTCCACAAGCACATCGCCGCCAACCTGGTGCGCGAGGCGCGCTGGGTGGGCTTCGACGCCCCGCACGAGTTCCTGATCGGCTACGGTCTGGACCACTCGGAGAAGTACCGGAACCTTCCGTTCATCGGGAGCCTGTAGGGGCCACGGCCCGCCGGGCGCGCCCGTATCCGAATTTTTCGATCGCGAAACGCGCCGGAAGCCCGGCGCCGCCGCGAAGGGAACAGCCATGTCCGATCGCGACAACGGTAGCCCCAGGTCGTCCCGCTGGGGACGGATCACCCGGCAGGTGTCGTTCTGGGTGCTCCTCATTCTCGTCCCGATCACCCTCATGCAGCTCACCGCCAGCAAGGCGCCGGCGCGCGAGCCGCTCGACTACTGGAAGTTCCGGGAAGAGGTGGCCCGCGGAAACGTGAAGGACGCCTCGTTCGTGGACGGCACCGTGGTGGAGGGCCAGTTCCGCGCGCCCATCGTGGTGCACCACGGCACCGATACCCGCAGCGCCGAGCAGTACCGCACCCGGCTTCCCACGCGCGACCCGCAGACCCTGGTCGCCGACCTGGAGAAGGCCGGCGTGCAGGTGTCCGGCCGCGACCCGGACCGCGACTGGGGCGGCTACTTCGTGGGCGTGCTGCCCTGGCTGCTCATCATCGGCTTCTGGATCTTCATCTTCCGGCAGATGCAGTCCAGCGGCAACAAGGCCTTCCAGTTCGGCAAGTCGCGCGCGAAGCTGATGACGGGCGACACCCCCAAGGTGACGTTCGACGACGTGGCCGGGTGCGACGAGGCCAAGGTGGAGCTCCAGGAGATCGTGGAGTTCCTGAAGGACCCCAAGAAGTTCTCCCGCCTGGGCGGGCGCATCCCCAAGGGCGCGCTCCTGGTGGGCCCCCCGGGCACCGGCAAGACGCTGCTGGCGCGCGCCGTGGCGGGCGAGGCGGGGCGTCCCTTCTTCTCCATGTCCGGCTCGGACTTCGTGGAGATGTTCGTGGGCGTGGGCGCCAGCCGGGTGCGCGACCTGTTCGAGCAGGGCAAGACGCAGGCGCCCTGCATCATCTTCATCGACGAGATCGACGCCGTGGGGCGCCACCGCGGCGCCGGCCTGGGCGGCGGGCACGACGAGCGCGAGCAGACGCTGAACCAGCTCCTGGTGGAGATGGACGGCTTCGAGGGCACGGACGGCGTGATCCTGATCGCCGCCACCAACCGCGCCGACGTGCTGGACCCCGCGCTGCTGCGCCCCGGCCGCTTCGACCGGCAGGTGGTGGTGGACGCGCCCGACGTGCGCGGCCGCGAGGCCATCCTGCGGGTGCACGTGCGCAAGGTGCCGCTGGCCACCGACGTGAACCTGAGCGTCATCGCCCGCGGCACGCCGGGGATGAGCGGCGCGGACCTGGCCAACCTCATCAACGAGGCGGCGCTGCTGGCCGCGCGGCGCGACCGCGACATGGTGTACATGGCGGACTTCGAGGACGCCAAGGACAAGGTCATGCTGGGCGCCGAGCGCCGCTCGTTCATGATGAAGGAGGAGGAGCGCCGCAACACCGCCTACCACGAGTCGGGCCACGTGCTGTGCAACATCTTCGTGCCGGGCAACGACCCCGTGCACAAGGTGACCATCGTGCCGCGCGGGCAGGCGCTGGGCATCGCCTTCACCCTCCCCGAGGACGACCGCGTCTCCGTCACCCGCCAGCAGCTCGAGGCGCGGCTGGTGATGGCGTACGGCGGCCGCGCGGCCGAGGAGCTGTTCGCCGGCGCCGGGGCGGTCACCACGGGCGCGGCGGGCGACATCCAGATGGCCACGGGCATCGCGCGCAAGTACGTGACGCAGTGGGGCCTGTCCGAGGCGGTGGGCCCCATCCTCATCTCGGACAACACGCAGGAGGTCTTCCTGGGGCGCGACCTGGGCCACCGGCGCGAGGTGTCCGAGAAGACGGCCGAGCTGGTGGACTCGGAGGTGTTCCGCATCATCTCCGACGCGCAGGCGCGCGCCCGGCAGGTGCTGAAGGAGCACGAGCCGCTGCTGCACGTGATGGCGGCAGCGCTGCTGGAGCGCGAGACGCTGACCCGCGAGGAGATCGAGATCCTGGCCTCGGGGCGCGAGCTTCCGCCCTTCCGCCCCGCCCTGCCGGTGCCCTCGCCCAGCATGGTGGAGTCGCCGCCGCACGCCGCGCCGCGCCCGTCGCCCGCGCCGGGGGTGGAGGGCCTCAAGCCGCGCCTGGCCTGAGGCGGCCGGTGGCGGGGCGCGGGGCGGTTCGCGGGGAGATTCGGTGACGGGGACGGGCGATGCGGGCTGGCGCCTGCGCGATTCCGTGCTTTCCCTGGGGCGCCCGCTGGTGATGGGGATCCTGAACGCCACGCCCGACTCGTTCAGCGACGGGGGCCGGTTCCGCAGCGCGGGGCCGGCCCTCGCGCGTGCCCGGCGGATGGTGGACGAGGGCGCGGACCTGGTCGACGTGGGCGGCGAGTCCACCCGCCCCGGCGCGTCCCAGGTTTCCGTCGCGGAGGAGGTGGACCGGGTGGTGCCGCTGGTCCGCCTGCTCAAGGCGTCGATCTCCGTCCCCGTCTCGGTGGACACGCGCCGCGCGGAGGTCGCCCGCCTGGCGCTCGAAGCCGGCGCCGACGCGGTGAACGACGTGTCCGCGCTGTCCGATCCGGAGATGGCGGCGGTCGTCGCGTCCCACGGCTGCGGGCTGGTGCTGATGCACATGCGCGGCACCCCCGCGACCATGCAGTCCATGGCGGTCTACGGGGACGTGGCGGGGGAGGTGGCGGAGGAGCTTTCGGAGCGGCTGGGCCGCGCCCTGGACGCGGGCATCGAAGCGGACCGCATCGCGCTGGACCCCGGGATCGGCTTCGCGAAGACTGCGGAGCAGAACCTGGAGCTGATCGCCCGCCTGGACGTCCTCGTCCGCCTGGGCCACCCCGTCCTCGTCGGAGCCTCCCGGAAGGCGTTCATCGGCAGGCTCCTGGGCGGGATCGCGGCGGACGAGCGGGACGCGGGGACGGTGGGGGCGTGCGTGGTGGGGCTCGCACGCGGCGCCCGCATCTTCCGCGTGCACGAGGTGCGCGCCGCGCGGCACGCGCTGGACGTGGCGGACGCGGTTCTCCGCATTCCCGCCGCGATCGGGGTGGCGACGTGAGCCTCGCCGCCGCCCGCTTCGGCTTCCTGGCGCCCGACTGGAAGGATCTGCTGGAGATCCTGATCGTCGCCGTCGTCTTCTACCGCGTGCTCCTGCTGCTGGCCGGCACGCGGGCCATCCAGATGCTTCTGGGGCTGTTCTCCCTGGTGGCCTTCTACGTGGTGGCGCACCTGCTGAACCTGACGCTGCTGGAGTACCTGCTGGAAGGCGTGTTCCGCTTCGGCGTGTTCGCGCTGCTCATCGTCTTCCAGCCCGAGCTGCGGAGCGCGCTGGCGCACCTGGGACAGAGCCGCTTCCTGCGCCTGTTCTCGCGCCTGGAGGTGCGGGAGCTTGCGGAGGAGATCGCCGAGGCGGCCGAGGAGCTGTCGCGCAACAAGGTGGGCGCCATCATCGCCATCGAGCGCGAGGTGGGGCTGGGCGAGTACCTGGAGAGCGGCACGGCGCTGCAGGCGCGCGTCTCGTCCCCGCTGCTGCAGAACCTGTTCACGCCGTACTCGCCGCTGCACGACGGCGCCGTGATCGTCCGCGGCGACGAGATCGTGGCCGCCGGCGCCATCCTGCCGCTCACCCAGTTCCCCGTAGCCGACCGCCAGCTCGGCACCCGCCACCGCGCCGCCCTGGGCCTCTCGGAAGAGACGGACGCCATGATCGTGGTCGTCTCGGAGGAGACCGGCACCATCTCCCTGGCCCACCGCGGCCAGCTCCTGCGCCCGCTGGACGGCGACACCCTGGCGGGATACCTGTCCGGACGCGAGCCGATCCCCCGGCGCTAGCCGTCGGTCGTTCAGGCAACGATGAGGGACGGCGACCTAACCGGAGCTTCGTTCGATCGCCGGTCAATCGTCGCTGGACGCAAATCGCGCAAAGGGTCGAAGCCCGCGCGACACCGGACATCGCGATCTCGATCGACGGGTCGAACGAGCGACGCGTGTTGGGGATCCGGTACGCTTCGGAGCGCATCTCCCAACCCAAGCCGGACGCAATGCAAGAAGCCCCAGGGGTTCGATCCCCCGGGGCTTCTTTTGATCTTCGGACCAACCGACCCGCTCTACCGCAGCAGGCGGCCGAGGTAGTCCCGGAGCGTGCCCGACCGGTCGCGATAGATGCCGCCGTTGGCGAGGCGGTTGCCGTAGCGGTCGCGCCACACGCCGTTGCGGTCGCGGTACACGCGGTCCGTGCGGTATCCGCAGTTGGCGGCGGTGTTGTGCGGGTTGCCACGCCCCTGGCACCAGCCCGGAGGCGCCGTGCGCGCGCTGCTCCCGCGGGTGGTGGTGCGCCGCGCCCGGCTCTCCGCCACGCGCGTCTCCGTGTGCGCCCTGCCGTGCTGCTCCACACGGCCGGCGCCCGCGCGCACCTCCTCGTGCTTCGGATGGTCCTTGCCGTGCCCGCCGCCGTGGCCCTCGCCCTTCTGGGCCGCGGCCGGCGCGGCGGAGAGGGCGATCGCCAGCGCGAAGGCGGCGGGGAGGGTGATCTTGAAATGCTTCATGGGGTTGCTCCGTTGGGGAAACCAGCGTCCAGCCCGAACGACGCGTGCAAGGGCGATGCCGCGTCCCGGTGCCCTAAGGCATTTTCCCACAAAGAATTATGGATTCGGAGCCCGGCTGGGACTTCGACCGGGGCGCGTCCATCCCCACGCGACGGGATAGGTCGGGTCCCCCATTACACATCCAGGCGTAGAATGTGCTATACTTAAACCACGATTTACTATCGTCAGGATTAATCACGCCTGGTCTTCTCCAGCGACAACCCCCCTGGACTCGTGCCGACATGATCCGCTTTCGTCTTGCAGAGGTGCTGAAGGACAAGGCGTGGACGCCGTACCGGCTGGCCCAGGTGACGGGGCTGACGGTGCCGACGGCGTACCGGCTGGCCGACCCCGAGCTGCGGTTCGGGCGCTTCACGGCCGACACGCTGGACCGGCTCTGCCGGGCGCTGGAGGTGCAGCCGGGCGACCTGTTGGAGTGGGTCTCCGAACCGCAGGACTCGACCCGCCGTGAAGCCGATCGCCGGGCGGAACACGTACAAGGAAGATCATGAGCAGTGGCAAATTGCTCGGCGGCCGGGCGGCCGTCGATGGGAACGACCCGCGCCCGGAGGTGCTGCTGAAGGCGGGCGCCCTGCAGAGCGCCATCTTCAACAGCGCCAACTTCTCGAGCATCGCGACGGACGCGAAGGGCGTGATCCAGATCTTCAACGTGGGAGCCGAGCGGATGCTGGGCTACACGGCCGCCGACGTCACCAACCGGATCACGCCGGCGGACCTGTCCGACCCGCAGGAGGTCGTGGCGCGCGCCACGGCGCTCAGCGTGGAGTTCGCGACGCCCATCGCGCCCGGCTTCGAGGCGCTGGTGTTCCGCGCCTCGCGCGGGATCGAGGACATCTACGAGCTGACCTACATCCGCAAGGACGGCAGCCGCTTCCCCGCGGTGGTCTC
>JAQBQD010000188.1 GCA_028287185.1 Gemmatimonadota bacterium | reverse complement strand
TACGCGCTCCAGTTCCTCGAGACTGACTCGGTTGGCCCCCATGGATGCTCCTGCGGAGAGGGTCCCTTCGCGACGCGGGTCAGACTCTATTGTTCACTCCGTTCACCACTTTCGACAACTATGGGTTGAAACCCGTGGCTGCGACAACCATCCGTCCCACCTTCGTGGGACTCTCTCCGCGCGAGCCCAGCGATCTCCTCGTAGGCGGGGTCGGTGGAGATCGGGTCAGTCCTTCGCGCCGTCCGCGGCGTCCGTGTCGTCGTCCAGCTCGTCTTCGACGCCGGCGGCGCGGAAGAGCTTGCGGCGAATGCGGCGGTTGTACAGGGCCCACTTCATCGACTGCGCCTGGCGGTCGTCCCCGTCGCCGCGCAAAAAGCCCAGGTCCACCTCGAAGCCGCCCGCGCGACTGCGGCCTCCGCCGTAGGGACGGCCGCCGGCGTCGGTGCCCAGGGCATCGCGCAGGTAGTCGCCCACGCTGAGCGTGGCCTTGTGCGTGCGCAGGCTGCCGGACACCACCTCGCGCCCGTCGTCGCCGCACAGCAGGCCGTACACGACGGCGGTGTGCACGTTCTCCTCCGTGACCAGGAAGTCGGCGGCCTGGGGGATGGCGTCGCGGTCGGCCCAGCGCACCTCGCCCACGCCGGAGACGGACAGCCCGCCGCAGACGGTGCGGTTGCGCAGCGCGGCCTCGATCACCTGCATGGTGCCGCGCGACTTCTGCACGCACAGCACGCGCTCCAGCAGCTCGGGGTCGATGAAGCTGCTCAGGAACGCGGCCGCCGCGTACTCGGGCTCGCGCGCGCGGATGAAGCCGTCCGTCTCGCTGTGCAGCCCGTGCATGAGCGCGGTGGCCAGGTTCTCGTGCGCCGGGTTGCCGTGCAGCAGGGTGAGCAGCTCGCCGCCGCGCAGGTACTCGGTGAGGATGGTGGCCGCGGCCGCCACGGGGCGCACGTCGCGGAACACGGGGTCCACCAGGTCGTCCTGCTCGTGGTGGTCGATGACCGCCAGGGTGGGCACCCCCGCCGCGCGCAGGCGCTCGGTGAGGTGCGTGGTGGCGCCCTGGTTGTCCACGAAGACGGCTGCGTCGTAGGCATCCAGCGGCAGGTCCTCGCGAAAGCGCACCAGCGTCAGGTCCAGCAGGTTCACCAGCGCCAGGTTCTCGGGATGGCTGATGAGCCCCTCGTACATCACGTCCGCGTCCACGCCGAACCCGCGCGCGATCTCCCGGTAGGCCAGCGCCGACGAGATGGCGTCGGGATCGGGAAAGTCCTGGATCGCCACCACGTGCCGCTCCCCCGCCCGGCTCTCCAGCAGCCGCCGAAGCTCCCCCGCCCGCGGGCCGGACGCCGCATCTCCTTGCGAGCCGTCTCCCGCGCCGGACCCGTCGGCGACGGCGCCGATGGGGTCGTCGGCGCCACCCGCGGATGCGGGATGCGGAAGCGGCGGAGCATGCTGCGACATCGGCACCTCGGGTGGAGAGGAACGGCCGGATGCGGCGGATCGTGCGAGGGGCGTGCCAATGGGCGTGGATGCGGCGCGGTCCACGATGTACGGTCCACGTACGTCAGAGCGTCCGCCCTCGGGATGAATCCCGGGGCTGGAACGGCATATCCGCCCACCTGCGTGGGCTCGCTCCGCGCGGGATCAGCATCGCGGCGGAGGGCGAGCGGCCGTCAGTCCTCCGAGGTGCGCTCCAGCGCGCGGAACAGGGTGCCGTCGCGGTGGTGGCGTTCCTGGTCTGAGACGTACGCGCAGACGCCATCCAAGCCGCGGCAGGAGATGGAGAACGCACCGTAGGTGCCCTGCCACCGGAACGGATCGGCGAGCCGCATCACCGACGTCACGTATCGCGACGACCCGCCTTTCAGGTGCTTGGCGATTTCCGAGATCGAGACGCGAGCCGGATATCGGACGACGACGTGCACGTGATCCTCCACCCCGCCGACCGCCAGCGTCTCCACCCCCATCTCCCGCGCCTGGCTACGAATCGCCCCGTGCACCTCCGCCCGTGCCTCCCTCCGCAACCACGGCGTCCGGTCCCACGTCGCCCACACCAGATGCACGTACAGCTCCGCATGCGATCGCATCGCACCGAATCTCCGCTCTTCTCGTGGAAGGCCGCCCCCGCACAAGAACAGCCCACGCAGGTGGGCGGATTGCCGCTGCAGCCCCGGGTTTCAACCCGAGGCGGGCGCAGGCGACACCGCTCGCCGCCCATGCCCCCGTCTCGCCAATCGGTATTTCGCCCGGGCCTTCGAACCGCGAATACCCCCCTACTTGCACTCCAGCCAGTTGTCCCCGATCCCCGTCTCGACCACCAGCGGCACCTCCAGCGTCGCCGCGCCCTCCATCTCGGCGCGCACCAGGGCGAGCGTGGCCTCCTCCTCGCCGCGCGGCGTCTCGAACAGGAGCTCGTCGTGCACCTGGATCAGCATCTTCGCGCCCCCGCCCTCCTCCTTCAAACGCCGGTGGATGCCGATCATGGCGATCTTGATGAGGTCGGCGGACGAGCCCTGGATGGGGGCGTTGGTGGCGGCGCGCTCGCCGAACGAGCGGATGTTGAAGTTGCGCGACCCGATCTCGGGGATGTAGCGCCGGCGGCCCGTGAGCGTCTCCACGTAGCCCACCGTCCGCGCCTTGGTGATCTGCCCGTCCAGGTAGCTGCGCACGCCGGGAAAGCGCTCGAAGTAGGCGTCGATGAACTCCTTCCCCTCGGCCACCGGCAGCCCCAGCTTGCCCGCCAGCGAGAACGCGCCGATGCCGTAGATGATGGCGAAGTTCACCGTCTTGGCCCGGTCGCGCATCTCCTTGGTCACGTCCGCGGCGTCCACGCCGAAGATGAGCGCCGCCGTCTGCTTGTGGATGTCCACGCCGCGCCGGAACGCGTCCACGAAGGCGGGATCGAGTGAGTAGTGCGCCAGGATGCGCAGCTCGATCTGCGAGTAGTCGGCCGACACGAAGCGGTGCCCCTCGGCCGGGATGAAGCCGCGGCGGATCTCGGCGCCCTGCTCGGTGCGGATGGGGATGTTCTGCAGGTTGGGATCGGACGACGACAGCCGACCCGTGGCCGCCACCGCCTGGTTGAACGAGGTGTGGATGCGCCCCGTCTGGGCGTTCACCATCTTCGGCAGGGCATCGACGTACGTGCCCAGCAGCTTGTCCATCTGCCGGAACTGCATGAGCAGCTCGGGCAGGCGGTGGCCCTGGGCGGCCAGCTGCTGCAGCACGTCCACGTCCGTCGACGGGCCCGTCTTGGTGCGCTTGATGACGGGCAGCTTGAGCTGCGTGAACAGCACCTCGCGAAGCTGCGGATTGCTGCCGATGTTGAACTCGCCCCCCGCCTCGCGGTAGATGTCGCCGCGGATGTCGTCCAGCCGCCCGCGCAGGTCGCGCGACATGCCGCGGAAGAAGCCCTCGTCGATGCGGATGCCGTTCCACTCCATCTCGGCCAGCACCTCGATCAGCGGGATCTCCACGCGGTGGAAGAGGTCCGCCAGCCGCAGCCGGTCCAGCTCGGGCTCGAAGCGGCCGGCCAGGCAGAGCGCCACGTCCGCGTCCTCGCAGGCGTAGTCCCGCGCCGCCTCCAGCGCCACCTCGCTGAACGTGATCTGCGCCTTTCCCTTCCCCGTCACCTCCGTGTAGGTGATGGTGCGGTGGTCCAGGTGCTGGAGCGCCAGCGAGTCCAGCCCATGCTCGTGGCGGCCGGGGTCCAGCAGGTAGCTGGCGAGCATGGTGTCGAACGCCACCCCGCGCAGGGTGATCCCCTCGCGGCGGAAGACCAGGCGGTCGTACTTGAGGTTCTGCCCCACCTTCTGCACCGCCGCATCCTCCAGCATCTCCACCAGCGGCGCCATCTCGGGCCCGTGCAGGTCGGGCAGGTTCTCGATGGGCGTGCCCTCGGCCTCGATCTCGGCCGCGGCAAGCGTCTGCCCCTCGTCCCCCTCCAGCAGCTCGCCCTGGTCGCGGGTGGGCCCGCGGCGGCGGTGGCGGAAGGGCAGGTAGAAGGCGCCCCCCTCCTCCACCGAGATGGAGATGCCCACCAGGTCGGCGCTCATGGCGTCGACGCTGGTGGTCTCCGTGTCCACCGACACCTGCCCCTGCTCGCGGATGCGCGCCACCAGCGCGTGCACCTCCGTGGGCGTGTGGATCAGGCGGTAGTCCGTCTTCCGCGCCTGGGCGATGGCCTCGGCCGTGGCGGCCGAGGTGGCGGACGTGCCCGCGGGAACGGCGAAGTCGCGGACCAGCGAGTTGAACTCCAGCTCCAGGAAGATGTCCTTCAGCTTCGCCCGGTCGGGCTCCTCGCGCCTCAGCGCCTCCAGGTCCAGCGGCACCGGAAGGTCCAGGCGGATGGTGACGAGCTGCTTGCTGAGGAGGACGTCGCCGCGGTGGGTCTCCAGCGCCTCGCGGGGGCGCTTGGCCTTGATCTCGGCCACGCGCTCCAGGATCTGCTCGATGTGGCCGAACTCCTCGATCAGCCCGATGGCCGTCTTGGGCCCGATGCCGCGCACGCCCGGCACGTTGTCGCTGGTGTCGCCGATCAGGCCCAGGTAGTCCACCACGTGCTTGGGCGGCACGCCCAGGCGCTCGTGGGCGTTGCGGGTGTCCACCCACTCCTCCTCCACCGCCGTGGGCCCGCCCCGGCCGGGGTTCAGCAGGCACACGCCGTCGCGGATGAGCTGGTAGAAGTCCTTGTCGCCCGAGACGATGACCGTCTCCAGCCCCGCCGCCACCGCCTTGTCGGCCAGCGTGCCGATCACGTCGTCGGCCTCGTAGCCGTCCAGCTCCAGCACGGGAATGCGGAACGCCTCCACGATCTCGCGCACGCGGGGGATGGACGCCTCCAGCTCGGGGGGCATCTTCTCGCGCGTGGCCTTGTAGTCGGGATACAGGACGTGGCGGTCGGACGAGCCCGCGTCGAAGACCACGCCCAGGTAGTCGGGCTCGTGCTGGTCCACGATCTTGAGCAGGAACTTGGTGACGCCCCACGCCGCGCTGGTGTTCTCGCCGCGCGAGGTCACCAGCGGCCGCGAGATCAGCGCGAAGAACGCGCGGTAGATCAGCGCGTATCCGTCGATGAGGAAGAGTTGCGGGCGGGTCTTCTGGGGCTTGTCCACGGGCACGCGTCCATCCGGTGGTGGGGTGGGGTCGACAGGACGCGCAATCTACGGCGGGGGCGGGCGAGGGGGAAAGACGGAGGGCTGCCGTGGTTGGCGGACCGTCCCCCCCGGAACGCCGTCGCTCGGGACGCGCGGACCCCAAAGCCAGGGCGGCCCGGCGGATGCGGAGACGGCGGAGGTCGTGCGCCGTCACTCGTCGCGACGTCAGCACGCGATGCGCGGCGGCCGGAACCGCCCTGGGGTTGGGAACCCGAGGGCGGAGCCGGGCATGCACCTCACCCCACGCCACCCCTCGAGGTGGATCGCGGCCCGTGTGGGTGAGGCCGGCTTTCAGCTCGCGCCGCGTCGCGCTCGGCCGATGGTCCCGCGGCGCGACGTTCCCGACCCGCCACCAACCTCGTAGCGGGGACGGCCCTCTACACCGCCCCCACGTCGCTCGTGGAGCACCCGGCCGTGGGGCCGATGCAGTCCTCCGCGACCCACGTCATGCAGAAGCAGATCTGGTCGTTGGTCTCCGCGTTGGTGAAGACGGTCAGCACGGCGACGGTGGCGACCAGGGAGTCGGCGCCCGCGACCGTGGACGCGTGGCCCCCGGGGGTGAGGTCGAAGCTGTCCACGAAAAGGTCGTCGGGGTCGAGCTTGATGCGCGGCATGGTGCCTCCGGTGCGGTGGATGGAAGGGCGGCGCGGGTCAGTAGGCCAGCGCGCGGGTGCAGCCGAGCATGGTGCAGGTGTCGTCGGACGGGCACATCTTGATGCAGGTGTCCTCCCACGTGTCCGGGTCCGTCACCGGGTCCGTGACGGCGGCGAATCCGCCCGCGCTCTGCTGCACGTTGCCCAGCGAGGCCGAGAACGTGGTCACTTCGAGGTCTTCTGGATGGAGACGGATCCTGGCCATCGGTGTTCCTCCGGATGGGACGTGTGAAGGGCTGCGTGAGGGCTCCAACTTACCGGGCTCCATCCTCCGAAGGCAATGTTTTTCGTCCGCAAAAGGCGGTCTGCGGTTCCACGCCTGGTTCTCGGACGAGGCCGCGCTCGCCCGCCGCGTCCGGCGGCGGAGAAGGTCGCGCGGTGCTGGAGGAAGGACGGTGGACCCGCGCGCCGGCGGACGGCGACCGACTCCGCGGCGGCGTGCAAAGCGCGGGCGGGCCCGTTCGCCGCACCGCCTTGCCCGCCGCAAGCCATCCGCCCACATTGGCTGTATACGGAATGCGAGCGCCACGATCGTCCTTCCCTCCGCGCTCGCAGCGGTTTCCACCCCCTTACCCACGAGCTCCATGCAACGTCGCACCCTGACGACGGGCCGCGCCCTCGCCGCGGCCGTCCTCGCCGCCGGGCTGGGCGCGGGCCACGCCGCCGCGCAGGACGGCGCCGGCGCGCGCTACCTGACGCCGCCCGCGCCCATCCCGCAGATCCTGGACGCCGCGCCCACGCCGGGCGTCAGCGTGTCGGCCGACGGGCGCACCATCGCGCTGCTGTCGCGCGAGAACATGCCGGCCATCGCCGAGCTGGCCGAGCCCGAGCTGCACCTGGCGGGCATCCGCATGAACCCGCGCATCAACGGCCCCGCGCCCAGCCGCGTGACGTGGATCACGGGGATCGCGTTCCAGGACGTGGCGACGGGCGCCAAGCGGCGGCTCGCCCTGCCGGCGGCCTCGCGGCTGGCCTTCACCCGCTGGTCGCCCGACGGCCGGCGGATGGCGTTCGTGAGCGCCACGCGCACGGGGCTTGAGCTGTGGGTGGCGGAGGTGGCCACGGGCCTGGCCCACCGCGTGACGCCGGGCGACGTGAACGCCGCCTTCGGGCAGGCGCCGTACGACTGGATGCCCGACTCGCGCAGCCTGATCGTCGCGCGCATCCCGGCCGGCCGCGGCGCGGTGCCGGCGGCCTCGGCGGTGCCCGCGGGACCGCTGGTGGAGGAGAACGCCGGCCGCCCCACGCCCGCGCCGACGTACGAGGACCTGCTGAAGACGCCGCAGGACGAGCGGCTGTTCGAGCACTACTTCACCTCGCGCCTGTACCGCGTGCCCGCGGCGGGCGGCGTGGCGGCGGCGCTGGGCACGCCCGGCATCCACGTGGGCGTGGACCCCTCGCCGGACGGGCGCTACCTGCTGGTGACGCGGCTCAAGAAGCCGTTCAGCTACCACGTGACGGCCAACCGCTTCCCCACCGAGGTGCTGGTGCTGGACGCGCAGGGCACCACCGTTCGCCGCGTGGCCGACCTGCCGCTGGCCGAGGACCTGCCCATCGCCTTCGACGCCGTGCGCACAGGCCCGCGCGCGGTGGAGTGGCGCTCGGACGCGCCGGCGACGCTCACCTGGGTGGAGGCGCAGGACCGCGGCAACCCCGCCGTGCAGGCCGCCGTGCGCGACCGCGTCTTCGTGCTGGACGCGCCCTTCACCGGCACGCCGGCGACGCTGATCGACCTGGAGCACCGCTTCTCCGGCATCGACTGGGCGCGCGGCGACTTCGCCATGGTCACCTCGCGCTGGTGGAACACGCGCTGGGAGAAGCGCTTCGCCGTCGATCCCTCGCACCCGGGCGCGGCCCCGCGGCTGCTGTCGGACCGCTCGTACGACGACCGCTACGGCGCGCCGGGCGACGCGGTGACGCAGCCCAACGCGTCCGGCCACCCCGTGATGGTGATGACGGCGGACGGACGCGGCGTGTACCTGAGCGGCGAGGGTGCCTCGCGCCGCGGCAACTACCCGTTCCTGGATCGCATGGAGGTCGCCACCGGCCGCATGGAGCGGCTGTGGCAGGCCAAGGACCCGTACTACGAGACCGTGGTCGCCGTGCTGTCGCCGGACGCGGGGCGGGTGCTCACGCGGCGCGAGTCGCAGACGGAGGCGCCCAACTACTTCCTGCGCTCGCTGCCGGGCGACGACGCGCGCAAGCTGACGGACTTCGCCGATCCGGCGCCGCAGTTCGCGGGCGTGCAGCGGCAGCTCATCACCTATCCCCGCAAGGACGGGGTGACGCTGAGCGCCACGCTCTACCTGCCAGCCGGCTACGACGCCAGGCGCGACGGGCCCCTGCCCATGTTCATGTGGGCGTACCCGCGCGAGTTCCGCGACGCGGCGGCGGCCAGCCAGGTGAGCGACTCGCCCAACCGCTTCACGCGGCCCAGCGGCGCCTCGCACCTGTTCCTGCTCACGCAGGGCTACGCGGTGCTGGACGGCCCGGCCATGCCCATCATCGGGGCCAACGGCGCGGAGCCCAACGACACCTACGTGGAGCAGCTGGTGGCGAGCGCGCAGGCGGCGGTGGAAAAGGTGGTGGAGATGGGCGTGGCCGACCGCGACCGCATCGGCGTGGGCGGCCACTCGTACGGGGCCTTCATGACGGCCAACCTGCTGGCGCACAGCGACCTGTTCCGCGCCGGCATCGCGCGGTCGGGCGCCTACAACCGCACGCTCACGCCGTTCGGCTTCCAGGCGGAGCAGCGCACGTACTGGGGCGCCACGGACATCTACACCAAGATGAGCCCTTTCACGTACGCCAACCAGATCCACGCGCCCATCCTGCTCATCCACGGCGCCAACGACGACAACACGGGCACCTTTCCCGTGCAGAGCGAGCGGATGTACGCCGCGCTCAAGGGCAACGGCGCCACCGTGCGCTACGTGGTGCTGCCGTACGAGACGCACGGCTACCGCGCCCGCGAGTCGGTGATGCACACGCTGGCCGAGATGACCACGTGGATGGACCGCTACGTGAAGCACGCCGCCCCGCGCCTGAGCCCGCCGGCCCCGCCGGCGGCTGCGGCCTCGACGACGATCGCGCCGGCAGCGGCGGCGACGAGCCACTGACGGACCGGCTCGACGGGATGACGATGTGACGAAGCGCCCCCGGCCGATCGGTCGGGGGCGCTTTTCTTTCCGTCGACGTACAGGGAGCAGGGCGCCGCGGCCGACGCGGAACGTTCTTGCACGCACTTCGGCGCGACGCTAACCTGCGCTCGGACTCCATTTTCCCTCGCCCCCGCGGACGCCATGCACGAACGGATGCACGCAACCCGGATCGCGCGCACGCCGAAGCCACCCGCGTCCTCCGCGCCTCCCGCCGCCGACCGGCGGATTTCCGCGTCCGGCGCGGCATCCGGGTCCGTGCGGGGGTTACGCTCGGCGGAGATCCTGCACCTTCAGCGCACCATCGGCAACCGCGCCGTGGCCGGCATGCTGCGCGGAGCGCGCCCGGCGGAGTCTTCCGGCGCGCGCGTCGGGATGCTGGACGTCAGGCCGGGCGCCTCGCCTGAAAGCGCCCCGGGCGAAGGATCGCGCGGGGAGGCGGTCATCCAGCGCGTCTGGGACGTGGCGTGCAAGCACGGGAAGAGCTTCACCGGACAGTGGATCATCGAGAACATCGTGATCTCGGACCGGCCGCCGAATCCCGACACCACCGGGTTCGAGCAGCACGGCGGAAAGTCCTTCCACCACGAGAGCGCGTGGACGCTGGTGGAGAAGCAGGTGACGCAGTTCATCGGCGCGCCCATCGCCGAGGCGGTGGCCTACCTGGTTGAGTACGGGGCTGACGGGGAGCGCCTGGCCCCCGATGGCCGACCCGGGCGGCGACACGCTGGACCAGTTGATGGCGCTCAACACCTACTTCCACCTCTTCCTCGCGACGAAGGCGTCCGAGGCGAGCGGCTGGCTGGGATCGAAGGAAGGGCACAGCAAGCAGGGCGGAACCATCTCCGGCGCCCTGAGGACGCTCAGGGCCTATGGGTTCACGGACCAGACCGTCTTCAAGGTGCTGGACGCCAGCTTCGAGCCCGGCCCCGGCCTGGACCCGGGCCAGCTCTCCGTGGCGGCCGAACGCCACGCGAGCGAGTTCTACGCCGCCTTCCAGCGCGAGCTGGAATCCGAAAGCCCGGGCTCCATCACCGAGGAGGAGCACGAGAACGTGATCGAGGCGCTCCGCACCTGGACGACCAGGTACTGGGTGGAGCCCGTCGACTTCTGACGGCCCGGCATCGCCCCGCCCTTCCATCCGGCGGACCATGAGACGCATCCCCAGGCCGCGCGCGGGTGAGTTTCCACCGTACGCCGCCATCTACATCGACCTGCTGCCGGACGATGGGCGCGTGCTGGAGCACCTGGCGGCCAACCTTCGCGCGGCGGCGGAGCTGGTGGCCGGCCTGCCGGACGATGCGCTGCTGCACCGCTACGCGCCGGGCAAGTGGACGATCAAGGAGACGCTGGTGCACGTGGTGGACGACGAGCGCATCTACGCCTGCCGCGCCCTCCGCTTCGCGCGCGGCGACGCGACGGAGCTGCCGGGCTTCGAGCAGGACGACTACGCCGCCGCGTCCGGCGCGAACGAGCGCGGCATCGAATCCATCCTGGCCGAGTACGCCGCCGTGCGCGCCGCGACGATCGCGCTGTTCGCCGGTCTTCCGGAGGCGGCGTTCGTCCGCAGCGGCGTGGCGAACGGGACCGCCGCGACGGTCCGCGCGCTGGCGTACCACATCGCCGGCCATGAGCTCCATCATCTGAACCTCATCCGCGACCGCTCCCTGGGCGGCTGACGGACCCCCGAAATCGCGTTCCGAGCCCCCGAACCCTCCACACATCATCCGCAGCGCTCACCTCCAGCCGCGACAAGCGTACTTCGCAGGTGTGTGTATTTCCAAGCGGGATTCCAACATAGGCTCATCACCCAGCATCCTTACGCGGGAGTCAGGTAAAAGCGCACATCGAGACGCTTGCCACCATACGGGTGTTTACATACATTTGCCGCACCAATATGCGAGGCGCATGCTTCGCCCTTCCATCCACCCCCAACCAAGGAGCAGAAGATGCCTCTTCTCATCGCGGCTGCGATCCTCCTCCTGTGGGCCACGCCGGCCTACTGAGGAACCGCGGCGAGCCCTTGGACGCACGCGCCTGAGCGGCCGCCGCACCGCAGGACAGGTTGACGATGGGATCTCCGCGCCACGCGCCGGGGGTCCCATCGTGCGTCCCTGTCCCCCGGTCGCATGCGGTGCTACCATGTGCGCGCCCCGCCGCCGGCTCACGCGCCGGCCGACGTCCGCGCGAAACCACGGCACAGGATGACCGGCCAGCTTCGCCTCGTCGCCCGGATGTGGTGGCGCATCACCACGCGCTCGTGGCGGCAGGACACCCTGCTTCTGCCGGTGCTGGCGGCGTTCGCGGCGATGGACGGCGTGCAGACGCTTCGCACCGACGGCGCGCCCAGCCGCGCCGTCGTCCTCTCCGCGCTGTTCGGCGCCGCGCTGCTGACGGCGGCGCTGCTCCCCATCCAGCTCCGTACAGCCAGCCTGCTCGCCCCCACGCGCATTCGCCTGCTGCCGCTGCGTCCGGCGACGCTGGCGATGGCGGGGCCGATGCTGGGCAATCCCTTCCGCCTGGTGCTGTGCCTGGTCGCACTCGGGTGGGCCCTGGCCGGCGTCGGTACGCTGGGCCTCGGCGCGTCCACCGCGCTCCTCACCGGCGTCCAGCTCGCCGCGTGGACGGCGGCGGCGCTGCTCGCGGGCGAGGTGCTGGAAGCGCGGCTCCGCGCCTCGTCGTCCGCGCTGCTGTACCTCCCGGCGACGCTCGCGCTCTGGGCCGCCGCATCCGCGTTCTTCGGGTTCGGCCGCCTGCGCCCGACGCTCGCGGGCCTCGATGCGGCGCGCGTCGGCGGATGGCGCGTGCTGCTGATCAACGGCGGCTCTCCGGCGGACGCGGGTGTGGCGGCCGGGCTGGCGGTGGCGGTGATGCTGGCGATGGGGGCGCTCGCCGCTTGGACGGCGACGCATCCGCCGCAGGCATCCCCACGCGCACCCCGGGCACGCTTGCTGACCGGCGCGGTCGCCCGCGTGGCGCGGGTGCTGGCGCCGCGTGCGCCGGCGGCGTTCGCGCGGGAGCTGGCGGCCACGCTGCGCATCCCGCTGTTCTGGGCCAACCACGCGTTCCTGCTGCTGTGCGGCGCCGCGGCGGCATCGTCGGGCAACGCGCCGCTGGTGATCGCCGGCTTCCTGCTGTGGATCGGCGCCGCGTACAACCTGCTGGGCACCGACGTGCCGATGGGCGGAATGACGCGCCACGCGCTGCTGCCGGGCTCCATCCACCGCGCGCTGCGCATGCGCCATGCGGCGGTGCTCGCCGGCGCCGTGGCGATCGTCGGCGCCGCGTTCGTGCTGGCGGCCGTGCTGCGCAGCTCGCCGCCGGCGGGCGGTTGGCGGCCCGGCGCGCTGCTGCTGTGGACGGCGTACGGCGCATCGGTCTTCCTGCTCTTCACCGTCGCGGGCGACCGCTTCTCGCTGCGGCAGCCGCGGGCGCTGTATCCCGGGCGCCTGGTCGGCGAGATGGGCGGAGCGGGGTCCGCCGGCGCCGGCATGCTGCTGCTGGCTTCGTACATCGCCTGCATGGCCGCCGCGGCGGCCGTCCTGCTCGCGTGGCGCCTCGTTCTCTCCGCCGCCTCGCCGCACGCGGACGCCTGGCCGTCCGTCCTTCTCGCATCGCTCACGCACCTGCTGCTCTATGCCGCCGCAAACCTCCGCCGCGCCCGTGGCTCCGCACGCTGACGCCGCGCCCGCGGACGCGCTGGCGCTGGAGGCCGTCTCCGTGCGCTTCGGCGGCGTGCAGGCGCTGGACGGCGTGTCGCTGGCGGTGCCGGCGGGCAGCATCACGGGCCTCATCGGCCGCAACGGCGCGGGGAAGAGCACGTCCATCCGCCTGCTCGCCGGCCTGCTTCGGCCGGACGCGGGGCAGGTGCGGGTGCTGGGGATGGGATTCGCGGACGGGGCGACGGAGATCAAGCAGTCCACCGGCTGGCTGCTCTCCGAGCCGGCGCTGTTCGCCTACCTGACGCCGTACGAGACCCTGCGCTACGTGGCGGAGGCCTGCGGCGTGCCGGACGCGGAGGGCGAGCGCCGCACGCGCGACCTGCTGGCGCTGTTCGACCTGGAGGGCGCGCGCGACCGGCTGGTGGACGGGTTCAGCACCGGCATGCAGAAGCGCCTGGGCCTTGCGGCTGCGATGGTGCACGCGCCGCGGCTGCTGGTGCTGGACGAGCCGTTCGAGACGCTGGATCCCCTCATCGTCCGCAAGCTCAAGCGCCTGCTGGTGCGCTACGCCGCGGACGGGGGATCGGTGCTGCTCAGCTCGCACCTGATCGACGCCGTGGACGAGATCTGCGACCGCATCGCGATCCTCGAGAAGGGCCGCGTGGTGGTCGCCGGCCCCACACAGCAGGCCAAGGCAGGAATCGCCGGAAAGCTGGGCGGCGGTACGCTGGAGGAGCTGTACGCCTCGGTGGTGCAGGACGCCGCCGACGTCGACCTCGTCTGGCTGTAGCGCGGGTGCCAGGCGACGTCACAGGCCGGCCGCGCGGACGTCCTTCCCCGTCCGCGCGACCCGAAACGGCGAGGGGCCGCGTCCCGGCTGGAACGGGGCCCCCTGCCTCGGTCGCCAGCGCTGGATCAGGCGGTCACGGGACAGTGGGTCTGGCAGACGGGATAGCCGCAGCTCCAGTTGCCGCACATGTTCTGTCCGGCGCAGGTCGCAGCTGCCGCCGCAGGTCCCCTGGTCGCTGGGGACGCACGGCACCGCGCTGATGCAGAAGATGTCGCCGGAGCTGGCCCGGGCCCCATCGCATCCATCTACTACGGATGGCGACCGTAATCTCCCCGAGCCCCTGAACGCCAATCGTCAAACGTCGCGCGGGCGATGGCTGCGGGCGCGACGAGCGTGATCCGACCTACGGAAAGGATGCCGAAACCGAAACGCGCCAAGTCGAGCGGAACTGCCGTCGTCGGAAGCTCCGGCGAGGTGTTGAGCGGCCGCGCGCTGAACCGCGCCCTGCTCGCGCGGCAGATGCTTCTGCGGCGCGAACGGCGGACGGCGCTGGCTGCCGTCGAGCACCTGGTGGGCATGCAGGCGCAGGTGCCGGACACGCCGTACACCGGCCTCTGGTCGCGGCTGGTGGGCTTCGATCCGGAGGAGCTGTCGCGGCTGATGACGGAGCGCCGCGTGGTGCGCGTGTCCGTCATGCGCGGCACCATCCACCTCGTTTCCGCGGACGACTGCCTTACGCTGCGTCCGCTGACGCAGCCGGTGCACGACCGCACCTTCCGTGGCAACCAAGGCCGCCGGCTGCAGGGCGCGGCCATGGATGCCGTCGTCGCCGCCGGGCGCGCGCTGGTGGAGGAGCGGCCACGAACCTTCGCGGAGCTGGGCGCGCGGCTGCGGGAGCGCTGGCCCGACGCGGACGCCGACGCGCTCGCGCAGGCGGTGCGCACGGGCGCCGCGCTGGTGCAGGTGCCGCCGCGCGGGCTGTGGCGCGGAGGCGGGCTCGCCATGCACACCACCGCCGAGCACTGGCTGGGCCGCCCGCTCGCCGCGAACCCGTCTGTGGACGAGATGGTGATGCGCTATCTGGCGGCGTTCGGCCCCGCGAGCGTGGCGGACGCGCAGGCGTGGTGCGGGCTCACGGGGCTGCGCGAGGTGATGGACCGCCTGCGCCCGCGCCTCGCCACCTTCCGCGACGAGCGCGGCCGCGAGCTGTTCGATCTGCCGAACGCGCCGCGGCCGGACCCGGAGACGCCCGCCCCGCCGCGATTCCTCCCCGAGTACGACAACGCGCTGCTCTCGCACGACGACCGCTCGCGCATCGTCTCCGACGAGCACCGCCGCGGCCTCTACACCGCCAACGGCATGACCTTCGGCACAGTCCTCCTCGACGGCTACGTGGGCGCGACGTGGAAGATCACGCGCGAGAAGTCCGCCGCCGTGCTCGCCATCCAGACCTTCGCCTCGCTCTCCGCAGCCGACGAGGCCGCCGTCGCGGAGGAGGGCGCTACGCTGCTCGCCTTCGCCGAGGGCGGCGCGGAGACGCGCGACGTGCGGATTGACCTGCGCACATCCTGATCGCCGGGTTTCGGGCTCGCCGTTTCGGATGATGTGGTATGGTCGATCCGTCGTGGACTGGCACTGTCCGCGATGTCGGTTGGGAGCTAATCTTCGGTGGATGTACGGCTAACGCCGGAACGATGCCCCTGCCGAGGACGACCCACGATGCAGACCGAAACCGAGACGCAGGCGCCGAGCGGCGCGAACGACTTCGACTTCCTGATCGGGAGCTGGAACGTCGCCAACCGGCGGCTGGAGCAGCGGTGGGTGGGCAGCGACGCGTGGGATGAGTTTCCCGGCACCAACGAGGTGGCGGCACTGGTGGACGGGATCGGCAACCTGGAGCAGATGCGCTTTCCGACCAAGGGCTGGTCGGGCATCACCCTGCGCCTGTTCGACCGCAAGCACCAGGAGTGGTCGCTGTACTGGGCCAACAGCCGCGACGGCGTGCTCTTCCCACCGGTGGTCGGCCGCTTCACCGGCGCGCGCGGCGAGTTCTACGGCGACGATACGGACGACGGCAAGCCCGTACGCGTGCGCTTCACATGGCACAACGCCGGCCCCGCGCAGTGCCGCTGGGAGCAGGCCTTCTCCGTGGACGGCGGCGCCACGTGGGAAACCAACTGGACGATGGACTTCACGCGGGCGGACGCGTAGGCTCAGCGAGTCCCGTGGTTCTTCCGCGCGCACTCACAGAGGTGGGATCGGACCATACAGAACGGCAGCCGCGGGCGTGAGTCCGCGGCTGCCGTCGTGTCTTCCCTGCCCCGCCGTCCCTCAGCCGTCCAGCCGCCGCACCCCCTCGTGCGCGCCGCGCTTGGAGACGGTCAGGCACATCAGCTCGCCCGCGGCATCCTGCATCTCCCGGAACCGGCTCTTCGCCTCTCCGCACCGCAAACGCGGGTCCCTGCGTTCGCGGTGCGGTCCGGAGCGGCGCCGCCCTGCACATCGGTCGATGGGAACCTCCAGTGCTCTTGACCGTGGCCGCGCAGGAGGGCCCGGCGTCTAGTTCCGCTCTCGTGGCCGATGAGTATGAGACGGCAAGAAGATTACGACGGTGCGAGCGTAGCCGATTCCCGCGACGGGAGCCCGCGTCGCATGATGCAGGTCGTTGAACACGCGGTGCGTCCACGGAAACTGCCTCCGGCGTGCGGTGGCGGCACCTGGCTTCCGATGCACCCGCATGGTTGCGGCCGCGGAAGGGAGGTCACCGGAAGACTGGCGGAGTACCAGCAGCGAGGTGATGGCGTCCGACAGGTCCTCGGCAGACGCACCCGCGCTGAGCAGGATCAAGTCGTGAGGAGAGGGGGTGATGCTCCGTTGCACGACAAAGGGTTGCCCCGCGAAGTCGGAGGGCATGAGGACGATTGTGACGGGAACCCGAGGAGCAGGCCTTACCCACGGGGCCTGGGCTGCGGCAGACGGACGCATCGCTGACGCGGCCAGCATGCCGGCCAAGGCGAGGCGGGTCAGACCAACCATCGAAGTCTCAAGGTCATGGGTTGTGGATTCAGTCGCGTGGATTCATTTCGGAGAGGCCTCAGCACGTCGTGACATACCCGCACCCCCAGTCCTTCCACTCCGTACCGACCAGCACTTCGACGCATACGTACTCGACCTGTGCCGCGAGCCCGCATGCGCTGGCGCCACCATTGCCGATGCCTGTAGACCACCCCACGGTCTCGCCTCCAGTATAGTCCCCGGGCACGAACTGGATCCCGCTTCCGATGCTTCCGTCGCCGCCGGTGTCTGAGCAGTCGGAGCCGCTCGCGTACGGATCGTAGGCGTCGGAATAGCCGTTGTCATTCGGACCGCCCAGCACGCCACCGCCACCGTTCATGCCGGGCAGGCGCGGCATCTGGTAGCACGGGAGGTGCTGTGGGTCACAGGCGTTTTCGCTGTGCGTGTTCATGGACGCGGACTGCAACCCGAGGCCGGCGACCGTCCAACCGGCCTTGTGCTGCGTCGAGACTGTTCCGGTTGCAGCGGCCTCGAAACAGGCCACGAAAGGGAGATCTGCGCTGGAGTAGTAGCCCGTCGTCGGAATGAGCCCGGTGTCCTGCTCGTCCGAGAACGCCCAGGTTGATGATCCGGAGATGTTGATGCTCATCGTATGGGCGATCTGTGCGGGAGCTTTGAGGTGCGTGAAGGCCTCGGCTTTCCCTCCCCCGTCGATGTTGATCCACGAGAAGGTGCCATCCACGTCGAAGATCGACCCTCCCGCGGCGACGTTGTCCGCCACCAGGTTCGACACGGGACCGGATCGCCTGCCCATGGCGTACTCCTCTGCCTCCCTCCCGCGCCTGCGCATCTCGGCGGCCATCGCGGTAAGGGCCTGAACGCGCTTCCGCATCTCGTCGGACGTGAGCCCGTCCAGCGCGGCGTCCGGAGCCGAATGCGTGCGTGCGTAGGCTTCCGCATGCGATGCCACCATCCCGACCAGCTCGCTGTATTCCCGAAGCTCACGGGCGGTCGGCTGCCGTGGCTGAGGAGCGGGCACGGTGGCGCGATCGGGCGCGCACGCCGCCAGGGCCGAGACGGCCGCCAGGATCAGCAGCCGTCGGTGCGTTCGCATCAGCAGAACCATGGCGGAGTCGGTTGGAAGGTGAGGAAAGGCGCGACGGCACAGGGAAAGCGACTGCACAGGGAAGACGCCTCGCTGCGGTCTAGCGTTCCTTCGCCGCCCGCCGAGATCCGTTCGCGTCGGGCACACCGACGGCGGAGCAGGCCTTGCTGGCTGCCGACCAGGCGGCGACCGGCTCCGACCGCCGCCGGATGGATGACCATACCATCCGGATGCTGTCGCCCGAGAGCCCCACTCCCACCCAGAGCGCGTCCACCGCTTCGGGGAACAGGCGCCGGCTGCGGGCTCGACCCGCGTGCCACTGCACGTGGTCCACGTAGGTCTGCGCACCGTCGAATCCGCTCACCATCGCCTCTGCGCCGCTGCATGCGCCGGACATGGCGACGAACCGCGCGGCAACCGCGGGATATGCGAGCCATCCCCCGGACCGCCACGACTCACCCCCGTCGGCGCTCTCCCACATTGCAAGACCGGAAGGTGAGAACTCCCCGGCCTGCACCTGGATCCAGATCAGGTGCAGCGTTCCATCGGCCGACCGCGTGAGCGTGGGCGCCTGGGGATCGCGAACGGGAGGCAGTCCGTGCGGCCCCGGTGGCGCCCAGTGCGCGCCGCCATCCCCTGACGTCATGGTGAGCAGCCGCGCGAGTCCCTGCGGCTCCCCGGGCTCCACGCCGGTATACGCGATCGCCAGCGAGTCGCCGCGCCACGCCAGCAGGGACGCGTAGAGCGACACACCCTTGAAATCCTGTCGGTCCCAGCCGCCGCGCCGGCTCCGCAGGTAAACGAGAACGGGCCCGGTCGCCTCCAGCAGCGGAACCACAACGTGAACCCGCCCCGCGCCATCGACGGCCACGGGGTTCGTCTGGTACTGCCAGTATGCGGTCACACCGCGAACCACCTGTTCCGGTGGCGACCACTCCCGACCGTCGAAGCGGGAGTGCCATACGGATGAGAAGCTGGCGGGAAAGTAGTCGCGGGTCGGCTTCGTGGCGTCAGGCTCGCCCCAGAACAGGTGATAGCTTCCGTCCCCCGCCACCACTCCCCGCGGATAGACGAAGTGGAAGGTCCCCGGCGGGATCCCTATTGCGGTTCCTGGGAAGCGGAGCACCACGATCGGCCGGGGATCCGGCGGAGTCTGCGCGTCCGTCGGGAGGATGTTGCCGGCGATGAACAGCGTGTCCCCCTTCGAGGCGAGCGAGGGGTTCTGGAGCCCGCGGCCCGCTGGAACTCCCGTCACGGCCATCGGACGCGACCAGGCCCGCGGCGTGAACGAGGCAGTGTCTGCGGACGCGGGAAACACGCGCTGGCTCGCGACCGCGGGCGCGAAGGCGACCCAGGCGAGGAGTTCCAGCATCATCGTGAGGCGGAAGGAAACCGCCCACGGATAGGGACACACGCGTGGCCGTTGCACGGCGTTACGCTGGAGGGGGGACCTGCGCCGCGTCACACGGGACATCTTGAGCGGAATAGATACACCACGAGTGGTACTTACACAAGATACGGCCGAAATAGAACGCATTCTACATCGTGGGATCCTTCGAAAATCCGCGAACGACGGTCCGTGGTTCAAGGGTAAGAACCGGCACCCCAGCGGCGAATTCGGTGCACGGCGGCAGCTGCGGGCTCGTGATCCGCGACTGTCGTCGTCTTCCCTGCCCCGCCGTCCCTCGGCCGTCCAGCCGCCGCACCCCCTCGTGCGCGCCGCGCTTGGAGACGGTCAGGCACATCAGCTCGCCCGCGGCATCCTGCATCTCCCCGAACCGGCTCTTCGTCTGCTTCCGCACCGCAAACGCGGGTCCCTGCGTCATGGTGCGGTCCGGAGCGCCGCCGCCCTGCACATCGGTCGATGGGAGCCTCCAGTGCTCTTGACCCCGGCCGCGCAGCAGGGATAGCTTGGAAAAGTGGGCGGGCCTTCGGGTCGGTTCGCGTGTAAGGCTGGCCAGTTCTTCTTGACGGAGAGGTGGCCAGCCTTGCTTTTTCCTTCCGTCAACAAACTATGTACGGAAGCGGCACTTGTCTAAATGGTATGTACATGGATTTTAAGACAGCGACGGACATCCTCGGCCTCGCCGCCAGCCGGCTCGCAGAAGCCTTCGGTCTCCAGCCGCAGACAATTCGGCAGATGCGACTCGCGCCGGGTGCAGCTAGCTACCGCTCGCCACCGGAGGGCTGGCAGCCGATCATTTCTAAGCTTTCTCGGATGCGAAGTGATGAGCTAACCTCATTGGCCGCCAGTCTCGACCGCTAGCCTGTACTTTTTCAAAGCCACTAACTCCGATAGTCATGCGAGACATCACGTACCAAATTTATAGCCATGTAGAAATCGACAATTGGTCGGTTGGCGCTTGGCCTGACATGCGAATCCACTCGACCAAACAATGGGAGTTTGCACCTGCGAGCAGTGCAGCTGTTCGGAGAAGTGGGGGCAATACGGTGACGTCGTTCAGGGAACTTGTGCGTAAAGTAGCTGAGGTCGCCATCTATAATCCGCGCTTGTATCCGTTGTTTCGTGGTCAAAATGAGGATTATTTGAATAAGGCCGGGTCATCGAAGATCTATCCCCTGATCTATCGCCCACCGGCGGGGAAATCCCGGCTCACCCATAATGCCATTCTTCACCGAGTAAACTACCTTGATGCAGTCTTGAAGGCACTTCGGGCGCACTTTCGATCCCACCCATCGCTGCTGACTGATCATAGGGAGTATTGGTGGTCGTTATTGCAGCATTATGAGTTGGCGAAAACTCCGCTTCTTGATCTTACGCAGAATCTCCGCCTTGCTGCGACATTCGCGCTATCCGAACGCAGCGCGGTGCCGTGGGGCGCTCGCAGGAGCGGGTATGTGTTCGTGTTAGGCCTACCACATCCTCCGGCCTGTCTCTCGCCGCTTGTTGATGAGCAGATGGTGATCGTCAGGCTTCAGAGCGTCTGCCCCCCGGAAGCTCTCCGCCCACACTTTCAGGAGGGGTTCTTGATCGGACGGTGGCCACGCTCCACCCGCAAGCTAAAGGGCGACAATGCCGCCTATCGCATGATCGACAAATTCCGATTGGACAATTCTGACGGCACCTTCTGGGACGATGGATTCAACCCCATTCCCGAATCGGTTATTTACCCTTCCAACGACCCTTTCGCTAGAAGCCTAGCCGAGGCGATTCGCGCAGTCGCCCTCCCGCCACCACCATAGGACGGATTCCAATTGGATGTTGGCTGCTATTTTGAGTGGACGCGAACAAAACGTCTTGTCCTCCGCCCTTTCCGCCCTCATGTTTGCTGGCACTTCCTCCACGGCCCGGGCCCGCACCCGCTCCCCCGCCCCTGCGCGGCCCCCGACCGTCGAACCCGTGTCCTCAGGCAGGAGCGTGGGATTCGATGCAGAGCCTTCCCGTGTTGGCGCCGCCCCGGCGCTTCGGCCAGACCTCGCGGCGTGACGCGTGGTGGGTTCAGCCCGCCATCACCTTCCTCATCCTCGGCAGCTTCGTGGGCTACGCCACCTGGGCGGCGTTCCAGGACGCGCATTACACGTACGGCCCGTACCTCTCCCCGTTCTACTCGCCCGAGCTGTGGGGCAGCTCGCCGCACGCGTGGTTCGGCGCCAAGCCGGGGTGGATCCCCGGGTGGCTGCCCTTCTCGCCGGCGCTGCTCATCCTGCCCTTTCCCGGGCTGTTCCGCTTCACCTGCTACTACTACCGCGGCGCCTACTACAAGGGCTTCTGGGCCGACCCGCCCAGTTGCGCCGTGGGCGAGCCGCGCAAGAGCTACTGGGGCGAGCGCCGCTTTCCGCTCATCCTGCAGAACGTCCATCGCTACTTCCTGTACTTCGCGCTGCTCTTCCTGCTGATCCTGGCGAGCGACGTGTGGAAGGCGCTGTGGTTCACCGACGCGGCGGGCGCCCGGCACTTCGGCATCGGCGTCGGCACCCTCGTCCTGGCGGCCAACACCGTGCTCCTTTCCGGCTACACCTTCGGGTGCCACTCGCTGCGCCACCTCGTCGGCGGCCGCATCGACCAGGTGTCCAAGCATCCCGTGCAGCACGCCTGCTACCGCACGTGCAGCAAGTTCAACCGCGGGCACATGCGGTGGGCGTGGGCCAGCCTGTTCATGGTGGCCTTCGCCGACCTGTACGTGCGCATGTGCAGCATGGGCGTGTGGACGGACTGGAGGATCCTCTGATGGCGGGCTACGAGACGGTGGAGCACGACGTGCTGGTGATCGGCGCGGGCGGCGCCGGCCTGCGCGCGGCGATCGCGGCGGCGGCCGAGGGGGTCAGCGTGGGCCTCGTCTGCAAGTCGCTGCTGGGCAAGGCGCACACGGTCATGGCCGAGGGCGGCGCCGCGGCGGCCATGGGCAACGTGGACGACCGCGACAGCTGGAAGGTGCACTTCGCGGACACCATGCGCGGCGGGCAGTACCTCAACAACTGGCGCATGGCCGAGCTGCACGCGCAGGAGGCGCCGGACCGCGTGCGCGAGCTGGAGGCGTGGGGCGCGCTGTTCGACCGCACGCCGGACGGGCGCATCCTGCAGCGCAACTTCGGCGGGCACCGCTACCCGCGCCTGGCGCACGTGGGCGACCGCACGGGGCTGGAGATGATCCGCACCCTGCAGGACCACGGAATCCACCAGGGCATCGACGTCCACATGGAGGTCACCGTCCTCACCCTGCTGCGCGACGGGGACAGGGTGACGGGCGCCTTCGGCTACGACCGCGAGCGGGGCCGCTTCCGCCTGTTCCGCGCGGGCGCCGTCGTCCTCGCCACGGGCGGCATCGGGCGGGCGTACAAGATCACCAGCAACTCGTGGGAGTACACGGGCGACGGGCACGCGCTGGCCTACCACGCCGGCGCCGCGCTCATGGACATGGAGTTCGTGCAGTTCCATCCCACGGGCATGGTGTGGCCCCCCAGCGTGCGCGGCATCTTGGTGACCGAGGGCGTGCGCGGAGAGGGCGGGGTGCTGATCAACAGCGAGGGGCGCCGCTTCATGTTCGACGACATCCCCGAGAACTACCGCGGGCAGACGGCGGACGACGCGGAGGAGGGCTGGCGATACACCCAGGGCGACAAGGACGCCCGCCGCCCGCCCGAGCTGCTCACGCGCGACCACGTGGCGCGCTGCATCGTGCGCGAGGTGCGCGAGGGGCGCGGCTCGCCGCACGGGGGCGTCTACCTGGACATCGCCTGGATCGCCCAGAAGCTGCCGGATGCCAAGGCGCACATCCGCAAGAAGCTGCCGAGCATGTACCACCAGTTCAAGCAGCTCGCCGAGATCGACATCACCAGCGAGCCGATGGAGGTGGGGCCCACCACGCACTACATGATGGGCGGCATCCGCGTGGACGGCGACACGCAGATGTCCACCGTGCCCGGCCTGTTCGCCGCCGGCGAGTGCGCGGCCGGGCTGCACGGCGCCAACCGCCTGGGCGGCAACTCGCTGTCCGACCTGCTCGTCTTCGGCAAGCGCGCGGGCGAGAGCGCGGCCCGCTTCGCCCGCGAGAACCGGGCGTCCACCGTCGACGAAGCCGCGCTGGAGGCCGCCGCCCGCGAGGCGCTGGCGCCCTTCGACCGCGGCACGGAGGGCGAAGGGGCGTACCAGGTGCAGCACGACCTGCAGGAGATGATGCAGGACCTCGTGGGCATCGTCCGCAGGGAAGACGAGATGGAGCGCGCGCTGGAGGGGCTGGCGGCCCTCAACGAGCGGGCGGCGCGCGTGGGCGTCACCGGCAACCGCGAGTACAATCCGGGGTGGCACACGGCCCTGGACCTGCCCAACCTGCTCACCGTCAGCGAGGCCATCACCCGCTCCGCGCTGGACCGCAAAGAGAGCCGCGGCGGGCACTTCCGCGACGACTTTCCCGAGAAGGACGCCGCCTTCTCCACCTTCAACACCGTGATCCGCAAGGGCGAGGGCGGGCGGATGGAGCTGGGCCGCGAGCCCATTCCCCCGCTGCCGCCGCACCTGGCGCAGATCGTGGAGGAGAACCGATGAGCGCGCCCGAGACCCGCACGGCGCCGGCGCCCACCGCCGGCGGTGGGATGGCGGCGGTGGAGGCGGGCGCCCGCGCCGCCGCCAAGTCCGACCGCGCCACGTCGTCCGCCGCCAAGACGGCCACCTTCCGCGTGTGGCGGGGCGACGCGGCGGGCGGCGGCCTGGTGGACTTCACCCTCCAGGTGTCGGACGGCATGGTGGTGCTCGACGCCATCCACCAGATCCAGGCCGAGCAGGCCAACGACCTGGCCGTGCGCTGGAACTGCAAGGCCGGCAAGTGCGGCTCGTGCAGCGCCGAGATCAACGGCATGCCACGGCTGATGTGCATGACGCGCCTGGGCGAGCTGGACCTGTCCCAGCCGGTCACGGTGGAGCCGATGCGTGCCTTTCCCCGCATCCGCGACCTGGTGACGGACGTGTCGTGGAACTTCGCGGCCAAGAAGTCGCTGAAGCCCTTCAAGCCCCGCGCGCCCGACGCCCCCGACGGCACCTGGCGCATGGACCAGCGCGACGTGGACCGCGTGCAGGAGTTCCGCAAGTGCATCGAGTGCTTCCTGTGCCAGGACGTGTGCCACGTGCTGCGCGACCACCACAAGCACGACGAGTTCGTGGGCCCCCGCCTGCTGGTACAGGCCGCGATGCTGGAGATGCACCCGCTGGACACCGAGGACCGCGTGGACGACCTGCGCCGCGCGCACGGCATCGGCTACTGCAACATCACCAAGTGCTGCACCAAGGTGTGCCCCGAAGGCATCACCATCACCGACAACGCCATCATCCCGCTCAAGGAGCGCGTGGTGGACCGGCACTTCGATCCCCTGGCGAAGCTCGTCCAACTGGTCCGAGGGAGGAAACGATGATCCGAGTGGTGCACCTGTTCGACCTCAAGAAGGGCGTCTCCGAGGATTCCTTCCTGCAGTGGCTGGATGCCAAGCTGGGCACCGCCGCACGCCAGTTCGGCTGCGTGGAGCGCCGCACCTGGCTGCTGCTGGACGGCTTCACCGGCACCTACCAGCAGCCCAAGGCCGTGCACGACCGCCCCCGGTACGTGAACGAGGCGTACTGGAACGACCGCGAGGGCCCCGACAAGTTCCGCGAGTGGCTCACCGGCACGGCGGAAGGAAGGGAGATCCACGACCGCTGGTTCAGCTCCATCCAGAACCACACCGTGCTGCGGTACATCCAGGGCTGGTCGGCCACGGACCGGGACGAGTAGGCATTTCGGTGGATGGATGTCGGCGGATCGGGGTTGATGGATGCGACGTCGGATTCGGATGATGATGTCGGTCGGGACGAACGGATCGGGAGGGCGATGGAGAGGATCGAAGACGACGCGCAGCCCGACGCCGGCCGGATGGTGTTCCATGCGGTCGATCGGACGCGGTGGGCGGACGTCGAGCGCCTCTTCGAGGGGCGCGGCGGGCCGAAGAGCTGCTGGTGCATGGTGTGGCGCGCCACGCCGGCGGAGGCGCGCGACACCAGCGGCCGCGCGCGAAAAGCCGCGCTCCACGGCCGCGTGGAGGGCGGTGTGCCCATCGGCATCCTGGGCTACGTGGACGGCGAGCCGCTCGCGTGGTGCTCGGTGGCGCCGCGCGACACGTATCGCCGGCTGGACGGCGCGGAAGCGAAGGAGGAGGACGGCGAGCGGGTGTGGTCCATCGCCTGCTTCTTCATCCACCGTGCGCTGCGAGGGCAGGGGGCGATGAACCGCCTGCTCGCCGCCGCCGTGGAGCATGCCCGAGATCAGCGCGCCACCGTGGTGGAGGCGTATCCCGTGGACGCCGACTCGCCCAGCTACCGCTTCATGGGATTCGTGCCGTCGTTCGAGGCGGCGGGTTTCCGCGAGGTGGGGCGTGCCGGCACGCGCAGGCACGTCATGCGGCTGGCGCTCCGGTAGGCGTCTACGCCCGCGTCGGCGGCCGAAGCCTCACGCCGCGCGCTTGGTGGATACCTCGGCGAACAGCACGAGCTGCCGCAGCAGCGCATCCGCATCGCGGACGATGCCGCCGTTCGGGCTCAGGCCGGCCTGCACGACCAGCTCCTTCACCTCGCGCAGCCGCTCCACAGCCAGATCCAACGTCGCGTTCCGCATCTGCACATCTCCATGTACATCGTTTTACATCAACAGTTTACGATATGTAGACGCTTGCCCGCCCGCGGATGTTAGCCCCTCCGCGGGTGCCATTCGTTCTCGTCGTCCAACATTGATCGACGCAACGATGGACGATCCGCGCGCCGGGGTGGACTCCTCGGCGGACGCAGCGGCGGTGGATGCGGCACCGGCCTTGCCTGTCCCGCAGCCTCGCTCCGCACATCCACGTCGCGAGGAGGCAGCTTGGCCGACGCACCCGATCCGAATCGCCGCATGCCCGCCGCGGACACCGACCGCGAGCTGGGCGGGAGCGACGAGGCGCAGGAAGGCGGCACCGGCAACATCGGCACGTCGCGGGTGTGGTTCCCGTCGTGGCTGAGCGTGACGGTGATGGTGATCGCCGTGGTGGTTGTGCTCTTCCTGCTGCGAAGCCGCCATTAGCCCGGCGGCGGCACGGGAGGTGCCCTCCGCGCCTCGCATGAGCACCGCCTACGAGCTGTCGCCCTGCCCCGTCTGCGGCCGCGCCGACTCTGCCGAGCTGGCGGGGATGGACGACCTGCGCGCCGAGGTGGAGGAGGTGTGGGACTTTCACCTCCAGCGCCTGAAGACGGGCACGCCCACGCGCTTCCTCACCGACCGCGCCGTGTTCTCGCAGGACCCGCCGTTGCGGCTGGCGCGCTGCGAAGGCTGCGGCACCGTCTACCGCAACCCGCGCGAGCACCGCCGCGAGCTTGTGGAGACGTACGCCGGCGAGCAGGTGGACGAGGCCGTGTTGCGCAGCCTGTTCGAAGCCCAGCGCGACACCTACCGCGCCCAGGCACAGCGGCTGACGGAGGTGGCGGGCGGTCCCGGATCGGGGCTGGAGGTGGGGAGCTACGTGGGCGGGTTCCTGGAGGCGGCGCGCGAGCGAGGCTGGGCCTTCGAGGGGCTGGACGTGAACGAAGGCACCAGCGCGTTCGCGCGCGGGCTAGGCTTCCGCATCACCGCGGGCTCGCTGGATGACCTACGGCCGACTCGCACCTACGACGCGGTGGCGATCTGGAACTGCTTCGACCAGCTTCCCGAGCCTCGCGCCGCCGCCCGCTCGGCCCGCGCACTCCTGCCGGCCGGAGGGACGCTGGCGATCCGCGTGCCCAACGGTGGCTTCTACGCAGCGCTTCGCCCGCTGCTCTCCGGCTCGGCGTCCGGCATCACCCGCGCGGTGCTGGCGCACAACAACCTGCTCGGGTTCCCGTACCGCCACGGCTTCACCCCGGAATCCCTCGCCGGCCTCCTCGCCGCGTTCGGGTTCGAGCACCTGCGCACCGTCGGCGACACCCTCGTCACCGTCGCCGACCAGTGGACGCGTCCCTGGGCGGCCGTGGAGGAGCAGGCCGTGAAGACCGCGCTCAAAGCCGTCGCCTCCGTGGCGCCCGCCCCCTGGTTCGAGCTCTACGCCCGCGCCGTCTGATCTCGATCGACGCCGATCTCCGATCCGAGCACCGACGACCCAGCCTTGCGCGATGAGGGACCGCCCGCGTAGTTGAGCGCGTCCACCTGTCCGCATCCCGATCCACCGCCCGATGCCCCGTCCGCCGAACCCCGGCCGCCGTCCCGCGCACCGCCCCACCGGCGTCTCGCTGGCCCGCGCCCTGTCCAAGCTGGGATACTGCTCCCGCGCGCAGGCGTTCGACCTCGTCCGCGCCGGACGTGTGCGGGTGAACGGCGCCGTCCGCACGGACCCGGAGATCCGCGTGCAGGTGGACGGCGACCGCTTCGAAGTCGACGGCGCGCTCGTGGACGGCGCGGCGAAGGTCTACCTCGCCGTCAACAAGCCCCGCGGCCTGGTGACGACGGCGGCGGACGAGCACGGGCGAGAGACGGTCTTCGCGTGCCTGGACGATCCGTCACTACCGCGCGTGGTGCCCGTCGGCCGGCTGGACCGCGCCAGCGAGGGCCTGCTGCTGTTCACCAACGACACTCGCTGGGCCGACCGCATCCTCAGCCCCGCCACGCATCTCCCGAAGACGTACCACGTCCAGATCGACCGCGTCGGCGACGAACCGCTGCTCCGCGCGATGGTCGCGGGCGTGCAGGATGCCGGCGAGCACCTGTCCGCGCGCTCGGCCACCCTGCTGCGCGCCGGAGGACGGAACTCGTGGATCGAGATTGTGCTGGGCGAGGGGAAGAACCGCCACGTCCGCCGCCTTCTCACGGCGCTCGGCGCAGGCGTGCTGCGGCTGGTACGCGTCTCCATCGGCCCCCTCGCGCTTGGCGACCTGCCGAAGGGCGCCTTCCGCCATCTGACGACCGAGCAGAAGGCGGCGCTGGATGATGCGATGGGGATGAGTGCCGACTGAACGGATCGTGAGGGCGGGAGCGCCGCGAGCTCTGCGGGGCCGATCCACGGCACGGCGAGGTCCCGGAGCCGGCGGCTACGGTCTGGACATCACGATCGAGCCGGGGCGGAAGCTTCCACCCCGGCTCGCACCCACCGCCGACGCGCAGGCGCCTACACCGCCGCCCGACGACGGCGGCCGCGGTGGCCGGACGGGCGCTCCGTGGGAGGCGGCGCGGGGTCGGAGCCGGGTAGCCCGGCATCCGGCTCCCCCGGGTGCATGGAGGGCTCGGCCTCGCCGACGCGCAGGTGGCCCACGAGCGCGCGAAGGCTGTCCGCGCTGCGGGTGAGGCGCGCGGTGGCTTCGGCGGCCAGCGCGGCGGCACCCTCCTGCTCGGCGGTGGCGGCGCGGACGCCGGCGGCCGTGTCCGCGTGGCGCGCGGCCGTCTCGGCCACCTGCGCCACGTCTCCCGCCGCCAGCACGGCGGCATGCGCGTTGTGCTCGGCCGCGGCGGCCACGCTGGCCGCCGCGCGCCGGGTGCGCTCGGCCGCGCCGAGGATGGCCGTCAGCGCGCCGCCCATCTCCTGCGCCACCCGCTCCACCTCGTCCATGCGCTCCACGCCCGCCGACATGGCGCCCGAGGTGGCGTCCACCCGCTGGGTGACGGCAAGGGTGATGCGGCGCACGTGCTCCGCGCTTTCACGCGCCTGTCCCGCCAGCTTGCGCACCTCGGCCGCCACCACCCCGAATCCGGCGCCGTGCTCGCCGGCGCGCGCCGCCTCGATGGACGCGTTCAGGCCCAGCAGGTTGGTCTGGTCCGCGATCTGGTTCACCGCGGTGGCGAACGAGCCGATCTCGGCCACCGCCGTCCGCAGGGCGGCCGACTCGTCGGCCGCCGCCCGCACCGTCTGCCGGATGCCCAGCAGGAGCGCCAGCGTGTGCTCGGACTCGCCGCGCTTGGTGCGTGCCTCGTCCTCGATCTCGCCGGCCAGCGCCGTCACCTCGCGCACCTCCAGCGCCACCTGCTCGGCGCCCGCGCGCATGCCGCGCAGCGCCTCGTCCACGCGGCGAAGCTGCTCCACCTGGTCCGCCGCGCCGGCCGAGACCGCCGAGATGGAGCGCGTCACCTCGTCCACCGAGGCGCTCAGGCGCGCCGACACGGCGGCCAGCTCGCCGGCCGAGGCGTGCACCCCGTCCGCGGCGGCGCTCGCCCCCGCGCCGATGCGCGACAGCGACTCGCCCGCGCGGTTCATGGCTCGGGCAAGCACCGCCAGCTCCCGCGGCAGACGGCCGCCGGTTCGCGCGGTCAGGTCACCCTCGCTCAGGCGGCCGGCATGCGCCGTCAGCGCCTCCAGGGGGGCGGCCACGGAGCGGATGACCGTCACCACCACCGCCAGGGCGATGCCCAGCGCCGCCAGCAGCAGCAGCACCAGCAGGAACGCCCGCCGCCCCGTGGACTCGGCCACGACGACGCCCACCGCGGCCACGCGCTGTGCCTTCACCTCGGCCAGCCGGCCCAGGTCGCCCAGCATGCGCGCCTCGGTGGCGCGCGCGCTGTCGGTCTGGGCGCGCGCCTCCGCGCCGCGCCCCAGCTCGCCCAGTCGGCGCGCCATCACGTAGCGCACCTCGGCGTCCGAAAGCTCCTGGTCGATGGTGACCACCAGCGCCACCTCGGCCTCGGTCTGGTTGGGCCGGCGGCGCAGCACCCGGTGCGTGCGGTGGGTGCGCCAGCGCAGCGAGTCGAAGGCGGCCTCCGCGGCGGGGTCCGAGCGCTCCACGTAGCGGGCCGCCTCGGCCACCTCGCGCGCCACGTCCGCCGCCAGGCCGGTGGAAAGCCGCGCGTCCTCCTCCACGCCCCGCAGCGCCCCGCGCGTGGAAGAGGCGGTGGAGTGCAGCGAGGTCCATCCCACGCCGCCGGCCAGCACCAGCAGCACCACGAGCATCCCGAAGCCGGCCACCAGCCGCGCCCGGATGCCGAACGTGTGGCGGGTCATCGGGCGGCCTCCACCGGGCGCAGGACTCCGCCGCTCACGCGCGTCATCACGAAGCGCGTGCCCTCGGGATCGCCGTCCGCGCCGAAGCGGATGTCGCCCGTGACCCCGTGGTAGGCGCGCGCGCCGCGCACCGCCGCCACCCAGTCGCGCAGGCGCGGGCGGTCGGCGCCCACCTCGGCCACGCCTTTCAGCAGCAGCAGGGTGGCGTCGTACGCCATCGCCGCGTTGGCGTCGGGCTCCTGGTGGTAGCGGTCACGGAACGCCGCCACGAAGCGCTGGGCCTCGGGACGCGGGTCGTCCACGCTGAAGGGGATGGCGATGTACGCCCCTTCGGCGGCGGCCGTGTCGGCCTGCACCCCGGGCCACCCGTCGCCCGCCAGCCACTGGGTGCGCAGCCCCTGCCGGCGGGCCTCGCGCAGCAGCGCCCGCCCCGACGCCGTGGTGCCCGCCGCGAACACCAGGTCGGGCTGCACGCGCCGGTAGTAGGAGATGAACGGCTCCACCCGGCTCCCGTCGCCGGGGATGGGATCCACCCCCACCAGCCCCCCGCGGAAGGCCGCCCGGAACGCCGCGGCCAGGTCGCGCCCGTACACGTCGTTCTCGTACAGGATGGCCACGCGCCGGCTGCCCAGGCGCCCGGCGAACTCCGCCAGCCGCGCGCCGTTCACCGAGTCGTTGGTGGTCACGCGGAACACCCAGCGCGAGATGCCCGTGATCTCCGGGCTGGTGGCGCTGGGCGACACCGCCACCAGCCCGTGGTCGTACATGGGCGCCGCCCCCACCATCCCGCCCGAGTTGGCGTGCCCCACCACGGCCACCACGCGGGCGTCGTCCAGGAAGCCGCGGGCGATGGAGGCGGCCTTCACCCCGTCGCCCTCGTCGTCCCGCGCGGCGACCTCCACCGGGTGGCCGCCGGCGCCGCCGCGCGCGTTCACCTCGTCGGCAGCCATCTCCACGGCGCGCCGCACGTTCAGCGCGTAGCCCTCCTTCCACGGGCCGGCGGTGCCGATCACCACCGTTCCCGAGCCACCGGAACAGGCTGCGAGCACAGCGGTGGCAAGGAATGCGAGCAGCAGGCGCGCGGGGGCCGGCGGAGCGGGGATCGTCACGGAAGGGGTTTCGGCGGGAGTGAGAATGGATGCGACCCGGATGCGCCACAGGGAGTCCCGGCATACGGCGCGGCGCGCCCCGCGGAGATGGCGGGGCGTGCGCTGTAGGCGCCGTGATGTTCTTGGGAACGCTGACTACGATGGCAAGGTCGGTGCCACTCTTTATCCGTCTGTAAATGCTTACAGCGCAACGTCCGGATGAAAACTCCCCGCCCGGCACACGGAACGAATTGCCGGTTCCGCACCAATGTGGTGCACCTTTTGGTATCAGCTTGAACGGATCTGCCGGCCTCGGGACGTCACCCGAGCCCACGACCCAGGAAGGCGGCGGCCGCCAGGCGACCGGGGAATCCACGCTGGGTTCTCGAAACGCACACGAGAGAAAGGGGCGGGACCCGCGCGGGTCCCGCCCCTTCGTCCCTCCAGCCGCGTTCGGCTCACCGTCCGCGCGCTACCGCCGGGTCGGTCGTGTCCGGCGTCCAGCGGCGCCACGCGCAGGCAACGTCCGTTCCCGGCGCTACCGAGCGCTCACGGCGTCCAGAAGTACGCCACGTGTGTGCGCGGGTCCACCGCCATCCACCCGTCCTCGGCGCGGTAGAAGCGCAGCCACCTCGCCTGCTTGCTGTCCAGAGTGCCCTGGTTGATGAGCCACCAGGGCGTCCAGCCGGGGCTGGGGATGCTGAGCCGCTTCACCGCGACCGTGTCCAGCGGGGTGAGGCCGGCCAGCATCGCCGCCTCGTCTGCCGGGTCGTAGACGAAGCGCACCCACCGGTGGTCCGCGTCGGCAAAGTGCTTCTCGCGGATCTCGCGCGCGGAGGGCGGGGTGCGGCGCGGGAGCAGGGCCACGGCACCGGCCGCGCGCGCGCGGGCGAAGGTGTCGTAGCGCGCGTGCGGCTGCTCCAGGGCGCTCCAGGCCATGGGCAGCGCCACCCCCAGCACCACCAGCCCGCCGATCAGGCCCAGCACCAGGCGGTTCCTGCGCACCGTCTCCGGGTTCGTTCCCTCGTCCATACGCTGCGTCGTCATTCGTCCCCTTTCAGGTGCCCCCGCGCTCGCTCCGCAAAACTATGCGTTCGTTCCGCCGGGCGGCACCCCCGTCCCAGCCCGATTGTCGGAAGGGGGAGGGCGGTGATATGGTCGGGACAGCCGATCGAGGAAGGACCCCCTGCGCACCGCAACCCTCCGCGTCCGCGGAGCCGGCACCCACCCTGGACCCGTCCCCATCCCATGGCGAACTCCGCGGCCCTCCAGTCCCTGCGCGACACGCTGAGCCTGCTTCCCGTGGAGTGGGTGCTGTGGGCGTTCGACGGGGACTGGACGATGACCGTGCACGAGGGCCCCGGCCTGCGCCGCAAGGGCCTGCGGGCGGGCGACGGGGTGGGCGACGACGTGCGCGAGCGGCTGGCGAAGTGCTTCGGAGGGGCCGAGTTCCTGCGGCGGGTGGAGCGGGGCCCGGCGTCCGCGCGCCTCGCGTTCGGCGCCGAGACCTTCTTCCTGTCGGGGGCGCCCACGCCCGGCGGAGGGGCCATCGGGCTGTCGCTGCCGGCGTCGGCCACGCAGAGCGAGGCCCCGGAGCTGCGCCGCGTGGTGGAGGTGGCGCGGCCCATCCAGGCCGTGGGCGCCGAGGCCGGCGACCTGCTGGTCTACTCGCCCGAGGACCCGGACCACGCCGGCCTGTTCCGCCGGGTGGCCGTGGAGGACCTCCCGGCGGAGGTCCGCTTCGAGCTGGCGCGGCTCAGGCCCCGGTGCGACGGCGGCCGCGGGGAACCGCCCGCGCCCGGTGCGACTCGATCGCCTCGAGCGCCAGCGTCTCACCTGCGGCTGCTTCCCTGACGCGCAGGTAGGTGCCCTCGTCGGCGCCGCGGCCGTCGCCGTCCAGCCGCACGATGCGCAGCGCGATCTCGAGCAGCGTGGACACCTGCGCCCGCTCCTCCTCGCTGAGGCCCCGCACGCCCGAGCCCGTGCCCGGCGAGGGGTTGCCGGTGAGCAGCCAGTGGCCGTCCACGCCCAGCACGTCGGGCAGGCGCAGCATCACGCTGCCGCTGGGCATGGTGCCCCGGTTGAACCAGTCGCTGACGGTGGCGTCGCGGACGCCCAGGTGCCGGGCGAGCTGGGTCTGGGTGAGGCCGCGGCCCTGCATCGCCTCCCTCAGTCGGGTGCAGAACGCCTGCGCTGGTTCCATGTGGCCTGTCTTGGGAACGGGGTCGAGAAAAGGATCGGGCGGCCGCGCGGGGCCGGGCGAGCCACAGGGGCGTGTGCGCCGTAACGGCAAACCGTTTCAGAATGCACGGAAACCTCCCTTCCCGCAAGGCTTACGAGCACTGCGCAACGTAACGGATCACCGCATCCCCGAGCCTTCCCGCACCGGCCTCCCCGCCTCCACGCGCCAATCCACGCGACCGAACGGCGCCGCTGCGCGCGAATCCAGCCACTCCGCCGCGCGGCCCGCCGAAACCCACCCCTGCCTGCCCATCGCCTCCTGACGAATCCCTGACGTTCACCGGACAGCTCCGCACGGGTTTCTTCGCCATCCACGGCTGTCCATCCTCCGCAGCCGGGCTCCGTCCACCGTATCCGAACGAGTGGTCCCGCCGGCGTGCGCAACCGCGTACGGCGGCCGCTCCGCGCGTCCCTCTGCGGCCGCGTGGGGGAACGGGCGTATTGCGCACACCGCCGCCGGGGCGATAGAGTCCGGGATGCGGCGCCCCGCGCGCCGCCCCTTCCCGCACCGCCCGCATCGAAGAGGTCCGCGTGCCCCAGCCCGCCGTCGCGGCTGACGATCCGTCCCCGTCCATCCCCCCCACGCCCGCCGTGGGGCGCTCCGTGCCGCGCAAGGACGCCGCCGAGAAGGTGAGCGGCGAGGCCAAGTACGTGGACGACCTGACCCTGCCCGGCATGCTGTGGGGCCGCACCGTCCGCTCCACGGTGCCGCGCGCCCGCATCAAGGCCGTCCGCCTGTGCTTCGACACCGCCGGCTTCACCGTCGTGGACCACACGGACATCCCGGGCCGCAACGTCGTCGCGCTGATCGAGGAGGACCAGCCCTTCCTGGCCGCCGGCGAGGTGCGCCACATCGCGGAGCCCATCCTGCTGCTGGCCCACGAGGACCGCGACACGCTGATGGCCGCGAAGGTGGAGATCGACTACGAGATCCTCCCCCCCGTGCTGGACATGCTGGCATCGACCGAGGCATTGAAGCGCCTTTCCATCGACAAGGGCGACCTGGAGGCGGGCTTCGCCGAGGCGGACCTGGTGTTGGAGGGCGAGTACCGCACCGGGAGCCAGGAGCACGTCTACATCGAGACCAACGGGATGATCGCCGTGCCCGAGCCGGACGGCGGGATCACGCTGATGGGCTCGCTGCAGTGCCCGTACTACGTGCACAAGGCCATCAAGCCGCTCATGGACCTGCCCGGCGACCGGGTGCGCATCGTCCAGGCCGAGACGGGGGGCGGTTTCGGCGGCAAGGAGGAGTACCCGTCGCTGATCGCGGGCCACGCGGCGCTGCTGGCGCGGAAGTCCGGCCGCCCGGTGAAGATCGTGTACGACCGCGGCGAGGACATGTGGGCCACCACCAAGCGCCATCCCGCGATCGTCCGCCACCGCACGGGCGTGACGCGCGACGGGCGATTGACGGCGATGGAGGTGGACGTGGTGATGGACGGCGGCGCGTACGTGACGCTCTCTCCCGTGGTGCTTTCCCGGGGCTGCATCCACGCCGCCGGCGCGTACCGCTGCGACCACGTGCGCATCACCGGGCGCGCGATGCGCACGGACACGCCCCCCAACGGCGCCTTCCGCGGCTTCGGCGCGCCGCAGACGCTGTTCGCGGTGGAGGCGCACATGGACCGCATCGCCGAGGCGCTGGGGATGGACCCCGTGGAGCTGCGCGAGCGCAACGCCCTGCGCCCCGGCGACACGACGGCCACCGGGCAGGAGATGCAGGAGGACTGCGCGGCGCTGGACGTGCTGCGCGAGGCCGTGGAGCGCACGGACTTCCACCGCAAGCGCGAGGAGTACCGGGGAACCGGGCGCGGCATCGGGCTCTCGCTTTTCTTCCACGGGTCGGGCTTCACGGGAAGCGGCGAGGTGCGGCTGGCCTCGCGCGCGGCGCTGGAGGCCACCGAGACGGGGGTCCGCATCCTGGTCGGCAGCAGCGAGATCGGCCAGGGCACGCGCACCATGCACGCGCAGATCGTGGCGGACGCGATGGGCCTGCCCTACGAGCAGGTGGAGACGGCGCTGCCCGATACGGCCAAGGTGCCCGACAGCGGCCCCACGGTCGCCTCGCGCACCTGCATGGTGGTGGGCAAGATCCTGCAGAACTGCGCGGCGGAGATGATCAGCCGGCTGGGCGGGCTGACGCCGATGGAGTACGCGCGGCGGCACGGCCCCCTGGTCGTATCCCAGGACTACGTGCCGCCCGGCGACGTCAAGTGGGACGACGACACCTACAAGGGCGAGGCGTACGCGCACTACGGCTGGGGCTGCAACGTGGCCGAGGTGGAGATCGACCCCGACACGTTCGAGGCGCGCTGCACGGCGTTCACGGCGGTGGAGGACGTGGGCAAGGCCATCCACCCCGTCCTGGTCCGTGGGCAGATCGAGGGCGGCTCGGCGCAGGGCATCGGCTGGGCGCTGAACGAGCGCGTGGTGCTGGTGGAGGGCGCCATGGCCAACGCCACGCTCACCAACTACACCATCCCCACCACCCTGGACACGCCCCCGATGGACATCGTGATCATGGAGCGCCCCGGCAAGCACGGGCCGCACGGCGCCAAGGGCGTGGGTGAGATGCCCATCGACGGCCCCGCCCCGGCGGTGGTGAACGCCATCCGCCACGCCGGCTTGGACGTGCGAGAGATCCCGGCAACGCCCGAGGTGCTGATGGCCGCCGCGCCCAGCGAGGAGGCCGCGTGCGCTTCGAGCTGAACGGGCAGGAGGTGGAGGTGGACGCCCACCCCATGCGCCGGCTGCTGGACGTGCTGCGCGTGGAGTGCGGGCTGACCGGCACCAAGGAGGGCTGCGGCGAGGGCGAGTGCGGCGCCTGCACGGTGCTGGTGGACGGCGAGCCGGTCTGCTCGTGCCTGGTGCCCTTCGCGCAGGCCGGCGGCACGTCCGTGGTGACGATCGAGGGGCTGGGCGGCAAGCACCCGCTGCAGCGCGCATTCGGGGACCACGGCGGCGCGCAGTGCGGCATCTGCACGCCGGGAATGATCCTGGCCGCCGTGGCGCTGGGCCCCAACCCCACGCTGGAGCAGGTGCGTGTGGGCCTGGCCGGCAACCTGTGCCGCTGCACCGGCTACGAGGCCATCTACCGCTCCGTCCTGGGCGCCTACGAGGCGGTGGACGACCGGCGCCCGGCCGCGGAAGCGCCTGCGGTCGGGGGTGGTTCGAAGGCGGATGGAGGCGCGGCGTTCGGAACCGGAGCCGATGGAGGCCGATCGGACGTGGCCGGCGCGGGCCGAAGCCGGTCGAACGGAAGCGGAGCCGATGCCGGGGCCGGCTCCGCCGGGAAGGCGGGGCTGTGAAGACGGCGCTGGGGGACCTGGAACTGCGCCAGCCGCGCACGCTGGACGAGGCGCTGGCCATGCTGCGCGACGACGGCCCGCTGCTGCCGCTGGCCGGGTGCACGGACGTCTACGTGCAGCTCGAGTTTGGGGTGATGCCCGCGCGGCGCTTCATGGACGTGTCGCGCCTGCGGGAGCTGCGCGGGATCGAGAGGATGGACGGCGGGGGCCTTCGCATCGGCGCGGGCGCCACCTACACCGAGATCGTGCGCGCGCCGCTCGTCGCGCAGCGCCTGCCGATGCTGGTGGCGGCCTCGCGCGAGGTGGGCGGCGTGCAGATCCAGAACCGCGGCACGCTGGGCGGCAACGTGGCCAACGCCTCGCCCGCCGGCGACTCGCTGCCCGTGCTGGCGGCGGCCGACGCCGTCGTGGTGCTGCGCAGCGCGGCGGACGGCGAGCGGCGCGTGCCGTTCACCGCGTTCCACACCGGCTACCGCGCCAGCGTGCTGCGCCCGGACGAGCTGATCGTGGCGTTCGAGATCCCGCCGGTGGAGGGCGAGCAGTGGTTCCGGAAGGTGGGCACCCGCGCCGCGCAGGCCATCAGCAAGGTGGTCTTCGCCGGCGTGAAGGGCGGCCCGCGCCCCCGCATCGCCATCGGCAGCGTGGCGCCCACGGTGGTGCGGGCGTTCCGCACGGAGGAGGCGCTGGCCTCCGGCGCGTCCATCGAAGAGGCCCAGCAGGTGTTCGGCGAGGAGATCCGCCCCATCGACGACATCCGCTCCACGGCCGAGTATCGGCGTCGGGTGGCGGCGAACCTGCTGCGGCGGTGGTGGGTGGGTCAGTAGCTGAAAGCTGAGTGGAGAGCGGCGCGATACAGCGTCCGCCTCGGGAGGCATCGATTCAGCCGCCGAGGATCGCGTGGAGGCCGCTTCGGAGCTCCGGAACCTTTGTCTGGACCACTTCCCACACCAACTCGTAATCCACGCCGAAGTAGGCGTGGATCAGCCGGTCGCGCATTCGTGCCATTGACCGCCATTCTGTCTGCGGATAGGAAGCGCGGAAGTTTTCAGGAAGCTGCTTCGTCGCCTCACCGATCACTTCCAGGCTACGAACGAACGCCCGCCGAAGCGTGTCGCTCGTAAGGAACTCCTCCACAGAAAGCCCCTGGCTCGTCTCGGTGAGATAATCCGCCTCGGCGAGGATGTGCCGGAGGTACTCACGCGGCTCCAACGACATCCTCCGCCTCGGCCAAGATGTATGGCCCGATGTACGGGCTCAGCGCCTCCATCGTCACCAGCTCTACCCGCCTGCCCAGGCGGTCCTCAAGAAGATCGAAAAGGCCGGAGAAGCGATCGAAGGTCTTCTGTCCCGGTGCGAACTCGACCAGCAGGTCCACGTCACTGTTGGGCCGTGCCTCGTCCCGCGCGAACGATCCGAAAAGCGCGAGGCGCCGCACTCCGAAGCTGCGGATCTCCGCTTCGGATTGATCTAGTCGTTCGAGAACGTCGGTGCGCGTCTGAGCGGATTCCTTCATGTCCCCAAATTAGCAAGTACTCGCATGGAACGCTAGAAGTCGCTTGAACCTATCACCCCGGAGGACGATCAGACACCAAAGTAACATCTGTCCTTCACCGACTCCTGCACACACCCTATGTGTCGGTGATAGCTGGACGTAGAGCGGGAACTTGACTAAAGGTGTAGCTTCCCGTTCTCTTAGCAGGCCGATGAACAGGTGATTTCTCCTCAACCCTACATTCAAAAGTCCGATGGACGCCAAAGAGAAGGTTCTAGACTTCTTCAAGCTGTTTTCTGGTAATACCGGAGGAATCGATAGCTGGATCGGGGAGAATACTAGTGAAGAAGTTATCCTGCGACTCGTGGAGATTGAATCAAATCCTCTTACCCAAGTACAATTAAACCAACTCCTTGTTTTATCCCACGAAGCTGGAGTATCTGATGGATTCTTCCAATACTACTGGCTCGCTGCGCCGGCCCACCCTCTCCGCTATAGACGCCGCCGAACTCCTGTCCAGAATTTTTGAGAACCGGATGGAGTATATGCTTGAGCAGCCCAAGCCCGGCTACTATCGTCGAATAGAGAAGATCACTCATTCCGTAGTCCGACTGCAAACCAACGATGAACTACTTCGAGAGACATTCTGGAACTACTATCACAACCGGCCTCATCGACCTCCGGCTGTTGCCGCGGACGCTATGATGGAAGGCCCGAATTCCGACATTCAGCAAATCCTTCCACTATAGGTGATCGAGTTCATGTTCCACGTTATCTCACGACTTGCGCTGTTGACCCGGTGACATTTCCGGTTTTTCTAGTGTGACACAAAGGCCCGCCGTTCTCAGCGCACGCACGCCCGAGCTATGTCGAACCGCACGCCGCCCATCTTGTGCGTGTTTCGGCAACCACTGACTTGTTTGGAGGCACGCATGAACATCGGCATACTCGGCAGCGGCGATGTGGGGCAGACGCTGGGGCTCGGGCTGGCGGCGGCGGGGCACGAGGTGGTGCTCGGGACGCGCGACCCCGCGGGCGACAAGGCGCAGGCGTGGGCGGCGCGCGCCGGCGGACGCGGACGGGCCGGCACCTTCGCCGAGGCGGCGGCGTTCGGCGAGGTGGTGGTGCTGGCGACGCTGTGGAGCGGCACCGAGAACGCGCTTCGGCTGGCCGGCGCGGAGAACCTGGCGGGCAAGGTGGTGATGGACGCCACCAACCCGCTGGACTTCTCGCAGGGCGCGCCGCGGCTTGCGCTGGGGCACACGGACTCGGGCGGCGAGCAGGTGCAGCGCTGGGTGCCGAGCGCGCGCGTGGTGAAGGCGTTCAACACCGTCGGCAGCCCGCACATGGTGAATCCCGACTTTCCCGGCGGCCCACCCGACATGCTGATCGCCGGCGACCACGATGCCGCGAAGGCCACCGTCTCGCGCCTGGCGGGCGACCTCGGCTGGCCGACGGTGGACCTGGGCGGCATCGACGGCGCGCGATTCCTGGAGCCGCTGGCGATGGCGTGGGTGGTCTACGGCTTCCGCACCGGCACCTGGAACCACGCGTTCAAGCTGCTGCGCGGGTGAGCCGGCTTCTCCCGCGCGCCGTGCAGCCAATCGCGTCGGCCCTCGCACTCGTTGCGGCGTTCGCCGTCGCGTCGGTGGTGGGCGAGCACGTCGGTCGGTCGGCGGCGGCGGATGGAAAGCAGCGCGGCCGGGCTCGAATGCGAGCCAGGCCGCGCTGTCTTGTGACCGGACGGTATCACGTGTTCCGGCAGATGCTACGCGAGCTCGCCGGCGTGGGTGGCGTCCTGCGTCCACTCGTGCAGGGTGCGATGCACGTCGGCGCGGGTGAAGTCCTCGCCGGGAATGGGCGAGCCGGCCAGACGGCGCAGGAAGGCGAGTTGGCCCGCGTGCGTCAGGGCGTCGCTCAGCGGGCCCTGCACGAGCTGCTCCAGGGTCATCGGCCTGCCGTCTCGCTTCGCCAGCAGGTCCGAGGCGGGGATCTCCAGCGCCAGAGCCGTCAGTGCCACGCGGAACTCGTCGACGGCGACGGACCACTCGTGGCGGCCGGGCGTGCCGTCGTCCAGCGGCTCGGTGGGGCGAAACATGCTGCGGGCGAAGCGCAGCAGGTCGGCCATGTGGCGCACCACCTCGCGCGGGGAGCGCGTGCCCTCGCCCGCGTCGAAGTCGGCGAACCCCGCCGGCGCTCCCGCCGCCGCCTTCTGCGTGCGGTACGCCAGCGTCGCCAGCACGTGCAGCGCCACTTCTCGTTTCGCATCCATCGGCAGGACCTTTCGTTTCAAGGGAGACGTGACGGCCGCGGCGCCGAGCATCCGGACCGGGAGTCGACGCTATGGTCGACATGGGGTCAGCATCGACCGAGTGCGCGGAACCGTGGACGCATCCCCCGGCGAGTGCGTGGCGAATCGCCTGCGTGAAAGCTAGGCGAGGTGCCGAGGATTTCCAAGCCGTTCCTCGATTCCGCCTCACCGATCCACAAACCCTCGGGCGACCGCCTCTCTCCCGTCGGACCGATGCCGCCTGCGACTGACGCTCAGGCGCCGGGCGAGCGCAGTGCGGAGGCGAGGCCCCCGTCCAGGTCGGGGTGGCGGAACCGGTAGCCGAGGGCAAGCAGCTTGTCGCAACTCACGCGCTGGCTCGCGAGCACGGTGCTCTCGGCCATCTCGCCCAGCAGCGTCCGCAGGGCGAACGCCGGCACGGCCAGCAGCGTCGGCCGGCCCAGCGCGCGGCCGAGGGCGGCGGTGAAGTCGGCGTTGGTGACCGGGTTGGGCGCCGCCACGTTCACGGGCCCCCGCGCCGCGGCGCTCTCGATGAAGAAGCGGATGGCTCCCACCGCGTCCTCCAGCGAAACCCAGCTCATCCACTGGCGCCCGTTCCCCATCCGCCCGCCGGCGCCCAGGCGGAACGGCGGCAGCATCCTGGCCAGCGCGCCGCCCTCGGCGCTCAGGACGACGCCGAAGCGCGGATGCACCACGCGGATGCCGGCGTCCGCCGCGGGCTGCGCCGCCGCCTCCCACGCCCGGCACACCTGGGCGAGAAAGTCGACGCCCAGCGCACTGCCCTCGTCCAGCACCTCGCCGCCGCGGCTGCCGTAGATGCCCACCGCGGAGGCGGACACCAGCACCGCGGGCGGAACCCGGAGCACCGCGAGCGCCTCGGCGAGGGTGCGCGTGCCATCCGCGCGGCTGCGCAGGATGCGGCGCTTGCGCTCGTCCGTCCAGCGCGCGCCCACGTTCTCGCCCGCGAGATGGACGACCGCGTCCACGCCCTCCAGCGCGGGCGCATCCACCTTCCCGCCCTCGCGGTCCCAGCGGACCTCGTCAGGCCCAGCCGGAGCGCGGCGCACCAGGCGAAGCACGCGGTGCCCGTCGCGGGCAAGCTGGCGCACCAGCTCGCCGCCCAGCAGTCCCGAGGCGCCGGTTACGGCCACGGTGCGGGGCGTGTGCGGCGGCTCGGGGCGCGGCGTGGAGTCGTCCATGGGACCTCGCCTTCAGGTGCGGGGGGACGGAATGCCTGCAGGATTCGACAGAGGGGCATGTCGGACGATATACAACCGGAACAAAAAGCCGCAGCCCAGGAGTTTTCGGCCCGTACGTGCCGGCGCACTCGTGTCCTCTGACCTGGAGCGGGAGCTCGCGTTCACACGGACGCCCCGCCCTCTCGGCTACGCCTTCTAACCGGGCCTGTTCCTCGGCTCGACACGTCCGCCAACCCGTTGCTTCCAGCCCCGCGCTCGTGAAGAGCCGCCTGAGGTTCGCATCGGTCCCTGCCGTCAAGCTCCGCGAGGACTTGCACCCCCTGACCACTGTTCGTGGCGAGGACGTACGACGAGAGCCCCCGCCGGATCGCTCGGGCGGGGGCTCTCGCGCCCGTCGAAGCCTCGACGGCGGTCAGGCGATCATCAGCATCGGGTCTTCCAGGAAGGCCTTGAGCGTCTGCAGGAACTGCGCGCCCGTGGCCCCGTCGATCACCCGGTGGTCGCACGACAGCGTGACCCGCATGCGCTGCCGGATGGCCATGTCCCCGTTCTCCACCACCACCTTCTCGGCGATGGCGCCCACGGCCAGGATCGCGGCCTCGGGCGGGTTGATGACGGCGGTGAACTCCTCGATGCCGAACATCCCCAGGTTGCTGATGGAGAAGGTGCTGCCCGTGTACTCGTCGGGCTTTAGCTTCTTCTCCCGCGCGCGGCCAGCCAACTCGCGGATCTCCGTCGCGATCTCGGCCACGCCCTTGCGGTCGGCATCGCGGATCACGGGGGTGATGAGGCCCTCGTCCACCGCCACCGCCACGCCGATGTGCACCTGGTCATAGAAGCGCACCGAATCGCCCGTCCACGACGCGTTCACCCACGGGTGCCGGCGCAGCGCGGCAGCCACCGCCTTCACGATCAGGTCGTTGGGCGACACCTTCACGCCCTGGTCCTTGAAGCGCTCATTGAGGCGCGCCCGCAGCCGCGCCGCCTCGCCCATGTCGATCTCGACGGTGAGGAAGAAGTGGGGGACGGGGCCGATGGACTGGACCAGCCGCTTGGCGATCGTCTTCCGCATGGGCGAGAGCGCCAGGTCGTGATAGGCCGTGCCCGACGACGCCGCGGCCGCCGCCTGCGCGGGCTGCGGAGCCTCCGCCGCCGCCGGACGCTGCGCGCCCGACTGCGCCGCCTGCTCCACGTCGCGCTTCACGATGCGGCCGCCGGGGCCGCTGCCCTGCACCCCGCCGATCTCCACGCCCGACTCCGCCGCCAGCCGGCGCGCCAGCGGCGACGCCTTCACCCGCCCGCCACCCGCCTGCGCCCCGTTCTGCTGCCCGGAGTCCGCCGAGGCTTCCGTGGATGCCTGCGCCTCGGCCGCCGGAGCGGCCTGCGCGGCGGGAGCCTCGGCGGGCTTCTCGTCCGCCGCGGGAGCATCGGCCTTTCGAGCCTCGGGGGACGCGGACGCCGGCGCCGGGGAAGCCTCGGCCTTCGGGGCCTCCGCCGTCGCGCCGGCATCCCCGCCGCCGAAGGACGACACGTCCTCGTCCGCGCCGGCGATGACGGCGATCACGGTGCCCACGTTGGCGGTGTCGCCGTCGCCGATCATGCGCTTGCGCAGGAGCCCCGAGCCGCGGGCGACGAGCTCCATGGTGGCCTTGTCCGTCTCCACCTCGGCCAGCACGTCGCCCTCCTTCACCTCGTCACCCTCGTTCTTCAGCCAGGAGACGAGCCGCCCTTCCTCCATCGTGGGGGAAAGGGCCTCCATGTAGACCTTGGTTGCCATGTGCTCGCTCTTCTCCCGGCTAGCGGTACAGGACGCGGTTGACCTTGTCCAGGATGTGCTCCACGCCCGGCTTCACGGCCCTCTCCAGCCCCTTGGCGTAGGGCATGGGCACGTCCGCCTGCGTCACCCGCAGGATGGGCGCGTCCAGGTGGTCGAACGCCTCCTCCTGGATGATGGCGGCCACAGTGGCGGTGATGCCGCCGTAGGGCCAGCCCTCCTCCACCAGCACCACGCGGTTCGTCTTGGCGACCGTGGCCAGGATGGCGTCCGTGTCCAGCGGGCGCAGGCTGCGCAGGTCCAGCACCTCCACGTCGATGCCGTCCTTCTCCAGCTTGGCGGCTGCCTGGAGCGCGGCGTGGATCATCTTGCCGTGCGTGATGATGGAAACGTCCGATCCCCTGCGCTTCACCTCGGCCACGCCCAGCGGCACGATGAAGTCGGGGTCCTCCGGCACCTCGCCCTTCAGGTTGTACAGCATCTCGCCCTCGAACACGCACACCGGGTCGTCGTCGCGGATGGCGGCCTTCAGCAGGCCCTTGGCGTCCGCCGGCGTGCCCGGCACCACGATCTTGATCCCGGGAAAGTGCGCGTAGATGGCCTCCAGCGCCTGCGAGTGCTGCGCCCCGAGCTGCAGCGCCGCGCCGTCGGGCCCGCGGAAGGTGACGGGAACCTTGAGCTGGCCCGCGCTCATGGACAGCAGCTTGGCCGCCGAGTTCCAGATCTGGTCCATGGCCAGCATGGAGAAGTTCCAGGTCATGAACTCGATGACCGGCCGCAGCCCGGTCATGGCGGCGCCCACGCCCAGGCCCGCGAAGCCCAGCTCGGTGATGGGCGTGTCCACCACGCGCTCCTCGCCGAAGCGGTCCAGCAGGCCCTTGGAAACCTTGTAGGCGCCGTTGTAGACGCCGACCTCCTCGCCCATCAGGAAGACGTCGGGGTCGCGCTCCATCTCCTCGGCGAGCGCCTGCCCCAGCGCCTCGCGATACGTGATCACCGCCATCTCAGCGACCCCTCATGTCGAAGTACAGGCGCCCGTTCTCATTCTCCTCGGAGTACACGTCGGTGTACACGTGCGACAGGTCGGGCTCGGGCGACTCGTCCGCGAACTGCGCCGCCTTCTCGGAGATCTCCTTCACCTCGCGGTCCATCTCCTCCAGCTCCTCCTGCGACAGCACGCCCACGCGCGCCAGCAGGTCGGCGTACAGGCGGATGGGGTCCTTCTGCTTCTCGCGCTCCACGTCCTCCTTCGTGCGGTACACGCCCGAGACGGGGTCGGACATGGAGTGCCCCACGAAGCGGTAGGTGCGCGCCTCGATGAGCGTGGGCCCGCCGCCGGAGCGGGCGCGCTCGGCCGCCTCCTTGCTCACCCGGTACATGTCCAGCACGTCCATGCCGTCGCCCACGGCCGAGGGCATGGCGTAGGCGGTGGCCTTCTGCGAGATGTCGTAGAGCGACGAAGCGCGCTCCCAGGCGGTGCCCATGCCGAAGCGGTTGTTCTCCACGATCACCACCAGGGGCAGCTTCCAGAGCGCCGCCATGTTCAGCGACTCGTGGAAGGCGCCCTGGTTCACGGCCGCCTCGCCCAGGTACACCTGCATCACCCGGTCCTCCTTGCGGTAGCGGATCTTCCACGCCACGCCCAGCGCCAGCGGCACCTGCGCGCCCACGATGCCGTGGCCGCCCAGGTAGTTGTGCTCCTTGCTGAACATGTGCATGGAGCCGCCCTTGCCCTGCGAGCAACCGGCGGCCTTGCCGTACAGCTCGGCCATCACCGCGTTGGGGTCCACGCCCTTCTGCAGCGCGTGCACGTGCTCGCGGTACGCCGTCATCACGTAGTCGTCGCCGCGCAGCGCGTGGATGGCGCCCACCGCCACCGCCTCCTGCCCGATGTACAGGTGGCAGAAGCCGCCGATCTTGCCCAGGGCGTAGGACTCGGCGGCCTTCTCCTCGAAGCGCCGCGCCAGCAGCATGTCCCACATGATCTTGCGCAGCGTCTCGCGCTCGAAGCCCTCGACGCGCGCCTCGTCGCTGCGCTGGGGCTTGGCCTCCTGCTGCCACGCGCGGTCGGGCTCGGGCGCGGGCGCCTGCTGGGCGTGGTTGTCCGGCGCCTCCGCGTTGGGCTCGGGGGGCGGTGCGGGGTCGCGCGCTTCGCGGGTCTCGGTATGGTTCTCGGCCATTTCGTTTCCGTTTCGTTCGGATGGGGATCGTCCCGCTACAGGACGCCCTCGTACAGTTCGGCCAGCCGCAGCGTGCACCCGACGGCGTCGAGCGCCACGGCCGCGTCCGGCCCCTCCGCCCGGGCGAAGAGCCACATCCCGCCCTCCTGCCGCGTGTACCACTCCACGCGCCGCTCGCCCTGCGACACCAGCACGTACTGCACGAGCGACGGCAGCCGGCGGTACATCTCGCCCTTCGCCGCCCGGTCGAAGCGCTCCGTGGAGGGCGACACCACCTCGACGACGAGGGTGGGGTTGAGCAGCGTGTCCGTCTCGCCGTCCTCGAAGCGCGGCTCGCCGCAGGCGACGACGACGTCGGGATAGAAGTATGCGTCGCGCAGGCCCACGCGGACGCGCATGTCGCCCGCGTACCCCTCGCAGCCGCGCTCGCGCAGCACCGGCTCCAGGAGCGCCACCAGGCGGAACACGATGCGGTTGTGCGCCCGGCTGGCGCCCGCCATCGCGTGGATCTCGCCGTCGTGGTACTCGGCCTTGTACTCCGCCCGCCGCTCGCGGACCAGGTATTGGTGCGGGGTCGCGACGGGCGGAGTCCCGATGGTGGTCATCGCCTTACCAGAGTCTAGAGGCTGCCGATCTGCACCAAGCGCGCGGGCGCTGCGGGCGCCAGCATGGACCGCACGGCGGACTCGGCCGCGTCGATCGCCACCTCGCTGCCCGTGTCGGCATCCACGATCTCGGTGATGGCGCCGGGGCCGCCGGCCTCGAGCGTGCGCGCCTGCTCCTTGGCGTGGTACGACGAGCGCACGAGAGGCCCGCTCTCCACGTGACGGAAGCCCAGCTCGCCCTCGCCGATCTCCTTCCAGCGCCGGAACTCGTCCGGGTGCACCCAGCGGTCCAGCGGCACGTGGTGCGCGGACGGGCGCAGATACTGGCCCAGGGTGAGGATGTCCACCGCCGCCTCGCGCAGGTCGCGCATGGTCTGGTAGATCTCGTCCTCCGTCTCGCCCATCCCCAGGATGACCGCGCTCTTCGTGAGCATGCGCGGATCCATGCGCTTGATGGCGCCCAGCAGCGAGATGGAGCGCCAGTAGCGCGCGCCGGGCCGCAGGGTGCGGATCAGGCGCTCCACCGTGTCCACGTTGTGCGCGAAGATCTCCGGACGCGCCTCCACCACCGCGCGGATGGCCTCCTCGCGGCCGCGGAAGTCGGGCGTCAGCACCTCCACCGAGCAGCCGGGGACGCGCTCGCGGATCTGGCGGATGGTTTCCGCGAAGATGCCGGCGCCGCCGTCCGCCAGCTCGTCGCGATTCACCGAGGTGACCACGGCATGCTGCAGCGCCATGCGCTGCACGCTGTCGGCCACGCGGCGCGGCTCGTCCCAGTCCAGCTCGGTGGGCATCCCGTGGGCGACCGCGCAGTACTTGCACGCACGGGTACACACGTCGCCCAGGATGATGAAGGTGGCGGTGCCGCTTTCCCAGCACTCGCCGATGTTGGGGCAGTGCGCCTCCTCGCAGACCGTGTGCAGCTTCTGCTCGCGCATCATCTGCTGCAGCCGCAGGTAGTTGGCGCCGCCCGGCGCCCTCACCTTCAGCCACTCGGGCTTGCGGGCGCGCACGGGGATGCCCTCCTGCCCCTCCGGCAGGTGCAGCGTGGGCTTCCCCTTGCTCTTCACCACCCCGGTGTCCTTGCCCACGGGCGTGTAGCCGTAGGGGGGCGTGCCTGAACCGCTCATATGCCGGTCTCCCCGTGGGCGCGGCCGCGGGGCCGCGCGTGGGATCTTCTCTCTGGAACGCTCCGGCCCGCCACCACCGCCGCGTGGTGGCACCTGAGCCACGCTCATCCGCCGGACGAACGGAGCTGGGCCTGCCGGTGCGGAATCCCCAAACTTACCCGGCGGGTCAAGGGATGGCAACGCCGCGTCCGGCCGCGCCCCTGGTCACAGCATGTTGAGGGCCCGCGCGGCGCCAGCCACCGCGGGGTGCTCCGTCGCCAGCGTCTCCGGTGTCCCGTACGCCAGCCCGCCGGCCGGCACCCGGTCCGCGAACAGAAGCACCGCGTGCCAGTCGCCATGCAGCGCCGACCACCAGCGGAACCCTGCGAGCCCGGCGTCGTGCAGCGCCCGCGAGATGGTCTGCGTGCGGGTGCGGTCGCGCGAGGCCAGCGCATCGGGCCGGATGCCGCGCTCCACGAGCACCCGGGGATCGGTGAGGTCGGCGAGCCCGGACCGCACCTCGAGCGAGGGCGTGACGGCAACGAGCGAGAGAGGATGCCCGGCTCCGCGCAGGTGTGCCGGCCGGAGCGTGCGGCCGGTGAAGGGCCGCAGCATCTCGGCCACGGCGTGCTCCGGCGTCTCGGCCAGGTACAGCACGGGCGAGGTGCCCAGGTCGAAGCGGCCGTGCACCTGCCGGGCGGCGGGCACGGTGAACTGCGGGGAGAACGGCGTGCCCGGCGGCGCGGCGGGATCCCACGGAAAGACCCGCCAGAGCGCCGCCCCGGCGGTGCTTTCCGGCACGGGCATCAGAGGTAGGAGCCGCTCGTCTGCGTCTCGGCGGCGGCGAGCACCTCCACCAGCCCTCCGCGGCGCAGCACCTCGATGGGGCGCCGGCCGCCCAGGTCGGGGCTGCTGCCGTAGAGCCAGTCGGGGATGACCTCCGCGTCGTACCAGTCGGCCAGCCGCGCCACGACGGTCGCCAGGTCGCGGAGCAGACGCGCGTTGTGCACATCGGGCTCCTCGCCGCGCTTCCACCGCGCCACCTGGCTGCGGTGCACGCCGCACGCGTCCGCCAGCGCGCTGTCGCTCGCGAAGCCGCGGCGCGCCTGGTAGTAGTGCGCCAGGCGAATCACCGCGTCCTGGCCCATCGCCGGCGGCACCGGTCGCTTCGCGGGCCGCACGTGCGCAACCGGGGCGCCGCCCGCGCGGAACGCGGCCCGCAGGTACTCCGCGGCCGCCAGCGCAGGTTCCCGCACCTCCATCGGCCCGGGCGCGGGTGCTTCGTACTCGACCGGCTTCTTGTCGTTGTCGCTCATCCTCGGCTCCGTCGCGCGTCTGGTGTGCGCAACAAACATCGCACACGCAAACATAGAATGCAAGACCATATATCACATATCAGAAGTTCATGTTGCGCGCACGCCGCAACAATCGGTCATCGGATATGCCGCGCATCCTCCACCTCCACTGCGGGCGTCGCTGTGGCGACTGGCTCGTCGCGAGCGAGAGCGGCCGAGTCCGCGCGATCAACGTGGACGATGAGGTCGATCCCGTCCGCCGCGAGGCGGCGGGTGGCGGCGGCGGCGCGGCCGTCGTGCTCGGCGTCGAGCGACCACTGGGCGTGGGCGCAGAGGAGCGCGACCTCCACCGCGCGGCCCAGGGTGAGCGCGAAGCGACGGGCGTCCGCCTCCAGCGCCGGGCGGTCCGCGGTGGTCGCGCGCGCAAGCCAGGCGTCCGCGTGCTCGAGGGCACTCTCGACCGCGCGAGCCGGCGCGGCGAGGGATGGCTCGCAGACGGATGCGAGGCAGCGGCGCACTTCGCGCTGCAGCGGTTCGATGCCCGAGGGGCCGAGGGCGCGGAGCACGTCGAGCGAGAGGACGTTCGTGGTGCCCTCCCAGATCGACAGCACCTGGCTGTCGCGGAGCAGCGCGGGAAGGCCGGTGTCCTCCACATATCCGGAGCCGCCGAACGCCTCGATCGCCTCGGACGCGACGGCGACGGACTGGCGGGCGGTGGTGAGCTTGGCGATGGGCGTGAGCAGGCGCAGCAGCGCGGGGCCATTGTCGTCCATCTCGCCCGACTCCAACTGGCCAAGCAGCTCCACGACGCGGAACGTGAGGTGGAAGGCGCCTTCAGATTCCGCCTGCATCCATGCAAGCGTGTCGGCGTGCAGGGGCTGCTGGTCGAGCGTGGCGCCGAAGGCAAAGCGGCGGCGGGCGTAGTCGCGGGCGAGGGCCACGCCGCGGCGCATCAGGGCGCTCGCGCTCACCGCGTTCCACGTGCGCGTCACGTTCAGCATGGGCGTGATGGCGCGCACCCCTTCGGAGAGCGCGCCGACGGGAATCGCGGGTGTGCCGTTCAGGGTCAGCTCTGCCGTCGGCAGCTTCCGTGTGCCCAGCTTGTCCTTCAGGCGATCGACGGTGATGCCGCGCAGGCGGCCGTTCTCGTCGCGCGTCTCCACGTAGAACAGCGCGAGCCCGCGGCCACCGGCGCCGCTGCCCTCCGGCCGCGCAAGCGTGAGCGCCATCTGCGAGGTGGCGGCGGAGGTGAACCACTTGCGCCCGTGCAGCGTCCATCCGCCGTCCGCGTCCTGCCGCGCGACCGTCTCCGACAGGCCCACGTCCGACCCACCGGTGGTCTCCGTCATCCACTGCCCGCTCGTCCAGAATTCCGCCGGATCGCGGCTCGTGAGATGTGCAACGGCGCGATCGGCCAGCGCGGCGTTGCCGGAGTCCAGCAGCGTGCGCGCGGCGCCGTCCGTCATCGCCAGCGGGCAGGAGTAGATGTCCGTCGATGGGGTGAACAGGTAGGCGAGCGCGAACTGGTGGACACGGGAGAGCGCCCCGTGACGCCGCTCGTAGGCGGTGGCGACCACGCCGTGCTCGGCCGCGATGCGCTCCGCCTGGCGCCACAGCGGCGTCAGCTCGATGTGGTCGATGCGCTCGCCCCACGCGCTCCACTGCGTCAGGCGCGGCTCGTTCAGGCGATCGGCGAGCTGCATCTCGTACAGCGGTCCGCCGGAGAGGCGGCCCATCTCGCGAAGCGCCGGCTCGATCTCCGCCAGCACGTCCGCCGGCAGCACGCGCGCCAGGTAGGAGCGCAGCACACGGTCGTCATCATACTGGTTGCCGAGCGCGGGCGGGGTCTGCGTGAATGGCATGGCGCCTCGGGTTGAGCGGCGAAGATCGGTCGAGATCGGCCTGCCGAGAGCCGGTTGAATCTCCCGAAATGGTAAGGACGGTCAGCGAAACGACTTCATCATCTTCTTGGCGACCTTCAGCACCAGGGAACGCGGGGCGACGCGGACGACGACGGCGCTCAGGCGATTCGTCAGGCCGGGCACGACGGTTCCGCCGCCGGCTTCCAGGGTCCGAAGCGCCGCGCCCACCACCTGCTCCGGCGTGCGCAGGCCGAGCGTCCGCCGCGTGACGGAGGTGCCGGCGACGCGCTGGAACTCCGTCGCGACGGGTCCCGGGTTCACGGTGACGATGCGTGTCGAGGTGCCGCGCATCTCCTCCGCGACCGCCTCGGACAGCGTGAGGAGGAATGCCTTGGACGCGGAGTACGCCGCCATCGTCGGGACCGGCTGGTAGCCGGCGATGGAGGCGACGTTGATGATGCCTGTCGTTCCCGCGGCGAGCGCCAGGTGCATCAGCTCCATCGGCACGGCGCAGTTCAGCCGCAGCATCTCCTGCTGCCGATCCAGCGGAAGCTCGGTGAACTCCCCTCGAAGGCCGAATCCCGCGTTGTTCACCAGCAGCGACATCGACCGACCACCCGCCGTCGCCATGGACCAAAGGCCCGACGCCGCGCCGGGGCCGGACAGGTCCGCGGGAAGGACGGCCGTCTCGACCGAATGCGCCGAGCGCAGCTCCTCCGCCAGCTCGCGGAGGCGGTCCTCGCGGCGGGCGGAGAGGGCGACGTGCATCCCGCGGCCGGCGAGCGCGCGCGCGAACGCCTCGCCGATCCCGGCGGACGCACCCGTCACCAGCGCCCAGCGGCCGGCGTAGCTCCATCCGCCCATCTTCCCCTCCCGCTCGCGCGTGGTCTCCCATCTCTCCCGCCGATGCCAGCGGCCATCATACGCCTGTGAGCGGCGCTCGGCAAAGCACGTCGAAACGCGGAATGGCGAGTATCGGCTGTTTCTGGATAGTCTCTCCATTTCGACTGAATGGGTTTCAGTCGATCTCCAGCATTTGTTGAGGTGTTCCGAGCCGGGAACTGGTTGACTATCCAGGAAATACGATATACATTCTCTCCAATGGATAACTATCCACTTAACATCGGAATCCTCGGGGCCGGCGGGTACTCGGGCAGGGAGGCCGCCCGGCTGGTGGCGGGGCACCCGAAGCTGCGCATCGCCTTCGCCACCTCCGAGAGCGAGGCGGGCACCCCGGTGTCGCGGATCGCGCGCGGGGCCGAGGGCATGCTGATGCGGGCCGAGAACGCGCCGCTGGGCGAGTGCGACGCGGTGCTGCTCTGCCTGCCGCACGGCGAGTCCATCAAGTGGGCCGAGCGGGCGCGGGCGGCGGGTGCCAAGGTGGTGGACCTGTCCGCGGACCTGCGCGTGCGCACCCCGCAGACGCCGGCATGGGCGCGGGAGGCGGTGTACGGCCTGCCCGAGCTGCACCGCGAAAAGATCGCGGGCGCGGACCTGGTGGCGAACCCCGGGTGCTATCCCACGGCCGCGCTGCTGGCGCTGGCGCCGCTGATCGACGAGGAGCTGATCGCCGGGCCCGTCATCATCGACGCGGCGTCGGGCGTGACCGGGGCAGGCCGGTCTCCGAAGAAGGACCTGCTGTTCGCCGAGGTTGCCGAGGACTTCCGCGCGTACGCCGTGGGCAACGTGCACCGGCACCTGGCCGAGATGCGCGACCAGGCCGTGATGCTGGGCGGCGGCGGCGCGCCGGAGCTGGTGTTCACGCCCCACCTGCTGCCCGTGCGGCGCGGCATCCTGGAGACGATCTACGTGCCGTTGCGCGAGCGGGTGGAAAGCCCGTTCCGGCTGTGGGAGAACGCCTTCGCCGGCGAGCCGTTCGTGGAGGTGATGGACGACCGCATGCCGGCGCTGGCGGACGTGGTGGGCACGAACCGGGTGGCGATCGGGGCCACGATGGTGGACGGCGTGACGCGGCCCATGCTGCTGGTGGTGGCGGCCATCGACAACCTGGTGAAGGGCGCGGCCGGCCAGGCCGTGCAGAACCTGAACCTGATGTTCGGGCTGGACGAGACGGAGGGGCTTCTGTGATGGCAGCGGGCGAGGTGACCGTCATCAAGGTGGGCGGCAACGAGGTGGACGACCGCGAGTGGGTGGCGCGGCTGGCCGTGGCCGTCCGCAAGCGCGGGCCCGCCGTGATCGTGCACGGCGGCGGCAAGGAGGTCACCGAGCTGCAGCGCGCGCTGGGCGCCGAGCCCGAGTGGCGCGACGGGCTGCGCGTGACGACGCCCGAGGCCATGCGCGCCGTCAGCATGGTGCTCTCCGGCCTGGTGAACAAGCGCCTGGTGTCGGCGCTGGTGGGCGCCGGGGTGGACGCGCTGGGGGTGTCGGGCGAGGACGCGGGGCTGCTGCGGGCCATCGTGGCGCGGGACGGCGCCCTGGGCCGCACAGGCAAGATCGCCGAGGTGCGGGCCGAGCTGCTGCGGGTGTGGCTGCGCATGGGCCTGACCCCCGTCATCTCCCCCGTGTCGCGCGGGCCGGACGGCGAGCCGCTGAACGTGAACGCGGACGACGCGGCCGCGGCCGTCGCGTCGGCGCTGCGCGCGGAGGAGCTGCTCTTCGTGTCCAACGTGCCCGGCGTGCTGGTGGACGGGCGCACGCGGGGCGGGGTGGACGGCGACGAGGTGGAGGAGATGGTGGCCGCTGGGGTGGCCACCGGCGGCATGGCGCCCAAGCTGCGCGCCGCGGCGCGGGCCGCCCACGGGGTGGGAAGCGTGCGCATCGGCGACCTGCAGATGCTGCGGGACGCCGACGCGGGAACCCGGGTCCGGGGCGCGATGCTCGGGGCCACTGCCTGAGAGGGACGCAAAGTGACGACTGCCACCACCGAAGGGACCGGCGCCCTGCTGGGCGTCTACAAGGCCGCGGGCCCCGTGTTCACGGGCGGCGAGGGCTGCCGGCTGATCGCCGAGGACGGCGCGAGCTACCTCGACTTCTGCAGCGGCATCGCCGTCAACTCGCTGGGCTACGGCGACCCGGACGTGGCCGCCGCCATCCGCGGCGCGCTGGACGCGGGCCTCATCCACACCAGCAACCTGTACCGCACCCGGCCGGCGCTGCAGCTGGCCGAGTGGCTGGTGGCGCACTCCTTCGCGGACCGCGCGTTCTTCTGCAACTCGGGCGCGGAGGCCAACGAAGGCGCCATCAAGTTCGCGCGGCGCTGGGCCCGCGAGGCGGGCGGCGACGAACGCAACCAGATCGTCTCGTTCCGCGGCAGCTTCCACGGGCGCACCATGGGCGCGCTCGCGGCCACGGACCGGCCGGCGTACCAGGAGCCCTTCAAGCCCCTGATGCCGGGCGTGCGCTTCTGCGAGGTGGGCGACACGGCCGAGGTGGACCGCGTGCTCAAGACGGGCCGCGTGGCCGCCGTGATCATCGAGCCCATCCAGGCCGAGGGCGGCGTGCTGCCCGTGCCCCCCGCCTTCCTGAAGGCGCTGCGCTACCTGTGCGACGAGGCCGGGGCGCTGCTGGTGTTCGACGAGGTGCAGGTGGGGCTGGGCCGCACGGGCACCCTGTGGGCCCACGAGCAGGCCGGCGTCACCCCCGACCTGCTCACCCTCGCCAAGCCGCTGGCCGGCGGGCTGCCCATGGGCGCCGTGCTGCTCACCGAGCGCGTGGCCTGTGCCGTCAAGCCGGGCGACCACGCGACGACCTTCGGCGGCGGGCCCCTCGTCGCAAGCGCCGCGCTCGCGACCGTGAGCAAGATCGGGGACCCCGCGTTCCTGGCCGAGGTGCGGCGCAAGGGGCGGCTTCTGGCCGACCGCCTGGGCGCGCTGTCGCTGGGTAGCGGCAAGGTGTCGGCCGTGCGGGGCGCGGGGATGATCTGGGGCGTGGAGCTGACCGAGCCCACGGCCGCGCAGGTGGTGGAGCGGGCGATGGAAGCGGGCCTCCTCGTGGTGGGCGCGGGGCCGAACGTGGTGCGCCTGCTGCCGCCGCTGGTGATCGGCGACGACGAGCTGGCGCGCGGGGTGGAGATCCTGGAGGAGGTGCTGTAGATGCTGCTGGACGCCACCGACACGCTGGGCGCCGCCGCGGGCGCCGTGCTCGACCTTCCCGCGGCCGCGCGGGCGCAGGTCGCCACCCGGCCCGCGCGCGTGGCGGACATGCTCCAGGTGCAGCCGCTCATCGCCGGCTTCGCCGAGAAGGGGCTGATGCTGCCCAAGACGCTCGAGTTCCTGAACCGCAACTTCCGCGAGTTCGTGGTGGCGGTGGACGGGCATGGCACGGTGCTGGGCTGCGGCGCCGTTCGCGTCTACACGGCCCAGCTCGCCGAGGTGGCCTCGCTGGCCGTGTCCGAGGACGCGCACGGGCTGGGCGTGGGCCGCCGCATCGTGCAGCAGCTGGAGGTGGAGGCCGAGAAGCTGGGCATCGGGACGCTGTTCGCGCTCACCCTGCAGGACGGCTTCTTCCACCGCCTGGGCTACCGCACGGTGCAGAAGGAGATGTTCCCGCTCAAGGTGTGGGCCGACTGCCGCAGCTGCTCCAAGCTGCACGCCTGCGACGAGATCGCGGTCGTGAAGGAAGTGATGTAGACCGACTTGGGCGAATGCCCGCCGGGCGGGCACCGCGCTCTATTTTGCTGGGAACGAAACTACCGTTCCCAGCAAAACGAAGCCGGCCGGGAAACCGCCCCCGTCCGTCTTCGCCCTTCGGGTCACGATCGCTTTCGCAACTGCGGCGCGCGGTCGGCCGAGGCCTGAGCGGTTCGCAGTTTCGCAGTACCCGTACAAGGATGTGGCCGGACGAGACCCGCGGGCGGTTTCGCGGGGCGTGGCCGGCGGCCGGGGAGACCCCGGACGGAGGGCGCAGGCGGTATCGCGCCCGGAGGAGGAGGCTCGCCGGCTCCGCGCAGGAGACCGGCAGCCGTACCGCCGGGCTCCGGAGCGGCCCGCAGACGCCCGCAGCACACGAAGAGACGCCCAGAATCCGCACCCTGGACCGAGGATAGAAGCATGGCCGCCAGCAGCAAGAACACCATCGCGCTCGCCTACTCGGGCGGGCTGGACACCTCCATCATCGTGCCGTGGCTGAAGGAGAACTACGGCGCCGAGGTGGTGTGCGTGGCCGCGGACGTGGGCCAGGGCGAGGAGCTGGACGGCCTGGTGGCCAAGGCGCTCGCCTCGGGCGCCCGCGAGTGCCACGTGGAGGACCTGCGCGAGGAGTTCCTGACCGAGTTCGTGTGGCCCACCCTGCGCGCGGGCGCCGTCTACGGGCGCAAGTACCTGCTGGGCACCAGCATGGCGCGGCCCATCATCGCCCGCCGCCAGGTGGAGGTGGCGAAGCAGGTGGGTGCCTCGGCGCTGGCCCACGGCTGCACGGGCAAGGGCAACGACCAGGTGCGCTTCGAGCTCACCTACGCGTCGCTGGCGCCGGAGATGAAGGTGATCGCCCCGTGGCGCGAGTGGGACATCCGCAGCCGCGAGGACGCCATCGACTACGCGGTCGCCCACGACGTGCCCGTGGCCGCGACCAAGGAGAAGATCTACTCGCGCGACCGCAACATCTGGCACGTGTCGCACGAGGGCGGGCCCCTGGAGAACCCGGCGTGGGAGCCCGAGGACGACCTGTTCCTGATGACGCGCAACCCCTGGGACGCGCCGGACCGGCCGCAGTACGTGACCATCACCTTCGACGCGGGCACCCCGGTGGCGGTGGACGGCGAGCCCCTGGGCCCGGTGGCGCTGCTGGAGCGCCTGAACGAGATCGGCGGGCTGCACGGCGTGGGGCGCATCGACCTGGTGGAGGACCGCATGGTGGGCATGAAGTCGCGCGGCATCTACGAGACGCCCGGCGGCTCCCTGCTCTACGCGGCCCACAGCGAGCTGGAGCAGCTGGTGCTGGACCGCCGCACGCTGGCGCTGAAGGACGCCATCGCCCCACGCTACGCCGACCTGGTGTACGAGGGCCGCTGGTGGACCACCGAGCGCGCAGCCATGGACGCGCTGGTGGACGTGACGCAGAAGCACGTGACGGGCGAGGTGCGCCTCAAGCTGTTCAAGGGCACGTCCTCCGTGGCCGGCCGCACATCGCCGTACTCGCTGTACGACGAGCGCTTCGTCACCTTCGGCGAGGACGACGTGTACGACCACGCCGACGCGGCGGGCTACATCCGCCTCTTCGGCCTGCCCATGCGCGTGGCGGCCCTGCAAGCGCGCGAGCGCGCCAGCCGCGTGCCGTCCCTCGTCACGGACGTAGCCGCGGACTGATCCGCGAACGAGTCCGCCGCCCGGCGTCGGGTGACGCGGGCGGCGGGCGGGAGCGACGGACCGGCTTCGTCGGATGCTCGCGATCCGAGTCGCGCTAGCAGTCGGTCCGGCAGCTGATCACGCAGGTGCCGCCGTAGCTGATGGGGCATCCCGGGGTGCTGCGGTCCTCCTGCGCGTGCACGGTCCCGCTCCCGGGCAGCGCCTCGGGGGTGGTGGCGAAGGACTCGATGGCCAGGTCGTCGAGCTGGAGCTTTCGCATGGGTCTCCGGGGGTTCGGGGGAGTCGGCGAAGGGAGGGGACGCGGGTTCGCGACGAACGCTCCATCCGCCGCGCTTACACGGAGGGTGCGTGCGACCTGGGGCCGCGGACCCGGGGTGCGGCGCTGGTGGACGGCGGCGCACCCCGCGCGACGCTCAGCACACGTCGGTCTCGCAGCCGCAGCTGTCCCAGCAGGTGATCCAGCAGGTGCCGTTCCAGCTCTCCGGGCATCCCGAGGCGGTGCGGTCCTCCTGGCCGTGCACGGTCCCGCTCCCGGCCAGCGAATCGGGCGTGGTGGCGAAGGACTCGATGGCCAGGTCGTCCAGGTGCAGCTTGCGCATGGTGCCTCCTGCGGTTCGGAGAAGTCGGCGAAGGGAACGCGGGTCGGACCGCGGACGCGCGGCTGGAGCGGACGGCGCGGGCGCGTCGCGTCGACGGACCCGCCGACGCGACGGGTCCGGGGGAGGCTAGCAGTACGTCTCGGTGTCGCAGTAGCACGTGTCCCAGCAGCTGATCCAGCAGGTGCCGCCGTAGCTCACGGGGCAGCCGAAGCGGGTGTCGATCTCGTTCGCGCGCACGGTGCCGCCCTGGGCGGGCGCCGCGGGCGCGGTGGCGAAGGATTCGACGGCCAGGTCGTCCAGGTGGAGCTTCTTCATGGCGCCTCGCTTGGTTCGTGGAGGGAAGGGCCGGAGCGCACCGCCGGGCGGAGGGCGCGCCTCAGAGCGCGGTGCCGACCACGGGGCAGATGGTGATGGTGCCGCAGGCGCAGGTGTTGTACTCGGAGCAGAGGGCGCATGTGTCGAGGGTGCGCACGTTCGTCGCCGTCAGGGTCGAGAAGGCCTCGGTCTCGGTGGCGAAGCTGTCCACGTGCAGGTCGTCCGCGTTGAGTCGGCTCATGGGGTCTCCTTGGGGGTTGGAGCGAGGGTCGCCGGGCGCGGGATCGCCCATCGGCGAGGAGGTCCTGGGTCGCGCCCGCTACCCGGTGATGGGACAGTTCCACAGCGAGCACGCGGCCGTGATCATGGGCCAGGTGCCCGGCTCGCCGGCGGGCTCGCTGGCAAGGACCACGAAGAGGTCGACGTGCAGGGCGTCCCGGTTCGGCGAGTGCATGTTGTTTCCGGGAAGGGACTTGGGGCGCGGCGGTGCTGGGGATGATAAGTAACTGTCGGGAAATGCGCAACGCCGGCGTACGCCCGGGTCCTCCCGCGGCCCCGGGCACGCCGCAGCCGAACGAACCGGAAGAAGAGGGAGACCCGATGCCTGAGACCGCCGCCACCGCCACCCCCCCCGCCGCCCGCCTGTGGGGCGGACGCTTCGCCGCCGGGCCCGGCGCGGACATGGACCGCCTGAACCGCTCGCTCCCGGTGGACTTCCGCCTGTGGCGCGAGGACGTGGCGGGCAGCCGCGCGTGGGCCGGCGCCCTGGCCGCGGCGGGCGTCGTCACCTTCGCCGAGTGCGACGAGCTGCAGGCGGGCCTGGCGCACGTGGCAGCGCGCCTCAGCACCTGGAGCGACGCCGAGTGGGCGGCCGCCCCCGACGAGGACATCCACTCGCTGGTGGAGCGCCTGCTGTACCAGGAGGCGGGGGACGTGGCCGGCAAGCTGCACACGGGCCGCTCGCGCAACGACCAGGTGGCCACGGACTCGCGCCTGTGGGCCCTGGGCGCCGTCTCGCGGCTGGACGCGCTGCTGCGTGACCTTCAGCGCGCGCTGCTGGAGCAGGCCGAGCTGCACCGCGACACCACCATGCCGTCGTACACGCACATGCAGCGCGCGCAGCCCGTGTCGGCCGCGCACTGGCTGCTGTCGCACGCGTGGCCCCTTGCGCGCGACCGCGAGCGCCTGGCCGAGGCTCGCGACCGGGTGGCGGTGCTGCCGCTGGGCTCGGGCGCGATCGCCGGGTGCCCCTTTCCCGTGGACCGCGTGCTGCTGCAGGAGACGCTGGGCTTCCGCGCCGTGTCGCCCAACAGCGTGGACGCCGTGGCCGACCGCGACTGGGTGGCCGAGCTGCTCTTCGTGATGGCGATGGTGGGCGTGCACCTGTCGCGGATAGGCGAGGACCTGATCCTCTTCGGCTCGGCCGAGTTCGGCTTCGTGCGCGTGTCGGACCGCTACAGCACCGGCTCGTCGCTGATGCCGCAGAAGCGCAACCCGGACGCGATGGAGCTGGCGCGCGGCAAGGCGGGGCGGCTGATCGGCGGCCTCACCGGCATCCTGGCCACCCTCAAGGGCCTGCCCTCGGGCTACAACAAGGACCTGCAGGAGGACAAGGAGGCGCTGTTCGACGCCTTCGACACCCTGGAGGCCCTGCTGCCCGCCGTGGCCGGCACGGTGCGCACGCTGGAGATCGACGAGGTGCGCTGCGCCGCCGCCGTGGACGCGGCCATGCTGGCGACGGACCTGGCCGACCACCTGGTGCGCCGCGGCGTGCCCTTCCGCGAGGCGCACGGCCTGGTGGGCCGCCTGGTGCGCGCCGCCGAGGAGTTCGGCTGCTCGCTGGACGAGCTTCCGGAGGACCTGTTCGTCAAGGTCTCGCCCCACTTCGGCGGCGCCGACTTCGGGTCGCTCTTCGCCCCCGAGGCCTCGCTCGCCGCCCGCTCCGGCCCCGGCGGCACCGCCCCCGACGCCGTGAAGGAGCAGATCGCCAAGCTCCGCGCGGTATTGTAGGCGCGGACCCGCAGCCGATCGAGGGAGATCGGTAGTTCCTCCTCGTCCGATGAAAAAACGAAGCGGTCCTCCACCCCTCTCGGGTGAAGGACCGCTTCGTTCTTGCACCGTCGGCACCCACCGCTCGTCCGACAATCCTCATCCGCCCATGCGCGGAACGGCCGATCCATCGATCCACCGAACGCTTCGACTCTCGACCCCGTCGCCCCGCTACGCCGGCTCCGCCTTCACTCCCACCGCATGCTGGCCCACCTCCGCGGCCGCACCGTGCATCTCCACGCGATTCTTGCCGGCGTGCTTGGCGCGATACAGCGCCGCGTCGGCACGCGCGACCAGCTGCTGCGGGGCCAGGCCGGCCTCCATCTCCGCCACGCCGACGCTGACGGTGACGTGCAAGGGGCCGCCCTCCGCGCCGGCCTCGACGTCCGCCACCGCGCGGCGCATGCGGTCGGCGACGCCGGCGGCAACCTCGGCGGTGGCGCCGGGCAGCAGCGCCACCAGCTCCTCGCCGCCGTAGCGCGCCACCACGTCCATGTCGCGGCTGTTGGCGGCCACGGCGCCCGAGACGCGGCGCAGCGCCTCGTCCCCCGCCAGGTGGCCGCGCGTGTCGTTCACCCGCTTGAAGTCGTCCACGTCGAAGAGCAGCAGGCTGAACGGCGTGCCGTCGCGGGCGAAGCGGGCCGCCTCCAGCGCGAGCTGCTCCTCGAACACCGGGCGCCGCAGCAGCAGGGTCAGCCCATCGCGGGTGGCCAGCGCGAAGAGGCGGGCGTTCTCCACCATGGCCGCCACCTGGACCGACGCCACCCCCAGCTCCCGCAGCTCGTCGCGCGACAGGCTCTCGCCGCTGGCCTTGCGCCCCAGTGCCAGTAGCGCGTTCACACGGCCGCGGAATGCGATGGGCACCACGTCCACGAACGGCGCCTTCTCGCAGGCGGCACTCGGCCCCGCGCATGCGGCGGCGTCGGCGGACGCGGGCGGCAGCAGCGTGCGGGGCGCGTAGCCTTCCGCGCGGCCGGTGGCGGCCTCCATCGCGAAGGGCGCGCCCTCCACGCCCGCCACGTAGAACGCGGCGTCCACGCCCAGGTTCTCGCTCACGGTGGCGGTGAAGGCGCCCGCCAGCACGCGGATGTCCGTGGACTCGGCGACGCGCTCCAGGATCTGGGCGGTGAGCTGGCGCAGCAGCAGGCGTTCGGGAAAGAACAGCGTGTCCACGAACTCGCCCACGTGGCGCACGGCGGGCCACAGCACCAGCCCCAGCGCCAGGCACAGCACCGCGGACGCCGAGTACGCGCTCATCTGCGGCGCCAGGGCGGCGCCCACCGTGGCGGCCAGCGTGAATCCTGCCGCGAGCAGCAGCAGCAGGGTGAGCGTGGTGAGCACTCCCCGGCGCAGGTAGACGGGCCCTTCGAACAGGCGGAAGCCACACACCGCCAGGAACATCCCCAGCGGAAGCAGGAAGATCACCATCCCCTCCAGCGCCTGGAACACGGGGCTGGACGCAAAGCCGGGCACGGCAAAGTTCACCAGGCGGAACACCCCGAAGGGCGCCAGGCCCGCGCAGAGCGCCGTGGCCTGCCGCCGCGCCGCCGTGGACGCCGCTCGCCGCCCCGACCACGCCACCAGCGCCGAGCCCGACAGCGTGGCCGCGCTGTAGAAGCCCATCACCATCCCGCGCGTCGCCGCCCACGCCCCGGCCTGCGTGCCTGGCAGCCAGCCGGTCCAGTGGTGCGCCGCGTTCAGGTACACCAGCAGCCCGAAGGCGTCCAGCACGCACGCGGCAACGTAGGCGTGGCGGATGATGCCGGGATGCTGCCGCACCACCGGGTTCTCCTCCGGCAGCACGGCGCTCATGTGGAACATCAGCGCCGAGGTGAGCAGGAACGGCGCGTTGAAGAGCAGCACGTACACCGTCGACGCGGCGTCCGCCGGCAGCGCGGGCGCGAACGGGTACGCCACGAAGGTGAGCGCCGTCGCCAGCCCCGCGCCCACGAACACCCGCGCCGGCACGTCTCTCGGCCGGGCGCGCACGCTCACCACGCCCAGCGCCCCGTACAGCAGGAGCGCCACCGAGTACAGCGCGCGCGTTCCGACGGCGACGTGGGGATACAGGACGAGTTGCACCAGCGCCGCCGCGGCCAGGTAGAACGCGGCGAGGAACCAGGTGAACGCGCGGTGCACAGGCTTCATGGGGGCGACGGGGCGAGCCGTCGGGCTGGGGCGGGGGTGGCGCGGGGCCGGCGGGGAAACCGCGCCCGGTCGATCGAAGGACCCGCAGGGGCTCGCTTTCGGCAGGGTGGGGAGCCTTCGGCGCGGCGCGCGGCTGCACACCTCGGCGGCGCGGACAGTGGATCGGTCGAGCCGGAAGGTCCGCACCGCCGGGAGGCAGCCGGCCGTCGCCTGAGCAATCCCGGCAATCCCGGCTGTGGCGGCGAGGCGGCCCGCCTGCTGCAAGCTAAAGCGCCGCCGCCGAACGACAAGGCCGGCGTGAGAGTTCGCGGAGACTAGCCGGCCGTGGAGATGCGGTGGCTGGCGAAAGCTTTCACGAATGTTACATTAGCGCTGCCCCAGCACCTGCCGGGAACCCGCACACGCGCTCGATGTCCACGCATCCGGAACCGCTCTTCGACGGCGAACGGCACGGCTCTCCGCCCCTGCCGGTCGTGCAGGCAGCGCGGCGGCACCTGCGGGTGGCAGGCGCCTCCGCGGACGCGGGCGCAGGCGCGGACCGGCCGCTGCGGCTGCTGTACGTGTCGCACTCGTTCCCGCCGGAGGGGCGCCTGCTGGACAACCTGGGCGGCATGCAGCGCGTGGCCACCGAGCTGCACGACGCGCTGGCCGCACACCCGGGCGTGCGACTCACGTCCCGGGTGCTGCGCAGCACGTCGGCCGCCACGCCGTTCCGCATCGGGCCCTTCCTCGCGGGCCTGCTGGTGGAGCTTCCGCGGCTGGTGGCGCGCGAGCGGATCGACGCCGTCCTCTTCTCATCCCCCGTCACCGCCGCGCTCGCGCTGCCGCTGCGGCCGTTCCTCGCCGCGCACGGGGTCCGCCTGGCGACCATCGCGTACGGGCTGGACGTCACCAGCCCGCTGCCCGTGTGGCGCTCCATCGCGCGCGGCGCGCTGCGGGCCATGGACGACGTGTTCGCCATCAGCCGCGCCACCGCGGAGGCATGCATCGCCCGCGGGGCGCAGGCAGACCGCGTGCGCGTCGTCCCCTGCGGCATCGACACGCGCCGCTTTCCCGCGGTCCAGGATCGACGGGCGGAGCGGCGGGCGCTCCTCGCCTCGCTGTCGACCGGGGACGCCGGACCGATTGCCGACGGCGCGCTCCTGCTGGCGGGCGTGGGCCGGCACGTGCGGCGGAAGGGGTTCGCCTGGATGGTGGACGCGGTGATGCCGCTGCTTCCCGCGGACGTGGTGTTCCTGCTGGCGGGCGAGGGCCCGGAGACGGGCGCCGTGCGCGAGGCGGTGGCGCGGCGGGGGCTGGCGGGCCGGGTGCGGCTGCTGGGGCGCGTGTCCGACGCCGACCTGGCGCGGCTCTACCGGGGCGCGGACCTGTTCGTGATGCCCAACGTGCCCGTGGCGGGGGACATGGAGGGCTTCGGCGTGGTGATCCTGGAGGCGGGGCTGAGCGGGCTGCCGACGGTGGGCACGGCGCTGGAGGGCATCCGCGACGCGGTGACCGAGGGCGAGAACGGCGACCTCGTTCCCGCGGGAGATGCCCGCGCGTTCGCGGACGCCGTCCTTCGATTCCACCGCGACCGCCCGCTGCTGGCCGAGCGCTCGGCGCGGGCGCGGCGCTTCGTGGCGCCGCGCTTCGAGTGGGGCGACGTGGCCGACCGCTTCGTCCGGGCGCTCGGGGAGGCGCAGGGCGCGCGCGCTCAGCCCGCGGGGCGCTCCGGCGGGGGCTCGCTCTCCGTCAGCTCGCCGCAGAGGATGCCGTAGTACTCCACGTCCTCCAGCCGTCCCCACTTGCGCACGTGGCTCCGGAAGGTGCCCTCGTGCCGCATCCCGATCTTCCGCATCACCACGCCCGACGCCGGGTTGCGCGCGAAGTGGCACGCCACCACCCGCGCCAGCTCCATCCGCCCGAAGGCGAACCGCACCACCTCGCGCGCCGCCTCGGTGCACCATCCCCGCCCCCAGAACGGCACGCCCACCCAGTAGCCCAGCTCCGCCCGCCGGTGCTCGCGGCTCACCACCAGCCCCACCGCGCCCGCCGGCTGCCCGTCGCCGCCCTTCTCCACGATCGCGAAGTGCGCCCCGATCCCGCGCGCGTACGACTCGGCGTGCAGGGCGATCCACTCCTCCGCGGCGCCGTCGGGATAGGGATGGGGGATGGTGAGCGTGGTGTCGGCGACCTGCACCGTGCCGGCCAGCGCGTGCACCCGCGGCGCGTCCCCCATCGCGAACGGGCGCAGCAGCAGCCGCGGCGAGTGCAGCGTGGGCTGCGTCAGCGCCGCGCCGGCGGGGTCGTCGATGGGCTCAACCGTCGGCGGGCTCCACATGGGCGGGCGGAGGAAGGGGATGGGTGAGGATGCGGAGCTCCTCCACGGGCCGGCCGCCGATCAGGTGCTCCTGGAGGATGCGCTCCAGCACGGGCGGGTCGCACCCGGCGTACCACGTGCCGTCCGGATAGACCACGGCGATGGGTCCGTCCTCGCACACCTGCAGGCAGTTGGCCTTGGTGCGGTACACGCCGCCCGCGCCCAGCAGGTCCAGCTCCTTCAGCCGGCGCTTCAGGTAGTCCCAGGCCACCAGCGATCGCTCCTTGCCGCAGCACTTGGGCTTCGTCTGGTCGCAGCACAGGAAGATGTGCCGGCGGATGCGCGGAATGCCCAGTCCCTCCGCCAGCCTGCGCAGCTCCTCCAGGTCCGGCGCCCGCTCTCCGCCCTCCCCCGCCCCCCGCTCGTCCGCCATCCGCACCCGCCTCGAAAGCCGCCCGCCGGGCGTGGTCGTCCGCGCCGGCAGTCCCCGGCCCTCCCGCATAGCATACGCCGCGCACCTCGCCACGCCAAGGGCCGGCGGCGGGTTCGATCGACGACAGGTGTGTCGGGAGATGCACGGCCACCGCCGTCCCGTTCACGGGATGCGAGTGGATCGGGCGAGGGATGACGCGGGACGTCGGCGAATCCGGTGGATCCCATCAGGGGTGTCGGAGCTTCTGAACGACCGATCGTCGGAGATCGATTCGTAGCGCGTCCGGTCGATTCGGATCAGGCGAAAACGACCGGGCCGGACGCCCGCCGGTGAAGGCGGGCGCCCGGCCCGTTCCGTCGCATCGCGTGTTCCCGCCTACCGCCAGACGAGGCGGATCAGCCTGCGGAGAATGGGGAAGAAGCCCCCGAGGAGCTTCATTGCGAGAGTCAGGATCACGGACCTGAAGATCCATCCAAGGAGCGGCATGGAGGAAGGCGGTTCGGGTTCACTTGATGCTCGCAGTCCCGTACGCGGCGTGCCCGCGCGGAGTTTCATCCATCAGCCGACCAGGTCCCAACGCTTCCCGCCATGCGCATCCGCCGGTCCACGAGGCGACCGCCATCGATCGACCAGTCGAGATCCGTCGCCTGCCGAGCCGTCATCGACCGATCGAGTACGATCCACCGTGGGCGAATCTCTCCGCGGAGCCTACTTCCCTTCGCCCGCGACACCGGGAACGCGGATCTGGAAGATCTTGGGCCAGAGCTTGCCGGTGACGTAGACGCGGTCGTGCTCGGCGTCGTAGGCGATGCCGTTCAGCACCGCCTCGGGCGAGGTGACGGAGCCGGGGGGGAGCAGGCCGTCCAGGTCCAGCCACTGCTTCACCTGCCCGGTGGCTGGGTCGATGCGGGCGATGCGGTTGGTCTTCCACACGTTCGCCCAGATCTCGCCCTTGATCCACTCCAGCTCGTTCACGTTCAGCACGTACTCGCCCCCGTCGCGCACGTCGATGGTGCGCGTGGTGGCGAAGGTCTGCGGGCTCACGAAGCGGATGGTGCTGCTGCCGTCGCTCATCACCAGCGACGTTCCGTCCGTCGTCATGCCCCAGCCCTCGCTCTCGATGGGGAACCTGGCGAGCTGCTTGAAGGTGGCCGTGTCGTACACGAAGCCCACGTGCGTCTGCCAGGTGAGCTGGTACAGCCTGCCGCCCAGCATCGTGAGCCCCTCGCCGAAGTAGGCCGAGTCCAGCTTCACCTCCTTCTGCACCTTCCCGGTCTGCGGGTCCTGCCGGCGCATCACGGACTCGCCGTTGCGCCCCGTGCTCTCGTAGAAGGCGCCGCCGTGGTAGAGGAAGCCCTCGGTGAACGCCGTGGTGTCGTGCGGCAGCGAGGCCACGGGCTGGAAACCCACGATGGCGGCCGGTGGGAACGGGGGTGGCTGATTCCCTCCCGCCTCCTTACCTCCCGAGTCCCCCTTGCACCCCGCCAGCGCCAGCCCGGCGAGCGCGGCCAGGGCGAGGAGCCTCCGGCGTCCCGCGAACGTCGTCCCGAATCCCGCCACGCTCACCTTCCCGCCTTCGGGGCCAGCCACGCCTGCCGCAGCGCGCGCATGGCGTCCGTCAGGGGCTGCCCCAGCGTCTCCACCGGCACGATCGCCAGCGCGGGGTCCTGGCCGAAGCGGACGGTGACGGTGCGCGGGCCCGTGCGCGAGCGGAGCTGCACCGCCACCTCGTCGCCCGGGCGGTGCGCGGCGAACGAAGCCAGCGCCGAGTCCGCGTTCGCCACCGCGCGCCCGCCGACGGCCAGGATCACGTCGCCGCGGTCGATGCCGGAGGCGTACGCGGGGCTGCCGATCTGCGCGGTGGTCACCTCGGCGCCATCGTCCGCGTCGTCCACCGCGGCGCCGAACCAGGCGCGGCCGGGGTGCGCCGGGCGCAGCGCGAAGCCGGCGGGCGCGAGCAGCGCGGCGTAGTCCAGCGGCTCCAGCCCCTCCACGTGGCGGCGGAAGAAGTCGCGCGCGAACGCGGTGTCGCCGCTCACCTCGCCCAGCACGCGGCGCAGGTCGGCCAGCGTGTACGGCCGCTCGGGGGCCAGCGCGGCGCTCTGGTGGGTGCCGTACTGGGCCCACATCGCCCGCATGTAGTCGTCCAGCGACTTGCCGTAGCGCTCCCGCAGCGTCAGGTCCAGCCCCAGCCCCAGCGCCTCGCCGTACGTGTAGTACGAGATGAAGGTGTTCTGCCGGTTCTGCGGATCGATGCTCTGCGCCGCGTCCACGAAGGGTGCCTGGCGCGCCATGTCCGCCGCGCTGAAGAAGTTGCGGCCGGGCGCGGTGAGCACCGTGCTCACCGCGCCCGAGGCGCCGGCGGCCCACTCCGCGTCCGTGGCGAACACCCCCGCGCGGCGCAGCATCACCCCGTGGAAGTAGTTGGTGAAGCCCTCCGCGAACCACAGCTCGCCCGACATGTTGGCGCGTTCGAAGTCGAACGGCTCCAGCGAGCGGGGGCGGATGCGCTCCACGTTCCACTGGTGGAAGAACTCGTGCGCCATCGTCTGCAGGTTGCGCTTGGCCCCCGCCGCGAGCGAGCGCGACGAGGTGACGATGGTGCTGTTGCGGTGCTCCATCCCGTCGCCGTCGGCCCACGGCAGGTAGTCCACGATGAAGGTGTACACGCCGCGGTCGGACGGCATTCCCCCGTACAGCGCCGCCTCCTCGGCCACGATGCGCTTTACCTGCGCCGTGAACGCGTCCAGCTCGGCGTCCGTGCCCACGTGGTGCATGGCGATGCGAACGGTCACGTCGCGCCCGCCCGCCGTCTCGTGCCAGGTGCGCCACGAGATGGGGCCCACCTCGGTGGGGCTGTCCATGAAGTACTGCAGGTTGGGCGCGGTGAACACCTCCGCATCCGCCGTGGGCATGAGCTGCGTGGCGATGCTCCACGCCGCCACCGGCCGCCGGAAGGCCACGCGAATGGGCGCCCCCTCCAGCCCGCGCGCGAACGCGAAGGTGGCGGGCATGTTGAGGTGCGCGTGCGTGGGGTCGATGCCCGCGTACGTGCCGTCCGTGCGGTCGCCGAACAGGGTGTAGGTGAAGCGCACCGTTCCGTCGCCGGGCGCCACCGTCCAGCCGTACGGGTCGGGCCGCGTCACCGCCAGCGCCCGCCCGTGGCCGTCCACGGCGCGCACGCGGTACACGTTCTTGGCGAACTCGTGCAGCGCGTAGCGCCCCGGCGACGAGCGGCTCATGCGCACCTGCAGCGGCCGCGCCGTGGGCACGCCCGTGAAGGTGGCCGACACCTCGGCCTCGTGGTGCACGGCGTTGGGGAACGCGATCTCGTACGCCACGCGCGGACCGGCCTGCGCGTGTGCGCCGCCGGACAGCAGGAGGGCGGCGGCGGCCGTGAGCGGAGCGAGGGCGCGGACGGGCCGCGGGCGGAAGGTCGTCGGCATGGTCGGCGGGTTGGGCGGAGGTCCAGGTTGCGGCGGACGCGGAGATCTAGCGCCTCGCCCGGCGCGGGGCCAGTCGCCCGGGCACCGCCACCCGTGTACCCCGGCGCCCGCGCGATTGCTCCCGGCACGACGAGGCGCCGCCGGCATGCCGGCGGCGCCTCGTCGAGATCTCCTCGGAAACGCGGATCGACTCGGATCGGGGCGGATCAGAACCGTGAGCCGGGCAGCGCCTGGAACGCCGGGTCCGCACGCCGCCACGCGGCCGTGAAGCGCGCCATCACCTGGGCCGCCTCGGCGGGGCGGCCCGCGCGGTCCAGCACCTGGTACAGCCCGTACAGCGACCACCCGTTCTCCGGGTTCCGGCGCAGGTCCTCGCGATACACCTCCTCGGCCTCGTGGAGCTGCCCCGCGGCCATCAGCACGGCACCCAGCGAGTGGCGCACGGGATAGTAGAAGGGCGGCGGTTCGTCGTAGCGCAGCGAGTCCTGCGCGGCCACCGCGGCCCGCAGCGGCTCCGCCGCCGCCACCGGGTCGATCGTGGCCGCCGCCTCGCCGCGCGCCGTGAGCAGCGCCACCTGCAGGATGGTCCGCGCGCTGTTGATGCCGTACGCCACGTCGGGCGCCAGGAAGCCCCGGATGGCCTCCAGGCTGTCGGCCTCCACGCCGGCCGCCGCCGCCCGGCCCGTGCGCGCGTAGGCGATCGCCCTCGCGTAGCGCCACATGGCGGTGGCCATCCGCCGCGCGGGCGGCGGCGGCGGCTCGCGCAGCACCTGGTCGTACCGGCCGAAGCGGGTCAGCACCAGCAGGCGGCTGATGAGGAAGTGCTCGGCCCAGGGATAGGTGCGCAGCACCGTGTCGGTCACCACGCTCGACACCGCCGTCGCCTGCGCCAGCGCGCGTTCGTACTCGCCGGTGCTTGTGGCGGCGGCCCACAGGAACTCGCGGTTGTGCGCGAAGTAGAGCGGATAGCGCCCCTCGCCGCCCCGCCAGGCGATGAAGGCGCTGTCGATGCGCACCGCCCGGTCGTTGTGGTCCACCGCGCCGCCGTACGCGCCCACCAGCAGCAGGATGTGCGAGGGCATGTGCACGATGTGGCCGGCCGCCGGCATCAGCCCCTCCAGCCGCCGCGCGCACGCCAGCGCCGAGTCCGGCCGCTGCGACGCCTCGCGGGCGTGGATGTTCAGGTGGCAGGCGCCCACGTGCATGGAGTCGCGGGCGATCACCTCGCGCAGGTTCGCCAGCACCTGCACGGTGTTCCACTTGGGCCGCCCGTCCAGCGTCCACTGGTCCCACGGGTGCAGGTCCATCATCGATTCCGCGAGCAGCGTCTGCACGTGGTCCAGCACCTGGTTCCGGTGCCGCTCCCCCACCCAGCGCGACTCGCGCGGGAAGCGGTGCACCAGGGTGTCCATCGCCGCCGCGTAGGCCTCGTCGCGCCGGCGGTGCTCCACCGTGTCCGACGTGGGGCGGCCGTAGCGCCGGCCGATGGCGCGGATCAGGCCGGCCTCGTACGAGCGCACCGGGCGCACGCGTGACAGCGAGTCCGCGCGCCGCACCGCGTCCCCGGCCAGCCCCTCGCGCGTGGAGTCCAGCGGGGTGTTGATGTTGGGGCCGTACGCCAGCGCCACGCCCCACCAGCACGCCGCGCAGCGCGGATCGATCTGCGCCGCCCGCCGGAACGCCAGGATGGCCTCGGGATGGTTGAAGCCGTACACCAGCCGCAGCCCCTGGTCGAAGTACTTCTGCGCCGTCGTGTCCGACGTGGTGACGGGCAGGTGCGCGCTGCCGAGCCCGGACCACAGCGGCACCGAGTCGTCGTGGGCCATCACCATGTCGGGCGTGCCGTGCTGGTGCTGCGCGTGGGCGGCGACAGGAAGCACGGCCGTGCACGCCAGCACGGCCGCGGCCAGGAAGGGGCGTTTCATCTTCCGCTTTTGATGGAGGAACGGGCGGGGACGGGCTTCGATCGAGCCCGGAGCAGAGTTCGAGGTGTCGCGGTCCGGCCATCGAAGGAGGACCGACGACGGAACGCGACACCGCACACGGATAGTTGCGGGCGATAAACGATGGATGCAAGGGCGGAGCACGCCACCCTTGCCGGACGGACGCCTCCCTCTCGCGACGTCCATCGGATCGTCCGATCCGATGGACGTCGCGAGAGGGGAGCCCGCCGTGGGCTCCCCTCTCGCACCGCCGTCAGGGCTTGCGCGGCCCCTCGGTCCCCGGAGGTGACGGCGGCGCCGCATCCGCACCCCCATCCCCCTGCGAAGACGCTCCGCCGCCGGTCGTTCCCGCCGGCGTGCTCGATCCCGCTGATCCGCTCGCTCCCGTGCTTCCGGTCGATCCGGTCGATCCGCCGAACGCGCTCGATCCGCCGAGGCCGCCGGAGCCGGTCGATCCGCTGGTCCCGGACGCGGTCGAGGAGCCGGGGGACGACCCCGCCGAGCCCGGCGACGATCCGCCCGCGCCCGACGCCTCGGACGAGCCCGCGTCCGTGGTGCCCGAGCCGTAGTAGCTCGACGACTTGTCCGCCGCCGCCGAACCCGCCGTGCCGGCGGTGCCCGACCCCGTGCCCACCGGCGGATCGCCCGGCTTCGCGTCCTCGGCCTGCGTGGGCCACGACGCGGACGACGCGCCGGACGCGGTGGAGGACCCCGACGAGGCGGTCGAGGCGGACGACGTGGTGCCCGAGGCGGTGGAAGACGCCGCGCCTGCAGCGGATTCGGCCGCGTCGCCGCGGGCCTCGGCGCGGTCGGCGCGGGCCTCGAAGTCCTTCCGCAGGCCCGCCAGCGCGGACTGCATCTTCTCGATCAGCGAGTCGATCTTGGGTTGCACCTCGGCGATCAGCTCGTCCACCTTGGGGCGCGCCTTGGCCTTGGCCTCCTCCATCCGCGGCCTCAGGTCATCCAGCGCCGAGTCCACGCGCGAGTCGATCTCCTGCAGCGCCTGCTTCAGCTTGGGCCGGATGTCGCTGAGCGCCGCGTCCAGCCGGGCGTTCAGCTCCTCGAAGGGATCGCGGCGGCGGCCGCCCTGGCTGTCGTTGTCCATGGGAGAACTCCCGGTGGGGGAAACGCGAACGCCGGCGGTCCGGCGCACCCGCGACACTACGGCAGCGGTTGTCGTCGGTTTCGCACGCTCCGGGCCGCGGGCGCGGAGGGGGAGGGGAAAGCCTCATCCGCGTCGCCCCGCCTCGCCGTCTTCCGCCGCACCGAGCGACGGACGCACCTCGCGGATTCGGCCGCGATCCGGCCCGTCGACCGATCCCGCGCTTTGGACCGAAGCGCGCGTCCGGCCGACCGGGAGAGTCCGCCGAGGCGCCGAACGTCAGGGCCGGGGGGGCTCCAGCACCGGCTCGGGCGTCTCGCGCGCCTCGCGCAGGTAGCCGGTGACCACGCCGGAAACGACCAGCGCGAGGCCCGTCCATCCCAGCGGCGTAAGGTTCTGGCCGAACAGGGCCAGCGCGGCGATCGATCCCACCACGGGCTCGCAGCTGGCGCCGACGGCGGTGGGCGCGGCGTCGATGCGCTTGGTGGCGCCGAAGAAGGCGAAGTTGGCGAGCACCACCGTGCTGATGCCCAGCGCCACGATGTAGACCCAGGGCTGCGTCGCGTGCATCCATTCCGGAAAGCGGCCGCCGGGCAGGAAGGGGCGCCCCACCAGCGGCAGCAGCACGGCGAGCAGCAGCGTGCCGCCCACCAGCTCCCAGAACAGCATCCGCAGCGAGCCGTAGCGCGGCACCGCGTAGCGCGCGAGCAGCGTGGTGCCCGCGTACGACACCGCCGCCACCATGCCGCCCACGATGCCGACGGCGTTCCACGCCGGCTTGGCGCCCTGCGCGCCGAACACCGTCATCGCCACGCCGGCCAGCACCACCAGCGCCAGCAGCACGCGGACCGCCGTCACTCGCTCCTTCAGCAGCGGGCCGGCGAGCAGCGTGATCATCACCGGCGCGGTGTAGAGCAGGGTGACGGCGGCGGCGACGCCCAGGTTGCTGATGGCGTGCTGGAAGGCCACCTCGAAGAGCGCCACCAGCGCCCCGCCCCCCAGCCCGATCACCAGAAGCCCGCGCCGGTCGATGCGGAACAGCGCCGGGCGGAAGCAGCCGTAGACGGCGAACCCCAGCACCGCCAGCAGCACGCGCCAGAACCCGATCTCGGTGATGTCCGCGCCCTGCTTGTACAACGCCTCACTGATGGGCCCCGTCATCCCCCACAGCGACCCCGCCGTGAGCGCCAGCGCGTAGCCCGCCAGCCGCCGCCGGCGGACGGACGTGTCGGGTAGGGCGTAGGCGGCGGAGTAGGACGGCGGGAGCGTGGAGTCGGAGGCCATGGGCGCCGGGCGGAGGGGGCGTGGACGGGGGGACGGGACGGAGGCGCGCGGGAGAGGCGCGGTGCTTTCTCGACATCTCGGCCGGATCTTCCCATATTACAGGGTTGCATCATCCCGCACCACCCGCACCCAGCGAGAGCCCAGGATGTCGACCGTTGACCTCGCGACCGGCGGCGCGCCGCTTACGGTCCTCAGCGAAGAAGAGCAGATGTTCCGCGACCTGGTGCGCCAGTTCGCGGACGAGGACGTGCGCCCCCGCGTGCACGCCATGGACGAAGCGCAGACGATGGATCCCGAGCTCATCGCCAAGTTCTTCGAGCTGGGGCTGATGGGCATCGAGGTGCCCGAGGAGCTGGGCGGCACCGGCGCCTCGTTCTTCACCGCCGCGCTGGTGGTGGAGGAGCTGAGCCGCGTGGACGCCAGCGTGGGCGTGTTCGTGGACGTGCAGAACACGCTGGTGAACAACGCCTTCCTGCGCTGGGGGTCGGACGCGCTGAAGGCCAAGTACCTGCCGCAGCTGGGCGCGGAGAAGGTGGGCGCCTACGCGCTCTCCGAGGCGGGCTCCGGCTCGGACGCCTTCGCGCTCGCCACCCGCGGCGCCAAGGCCGACGGCGGCTACCGGCTGACGGGGCGCAAGCTGTGGATCACCAACGGCGGCGAGGCCGAGGTGTTCATCGTGTTCGCCAACGTGAACCCCGAGGCGGGCTACCGCGGCATCACCGCGTTCATCGTGGAGAAGGCGTTCGACGGCTTCGCGGTGGGCAAGAAGGAGGACAAGCTGGGCATCCGCGCCTCGTCCACCACGGAGCTCGTCCTGGAAGACGTGTTCGTGCCCGACGAGAACGTGCTGGGCGAGGTGGGCAAGGGATACAGGACGGCCATCGAGACGCTCAACGAGGGGCGCATCGGCATCGGCGCGCAGATGATCGGCATCGGCCAGGGCGCGCTGGACGCCACCATCAAGTACGTGGGCCAGCGCGAGCAGTTCGGCAAGAAGATCGGCGACTTCCAGGGCGTGCAGTTCCAGATCGGCCAGATGGCCACCGAGCTGGAGGCCGCGCGCCTGATGGTGTACAATGCCGCCCGCCTGAAGGACGCCGGCCGCTCGTTCGTGCACGAGGCCGCGATGGCCAAGCTCTTCTCGTCGCAGGTGGCGCAGCGCATCACCTCGCAGGCCATCGACCTGTTCGGCGGATACGGCTTCACCAAGGAGTACCCGGTGGAGAAGTTCTACCGCGACAGCAAGATCGGCACGATCTACGAGGGCACCAGCAACATGCAGCTCCAGACCATCGCCAAGAACGTGATGAAGTAGACCGCCTCAGGCGGGCCACGGAGCAGAAGGAAGCCCCGGCCAGAGCATCGGCCGGGGCTTCCACTTGTACGATACCCACCCCGTTCGTCCGACGATCGACTCCGCCTTGAACGACCCACGATGCGCGCGGCGACCGCCGGACGACAAAGCCCCGAACCTCACCGGAGGTCGGGGCTTCGTCGCGTTCCGTTCCCTTTGCCGACGCGAAGGCGCCGGCGTCGGGGACTGCCGGGCGACGGCCGTTGGGGCAGCAAGGGTGCCGGGCCGTGTCCCCGACGAGGCGGAGCGGGCGTACGGCGAGCATGAAGGCGAACCGCGGAAAGACGGGCCGCGCACCGCGTGACGCGGGGCGCCGGAAGCCGGCCGGCCGCCCCCCGGCAAGGTCCGCAGGCCACGGGAGATAGAGTTCCCCCGGCGGCCGATGGTGAGCGCGAACGGACTGGACGGCGGATGACAACATGCGCGGCGCGGAAACACGCGGCGATCCGCCACCCGACGCGAACCACATGGATCGGGCCAAGCACCCACACGCCGCGCGCGGACGCGACGAGTCCGATCCGCCGCCGCGCGCCCTTCCCCTTGCCCCACACCGGAATCGTGTCGCTCGCGCGGTGGCGCTACGGAGCGGGGCCCGCGATGCCGGGCAGCAGCGGCGGGGCGCCGGCCGCGGCGAGGGCGG
>JAQBQD010000159.1 GCA_028287185.1 Gemmatimonadota bacterium | reverse complement strand
CCGCCCTGCGCGCCGCCAGCCGCACCGCCATGCCCGGCACGGTGGAGAACGCGCTGCAGGAGCTGCGCGCGGCCATTGAGGGGAGCCAGGCCGTGACGGACGCGGACGCCGCGTCGATCGGCCGGGCGGCGGGCGAGCGGCTGTGGGGGCTGGCCCGCGGCGCCGGTGGCCTGGGCGAGGACGAGCACTTCCGCCCCGTGCAGGACACCCTGGCCGTCATCACGGGGCTGGGCCACGCGGGCGGCTCGCGCGCGGCCGAGGTGGCGCGGGTGTTCGACCTGCTGGCGGGGGCGTTCGGCGACGCGGCCCGCGGGGGCACGACGGTGGACTTCCGCCGCCCCGTCCGCCGCGGCCCCGCCGACCTGAAGATGCTGGTGACGGGGTTCGACCCGTTCGAGTCGTCCGGATCGGGCGCGCCGCCGCCGCGGGGCACGTGGAACCCGTCGGGCGCGGCGGCGCTGGCGCTGGACGGGACCACGGTGGACGGCCCCGGCCGCACCCGCACGGCGGTGGAGGCGATCGTCCTGCCGGTGGACTTCGCGCAGTTCGCCGCGGGCGTGGTGGAGCGCCTGGTGCCCGCCTCCCAGGTGGACGCGGTGATCACGGTGAGCCTCGATCCCTCGCTGGCCCCCACCGACCCGGCGCGCCTGGAGCGCTTCGCGGTGGGCGTCCACACCACGGGCGGCGACGGCGTGGCGCCCGTCCCCGCCGCCCCGGGAGGCGCGGACGCGGCGCTGGTGCTGCCCTCCACCGGTTCGCTGGACGCCATCGCGCGGGACACGGCGCAGCCCGCCATCCCCGCCCGCCCCGCCGCGGGCGGCCGGCCCGCGGTGCCCGGCAGCCCCGCGGTGCTGCAGCCCATGATCGGTGAGGGCGTCACCTTCCGCTTCGACAGCGCGGCGGCGGCCGACGCGGCGCTGGCGGCGCTGGGACAGCCCGCGCAGGGAAAGCCGGAGGTGGGCATCCCGACCGTCGCCGTGCGCACCATCCTCGGCACGATGCACACGGATCCGCAGCGCCCCACCGGCATCGTCTTCACCCTGGGCGGCGTGGACCACCGGGCCCAGGTCCGCAGCAGCGCCGGCGGCAACTTCCTGTCGAACGAGGTCTCGTACCGCGTGCTGCGGCTGCTGGCGCAGACGGGGGGCGACCGCACCTCGTTCCACGTGCACACGCCGGGCACCGACGCCATCCCGCAGGACACCTCCACGCCCGCCGCCCGCACCGCGCGAGCATCCGCGCAACGCAGCGCCGGCGACGTGCGGACGCGCCTGATCGGCACCCTGCGCCGGGTGATCCGCGCCACCGCCGGGCAGATCGCCGCCCGCCGCGCCCCCGCCACCACCCCATGAGCGCCGCCGCCTTCCTCCCGGGCCGCATTGCCGGCGCATCGCCGCGGATTCCATCCCCCGTGCTCCGCCGGTCCGCCTCCCGCGCGGGACCGGCGACCGCGCCCGCCGTGGTGCACGACGTCCTCCGCTCGCCCGGTCAGCCGCTGGACGCGGGGACGCGGGCGTACATGGAGCCGCGCTTCGGGCACTCGTTCGCCGACGTCCGCGTGCACGCCGACGGCGCCGCGGCGGATTCGGCGCGTGCCGTCGGAGCTCGGGCCTACGCCGTGGGATCGAACGTCGTCTTCGGCGGAGGAGCCTACGCGCCGGGATCGACCGAGGGGCGTCGGCTGATCGCGCACGAGCTGGCGCACGTCGTCCAGCAGTCCGCGTCGACGGCGTCTCCGCCGACCGTCAGCCGGTCCCTGGAGGTCGGTGCCGTGGACGCGCCCGAGGAGCGCGAGGCGGACGCGGCGGCGCAGGTCGTCTCCGCGGGCCGTGCGATCGAAGGCGGCCTCGGCGCCGCCGGGGCGCCGGCGCTGCGGCGCACGCCGGGCACCGACGCGGCGGACAGCTGGACGGAGTTGGGCGCGACGGTGGAGGCGGACGGCGAGCGCTCGGCGGCGGCGAACGAGGCCGTGCGGCGGATGATGGCGACGGCGTCGGGCGCGGAGCTGGTGAACTCGCTGTGGCGGGCCTTCTGCGGCCGGGGCCGGTGCCGCACCCGCATCACCGTGCGCTTCATGGACCGGCTTCCCCCCGACGCGGTGGAGGCGGGGGCCGCGGGGCAGTTCTCGCCCCCCGACCGCGGGGCCGCGCGCTACACGGTGCTCGTCCGCAACGAGCTTCCCGACCCGCATCCCCACGTGCCCCAGCGCGGCGACCACCGCTCGTGGCCGGGGGACGACAGCGCGCGCGCCATCAACATCGACTACACGCACACCGACCCCGCCTCCACGATGGCGGACACGCTGTACCACGAGCTGCTGCACGTGTGGTACGTCAACACCCAGCACGACACGACCTATCCCACCGGCCACGACGACGTGCGGCAGGCGGAGATCTCGCCCGTGTTCCTGGGCCGGCTGCGCAGCTTCGCGGCCGAGATGGACGCGCTGGAGACCAGCATCCACGCCGAGCAGGCCGCCGCCGAGGCCGAGGTGGAGCGCCGCCGCGCCGAGGCCGAGGCCGCGCGCAGGCCCGCCGCCCCGCCCGCGGCCGAGCGCAGGGAGGAGCACCCGGCCACCCCCTCCATCGTGGGCGGCGAGGTGTCGGTGCAGGTGGGCGGCGCGGGAGGATCCATCCCGGCGGCCTTCACCGGCATCGTGGGCGCCGACCTCATCCTGGGAAACATCCACTCGCTCCGCATCGGGGCGCGCGGCATCTACCTCACGCCGGACCACCTGTTCACGGGCGGCACCCTGGGTTACCGCATCCTGCAGTCGGACGGCGACGGCCCCGGCAGCCGCGTGGAGCGCCCGTTCTTCTTCGACGTGGAAGCCGGCCTGCTGCACGAGGTGACGCCCGCCGCGGCCACCCGCTTCAGCGACAGCGTCGTGGGATACGGGGGTGTGGGCGTCGGCCAGGAGATGGGCACCAGCGGCGCGCGCTTCTTCTGGCGCGTGGGCGGGTTCGTGATGATCTCGGACCGCCCGGCGCCCACCGGCGCGTCCGGCGGCGGCGCGGCGGCGTCG
>JAQBQD010000013.1 GCA_028287185.1 Gemmatimonadota bacterium | reverse complement strand
GCACAGGCCGCCGCCAGCCGCGACCCCGGGTCGCCCGCCGCCGCCGCCCGCCCGGCGTCCCTGTCGCCGCAGCAGGCGGATGCCGTCGAGCGCGCCCGCCGCCCCGTGGCGGACTATCCCACCAGCGCCAAGTACCGCGGCGAGCTGGGCGTGGTGCTGCGCGACGCCGGCCGCACGGCCGAGGCCGTGACCGAGCTGCAGGAGGCGGTGCGCCTGGACCCCCAGAACCCCAACCTGCTGTACGAGCTGGGCGTGACGCTGCGCGCCGGGGGGATGGGCCGTGAGGCGGCGGCGCAGTTCGACGCCGCCACCCGCCTGGACGCGCGCAACGGCACCTTCTTCGACGCGCTGGGCAACGCGCTGCTGGACCAGGGCCAGGCCGAGGACGCGGTGGACCGCCTGCGCCGCGCCGTGGGCCTGCAGCGCGACAACGCCGCCTTCCACCGCGACCTGGGCGTGGCGCTGGCCAAGGCGGGCCGCCCGGGCGACGCCGTGAACGAGCTGCGCCAGGCGGTGCTGGCCGAGACGCGCAACGGCGGCTACCACATCGAGCTGGCGCAGGCGCTGGACGCCGCCGGCCGCCCGGACGAGGCGCTGGCCGAGTACCGCGACGCCACGACGGTGGATGCCACCAGCGCCGCGTACCACGCCGCCTACGCCCGCGACCTGCGCGCCGCCGGCCGCGGCGGCGAGGCCGTGGGCGAGATGAAGAGCGCCGTCGCCCGGGAGCCGCGGAACGCCGGGTACCACCACGACCTGGGCCTGCTGCTCCGCGACCAGGGCCAGTCGTACGAGGCGCAGCAGGAGTTCACCGAGGCCGCGCGCCTGGAGCCGGGCAACGCCGCTATCCGCTTCGACCTGGGCGTGGCGCTCACCGGCACCACCCGCCGCGCCGACGCCGTCGCCGAGCTGAAGGAAGCCGTCCAGCTGCAGCCCGGCAACGCGGGGTACCAGGACGCGCTGGGCCTGGCGCTGAAAGCGGCCGGCAGCCCGACCGAGGCGATGGCCGCCTTCCGCGCGGCGATCGCCGCCGCGGGGGACAACGCCAAGTACCACTTCGACCTGGGCCTTGTCCTGCGCGACGCCGGCCTGGTGGACGAGGCCATCGTCGAGCTCGAGGCGGCGGTGCGCCTGGACGGCCACAACCGGGACTACCGCACGGAGCTGAGCACCCTGCGCAACCGCCCCCGCAACGAGTAGCTCCGCGCGCACGGCGTCGTCGGGACGATGGGCCGCGCTTCCCCCCGGGAGGCGCGGCCCCGTCGTTCCCTGGAGATCTCCGTCGCGCGGTTCGATCGATTCCGCCGTCGACGCCAGCCGTTCATCTCCTCCGAATCTCCAGCGCCACCCCCTCCTCCCCTTCCGCATCGGTTGATGCCTGACTCCGCCCTTCGTTCGACCGCGTCCACGGCGAAGGCCCGCGCGCGTGTCCCTCCGCTGACGGTCGCGGCCGGCGTGGGCGCGGCCCTGATTGCCGCCGCCGCCGTCCTGCCGCTCGCGCGCATGCCGCTCGTGGGCCGGGTGCGCGCGTGGGACGTGTGGCCGGGCGGCGCGCTGGTGATGGCGGGGCTGGCCGTGCTCGCCGCCGCACTCGTGCGCGGCGGGCGCCTGCGCTGGGCGTGGACGGCCGGCATGCTCGCGCTGGCCGCCGGCATGTGGACCCTGGGCCTCGTCCGGCCGCCCGTCGCCGACGCGGAGACGGCGTTCGGGTCCGGCGGCATCGGCGTCCGCCGCGCGGTGGTCGGCCTGCTGACCGGGGAGATCGGCATCGGCTGGGGACTCGCGGCGCTCGGCGGAGGCGCGCTGTTGCTGGCCCTCGCGTCCGGACTCGACGCCGCGGGGCGGCCGAACGGCTGAACCCGGCCGCATCCGCGGACCTCCATCGACGACACACGAAGGGGCGCGTCGACTGCTGACGCGCCCCGTTCTGCATCCGTATCCAAGCACCGGAGGTTCAGCCGCCGCCGGACACGCCCCCGTCCGCCAGCGCGAACTCCGCCTGCGCCGCGTCCACCATCCCCAGCGCATCGTAGACGGTGGCGCGCAGCAGGTGGTAGTCGCGGCCCAGCGGCGCGCCCGTGGCGGCCAGCTCGTCCAGCGCGCGGCGGGCGTCGTACACGAACCCCGCGTCGCGGTAGATGGCGGCAGCGGGAAAGAGGCCGTCGCCGCGCGGGTTCAGCCCCACGTCCCAGAGCTGGCCGATGCGCGCCGCCACCGCCGCCTCCTCGGCCGGCGTGGCGACCCGGAAGCGCTGCGGCACCGCCGCGCGCCCGTCCGGCCAGGCCACGCTCCACTCGTAGACCGCGCCGGAAACGAGCGCCGCGGCGGAATCCGGAAGGCGCCAGGTGGTGTCCGCGCCGACGGGGAAGCGGACGACCGCGCCGCCGTCCACGGGACGGAGCTGGATCACGTAGTCCGTCACGCCCGGCACCGCGAACCAGGTGAAGGTGGGATGCGCGGATCGCACCCGCAGCCCGTTGCGCGGCGAGACGGGGACAGCGGCGCCCGCGATGGGGCGGATCATCCCCTGGCGGTTGGGCTGCGTGCGTGCGTCCGTCACCGCCACCTCCGTCAGCGTCTTCACCGTCTGCCGGAACACGCCGTTGCGCCGCGCCGCCGCCGGTGCGGCGATGCGGGACGACCGGGACAGCATCTCCGTCCGCCCCGTCCGGTAAAGGACGACGGCCTGCCCGCCCGCGGGCACCACCACCTGGTCGCCGGCCTGCAGCGGCATGCCCACCGCCGCCGCGGCGGCCGGCAGGGTGCCGCGCTGCACCTGCACGCGGCCCAGCACGCGCACCAGCACGGCCACGGGGTCCACCGCGGCGCGGGCGGGGCCGGCGAGCGCCGCCAGCAGCAGCGCGGCCATCGGGAACGAACGTCGAAAGGCACGCATGACGGCCTCGGTCCGGGGGGTCACTTGATCTGCCGCCGCTCCACGAAGCTCCACTCGGCGGGGGGCGGGCTTTGCACGTAGCCGCGGCAGCGCTCCGCGTACAGCGCGGAGGGTCCGTCCGCGGGGTCGCACTCCAGCGCCGCCTGGAACCAGACGAGCGCCATCTCGAAGTCGCGGGCGCGGTAGGCGGCCAGGCCCCTGGCGTACTGCTCCAGCAGCTCCGCGCGCGGGCCCAGCTCGTCGCCCGCCATCGCCACCAGCTCGTACACGGGCAGCGGCTCGGCGCGGCCGTAGACGGCCAGCAGCTCCAGCTCGCGCACCACCACGCGGTCGCCCGCGTCGCGCCGGGTCTCGTCCGACACCATGATGCCCACGCCGTACGTCTTGCACGCGGGCTCCAGCCGGGCCGCCAGGTTCACCGCGTCGCCCAGCGCCGTGTAGTCGAAGCGCTCCTTGCCGCCGATGTTGCCCACCACGGGGGTGCCGGTGTTCACGCCCACGCGCATCTGCAGCTCCGGCCAGCCCTGCGCCTTCCACGCCGTGTTCAGCTCGCCCAGCCGGCGCTGCATGGCCACCGCCGTGCGGCAGGCGTGCAGCGCGTGCTCCTCCAGCGCCGTGGGCGCGCCGTACAGGGCCATCACCGCGTCGCCGATGTACTTGTCCAGCGTGCCGCGCTCCCGCAGCACGATGCCGGTCATCGCGTCCAGGTAGCGGTTCAGCAGCGCCAGCAGGTCCTGCGGGTCCACCGTCTCGGAGAGCGCGGTGAAGCCGGCCAGGTCCGTGAACAGCACCGTGATGCGCCGCTTCTCGCCGCCCAGCTTCAGGCGCGTGGGGTCGGCCATCAGCTCCGCGACGACCGCGGGCGGAACGTACTTGGAGAAGGCGCCGCGGATGGCCCGCTTCTCCCGCCCCTCGACCACGGACACGTAGCTGGTGGAGGTCAGGAAGGCCAGCAGCGCGCCCGCCGCCGGGAACACGAAGGGCAGCGCCACCGTCAGCGTGGCGAAGGCCCAGAAGCCCGCCGCCACCACGCCGGCCGTGAGCGCCAGCGCCGCCGCCGCGCCCCACCCGATGCCCCGCCGGAACGCGGCCAGCGCCACGAGCAGGCAGAGCGCCGCCACGCCCAGCAGCGACAGCCAGCGCGGCACGGGGATGGGATGCCGGCCGGAGAGCAGGTTGTCCAGCGCGTCGGCGTGGGTCTCCACCCCGTACGTCCACCCGGCGATGCGGCCGCGCGCGTCCACCTGCGAGTAGAACGGCGTCCGGAAGCGCTCCTCGGAGTGGAAGCCGCTGCCCAGCAGCACGATCTTGCCGCGGAACCAATCCGCCGGCACCAGCGGCCCCAGCGCGGCGATGGCGCTGGACGAGTACGCCGCGAAGGCCCCGTTCTCGTCCCCCGCGCGGCTGGGCGGGCCCACGAAGGCGATGGGCATCGACTGCACCGCCGTGTCGCGCGGCACCCGTGCGTACCGCCCCGGCAGCCCCGGCACCTCCAGCCGCCCCGTCCGCTCCGCCGCGGCGGCGACGGAGTCCGGCGACAGCCCCTTCGACACCGCCCAGAGCGCCAGCGGGAAGCCGGGGATGCGCCGCCGGCCCACGCGCACCGTCAGCTCGGCGTCGCGGATGGTCTCGTACGGCGTCGGCGAGTCCGCGCTTCCCACGGCCGCCGCCGCGCCGGCGAAGTACGGGTCCAGCGGCATCTGCGCGCGGACGAAGGACGAGCCGGCCGTGCCCGTGGCGATCACCACGTTCCCCGCCCGGCGCAGCGCGTCGCGGAGGCGTTCGTCGCCGCGGTCCATGCTGTCCAGCCGCGGGTAGCGCCGGTCCAGGTACACGTCCAGCCCGATCGCCTTCGGCTTCGCCGCCGCCACCGCGTCGATCACGGCCGCCAGGTGCGCGCGCGGAAAGGGAACGAGGTAGGGCCAGTCCTGCACGGACGCGCTGTCGAAGAGCACCAGCACCACCGGGCTCTCCGCGGCCGGGCGGGGCGGCACGGAGCGGATGCGCCAGTCCAGCGTGGTCTGCTCCACGCCCTGCAGCAGCTTGCCGGTGATGGTGTCCGTCCGCGTAAGCAGCCCCGCCAGCAGCGCGCTTCCCGCCGCGATGGCGGGGATCACCAGCAGGCGCGCGCGCCTTCTCGCCACGCGCGGCCTAGCGGGTGAACTCGTAGACGACGGAGCCCGTGGACCATCCCAGCAGCGGCACCGCCCCGCCGCGCGCGCGGGACGGGGCCCCCGCCGCCGTCCGCAGCGCCTCGGCCACGGCGGCCGCCTGCGCGGCGTCGCCCTCTTCGAAGCCCAGCGCCAGCGGCCGCTCCGTCACGAAGGCCCGCACCACGCCGTGGCCCTCGGGCGCCTCGGCCGTGAACGAGAACCCCATCTCCGGCGCGGGAAGCTCCACCTCCTGGCCCGCCGCCACGTGCCCGTCGCGCTGGTAGGCGTTGGGATACAGCACCGTGACCTTCCCGGCGGGGTCCAGGTCCACGATGGTGAGGTATCCCTCGCGCGCGGAGCGGAAGCGGAAGCCCAGCTTCTCGCCCAGGCGGAAGACGTTGCGGTCGCCCGTGAAGCCGAAGTCCACCGCGAAGGGGTGCGCCGGGTTCTCCAGCGAGGCCAGCGCCAGCGCCGCCTGCTCCTGCCGCAGCGCCGCCGCGAGCTGCTCGCCCACCTCCGCCGGCGTGCGCCCCGCCAGCCGGTGCCGCGGCGTGCCGTCCGACCCCACCAGCACCCAGCCCTCCGCGTCGCGCCGCAGCGCCAGCTCCGCGGGCGCCCCTGGGTCGCGGAGCACCGCCACGTCGGGGATGGGATGCGCCTGCAGCCCGGCCAGGATGGCCGCGGGAACGTCGCCCGCCGACACGTGCAGCACGGCCGTGGGATAGTCGTACGCGGCCAGGGACGCGCCGGCGCCGGCAGCGGGCGCCGTCCCGCCGGTGAGCCGGGCCCGCGCGCGGCTGCCCTCCACCGAGGCCACCGTCAGCTCCGCGCCGCCCACGCGGTACACGGAGCCCGGCGTCATCCCCGCCGCCGCGCCGCCGTCCAGCACCACGCTCCCGCCGGACGCGGACAGCACCGAGGCGCCGGCGTGCGCGGCGGGCGCGCGGGACACGGTGATGACCGGCAGCGTGCCCTCCACGTTGCCGGCGCCCGCCACCCCGAAGGCCGGGCGCTCGCGCGCGGCGCCGCTGATCTGCGGGTTCTGCGCGAAGCTGCCGCGCCGCACGGCGTCGCGCGTCAGGCGGAACACCTCCTGGTACGACGTGCCCGCCGGCACCTGCCACAGATAGCGCACCAGCGGCACGGTGAAGGCGCCGCCGTGCCGCACCCCGCCCTGGCCCTCGAAGCTGGCGTCCATCGCGTACTGGTCCGACTGCGCCGCGGCGATCTCCAGCACGTCGCCGCCCAGGTCGTCCGGGTTCGGCTTCGGCGCGCCTGCGTGCGCGGCCGGGGCGGGAAGCCCGCTCGCGGCCGGCGGCGGGCCCTCGCGCAGGGCCGCCGGCGCGCGGTTCAGCGCCTTGCGGTGCACGCCGGGAAGGACGCCGCGCGTGGCCGTGCCCGAGTGGCAGCTGTCCAGGATCACCGACACGTTCGTGGTCGGCAGCGCGCGCACCCAGGCGCCCAGCTCGTCGTCCGTCACGTCCATGCGCGCGCTGTTGCGCATCACGTCGGTGGGGCAGAGCGTCTCGTCCAGGCCGTCGTCCTCGTCGCCGTTCTGGTCGAACACCTGCGAGCCGTGGCCCGAGTAGAAGAACACCACCAGGTCGCCCGGCTTCACGACCGAAGGCAGCCACGCCGTCATCTCGCGGCGGATGGCGGCGCGGGTGGCGGCGGTGTCCAGCAGCACGTGCACGTTCTCGGGGCGGAAGCCCCAGCGCGCCTGCAGCACGTCGCGCACGCTGCGCGCGTCGTTGGCCGCGCCGGGAAGGTCGCCGCCCTCCTCGTCGCCGTAGTTCACGTAGTCGCCCACGCCCACCACCACCGCCCACTTGCGCGGCGGGTCGGCGCGGCGCGGCAGCGCGAAGCCGGTGGTGACCAACACCGCCGCGAGGGCGTACAGGTGGCGTGCCTTCATGGTCGGAAGCGTCCTCCGCAAAGGGGAGCGGGGCGGTCGCACGGGAGCGGTCCGGGGTGGCGGCTCCGACGAGTGGAGCGGCGGCGGACCGTGCGGGCGGGTCGGGCGCGCGTGCGATGGGGCGCGTGAAGCAGGGCGGGGCGGGCAGGAAGCGGGCGCCAGGCCGCGGGTACCATATTAACGTCCGCGTCGGGCCACACAAGGCGCGCGGCGGGCGGAGCGCCTGGTCAACGGGGGGATTCGTCCCTCCCCCCTCCGCGCACCCGTCGAAACGACCGGCAGCGCCGTCGATCCTCGACCGCGATGGCTGCCCCCCGCGGGTCCCGTGACGGCGGCCGACGCACGCGGGATTGCCGGCGAGGCCCGTTCCACTCGATGGATCCCCGATCGCGCGAAGCTCAAGAACCCTCCGCGGACCTGGGGTGGGCCGGCGGGTAGTGCGGGCCGCGGAGGGGGCGCGTGGCCCACTCTCGCGACCTGCTTCGAGGTGCGGATGCGTCCCTGCGGATCGAGCGGGTCGGGAGATTCGTCGGTGGGCCGATCAGGCCGGCTTCAGCGAGAGCCGGAACTTCGCGCCCTGCTCGGGCGTGCTCTCCACCGTAACGTCGCCGTCCATCGCCCGGGCCAGGTCGCGGCTGATGGCCAGCCCCAGCCCCGTTCCCTCGGAGGTGCTGGTGAGGGTGCGGCCCACCTGCACGAACGGGTCGAAGATCGCCTCGTGCAACTCGGGCGCGATGCCCGGGCCCGTGTCGCTGACCACGATGGACACCTGCTCGGCGCCGCGGGCGCACTCCACCGTCACGCGGCCGCCCTCGGGCGTGAACTTCACCGCGTTGGAAAGAAGGTTCAGGACGATCTGCTCCACCTTCAGGCGGTCGGCCAGCGCCACGGCCTCCTCGCTGCAGGGGCCGTGCGCCAGCGTCAGCCCCTTCGCCTTCGCCTGCGGCTCCACCATCGCGATCACCCCGTCCACCACCACGTGCACGGGCACGGGCGACACGTCGTAGGTGACCTGCCCCGCCTCGATGCGGCTGTAGTTCAGCAGGTCGTTGATGATGCCCAGCAGGTGCTGCTGGCTGCCCTGGATACGCCGCAGGTACTCGCGGTGCTGCTCGCTCAGCGTGCCGCCGATGCCGATCGCCATCAGGTCCGCGTAGCCGCCGATGGCGTTCAGCGGCGTGCGCAGCTCGTGGCTCATGGCCGCCAGGAAGCCGGTGCGGGTCTCGTTGACGGCCCGCGCCTCCGCCAGCATCCGCTCGTCCTCCAGCGCGCGCAGCTCGGCCTCGCGGCGCTCCGTGAGGTCGCGCGTCACCTTGGCGTAGCCCACCAGCTCGCCCGTCTCGCCGCGGAGCGCCGTGATCACCACGTTGGCCCAGAAGCGCGAGCCGTCCTTGCGAATCCGCCATCCCTCGTCCTCGAAGCGCCCCTCCGCGGCCGCCATCTTCAGCTCATAGTCGGGAAAGCCGCTTTCCTTCGCCGCTTCCGGGTAGAAGACGGAGAAGTGCTGTCCGATGATCTCCTCGGCCGTGTACTGCTTCAGGCGCTCGGCGCCCGCGTTCCAGCTCAGCACGAAGCCGTCGGGATCCAGCGCGAAGATGGCGTAGTCGCGCACGCTCTCCACCAGCAGCGCGTACAGGCCGGCCGTGCCGCGCACCGTGGCCGCGCTTCCGCCGCGCTCGAACGACGCGCCGCCCCGCTCGACCGAGCCGCCCGGATCTTCGTCCCGCAGGAACTTCGGAGTCATGCTCTGGGGAATGTCGTGGGATCGTGCCACCCGGAGCCGCCGTGGCGCGCGAAGGCGGGCTCAGCCGGCCGCAGGGGCCCGCGCTGCGGTATGCAAGCGCGGCGCCATGCCCGTCGTGTCCAAGGTTTGCAGAGGCTTACCCGGCCTCGACGCTTCGCCCGGAGCTGCCGACGATCACACTTGATGTACGGAATGTCGGGCGGCGGTGCAAACGGCGACGCGCCGTCGCCCGCAATCCTCCATCACGCCGCCACCTCCGGCTCGACGGTCCGAGGCTCCCGCTTCGCCCCCTTCGACGCCGGCGGATGGTGAACGACGCCCGGGCTGGCGGATGCCGAATCCGTGGACCCGATGCCCCGCTCGCCGGCCTGCGTGGGGTGGACGCCGCTCGATCGAACAAGGGTCGAAACGGCGCGGCCGCGGAGCCGCCGGCCCGGGCGGACGCCGGATGGGGGCGGAGCGGTTTCGGGCGCGCGCGAGCATTGCCTCCGTCCCGCGCCGCGCCTACCTTCCAGCGTCGTCCCCACGACGCACCACCTTCCGGCCCCGTCGGGCTTTCCCACCCGCCCCTCGCCCCGACCCCGCCCATGACCGCACCCCTCGCCGGCGCCGCCGACGGCCCGGGAGGCCCGCCCGGACCGGCCCTGCGCGCCACCTGCTGGGGCACCCGCGGGTCCATCCCCAGCCCCGGTCCCGAGACCATCCGCTTCGGGGGCAACACCTCGTGCGTGGAGGTGCGCTCGGCGGGCGGGCGCTGCTACATCTTCGACGCGGGCACGGGCATCCGCCCCCTCAGCCGGCGCCTGGCGGACGCGGGCGGCGTGGTGGAGGCGGACCTGTTCGTCACCCACTTCCACTGGGACCACATCCAGGGCTTCCCCTTCTGCACGCCCCTGTACGACCCCGGCAGCCGCATCCGCGTGCACGGGCCGCGGCAGGGCGACGTGGACATCAGCCGCGCGCTGGCGGGGCAGATGGGCTCCATCTACTTCCCCATCCCGCTGGACGCCCTGGCCGCGCGGGTGGAGTGGGTGCACGTGAACGGCCATCCCTGGAGCGACGCCGAGGTGGAGGTGGCCGCGATGCGCGTGCGCCACGCCGAGCACACCTGCGGCTACCGCATCCGCAGCGGCGGCGCCTCCGTGGCCTACATCCCCGACAACGAGCTGGGGGGCGCCGCCAACGGCGAGTGGTACGACCGCCTCGTCGGCTTCCTGGAGGGCGTGGACCTGCTCTTCCACGACGCCATGTTCACGGACGGAGAGTACGACCGCTTCCGCGGATGGGGCCACAGCACCTACGGCCAGGCCGTACGGCTGGCCGAGGACGCCGGGGTGCGGCGCCTGGCCCTCTTCCACCACGCCCCCGACCGCGGCGACGACGAGCTGGACGCCCTGCTGGCCGGCCTCCGCGCCGACCTGGCCGACCGCGGATCGCCGCTGGAGCTGTCGATGGCCACGGAGGGCGAGGAGATGGCCGTACACCCCGCCGCCGTGGGGAGCGCCCGTTGAAGGTGCCCGCCGCGTCCGACGCCGCGGCCCGGGCCCGCTCCGCGCCCGCCCCCGCGCCGCCGTCCGATCCCGGACCGCGCTGGCTTCTGCTGTACCACGGCCCCGGCGTGCCCCTGGACCGCATCGCCCCGCTGCTGGAGGCGGAGCGGATGGAGGCCGTGCCCGTGGCCGGCGGCCTGGGCGAGCTGGCCCACGCCCCCGAGGTGCCCAGCGTGCTGCTGCTGGACACCGCCCTGGCCGGCGCCGAGCCCGAGCTGGGCGGCGCCCTTGCGCGCCTTCCGGCGCAGGTGGTGGTCGTCGCGGCTTCCCCCGACGCGGAGGCGGCGGCCCGCGGCAGCGACCGGGTGCTGCTGGCGCTGCGTGACGGTGAGACGACGGACGGGGTGATGCGGAGCCTGCGCGCCGCCTTCCGCCACTCCGCCTCGCGCCTTTCCGCGGCGCGGCTGGAGCGCGAGCTGGCGCGTGCGCGCGGCGAGCTGCGCGAGCTGAGCGGGATCGGGATGGCGCTCATGACCGAGCGCGACCCCGACCGGCTGCTGGAGACCATCGTGGAGAAGGCGCTGCAGCTCACGGGCAGCGACGCCGCCAGCCTGTACCTGGTGGAGAGCGAGGGCGACGGGCAGCCGGGGCACCTGCGCTTCCAGCTCTCGCGCAACGAGTCGCTCCCGGACCTGCCCTTCGTGTCGTTCACGCTGCCCATCAGCGAAGCCTCCGTCGCGGGGTACGTGGCCCTGCACGGCGAGACGCTGGTGGTGGACGACGCCTACCACCTGCCGCCCGACGCGCCGTACCACTTCAACCGCAGCTTCGACGAGCGCTTCGGCTACCGCACCAAGTCGCAGCTCGTGGTGCCCATGATCGACCACCCGGGCATGGTGGTCGGGGTGCTGCAGCTCATCAACCGCAAGCGCGACCCCCGCGCCCGCATCACCAGCGAGGACGCCGCCGACCGCTGGGTGCAGCCGTACGGCGACCGCGAGCTGCAGCTGGTGCAGGCGCTGGCCGGGCAGGCGGCCGTCTCCATCGAGAACTCGATCCTGTACCGGCAGATCGAGACCATCTTCGAGAGCTTCGTGAAGGCCGCCGTCATCGCGGTGGACCAGCGCGACCCCACCACCAGCGGCCACAGCGTGCGCGTGGCCACCCTCACGGTGGACCTGGCGGCGGCGCTCTCCCAGCACGGCGCGGGGCCGTACGCCGGCGTGCGCTTCACCCGCGAGCAGCTCCGCGAGCTTCGCTACGCCTCGCTGCTGCACGACTTCGGGAAGGTGGGAGTGCGCGAGGAGGTGCTGGTGAAGGCGCGCAAGCTGCCCCCGCTGCTGTGGGAGCGCGTGCAGTCCCGCTTCGACCTCATCCGCCGCACGCTGGAGGCCGACCACTGGCGGTTCCGCGCCGAAGAGCTGGAGCGCGCCGGCCCCGGCGGCCCCGTGCCGTCCGCCGCCGAGGGCGAATACCGGCAGCGGCTGATGGAGATGGAGGAGGTGCGCGCCATCGTGGAGGCCGCCAACCAGCCCTCCATCCTGCCCGAGAAGGCGGCCGAGGCGCTGGAGGGCATCGGCCGGCTCACCTACCGCGGGCCCGACGGCGCCACGCTGCCCTACGTCACCGCCGAGGAGCTGCGCTACCTGCGCATCCCCAAGGGCAGCCTGAACGAGCAGGAGCGGCTGGAGATCGAGTCGCACGTGGAGCAGACCTACCGCTTCCTCACCCAGATCCCCTGGACGGGCGACCTGAGGCGCGTGGCCGAGCTGGCCTACGGGCATCACGAGAAGCTGAACGGCCGGGGATACCCCCGCGGCATCGCCGCCGCCGAGATCCCCGTGCAGACGCGCATCATGACGGTGGTCGACATCTTCGACGCGCTCACCGCCTCCGACCGCCCCTACAAGAAGGCGCTGCCCCCGGAGAAGGCGCTCGACATCCTGCACATGGAAGCCCGCGACGGCCTGCTGGACCCCCACCTCGTGGAGCTGCTGGTGGAAAGCGGCCACTACCGCCGCATCCTGGACACCGACTGGCGCGACCTGTAGTCCCCCCGTCCAATCCCGGTTTCCAGCGAAACGCGTCGACTCTCCCGCCACCCCGGCCGGAGGGTCGACGCCGTTCGGCTCGCGCGCGGGCGCCGGAAAGTGAGGCATCGGGTGTCCGGCGCGTCGTCTCCAAGCGGATCTCCCCAGATCGCCGCCGAAATCCGGTGCCGGGAAACGTAACTTTCTGCACCGCCAACGATCGACCCCGGGACGCTGTGTATCAACTGCCGGCCGTCGGACGTTCTCAATCCGCCGGACTCTGCAGCTCGAAGTCCACGCCTTCCGCCCGCAGCGCGGCGGCCAGGCGGGGCGCATCCTCCGGGTACGTCTCCAGCGCGATGCCGCACCGGGCGTGCGCGGCGGGCGGAGCAGGGATGGTCTCGGCGGCGATCCCGGTCTCCCGCGCCACTTCCTCGGCCCACAGCGCGTGGTGCGTGGTGGGGAAGGTGAAGACGCCCGGCGCGGCGCTCACGGCGTCCGCGGGCGGGCAGGGAGCACGGTGCGGGTGCGGGCGGAGAGGCGGAGTGCCGCTTGACGCCCTTGCGTGCGGGGCCGCGGGCGGGCTACACTGCGCCCGTCCATACCCCCATGAAGCATCGATCCTGCCCGAGCAACGTGCATTTTCCCTCCGTATCCGAGCAGATGGACGCGATCTGCCAGGGCGCCCTGGAGATCGTGCCCGAAGAGGCGCTGGTCAGGAAGCTGGAGCGGTCGGCCCTCACGGGGCAACCGCTGGTGGTGAAGCAGGGGTTCGACCCCACCCGGGCCGACCTGCACATCGGGCACGCTGTCTCGATCCGCAAGCTTCGCGCGTTTCAGGAGATGGGCCACGACGTGGTGTTCGTCGTCGGCGACTACACGGCCCTGATCGGCGACCCCACGGGACGCAGCGAATTGCGCCCGCGGCTGACGGAAGAGGAGGTGGCGGAGAACGCCCGCACCTACCAGGAGCAGGCCTTCCGCATCCTCGACCCGGCCCGCACGCGCGTGGAGCACAACTCCACCTGGCTGCGCCCGCTGCAGCTCGCCGACATCCTGAAGCTCACGGCGCAGTACACCGTGGCCCGCATGCTGGAGCGCGACGACTTCGCCCGGCGGTACCAGGACGGGCGGCCCATCTCGGTGGTGGAGTTCCTGTACCCGCTCATGCAGGCGTACGACTCCGTGGTGCTGAAGGCCGACGTGGAGCTGGGCGGCTCGGACCAGAAGTTCAACCTGCTGGTGGCGCGCGACATCCAGGAGCGGTACGGGCAGGAGCCGCAGGTGTGCCTGCTGATGCCCCTGCTGCGCGGCACCGACGGCGCGCACAAGATGTCGAAGTCGTACGACAACTACGTGGGGCTGGCCGACGCCCCCGACCAGCAGTACGGGAAGACGATGTCCATCCCCGACGCCCTGCTGGAGGAGTGGCTCACCCTGGCCTCCGGGCTGGGCGGGGCCGAGCTGGCGGCGGCCGTGGAGGGCGCGCGGACGGAGCCGTACCGCGCCAAGCGCGACCTGGCCGCCCGCGTGGTGGACACGTACCACGGCGCCGGCGCCGGCGCGGCCGCATCGGAAGCGTTCGACCGGCTCTTCAAGCGCCGTGAGATCCCGGCGGACGTGCCCACGGTGCAGGTGTCCGCGCAGGACCCGGCGCTGGCGCCGGCGGACGGCACCGTGTCGCTGGCGCGGCTGCTGGCCCGCACCGGGCTGGCCTCGTCCAACGGCGACGCGGCGCGGCAGCTGGACCAGGGCGCCGTCAGCGTCGACGGCGAGCGCGCCGGGGGCCGCGACGCGCGGCTGGCGGCCACGGGCGAAGCGGTGCTCCAGAAGGGGAAGCGGCACTTCGTCCGCGTCCGCTTCGACGGGTAGCCGGCGGCCCGGCGGAACGGGGCCGGGCGGACCCCGGCCGCAAAGTGCACGGCACGCTTGTGTATTGCGAGACAACGGATTATCCTAAGGGATTCGATACAAACGGACGGCGTCCGCCGCCGTCTTCTGCACAGGCCTTCGGTTTCCACGAGGCGGGCCCTGACGGCTCGGGTTCGGTCCCGCCGTTCCCGTCCACCCTTCAGCGCGGAGGTATTCGCCGGGTAGTTCGTCGGTTCCGCCGCCTCTCGTATGGGTGCCCGTAGCGACCGCGGGGGGCAGCATTCGTGTTGTAACACGCTAGGGGAGCATCCTCTATGTCCAGACTCCGTTGGTTCTCCATGTCCCTGCTCGCGCTGGCGCTGCCGTCGGCGGCGATGGCGCAGGCCGGGACGATCACGGGACGCGTCACGGACGGCTCGAACGGACGTCCGCTTGCGAACGTCACCGTCCAGGTCGCCAGCACGCAGATCCGTGCCCTCACGAACACGGACGGCGAGTACCGCCTGGCTTCCGTGCCCGCGGGCTCGCGCGTCGTGGCCGCCTCGCGCATCGGGTTCAGCCCCGCCTCGCGTACGCTCAGCGTCGGTGCCGGCGAGACCGTCACCGCCAACTTCTCGCTCCAGACCTCGGCGCTCGCGCTCGAAGGCCTGGTGGTGAGCGCCACGGGAACCGAGCAGCGCCGGCGCGAGCTGGGCAACTCGGTGGCGACCATCCAGCCCGACAGCCAGAACCTGGCCCCCATCAGCAACCTGTCGGAGCTGATCCAGGGCCGCGCCGCCGGCGTGCAGGTGCTGCAGTCCTCGGGCACCACGGGCACCGGCGCCCGCATCCGCATCCGCGGCTCCAACTCGATCTCGCTGTCCAACGACCCGCTGATGATCGTGGACGGCGTCCGCGTGAACAGCAGCTCGCAGTCGTCGGCGCTGGACCTGGCGGGCCAGGACTTCTCGCGCTTCAACGACATCAACGCCGAGGAGATCGAGTCCATCGAGATCCTCAAGGGGCCGGCGGCTTCGGCGCTCTACGGCACGGCGGCGGCCAACGGCGTGATCCAGATCACGACCAAGCGCGGCCGCGCGGGCAAGACGCGCTGGAGCGCGTACTCCGAGTACGGCACCGTGAAGGATGAGAACACGTACCCGGGCAACTACCGCCAGTACGGCAACCTCACCACGGGCTCGCACGCGGCCACGACCAACTGCAACGTGTCGCGCCAGGGCCTGAACGCGTGCACGGTGGGCGCTCTGCGCTCGTACAACCCGCTCGAGCAGAACTCGCCGTTCCGCACCGGCACCAACCGGAACATGGGCCTGACGCTCTCCGGCGGCACCGACCGCACGCAGTTCTACGTGTCGGGCGAGAAGCAGAACAACGACGGCATCTACAAGAACAACAGCCTGGACCAGATCAACCTCCGGGCGAACCTGTCGGCGCAGCTCCGCAGCAACCTCGACTTCTCGGTCAAGACGGGCTACGTCCACAACTTCACCGAGATCCCGTTCAACGACAACGCGGTCGAGGGCTTCGTGTCGTCGGGCCTGCTGGGCAGCTGGCTGGACGACGATCCCAACGGGGGCTACTACGCCTACTCGAAGGATCTGCGCTACCAGTTCCACAACCAGCAGCGCGTGGAGCGCTTCATCTCCAGCGCCACCTCGCGGTTCACGCCGTTCTCGTGGCTGGCCGTCAACGGCACGGCCGGCGCGGACATCCTGAACCGCCGCGACAACTCGTACCTGCTGCCGAACTTCTTCTCGGCGGACTACTCGTACGACTACAACATCGGCTACCGCTTCGAGAACCCGGCCCTCATCCGGACCTTCACGGGGAACCTGAGCGCGGTGGCCACGCACAACCTGCTCGAGTCGCTGGTGTCCACGTCCACCCTGGGCACCAACTACAACCGCGCCGCTTCGCACCGCGCGGACGCCGGCGGCTACGGCCTGCTTCCCGGCACCAACTCGCTGGGTTCGCTGTCGCAGCGCTTCTCGGTGGGCGAGGTCAACGCCGACGTGAAGACGCTGGGCCTGTACGGCTCGCAGCAGCTGGCCTGGCATGACCGCGTGTACTTCACGGGCGCCATCCGTGGCGACCGCAACAGCGCCTTCGGCCGCGACCTGGGCTGGATCTGGTACCCGGCGCTCAGCGGCTCGTGGGTGGTCGCCGATGAGCCCTGGTTCCCCAAGGTCAGCGCGCTCAGCTCGCTGCGCCTGCGCGCCTCGTACGGCCAGTCTGGCCTGACGCCGGGCTTCCGCCAGGCGGAGACGTACTTCAGCCCCACCGCCTCCACGCTGCGCGACGCCAGCGGCGCGGTCGTCTCGGTGGCGGGCATTACGGTGGGCGGCACGGGCAACGAGACGCTGAAGCCCGAGCGCTCGCGCGAGATCGAGTTCGGTGGCGACGTCAGCTTCTTCGACAGCCGCCTGGGCCTCGAGGTCACGCACTACAACAAGCAGTCGCGCGACGCGCTGGTTCAGCGCCGCCTGCCCCCGTCGCTCGGCCTTTCCACCAGCCAGTTCGTCAACCTGGGCAAGGTGGAGAACCGCGGCTGGGAGAGCACGCTGAACGCCAAGCTGCTCAGCCTGCCGTTCCTGGCCTGGGACGCGACGGCGACGTACTCGACCAACGACAACAAGCTGGTCACGCTGGGCGCGGGCATCGAGCCGATCATCTTCGGCATCGGCGGCGACTCGCAGCGCCACCAGGAAGGCTACCCGCTGGGCGGCTACTGGGGCGCGCGCATGACGTATGCCGACGCCAACAACGACGGCCTGATCGACTTCACCGAGATCACTCCCGGTGACTCGGCGGTCTTCCTCGGCACGCCGTTCGCCACCCACGAGTCGTCGCTGAACACCAACGTGACGCTCTTCAAGTGGATGCGCGTCTCGGCGCTTATCGACCACAAGGGCGGGCAGAAGCTGCTGAACGACACGGAGCAGTTCCGGTGCGCCGTGTTCGCCACCTGCCGCGGCTTCCAGGACAAGTCCGCGTCCCTGGCCGAGCAGGCCCGTGGCGTGGGCGCCTTCTACTACAACGACATCTCGTCCTTCGTCGAGGACGCGTCGTTCACGAAGCTCCGCGAGGTCTCGGTGCAGCTCTCGGCGCCGACCAACCTCACGTCGCGCTTCGGGCTGGGCAGCCTGAGCCTGACGCTGTCGGGCCGCAACCTGAAGACGTGGACGAACTACACGGGGATCGACCCCGAGCTGAACTCGGGCGGCCAGTCGAACTTCAGCACGTACGACTTCCTCGGCCAGCCCCCGGTGCGGCACTTCGTCGCCCGCATCGACGTTGGCTTCTAACGCGAGGATCGAAGGAATGACTTTCCACAAGCGAACGATGGCCGGAGCCGGGCGGATCGCCCGGCGCGGCCTGCCCGTGGCGGTGGTGGCGCTGCTCCTGCCGCTCGGGGCCTGCAACGTCGACAAGATCCTGCGCATCGAGGATCCCGACGTGGCCACGCCCGCCTCGGTGAACGACACCACCGCCCTTCCCGCCGTCTACGGCGGCGCGGTGGGTGACTTCGAGCTCGCCTACGCCGGCAGCGGGTCGACCGGCGGCGGCGGCGGCGGCGAGGGGCAGATCCTGCTCAGCGGCCTCCTCGGCGACGAGTTCTACAGCGCCGACACCTTCGACACCCGTAGCGAGATCGACAACCGCACCATCCGGCTGTCGACGTCGGGCGGGTCCAGCAACGGCCAGCTCGAGGACGCCGAGCGCTACCTGCAGCGCGCCCGCGTGGCCGCTGAGAACGGGGCCGCGCGCTTCGCCGGCCTGGGCCGCGTGAACGTGCTGGAGCGTTCCGAGCTGCTGTCCCTGGCCGGCTACGCGTACGTGATGTTCGGCGAGAACTACTGCAACGGCGTGACGTTCAGCAACGTCCCGCTAGGTGGCGGGGCGACCGTGTACGGCACCCCGCTGTCGGGTCCCGAGGTGTTCCAGCTCGCGCTGGCGCGCTTCGACTCGGCGCTGGCGATCGCCAACGCCACCACGACGGCAGGCCCCGGCGCGAGCAAGGCCGACCTGGTCAACCTGGCGAAGGTGGGCCGCGGTCGGGCCCTTCTGGACCTGGGCCAGTTCGCGAACGCCGCGGCCGCCGTGGCCGGCGTCCCGACCTCGTTCGAGTACGACATCGAGTACTCGGACAACACCACGTCGCAGGAGAACGGGACGTGGGCGTACACGGTCGACCTTCGCCGCTACGGCGTGTCCAACGCCGAGGGCGGTTCGGGCATCGCGTACCGCACGCTGGGCAAGCGTACGGACGCCGCCGGCGGCGCCGGTGACACCCGCGTGCTGTATCGCTCGGGTGGGGCTCCGTTCGACGCGACGGTGGCCGGGCCCCTCTGGGCCCAGCAGAAGTACGCCGACCGCGCCGCTCCGGTGCCGCTCGCCACGGGTTCCGAGGCGCGTCTCATCGAGGCCGAGGCCGCCTATCAGGCGGGCCAGTTCGGTACGTTCCTCACCGCGCTGAACGCCCAGCACCCGGGTGGTGGGCTGGTCGATCCGGGCACGGCCGCCGGGCGCGTGTCGCTTCTGTTCCAGGAGCGCGCGCTCTCCCTGTGGCTCACGTCGCACCGCCTGGGCGACGAGCGCCGCCTCATGCGCCAGTACGGCTACACCGAGGCCTCCGCGTTCCCGAGCACGGCGGACTCGCACGGCGACCCGTACGGGCACGACAAGAACCTTCCGCTGTTCGTCGACGAGGCGAACAACCCCAACTTCGTGGGCTGCACCAACCGCAACCCGTAGCGAAGGCCGCGCGGCCGCCCGGGCCGGTTCCGGGCGGTTCGCCGGTGGGTGGATGGAGATGGAACGACGAGGGGAGGAGCCGCCTGGCTCCTCCCCTCGTCGTTCGTCGTTGGTCCCGCCGTCCCGCCCCGGCTTCCCGGGGCGTCCGGCCCTCAAGCCCGGGACGGGTCCCGGGTCTCGATCTCCACGACGCCGCTGCCGGCACCCGTGCCGTGGGCGATGGTCCCGTCGGTCCCGTTCAGGAAGCGGACGCGCTCGATCTGCTCGGCGCGCATGGTGTACAGGATGGAGATGTCGATGATGCGGATGCCGTCCACCAGGATGAGCGGTGCATCGTCCAGGTACAGGCTGGAGCGCCCGTGGTCCGACAGCACGCCGGTGGGCCGCCCGTCCGCCGTCTCGCTCAGGTGCAGGCGCCCGCTGTGGCGCAGCACCTCCCACGCAGTGCGCGCGCCGGAGGCGGCGATCTGGTCGGCGCTCATGACGTGGGTGTCGGGCGGGGGGCCGCTCCGGCGGGCCGTGGCGGCGGGTGCGCACGCGGTCGCGAGCAGGATCGTGGCGCCTTGCAGCAGTCGGCGCGGGACGAAGGCGGACATGGAGCCTCCGGGGGGTGAGGGTTCCCGCGGGGCGCGGGGGGTGCTCGGGAAGGGGTGCGCGGCCGTGCCCAGGCCCGCCGGCCGACGCGGAAGTGGGGCGCCGGCGTGTGCGGGAGGCACGTTCCACGATACCTCCGCCGCACACAGGCAGCAAGCACGGCGCCACGTGTAACGCACCAGCGCCGAAAAGTTGGACAACCCATCGTGATCCCGTACCTTCCGCCGACGGAATCGACGGAATCGACGGAATCGACGGAATCGACGGAATCGACGGAATCGACGGAATCGACGGAATCGACGGAATCGACGGAATCGACGGAATCGACGGAATCGACGGAATCGAC
>JAQBQD010000070.1 GCA_028287185.1 Gemmatimonadota bacterium | reverse complement strand
CGGGCGCCGGCAGCTCCAGCGTGCCGTCCGCCCGCCAGCGCGCGCGGTCGCCGGTGCGCACCATGCGCGCGCCGGGCACCTCCGCGAACGGGTCGGGGACGAAGCGCTGGGCCGTGAGGCCGGGACGCCCCTGGTATCCACGCGCCAGGCCATCGCCGCCCACGCACAGCTCGCCCGGCGCGCCGGGCGGAAGCAGGCGCAGTGCGTCGTCCAGCACGTACGCCCGCGCGCCGCCCATCGGCCGGCCGACGCCAGGCGTCCCGGCGTCCCCGTCCACCAGCGCGGAGGCGACGCCCAGCCCGGACTCCGCCTGGACGTACGCGTTGTGCACCGCCCGTCCCCCGCGCGCCCAGCGTGCGGCGAGCGCGGCGGTGGGGGATTCTCCCATCGACACGACCGTCGTAAGGCCAGGGAGATTCGATTCGGACTCCGCCGCCAGGAGTGCCGGGGTCGCGATGGCGTGGGTGACGCGCCCGCGCTCCAGCGCACCGCGGAGTCCCTCGCGTGAAGCGGAGACGGCCGCCGCGCCCGCGTGGAACGCCGCGAACGTTGCTGCCAGCCATCGTTCGTGGGCGAACGGGGCTACGAGGAGGATACGGCTCTCCCCCGTGATGCCCCACCGATCCGCCATCTCCCGCGCGGCGGAGGCGACGGCCGCGTGGGTCAGCAGCACACCGCGCGGGAGCGACGTGGAGCCGGACGAGTAGATCAGGGCCGCCAGGGACTCGGGATCGACATCGACCGCCAGGTCCGCGGAGTCGTGCGCCTCGATCCGCGCCGAATCGCGATCGAGCACGACGATGGGGAGGTCGATGCGGGGGAGCGAGTCGAGCATCGACGCGGTCGGGACGACGAGCGCGGCGAGCTCCGCATCCCCCAGCACGTGCCGCAGCTTGGCGGGCGCGATGCCGGGGTCGATGGGCACGTACGCCCCGCCCACCTTCATCACGGCCAGCATCGCTTCGATGGCCGCCGTCGCTCCGCCGGCCACGACGCCGACGCGCGACTCCGGACGAACGCCCAGCGCGCGCAGGTGGCGGGCGAGGCGGTTGGCGCGCGCGTTGAGCTCGCCGTAGGTCGCCGTCTCCAGCCCGTCGACCGAGGCGACCGCATCGGGTGAGGTGGATGCGGTCGCCTCGAAGGCCGCGTGCGCCGGCTCCACGGGACGCGTCGACTCCGATCGATTCCAATCGACCAGCATCGCCCGCCGGTCGTCCTCGTCCAGCCGCTCCATCAGCGCGGACACGGGCGCGTCGGGGTCGTCCGCGGCGGCGGCCAGGAGCGCGGCCAGGTGCGACCCCATCCGCCGCACCGTCTCGGGCTCGAACAGGTCGCGGGCGTACTCCAGGCTCAGCACCGTGCCCTGGGCCCTGTGCTCCACCATCACCATCAGGTCGAACTTGGTGGTGCCCGTCTCGGTGAAGCCGACCTCCATCGCCATGTCGGGCCCGGCGAACGGCGCCGGCTGCGGCTGCTCCACCGAGAACACCACCTGGAACACGGGGTGCCGGCTCAGCTGCCGCTCGATCTTCAGCTCGTCCACCAGCCGCTCGAACGGCAGGTCCTGGTGCGCGTAGGCGTCGAGCGCCACCGAGCGCACGCGCGCCAGCAGCTCACGGAAGGTGGGGTCGCCCGACACGTCCGCGCGCAACACCACGGTGTTGACGAAGAAGCCCACCAGCGGCTCCACCTCGGGGCGCGTGCGCCCGGCCACCGGCGTGCCCACCACCAGGTCGTCCCGCCCGCTCCAGCGCCGCAGGAAGAGGGTGAAGCCCGCGAAAAGCGCCATGAACGCCGTGGCCCCCTCGCCCCGCGCCAGCGCCGCCAGCCGTTGTTCCGTCGAAACCGGGAGCGGAACCAGGTGCACGGCGCCCCGGTTGCTGGGCACGGCCGGGCGGGGATGGTCGGCCGGCAGCTCCGGCGCGGGGGCGCCGGCGAGACGCGTCTTCCAGTAGGCGAGCTGCCGCTCCAGCGTCTCGCCCTGCAGCCAGCCGCGCTGCCAGGCGGCGAAATCCGCATACTGCACCGGCAGCTCCGGCAGCGGCGAGGGCTGGCCGCGCGAGAACGCCGCGTACAGCGCGCCCACCTCGCCGAAGAGCCGGCCCACGCTCCACCCGTCGGCGGCGACGTGATGCAGCGTCAGCAGGAGCCGGTGCTCGCGCTCGTCCAGCCGCACCAGCGCGAAGCGCACCGGCGGCGCGGCGGCCAGGTCGAAGGGCCGCATCCCTTCCTGGGCCGCCCACCGCGCGGCCTCCGCCTGGCGCTCGCCGGTCGGTAGATGCGAGGGGTCGAAGAGGGGAAGGCCGACCGCGGCAGTCGGAAGGACGACCTGCACGGGACCCTGCGTGCCGGTGCGGAACACCGTGCGCAGCGTCTCGTGGCGGCGGACGACCTCCTCCAGCGCGCGCCGCAGCGCCTCCGCGTCGAGCGTGCCGGACAGGCCCAGCACGAACGGCATGTTGTAGGCTGGATTGTCGGGCTGGAGACGGGCGATGAACCACTGCCGCTCCTGCGCGAAGGAGAGGCGAAGCTCGCCCGCCCGGTCCACCCGCGCGATGGGCGTGTCGGGAACGCCGCCCAGGCGGCGGCGTGCGGAATCCACCCGCCCGGCCAGCGCGGCCACGCTCGGCGCGTCGAAGATCTCGCGCAGCGGCAGGTCCACCCCCAGCGCGGCACGCACCCGCGACGTCACCTGGGCCGCCAGCAGCGAGTGCCCGCCCAGCTCGAAGAAGCCGTCGTCGCGCCCCACCGCGTCCATCCCCAGCACCTCGGCGAAGACGGCGGCCAGCACCTCCTCCGTCGGAGTGCGCGGCGCGGCGCGCGAGGCGTCGGCCGCGGCCTCGGGCGCGTCGGGCTCGGGAAGGGCGCGGCGGTCCACCTTGCCGCTCGGGGTGAGCGGCAGCGCGTCGAGCACCACCCAGGCGTCGGGCACCAGGTGGCCGGGCAGCAGCGAGGCCGCGTGCGCGCGCAGCTCGACGGCGGCGACCCCGCCGTCGCGGGGAACCACGTACGCCACCAGGCGCCGCCCGGCGCCCTCGCCGCGCGCCGCAACCACCGCGCGGAAGACGGCCGGGTGCGTGGACAGCGCGGCCTCCACCTCGCCCGGCTCGATGCGGAAGCCGCGCACCTTCACCTGCTCGTCCAGGCGCCCCAGCGACTCCAGCTCGCCGGTCGCCAGCCGGCGCGCGCGGTCGCCCGTGCGGTACATCCGCGCGCCGGGCTCGTCGCCGAAGGGACAGGGGGTGAAGCGCTCTGCGGTCAGCGCGGGACGGTCCAGGTACCCGCGCGCCAGCCCGGCGCCGGCCAGCCACAGCTCGCCCGGCACGCCCACGGGAACGGGCTCCAGCCGCGCGTCCAGCACGTACGCCCGCCCGCCGCCCACCGTCCCCCCCACCGCCACCCGCTCCGCGTCCGCGGGAATCGTCGCCACGGTGGAGTAGGTGGTATCCTCCGTCGGACCGAAGCCGTTCCCCAGGCGCTGAACCCCGGTGGCGGCGTGGACGTCGCGCGCCAGGGCGGCCGGCAGCGGCTCGCCGCCCAGCACCAGCGTGCGCAGCCCCGCCGGAAGCGCGCCCATCCGCAGCAGCTCGGCGGCGGCGGAGGGGACCATCGCGGCGTGCACGATGCCTTCCCCGATGCCCGGCGCGGCAAGCGAGAGGGCGTTCTCCACCAGCACCACGATGGCGCCCGAGATGAGCGCGAAGTGGATCTCCGCCACGTGCACGTCGAACGACACCGAGGTCGCGCCCAGCACGCGCTCGCCGGTCGCCAGCGGGAACTCCGCCCGCATCCACGCCAGGAACGCCGCCGCCGACGCGTGGCGGATCATCACCCCCTTGGGCCGCCCGGTCGATCCGGAGGTGTAGATGACCCACGCCAGGTTCTCGGGATGGGAGCGCGGCGCGGGAGCGTCCGCCGGCAGCGCCTCGAGCGAGGCGTCGTCCACGCGGACGACGGCGGCGCCGGCGGGGACGAGGGACGCGGTCGAGGCATCCGCGAGCACCACGCGCGCGCCCGTGTCCGCCAGCATGAAGGCGAGCCGCTCCGCGGGATAGGCGGGGTCGAGCGGGACGTACGCGGCCCCCGCTTTCAGCACGGCGAGGAGCCCGGCGACCATCCCGGCGGACCGCGCGGCGCAGACGCCGACGCGCGACTCCGGGCCGACGCCCAGCGCGCGGAGCCGGTGCGCCAGGCGGTTGGCGCGAAGGTGCAGCTCGCGGTAGGTGAGCGACTCGCCTCCGGCCTCCAGCGCCGTCGCGTCCGGCGTGCGCGCCGCCTGCTCCGCGAGCAGCGCGTCCACGGTCGCCGCCGCGGGCGGAACGGGGACGGAATCGATCGACAGCAGGCGTGCCCGTTCGCCCGCCTCCAGCAGCGGGAGCGCATGGGCGGGCGCGTCGGGACGGGCCGCCGCGGCGCCGAGGAGGCCGTGGAGCGACGCCGACATCCGCCCGACCGTGGACGCATCGAACAGGTCGGTGGCGTACTCGATCTCGACGCGAAGGCCGCCGTCCCCCTCCTCGTAGGCGTCGAAGATCAGGTCGAACTTGGCGGTGTCGTACTCCACCTCCAGCGGGGCGATCTCCACGCCGGCCAGCCGTGCCGCGTCCATGCGCGCGTTCTGGAGGATCGCCATCACCTGGAAGAGCGGGTTGCGCCCGGGGTCGCGGGCGATGCGCAGCTCCTCCACCATCCGCTCGAACGGCAGGTCCTGGTGGTCGATGGCCGCCACCGCCCCGTCGCGCTCGCGCCGCACGTGCTCGGCGAACGGCGCGTCGCCGGACAGTTTGCCGCGCAGGGGCAGGGTGTTCACGAAGAAGCCGATCAGCCCCTCCAGCTCGCGCCGCGTGCGGCCGGCCACCGGGGTGCCGACCACTACGTCGTCCTGCCCCGCCCAGCGGCCCACCAGCAGGCGCACCCCGGCCAGCAGGACGTGGAAGAGCGTGGCCCCCTCGCGGCGGGCGAGCGCGCGCAGGCTTTCGACGACGCCGGGCGGGACGCGCGACTTCAGCAGGCGGCCGCGATGGCTGGGCGTGGGCGGGCGCGGCCGGTCGGTGGCCAGCTCCAGCGCGGGCGGCGCACCCTCCAGCGCGGCGCGCCAGAACGCCAGGTGCCGCTCCAGCCCCTCGCCGCTCAGCTGCTCGCGCTGCCACGCGGCGAAGTCGGCGTACTGCACCGGCAGGGGCGGGAGCGGGCTGGGCCGCCCGGCGTGGAACGCCTCGTACAGCGCGCCCAGCTCGGCGGAGAGCACGCCCATGCTCCACCCGTCGCCCACGATGTGGTGCATGCACGCCAGCAGCACGTGCTCGTCCGGGCCCAGCCGCAGCAGGCGGGCGCGGAAGAGCGGCCCGGCCACCAGGTCGAAGCCCGTGTTCGCATCCTCCCGCACGCGCCGGGCGACCTCCATCTCCCTTTCTTCATCGGACAGGGACGACAGGTCGTCCACGCCGAGGGGGACGGGGGCGAAGGGGTGGATGACCTGCACGGGCGCGCCGCCGCGCTCCGCGAAGGTGGTGCGCAGCGACTCGTGCCGCTCGCGGACGGCGTCCAGCGCGCGCTCCAGCGCCGGCACGTCCAGCGCGCCGCGGATGCGCAGCGGCGACGACATGGTGTAGAACGCCCCGCCGGGATCCAGGCGGTCCACCACCCACAGCCGCGCCTGCGCGAACGACGCGGGCGCCTCGTTCCCGTCGCGCGGACGGGGGCGCGGGCCGTCGGCGGACGTCGCGAGGCCCGCCTTGCGCATCCGCAGCTCCAGCAGCCGGCGCCGCTCGGGCGGGAGGCCGGCCGAGTGCCCGGGCGAAGGGTGAGCGGAGCGCTCCCCGTCCACGAGCGCCGAGAGCGCCGCCAGGGTGGGCGCCTCGAAGATCCGCTGCAGCGGCAGGGCGATGTCGAAGGCGTCGCGCACCCGCGTCGCGAGCTGCGTGGCGAGCAGCGAGTGTCCGCCCAGGTCGAAGAAGTTGTCGGTGGCGTACACCGTCTCCACCCGCAGCACGCCGGCCCACAGCGCGGCCATCTCGCGCTCGGTTGGCGTGCGAGGCGGCGCCATCTCGGCCCCGGCGCCCAGGCGCACCGGCTCGGGATCGGGCAGGGCGCGGCGGTCCGTCTTGCCGTTGGGCGTGAGCGGAAGCGCGTCGAGGAGCACCAGCGCGGACGGCACCATGTGCTCGGGAAGGCGCTCCGCGAGGTGCGCCCGGAGCCGTGGCACCAGCTCGCGCACGTGCTGCCCCCAGAGCGGATCGTTCGCGTGGTCGCGCAGGGGGCACGCGCGGACGGGCCGCTCCGGGAACGACGCTCCGGAAATGGAGGATGGACGGAAGAGCGCGTCGAATCGCCCGCCCGGCGCGGGCCGGATCTCCACCTCCACGCCCATCTCCTCCCCCATCGCCCACAGCGTCTCGGGATCGACGGCGTCGGCGGGGGAGGCGTCGACGAGGGCGCGCGCCTCGCCCACCGTCTCGGGCGCGTCCGGGGCATGGAGGACCAGCGCGGCGATGGCCATCTCGCGCGCCACCCGCGCGTCGGGGACGCCGAGCACCGCCAGCGCTCCGCCGGATGACACCCGCTCCCGGATCGCGTCGACCGTGAGCCCCGCGGCCTCCCAGTCCACGGACGGCGCGGGCTCCATGAGCGAGAGGGGGCCGACGCGCAGCACGACGTCGTAGCGGTGGCGCGTCAGCTCGTTGTGCCAGCGCCCGCGCTTCACCCGGGCTTCGACGTGGGCAAGCCGCGGGATGCGTTCGGCGAGCGCGGCGAAGAAGTCGGGGTGGACCACCAGCTCCGCCTCCTCCTCCAGCACCCGGCGCACGCGGCGGCGCACCTCTGCCAGGGTGGCCTGGGCCGGCGCGGAGTCGAGCTCCACCGCCGCGCGGAACGCCTCCAGCGTCTCCAGGCTGCGCACGTCGCCCACGAACAGCGCGCCGCCGTCGTCCAGCGCCCCGACCGCCCCTTCGACCACCCGCGCGAGATACTCCGCGCCGGGAAAGTACTGGCAGACGGAGTTGAGGATGGCGGTGTCGAAGCGCTCCGCCCGCAGCCCGGAGAAGTCGTCCGCCTCGCGGTGCAGGAGGACGACCGGGGGAAGCGCGCGCGCGCCGTCCACCCGCCGCCGCACCGTCGCCAGCACGTGCGAGGAGAAGTCCGTTCCCACGTAGCGCTCGGCGCCCGGGGCGACGCGGAGCAGGAGCATCCCCGTTCCCACCCCCACCTCCAGCACCCGCCGGGGGGCCAGCGCGGCGATGCGCTCGGCGGTGCGCTCGGCCCACTCGCGCATCTCGGCGGGGGGAACCGGCTGCCCGGTGTAGGAGCTGTTCCAGCCCGTGGTGTCGAGCGCCTCGTCCTCGGCGGCCGCGCCGGGGGCGCCGTACACGGTTTCGAACAGGGCCTCCCACTGCGCCACGGGCGCGTGCTCGTCGGCGGCCCCCGCCGCCCGGCGCGGGACGACGTAGGCCGCCAGGGTGGTGCCGCCGGCGCCCTCGCGAGGCTCCACCACCGCGGCGGCCACGCCGGGGTGCGCGGCGAGCACCGCCTCCACCTCGCCGGGCTCGATGCGGTGGCCGCGCACCTTCACCTGCCGATCGATGCGTCCCAGGAACTCCAGCGTGCCGTTCCCGCGCCAGCGCACCCGGTCGCCCGTGCGGTACGCGCGCGCCCCGGGCTCGGACGAGAAGGGGTCCGGGAGGAAGCGCTCGGCGGTGGCGCCGGGGCGCCCCAGGTAGCCGCGGGCGACGCCCTCGCCGCCCACCAGCAGCTCGCCCGGCGCGCCGCGCGCCACCAGGCGAAGCGCAGCGTCCACGACGAAGACGCACGCGCCACGGACGGGCCGGCCGATGTCCGGGAGCCCCGCCTCGTCCGCCGCGACGACGCCGAAGGTGGCGACGACGCTCGTCTCCGTGGGACCGTAGTTGTTGACGACGGCGAAGGGGAGATGCAAGGAGGGACGCGCGTGCAGCCGGTCGCCCCCGACGAGCAGGGCGCGCACGCGCGAAGACGCGGGCCACTCGCCGTCCATCAGCAACTCGGCCACCGGCGTGGGCGCGAAGGCGACGGTGACACCCTCGTCCGCGAGCCATCCGCGCAGCTCGGCGGGCGACAGGCGCGTATCGTCGGGCACCACGTGCAGCGCGGCGCCCACGGTGAGGTACGGCCACATCTCGAACACGGAGGCGTCGAACCCCACGCCCGCCATCACGGACGCCCGGTCGTCCGGCACCACGCCGAACGCGCGGAGCTGCCAATCCACCAGGTTCGACAGCCCGCGGTGCGGCACGGCCACTCCCTTCGGCCGCCCCGTGGAGCCGGAGGTGAACACCACGTACGCAAGAGAGCCGGGCAGGACGGCGACGGCGGGGTCGCGCTCGGACCGTCCCGCGATCGCATCCGCATCCCCGTCCAGGGAGACGATCGTGGATGCGCCGCGCTCGGCGAGGCCCCGCAGCCGCTCGGCCGTGACGACGATGGATGCACGCGCGTCGGCCACCATCGTCGCGATGCGAGCCGGCGGGAGTGCCGGATCGAGCGGGAGGTACGCCGCGCCCGCCTTGAAGGCGGCAAGCGCGGCGACGACAAGGTCCGCGCCGCGCTCCAGGCAGATTCCGACGACCGCTTCCGGCCCCACGCCCAGTGCACGCAGGTGGTGGGCGAGGCGGTTCGCCGCCGCCTCGAGCTCCGCGTACGAGAGCGTCCGGCCGGCGGCGCGTACGGCCGTGGCCGCCGGCCGAACCCGTGCCTGCTCGGCCACGCGCACGTGCACGGGGAGGGCCGCCGCCGCGTCCGCCGCGGGCCCGGCGCCCAGCGCCAGCAGCTCGCGGCGCTCCTCCGCCGTCACCGCGCCGAGCGCCGCGAGCGATGCGTCGGGCTGGGCCACGGCGGCATCCAGCAGGCGGAGGAAGAGCGCGGCGATGCGCCGGGCGCCCTCCTCGTCCCACAGGTCGGTCGCGTACTCCAGCCTGGCGCGGAGCCGATCTCCCTCCTCCACCAGCTCCAGGAACAGGTCGAACTTGGCCGTGCCGCCGTCCACCTCCTCCAGCTCCAGCGTGAGCCCGGCCGGCCCCGCCGCGCCGCGCGGCACGTTCTGGAGCGCCAGCGCCACCTGGAAGAGGGGGTTGTGCGCCAGCGACCGCTCGGGATGCAGCTCCTCCACCACCCGGTCGAACGGGAGGTCCTGGTGGGCGTACGCCTCGAGGGTGGTCTCGCGCACCCGGCGCACCAGCGCGCGGAACGACGGGTCGCCCGACGCGTCCACCCGGAGCGCCATCGTGTTGACGAAGAAGCCGATCAGCCCCTCCACCTCGGGCCGCGTGCGCCCCGCCACGGGCGCGCCCACCACCAGGTCGTCGGCACCCGACAGCCGGTGCAGCACGAGGCCGAAGGCGGCCAGCAGCACCATGAACGGCGTGGCGTCCTCCCGGCGGGCCAGCGCCCGCAGCCGCCCGCCGAGCGCCGCGGGCACCTCGAACGGCAGCACGCTTCCGCGGTGGCTCTGGACGGGCGGACGCGGATGGTCGGTGGGAAGCTCCAGCCGCGCCGGGGCGCCGGCGAGCCGCGCGCGCCAGTACGCCAGCTGCGACTCCAGCGCCTGGTCGGAGAGCCACGCCCGCTGCCACGCCGCGTAGTCCGGGTACTGCACCGGGAGCGGCGCCAGGGGCGATGCGGCGCCGTCGCGGAACGCGCCGTACAGCGCCGCGAGCTCGGCGAAGAGCACCCCCACCGACCACGCATCGCCCGCGATGTGGTGCAGGGTGAGGACGACTGCGTGCTCGTCGTCCGCCACCCGCGCCAGCAGCGCGCGGAGCAGCAGGCCGCGGCGGAGGTCGAACGGCGTCGCCGCCTCCGCCGCGGCCAGGCGCTGCAGGTCGGCGCGCGCAGACGCTTCCGAAGCGGTGCGGAGGTCGGCGACGGCGAGCGGGAAGCCGGCCGGAGCGGCGAGCACCTCCTGCACGGGCGTCCCGCCCTCGCCGGCGCGGAAGGCGGTGCGGAGCGCCTCGTGGCGCCGGACGATCTCGCCGAGCGCGCGGCGAAGCGCCCCCCCGTCCAGCTCGCCGTTCAGGCGCACCGCGAAGGGAAGGTTGTAGACGGGGCTGTCGGGCTCCAGCTCGGAAAGGAACCAGAGACGCTGCTGCGCGAACGAGAGCGGGAGCGGCTCCGCGCGGCCGGCGGGCAACAGCGGCGGCGGCGGCGCGGGGATGATCGTCTCGCCCGCAGCCGCGACCGCGGCGGCGAGCAACGCAACGGTGGGATGCTCGAAGAGCGCGCGCACCGGCAGCTCCACCCCCAGCCGCTGCCGGACCCGCGACAGCACCCGCGTCGCCAGCAGCGAATGCCCGCCCAGGTCGAAGAAGTCGTCGTCGATCCCCACCCGAGCCACGCCCAGCACCTCGCTCCACGCCTCGGCCAGCGCCGCCTCGACCGGCGTGCGCGGGGCGCGGTATTCCCTTCCCTCCCCACCCGCGGGCGGCGCGGGAAGCGCGCGGCGGTCGACCTTCCCGCCGGCGGTGAGCGGCAGCGCGTCGATGCGGACGAACGCGGAGGGCACCATGTATTCGGGCAGGATGCCCCGCAGCCCGGCGCGCAGCTCCGCCGCCGGCGGTGGATCACCGACGAGGTAGGCCACGAGCCCCACGCCGTCCCCGTCGTCGCGGCCCACCACCACGGCCTGGCGCACGCCGGGAAGAGCCGCGAGCGCCGCCTCCACCTCGCCGGGCTCCACGCGGTGGCCGCGCACTTTCAGCTGCGCGTCCAGCCGCCCCAGGAAGTCCAGCCGTCCGTCCGGCCGCAGCCGCACGCCGTCGCCGGTCCGGTACATCCGCGCGCCGGGGCGCGGCGAGAACGCGTCGGGGACGAAGCGCTCCGCGGTGAGCCCGGGGCGCCCCAGGTAGCCCCGCGTCACCCCGGCGCCGCCGATGAACAGCTCCCCGTCCGCCCCGCGTGCCGCCGGCCGCAGCATGCCGTCCAGCACCAGCGCGCGCGTGCCCTTGATCGCCCGGCCGAGGGTGACGGGGCCGCCCCCCTCCACACGGTCCAGGGTGGACCAGACGGTGGTCTCGGTGGGCCCGTACAGGTTCCAGAGCGCGGCGCCGCCGGCCGTGAGCGCGCCGGCCACGTCGGGCGGGAGCGCCTCGCCGCCGGAGAGCAGGGTCAGGTGCGGCCCCGGTGCCCATCCGCCGTCGAGCAGCATCCGCCAGGTCGCGGGCGTCGCCTGCATGGCCGTGGCGCCGCTCTGCTCCAGCAGCCGGCGCAGGCGCGTCCCGTCGGCCGCGGTCTCCCGGTCGGCGAGCACCACGCGCGCGCCGGTGGTGAGGGGAAGAAACAGCTCCAGGACGGAGATGTCGAACCCGACCGTGGTGACGGCGAGCAGCGCGGCGCCGGCCTCCATCCCCGGCGCGCGGCGCATGGCGGACAGGAAGGCGGCCACCGCGCCGTGCGGCACCATCACCCCCTTCGGCCGCCCCGTCGAGCCCGACGTGTAGATGACGTACGCCAGGTTGTCGGGGGAGACGTGCGGGGGCAGGACGGCTGCCGGCCGGGTGTCTTCCTCCGCCGCGCCGCGCCCGCCCAGCACGACGACCCGCGCCGCGAGGTCGGGGAGCAGGCCGCGGGTGGCGTCCTCGGCCACCAGGGCACGGAGGCCGGCGTCGGCGGCCATGTAGGCCAGGCGCTCGCGCGGATACCGCGGGTCCAGGGGAACGTAGGCTCCCCCGGCTTTCCACACGCCGAGGAGCGCGGCCACCAGGGCGGGTCCGCGCTCCACGCACACCCCCACGCGCGCGTCCGGTCCCACCCCTGCCGCCCGCAGACGGCTCGCGATCGCCTCCGCGTGCGCATCCAGGCCCGCATACGTCACGGTGCGGCCGCCGGACACCAGCGCGACGGCCCCGGGCGAGCGCCGCGCCTGCGCCTCGAACGCACGGTGCACGCACACCTCGCCCGCGGCCAGTTCCACCGCTTCCACGGCAGACGGCGGCGAGCCCGCGGCTGGGTCGCGGAGACCGTCGGAGGTGCTGGTCACGAACGGCGCTCCCTTCGGCGGGCGATGGTGGGGCGAGGGCGAGATGGGCGCTCGGGGGTGCGACGCGTTTTCAGCCTGACGCAAAGCGCGCGCAGAGGGATGGGGGAGCCTCCTCTACGGGACAGGCGAGCCGAGCCAGGCCGTCGTCGTCCGGGCGAAGGACCAGGGCTTCGAGGCAGATCCTCACGCCGGGAGCAGAGGGCGTCCGAAGCGAGGGACCTCCGTGTCCACGCCGTGGTGATTCCGCATGGGGGCGCCGGCAGCCCATTCTAACCGAAATGAGTCCGCATTTGTAGTGGCCTCCCCGCGCGCTCGATCCGTACGCGTGCGATCGGTTCGCCGCGCGTACGGATCGTTCATCGCCTGCGGAGCCGCGTCACGGGAGAGTCCGCGCTCAGCCGTCGGGTCCAACGTGCGGGCGGCCGCCGTCCGGAAGGTCGCCTGGATCGGAGGCGCGTGCGACGATGTAGCAGCGCCGGGTCTGCGCCTCCACCTCGGGATAGGGGTCGCGCTCCTCGCGGCTCTCCACCGTGAAGCCCGCCGCGCGCAGGTAGCCCTCCATCTCAGGGGAGGTGAAGAACACGAAGTCGAGGTCCACCGGCTCGCCCCACAGCTCGTCGAAGTGGCGGATCTCGTTCCCCACGTGGAAGGCGACCAGCAGGGTTGCGTCCGGCAGCAGCACGCGGCGCAGCTCGCGCAGGGCGGCGGCCACCTCCGCGCGCGGCAGGTGGATGAGCGAGTAGAACGCGACCGCGCCCGCCCACGAGCCATCGGCCGCGTCGATGGCGGTGACGTCGCCGACCGCGAACGGCACGTCCGGAAAGAGCGCCCGCGCCCGCTCCACCATGGCCGGGGAGAGGTCATCCCCCGTACCTGTGCGCCGCGCGCGCGCAGGTAGCCCGCCACGTGGCCTGGGCCGCACCCCACCTCCACGATGGGTCCGTCGGCGCCGATCCGCATCGCGAACCGGTCCAGGAACGCACGGTCGAAGGGCTTGTGCGCCAGCTCGCCCGCGAGCCTGCGCGCGTACTCGCCGGCGACGCGGTCGTAGCTGGCGCGGAGCCCGGCTCGGTCCATCGGCTGGGACATGCTTCTCTCGTGGTTCATCGGGGAGCGAGGCTTCGTCGTGGATCGCCTGAGACACGGACCGGGTCGGCGAGACCGGTCATTCCCGAACGGAGCAACCGCGAAAGGTTCGGATGAGGCAAACCGTTGCGGGGGATTCGCTTAGAGTTTTCGAGCTTTGTTGTTCTCCGCACCACATCGGACCGCCGGCGGGTATCGCGCGGCCGACGAACCGAGCCGGGGACCGCCTAGCGTCCAGCCGCTCCCCACACGACATCGGCAAGAAACCGCCGAAAATGGGACTGTACGGCAACGATGCAGGAATTACTCTGTGGAGTGCACCCTACGGAAAGGGTGTGAAGACACCTTTCAGCCCTGGAGGGAAGGATGAATCATTTCAACCCGCTCAACCCATTCGACAACGGCATTCCCGGCGACCCGATGGAGGAGGTTCTTTCGCTCCAGGCGTACGGAGAGAGCTATCTGGACGCTGCGGATCCGATCAGCACCAGCACCTGCACCATCAGCTGCGTGTCCACCTGCACCGTCTCCTGCACCAGCACCTGCCCGGGCCACGCCGCGGAATGACGGCTGTGCCGCGCCGGTCGTAAGCGGCGAGGGGTGCATCCGCGCACGGATGCACCCCCGCGCATCCGCCACAATTGCATCAAGCGCCCATGAACGCGCACGACGACACCGTCTTCTCGCTACTTGATCCCGAGTTCTTCGTGTCCATCAAACGGCGGAAGCCGGACCCGGAGTTCTCTTCCGTCGTGTCGGAGCTTCTTCCGGGCGAGCAGTGGGGCCTGTACCCGCAGGGGGTATGGACCTATGTCCATCCCACCGGATGGACGAATCCGCCGCAGGGCTGGAAGCTGCATCTCTCCGCCACGCCGGAAAATGCCGTAACCATCCTCCGGAAAGCGGTATCCGTGCTGCGGGACGATACCGCGCCGTTCAAGTTCGCATGTGATCGCATGCTTCTGTACCTGATGCTGGCAAAGAACTGGTCGCGGGAGGGGGGCGGGAAGTTCATCACGGTCTACCCGAAGGACGATGCGCACTTCCACCGCCTGGGCCGGGCGCTCAGCCAGGCGACGGCCGGGCTGGAAGGACCCTACATCCTCTCTGATCGCCGCATTCCGGGGAGCCGTGTCGTCTTCTACCGCTACGGCCAGCACTTGCCGCGCGAGGAGCTGAATGCCCGGGGCAGGCGAGCCGAGCAGATCGTCGCCCCCGGCGGCGCACCGGTTTCGGACCGCAGGCGCGGCTACTATCACATCCCCGAGTGGGTACAGGACCCCTTCGGCGCCCGGCCCGTACGCGTCGTGGAGGGGGACGCGAAGAAAGTCACGCTGAACGGTCGCTACGAGGTGGAAGGGATCCTGAAGTACTCCAACACGGGCGGCATCTACCGCGCCCGCGACCTCCAGACGCGCGAAGCCGTGGTCGTGCGCGAGGCCCGCCCGTTCACCGGGTACATCAACTCCACCATCGACGCCGTGGCGCTCCTGCACAAGGAGGCTCGGGTCCTCCGCCTTCTCGACGGGACCCGGTGGGCACCCCGGTACGTGGACCACTTTCAGGTGTGGGAACACCACTACCTTGTGCAGGAGCAGGTACGGGGGGCACTGCTGCGCGAGTACGCGCTTTCGCGTTACTTCAAGCCTCGGAAGCTCGCGAGCCCTCGCCGGCTGTTCTGGACCTTCCGGCACGTCATCGAGCAGCTCGTGCGGGCGATCGAGGCGTTCCACCGCCGCGGGATCATCGTCCGAGACCTGTCGGCGAATAACGTGATGGTGCGGCGCGACGGAAGCCTGTGCTTGATCGACCTAGAGTTCGCGTGGGAGCGGCACGGCCAGCAGCCCTTCGCACCGGGGATCAACACCCCCGGCTTCGCGCCCGCCGAGCAGGTGGCGGGCGCGGAGCCAACCAGGGCGGACGACTTTCACGCGCTGGGTGCGACGGTGGTGGAGCTCTGCTCGATGATGGCCAACGGCTTGGGCCTGAACCGCCGCGGGGTGCTGACGACCACCGAGATGATGATGGATGAGGTGGGCCTGCCGCGTGAGCTGCTGACCATTGCGCGCGGGCTACTGGAACCGGACCCCGCCTCGCGCTGGGACGGAGAGGCGGTCCGCCGCGCGCTGCGCGGAATACGCGCGTCCGACGTTCCGTGGACGCCGCGCCAGCCGGGAGGGAACGTGGTGGCCTTCGGGACACAGTCCCACACCGATGCACTACACGCGGAGCTCGCCGAGGTGTGCGAGAGCGTGTGCTCCTTCTTCGAGCTGAGTGCAGAGCCCCATCGCGCGGACTGCCTCTTCCCCGCCTCACCGCAGGCCCATCACCTGAACCCTGTATGCATACAGCTCGGCGCCTGCGGCCCCATCGAGTACGTTCGTCGGCTCCGCGGAGAGGTGCCCGGTGCGTGGCTCGACTGGGTGGAGCGGATGGCCGAGCCCGGCCGCTGCCCCCCCGGACTTTACCTGGGCCAGGCCGGAGTCGCACTGACGCTGACCGCATGCGGACGTGCGGAGGCTGCGCGGCCCCTACTTCTGGAGGCCGCCGCAAGCCCGCTTCTGGAAACCGAGTTCGACCTGTTCCATGGCCTGGCCGGGGTGGGGCTGGCCGCCCTCGCGGTTTCGGAGGCCCTCGACGACGAGGAGCTCCGGGAGGTCGCGCGCCGGATCGGCGCGCGGCTCGAGGGGCGTGCCGAGCGCCGGGTGCACGGCATCGCCTGGCGGACGGACGAGAAAAAGGTTCCGTGCGGACTAGCGGAAGGAGGCAGCGGAGTCGCGCTCTTCTTTACCTATCTCGGCGCGTGCACCCGTGAGCCGCGCTACTGGGCGGTCGCGAAGGAGGCGCTGGAATTCGAGTTCTCGCAGGTGGCGCCCCTCGCCGGGTACGCATTCTGGCCGGCCGTAGGCGGAACCCGGCGGCGGACGTCCAGGTCCCCGCACGTCGTATACGGTTCGGCGGGCGTCGGGGCGGCCGCGGCGCGCCTCTATCTGTGCACGCGCGCGCCCGAGCTTCGGGCCTGGGCCGAGCGGTGCGCCCAGACCGTGACGTTCCGCTGGACCAACAAGTTGTGGCAGGACATGGGCTACGCCGGATGGGGAGAGCTGTTCTTGGACCTGCACGCGATCACGGGCGAAGCGCGTTACCGCGAGCACGCCGGCCGCATCGCCGAGATTCTGCTGCCCAACCGGGTGACGACGCGCTTGGGCGTGGCGTTCCCCGGTGCCGGGCTGAACCGCGTGGCCAGCGACTTCGGGATGGGCGCCTCGGGTATCGCCCTCTTCCTGCACCGCCTGCTTACCCCGGGCACCCACCGGGCGTTCTTCCCGGACCACCTCCTCCCCGAATGCGCACCATCCTTCCCTCCGGTCGGGGACGCCGCCGCCACCCCGCAGCCGCTCATCGCCATCGCCGCCGCGGCATAGGGGTTCACCACACCCCTCGCGCGGTATCGCCGCTGTTTGATCGACGGATGGAGACGCAACCGGGGAGGATCCATGCCGAGAGTGTAGCACGTGGTGGATCTCACGGCGGGGGCAGGGGCCAACTCCTCCGTCTGCTACAGCGGGCGAGTGCTCCGCCGCGCAAGCTCCTGACCCTGGCGCGGTTCCTCGACCGCCACCTGCCTGACGCACAGCATATGCGTCGGAAGGCGCGGTGGTGGGAGAAGTCCCGCAAGAGGCAAAGCTACCGTATCCGGAGCGCTTCACCTCGTCGCGCTGGGAACGGCTGAAGCGTCATTCTCCCATCATGATCACGATCGCCGGACGCCGGCGCTTCGGCGCGATCCGATCCGGCACCTCGTGGACGTCGGATGGCAGATCGTCGGCGGTCAGCGGCGGAGGCGGGTGCTGAACCAGCGATGGAGGAGCGGCTCTGCGCCGAGCAGGTCGCGGACGTCACCGGGAGGAAGGCCGAACACGCGCCTGAACTGTTGGCTCATGTGCGCAACCGTCTGCATCCCGAGCCGCTCGCTCAGCGTCTGGAGCGACTCGGTGGAGTTGCGCTGCATGAAGAACGCAATGTGGAGCGCGTGCGACAGCCCCAGCCAAGCGCGGGGCGTGGGAAGGCCGAACTGCTGGAGGCGGCCCCGCCAGGTGCGGGCGGCCTCGTGCCGGTTGATGGCGAGTCGCTGGAGTGTGCGCACGTTCGGCGGCGCGTCTAGCAGGGCGTGCACCTCCTGCTGCACCGTGCCCGGCGGAAGGTAGCCCGCATCGGACGCCCAGCGCATGACGAAGGTGCTCAGACCCTGCGGATACGTGAGCTCCTCACGCAGGCGGTCCGCGTCGGCGGCCTGGCCGCCAAGGATCGCCCGGACGCTGGCCGAGGTGGCAGCGCGGACTAGGTCGATCACGCACTCGGGTGGTCCATCAGCGATCCACACGGCCACGGGCGACCCCGGGAACCGGCTACGTAGCTCCTTCACCAGCTCCGGCAGGGAAATGCTGCCGACCTCGTTCAGGGCCGGAGGGAAAGGAACGGGATACGTCCGGATGAGAAGGATGTCTCCATTGGCGGGCTTGGCTTCCTGCCAGGGCCCGAAGGAAGCGATGGACTGGTTGGAGTAAGGTGCCTTCCAACATCCGACTTGCGCGTGCATGATCCCCCCCCCTTTCTCGGATTGTATCTCAAATTAACCGTTTATAAGGAGTCGTCAATAGTGTCGCGTAACACGGATCTCTGATCGGGCATGATCGAAAGATGATCGACTTCTGCTCCCGCGGCCCGTTCCGAATCGTGCGGCATTTTGGTCGGCATGGAGGCGGGCAGACGTCGCGGGCACGCCGAGCCGCGCACCCGGGTGCCGAGCACGGACAGCTCCGTTGACCCCAATCGCTGGCATCATGGGCTTCTGCAAGTTCTACGGCCTGGAAAGCAAGGTGCACCCGTCGCGCCCGGGCAAGGTCTGCGGTCCACCGGCGGAGGCCGTAGCCGCAGCGCTGCGGCTTGAGCCGCCAGGCGACTCCCAACGAACGACGATCCCCGTGCCTTGCCGCAGCGAGGCACGGGGATCTTTTCATGGCCCGGGTGGAACTCGGGTGGTCACTCCCTTTATCATTGACTTTGTAGAGTGTATCATTCGGGGATGGGGAAGGGATTGGAATCCTGACCGGGAGAAGAGAATGGGGAGCCGCCAAGGGGAAGCAAGGGATCCGTGCCCGCACTGCGGAAGCACGTCGGTGCGGAAGAACGGGAGCAGCCGGGGCCACGCGCGCATGCAGTGCCGGGGGTGTGGGAAGAGCTTCGGCCCAACGCACGGGACGCCGCTGTACCGGCTGCACACCTCGGTGGAGGAGATCGCGCGGACGCTCCTGATCGTGATGCGCCGCGGGAGCCTGCAGGCGGCGGAAGAGATCAGCGGGCACAAGTACGAGACGATCGGGAGGTGGCTGCGCCTGGCGGGCTCGCATGCGGAGGAGCTGACCGGGGTGCTGGTGAAGGAGGTGGAGCTGGACGAGGTGGAGGTCGACGCCTTCTGGTCGTTCGTCGGAAACGGGAGTCGAGCGCTCCAGAGGGGCCAGGGGAGGAACAAGGGGTGGGCGAAGCAGTGGAGTGCGGCCCGCGCTGGGGGTGCCTGAGCCAGGAGCGGGAGAGCCGGTTCGTGGTGGCGTGGGGCTTCGGGTCGAGCGAGGAGGAGGCGGCGCCCGCAGTGGGTGGAACGGACGCGGGCACGTACGGCGCGACGCCGCGGGATCGTGTGGGTGAGCGACGGCAGCGGCAGTTACGAGAAGTGGGTGAAGCAGGTCTACCGCGACCCGGTGCGGAGCGGGCGTGCCGGACGGCCGCGGCTGGAGACGACGCCGGGCGTGGGGCTCACGCAGGTGATCAAGAGGCGGAAGGGGAGGCGGATCGTGGACGTGCGTGTACGGCATTGCTTCGGACCGAAGCCGGCCCGCATGCACACGGTGCGCATCGAGCGGCGCAACGGCGTGCTGCGTGACCGGCTGAGTTGCCTGACGCGGAAGACGCACGCCTTTGCGAAGCGGAGCGCGACGTGGGATGCAGCCGTGACGCTGAGTCTGTTCGAGGAGAGCTGGATGCGGCCGCATCGGGCATTGCGGGTCAAGCAGGCGGGGCTCCGGGATGGGCGTACGTATCAGCATCGCTCTCCCGCGATGGCGCTCGGACTCACCGATCACGTATGGGTCTGGACGGAGTTCCTGACGCGCTGCGTGCGTCACTGACTAACGGGGTGTCCACCCCGCCGCGAGCTGCGGATCAGAATTTACCGCGAGTCGCGCGGGTGACCGGCTCCGCCATCGACGGACCTGCGTCGGTCGGGACGCCGGGCGGAGGACGCCGCGTCATCGGCAGTGCTGCTCGGCGCAGCGGGACGAGGCGAAGTCGGCGGGCTCGATCTGGATGGTGAGGTGGTGCAGGCCGAAGCGGCGGTGCATCTCGGCCTGGAGCTGCGACAGGATGGTGCCGCGCGAGCGCTCGTCCTCGTCCTGCGCCAGCACCACGTGGCCGCTCATGGCCTCCATCCCGCTGGTGATGGTCCACACGTGCAGGTCGTGCACGCCGCAGACGCCGTCCACCTGCAGGATGGCGTCGCGCACCTGGCCCACGTCGATGTGCGGCGGCGTGCCTTCCAGCAGCACGGCCACGCTCTCCTTCATCAGCGCCCAGGAGGAGTAGATCACCAGCACCCCGATCAGCACGGAGATGAGCGGGTCGGCCCACGTCCACCCGAGCGCCCACACGAGCCCGCCGCCCACCATCCCGCCCACGCACCCCAGCGCGTCCGTCATGAAGTGCAGCCAGACGCCGCGCACGTTCAGGCTCTCCTCGCGCCCGCCGTGCAGGATGCGCATGGCGGCCAGGTTCACGGCCAGCCCACCCAGCGAGACCGCCACCATCACCACGCCGCCCACCGGCCCCGGGTGGCGGAAGCGGTGGTACGCCTCCACGAAGATCCAGATGGAGATGGCGATGAGCGTGGATGCGTTGGCCAGCGCGGCCAGGATCTCGGTGCGGTAGAAGCCGTACGTGCGCTGCGGTGTGGGCGGCTTCTGCGCGATGCGCATGGCGAACAGCGACAGGCCCAGCGCGGCCACGTCGGACAGCATGTGGCCGGCGTCCGCCAGCAGCGCCAGCGAGTGCGCCAGCCAGCCGCCCACCGCCTCGGCCACCATGTACAGCGCCGCCAGCACCAGCGTGATGGTCAGCCGGCGTACGTTCTGTGCGCCCACTCCGTGCGAGTGGCCGTGCGCGTGCCCGTGGTGGTGGTGGTGCCCTGCCCCCATGCCTGCCGTCCGGTTGTGTGTCGTCGTGCCCCAGCCGTGACCGCCGCGCCAGGCGTCAACGATGCCCAAGCCCGCGGGCCTGCGCAAGCCTTCGCGGGCGCCCCGCATCGACCGCGTCCGCAACGGCTTGGGGTCGCGGACGCGCGAAGGGGCGCACCGCAGCGCGCCCCCCGTCCTCCATCCAGCTCGGTCCGTCGATGCGCTTCCGCCGGCGTCAGACCGCGGCCGCGTCGGCCGGCGACGGCGCGTGCGGCTGGTCGGGGCCGCGGCGGTGGGCGCGCACCAGCAGGAAGATGCCGCCGATGACCATCACGGAGCTGAGCGTCTGGCCCATCGTCAGGGGCCCCAGCACGGTGCCGAGCGGGTTCGTGGCGCTGCGGAACTGCGCGTCGGGCTGCCGGAACAGCTCGCCGATGATGCGGACGATGCCGTATCCCAGCGCGAAGATGCCGCAGTACGCGCCGGTCCCCAAGGTGCGGCCGGTGCGCCTCGTCCACAGGTACACCGTCCAGAGCACCAGGCCCAGGAGCAGGCCTTCCATCCCCGCCTCGTAGAGCTGCGACGGGTGCCGGAGCGGCACCTGGCCCCGGATCTGGTCCCACAGCCCGGAGCGGTACGCGGCGTTCACGATCTGCTCGCGGCCGCGGATGGCCTGCACGGTGTCGGCGCCCAGCAGGTGCTGCGCGACGGGATCCGTGGGAAAGCGCATGGCCCACGGCACGGAGGCGGGCGCGACGCGGCCGAACAGCTCGCCGTTCACGAAGTTGGCGATGCGCACGAAGAAGATGCCGAACGGCACCGCCAGCGACAGCCCGTCGCACAGGTGCAGCCAGCCCACCTTGTGCTTGCGCGTGAACCACCACGCCGCCGCCATCACCCCCAGCAGCCCGCCGTGGAAGGAGAGGCCGCCCTGCCAGATCTTGAGCGCTTCGCTCGGGTTGGAGAGGGTCGAGGGCAGGCTGTAGAAGAGGATGTAGCCGATGCGCCCGCCCAGGATCACGCCCAGCACGAGCGCGAAGATGAGGTCGCCGACGGCCTCTTCCGAGACGCGCAGGAACCCGGAGCGCGCCAGGCGCCGCAGCACGAGCCACGCGACGGCGAACCCGGCCAGGTATCCCAGGCCGTACCACCGCACGTCGAGGGGGCCGGCGACGTGCACCAGCACCGGGTCCACGTGGGGGTAGGGCCACTCCAACAGGACGGCCGCGAGGGCGGTCACCGTTCCTCGCGGCCGAGATGCTCCATCCGTCCCATGCGGCCTACCTGGCGGCGGGCACGTGCGCCTGCGCCTCGCCCAGCCGCATCTCCGTCTCGCCTCGTTCCGGCGAGCCCTTCTCGGTGGCGTCCACCAGCTGCTGCCAGGTGGCCACGGCACCGGGCCAGTCGCCCTTCTGCTCCTGCACCAGCGCGAGCTGGCGCAGCGCCTGGTTCTTCTCGTAGGCCAGCTTGGCCTGGTCGGCGGCGGAGCGCAGCGTCACGGCGGCGCCGTTCAGGTCGCCGGAGGCGGCCTTGGTGGCGCCGGCCAGCATCATCCCCTGCACGCGGAGCGGCGAGCGGTGGCCGCCCACGGCATCGAACAGCGGCAGCGCGGCCTTGGGCTGGTTGTTCTTGAGCTTGATCTGGCCCAGCAGCAGGCGGGCCTGGTCGGCCTCGACGGTGCCGTCGAACTTGTGGTAGAAGTTGTCCAGGTCGCGCGACACCACCGCCTCATTGCCCCCGTTGCGCGCCTCGGCCGCCACCATCAGGAACTCCGCGCCGGCCCGGCCCTCGCGGTGCGACTCGTAGTAGCGGTAGTACATGTACCCCGCCGCAGCCACGAGCACGAGCCCGGTTGCCGTCGTGAGGATCCGCGCGTTGGTGCGCGCCCACGACGCGAACGCGACGGCGCGGGCCATCACCGCATCGTCGTTGTCGATGGGCGCGTGCGCGCGGGGGGTGCGGGAGGCGACGGACGATGCCATGAATTCCTCGGGTCGGGCGTTGCGGCGCGAGCCGGCGGTGGGGCCGCCGTGGCCTGGGTTGTACGACGCGCGCGCACGCGGCGCCCCGCGGGAAGGGGCCGCGCGCCGGCGGCGGGAGCGGGCCCCCGCGGCGGGCGGACACCCAAGTGGCGTCCGCGCATGGCGTAAGCGGGTAAAGGTAGCGAACGGGGCGACGGCGTGTCAACCGGAGCCCGGCCGTCCCTCGCGCGGGGCTTCGATCCCCCTCCGTCCCTGCCCCAGCGGACGCTCCGCCGCGCGTCCTGCGAGCCAGGGACCGCAATGCGCGCAAGCGTTTCCGCCGCGGGACCGGTCTCCCCCGGCTCGCCTACCGATGTCGGACCGAGGTGGCGACGTACAGCCGTCCGCCGAACGCGGAGGGCCGTGTGGCGACCACGTGCGGCATCGTCAGACCTGCGGTGGCCGCCAGCGATGCGAGCCGTTCCGCCGGAAGGGGAGACGGCACCCAGCGGGTGGGCCGGCGCCCTTCGTACTCGATCACCACGACGCGGCCGCCGGGGCGGAGCTGCGAGACGATCCGCGTCAGCACCTCCCCCGCGTCGCGGACGAAGTGCAGCACGTTGGCCATCACCACGCCGTCGAGCGGCGGGAGGCCGAGCGGCTGCGTGACGTCCGCGTGAAGCATGTCGACCACCGCCGCGGCTGAACCTCCGGTGATCGATGCGCGGAGGCGGGCGATCGATGCCGCGTCCGAATCCACCGCGTACACTCGGCCGCCCGCGCCGACCAGCGACGCCAGCGCCCGCGTGAAGACGCCGCCGCCCGCGCCGAGGTCGGCCCACGTCTCGCCCTCCGCCGAGGGGATGGCGGCGCGCAGGAGGGCAAGGGCATCGGCGCCGGTCATCCGCCGAACGCAGGAAGCGTCCGCGGCTCCCTCGCTCTCGGCTGGGAGGACGTCGGCCTACACGGTTGCGCGGGCGGCCTCACCCGCGGAGCGATCGGGGCCGGCGGAGGATCATCCCGCGGCGACCTTGCGGCGGCCCTTCCTGTCCTCGCGGCGGGCCTTGAGGACGACGGTGTCGGCGTCCAGGTGGTCGTCGCCGCAGGAGTGCACGTACTCCTCGTAGGTGCCGCGGAAGTCGCGGATGCCGCCGCGGCCGATCTCCACCACGCGCGTGGCGAGCTGGCCCACGAACCAGCGGTCGTGGCTCACCAGGATCAGCGTGCCGTCGTAGTTCTGGAGCCCCGCCACCAGCGCCTCGATGGACTCGAGGTCCAGGTGGTTGGTGGGCTCGTCCAGCACCAGCACGTTGGGCTGCTCCAGGGCCAGGCGGCTGAACACCAGGCGCGCGGCCTCGCCTCCGGACAGCGCGCTCAGGCGCTTCTCGCCGTCGTCGCCGGAGAAGAGCATCATGCCCAGGTGCCCGCGCACGAAGCCGCGGTCCTTGCTGGGGCAGAAGTCCCACAGCCACTGCTCGGCCGTGCGCCCCGAGTCCTCGAGCTGCTCGTGGTGGTCCTGGGCGAAGTAGCCGGGGCGCGTCTCGTAGCCCCACTCCACCGAGCCCGTGTCGGGCTGCAGCTCGCCCATGGCGATCTTGAGCAGGGTGGACTTGCCGATGCCGTTGGGACCCATGATGACCAGCCGGTCGCCGCGCTCCAGCACCAGGTCCACGCCGGGCAGCACCTCGCGGTCGCCGAAGGCCTTCTTCACGCCCTTGATCTTGAGCACCTCCTTGCCGCTGGGGCGCCGCTGCACGAAGCGGAACTTGGGATAGCGGCGCGAGCTTCCCGGCAGCTCCTCCAGCTCGTCGATCTTCTTCTCGATCTGGCGCAGCTTGCTCTGCGCCTGGCGGGCCTTGCTGGCCTTGGCCTTGAAGCGGTCCACGAACTGCTGCTGCTGCGCGATCTCCTTCTGGCGCCCCTCGATCTCCTTCTCCTTGCGGTCGCGATCGCCCTGCTTCTGGGCCAGGAAGTCGGTGTAGTTCCCGTGGTAGAGCGTGACGGTGCGGTAGTCCACGTCCAGGATGCCCGTGGACACGTTGTCCAGGAAGCGGTGGTCGTGCGAGATGACGGCGACGGGGCCCTCGAACTCGTGCAGGAACTTCTCCAGCCAGCGGATGGAGAGGATGTCCAGGTGGTTCGTGGGCTCGTCCAGCAGGAGCACGTCGGGCGCGCCGGCCAGCACCTGCGCCAGCAGCACGCGCAGCTTGAAGCCGCCGGACAGGGTGGACAGCGGCTGGCGGTGCACCTCGGCGGGGAGGCCCAGGCCCTCCAGGATGGTGGCGGCGCGCGCCTCGGCCGTGTAGCCGTCGTGGCGCTGTACCGTCTCCTCCAGCTCCGAGAAGCGGTCGGCGTCGAAGTGCACGTGCGCCTGGGCCAGCAGCTCCTCCTTGGCGACCATGGCCTCCCAGAGCTCGGGGTTGCCCATGAGCGCCACCTCCAGCACCTGCTGGTGCTCGTACAGGAACTGGTCCTGGCGCAGAACGCCCAGCCGCAGCGACTTGGCGACGGACACCACCCCCGCGCTGGACGGCGCGTCGCCGCTCAGGATGTTGAGGAGCGTGGTCTTGCCGCACCCGTTGGCGCCCACGATGCCGTAGCGCTGGCCGGGGTTGAGCTGGAACGACGCGTCCGCGAAGAGCACGCGGTCGCCGAACTCCTTGGAGAGGTTGGATACCGATATCATGCAGAGACCCCGATTGTCGTCGATCGTGTGATATGCCACAGGCCGGGCAGACCGAAGGCGCAGCGCGCCCCTTCCGGCACCCGGATCGTTCGGCGATCAGCGGGATTTGCTGAAAGATAACGGAGATCGGCCGATTTCTCCTCCCCCCTGGCCGGAGCCCGCCGCCGATCCTCGCATCGACGACGCTGCCGCGGGGGTGAAACGACGGCACCCCCGGCGAGCGAGCCGGGGGTGCATCGACATCGACCTTCGGTCGAGGCGTGCGACGGACGATCAGGCTTCGCCCATCATCAGGCCCTCGATGGTGTGGCCCTGGACGATGGGCTGCAGCTCGTCGACCACGCGGCAGGTGAGATGCGCCTTCAACTCGCCTGGCAGCGCGTCGTAGTAGGCGCGGGTGAACTGCAGGTCGTGGCGCTCGGCGTTGTCGGCCGTCGGCGAGTCGACGCCCAGGACGAGGACGGGCCGCGACTTGTCCGACCGGTTGGCGGTGCCGCGGTGGATGGTGAGGGCGGAGCGCACGGAGGCGTCGCCCATCCTCGGCATCTTGCGCTGGGCGCGGGCCTGGTAGCGCGGGTAGAACGACTTCGGCGGAAACATCTCGTGCTGGAATCCGTCCGCGCCGTCCCACTGCGTGCCGGGCGCGATCTCGAACGGCCCCATGTCCTCGAACACGTCCACGGCGGTGAGGTTGAACGCCAGGGAGTTGAGGCGGCGGCCGACGGTGGTGTCCTCCGGCGCGGGAAAGTCGCGGTGCCAGGGCTGGTCCACGGCGCCGGGGCCGGGCACGTCGAAGCCGATCTCCACGATGCGGTACTCGGGCCCCAGCACGGCGGTGCAGACGGCCACCACCCACGGGTGGGTCGCCAGGTCCACGAAGCCGCGCATGCGCTCGGGGTGGATCTCCACGTACCAGCGCCGGGGCCCGCGCCCCACGGCGCCGCCGGGACGCGAGAGGGCGTCGGCGAACAGCGCGTCGATGTCCTCGCGCATCCGCTCCGCCCACTCGCGCGGGAAGGCGCCCTTCATCCCCAGGATGCCGTCCCCGTACAGCGCGCCCAGGATGGTGGCCACATCGTAGGCGTGCGCCTCTTCCGGCGCGGCGGCGATCTCCGGATGGTCTTCGAGAATCGTGCTCACGCAGTCCTCCTTCCGAGTTCGTTCAGCGCGGACGCTCCGCCGTTCGACCAGACCGATCTGCGGCGGAACAAGGGTCGTCCGACGAATCCGTCGATGGGCAACGAGCGACGCGCGCCCCCGTCAGACGGCGGCTGGATGCGAGGCGACCACCTCCACGGTGGCGCCCTGGGACGCGGCGCAGACGTAGACGCGGGCGCGGAGCCCCGTGGCCGCGTCGTAGCGCTGCGCGACGGTGGCGGCGAAGTCGTCCGCGGCGTCGGCGCGCACGAGGGCGACGGCGCACCCGCCGAAGCCGGCGCCCGTCATGCGCGCGCCGTGGCAGGCGGGGTGCTCGCGCGCGATGCCGACGATGGCGTCCAGCTCGCCGCGCGACACCTCGAAGTCGTCGCGAAGGCTGGCATGGCTCTCGTCCATCAGCCGCCCCACCTCGGCAGCATCCCCGGCCTCCAGCGCCCGCGCCGCGCGCAGGGTGCGGTCGATCTCGGTGACCACGTGGCGCGCGCGGCGGCGCATGACCGGGTCCATCTCCGCCGCCCGGGCCTGGAACGCGGCCACGCTCACGTCGCGGAGGGCGGGCACCCGAAAGAAACCTGCGGCGGCCTCGCACATGCCGCGGCGCTCGTTGTAGGCCGAGTCCACCAGACCGCGCCGGGTGGCGGTGTCCAGGATCACCACGGCGGTGCCCGGCGGCAGCGGCACGGGGCTCGTCCGGAGCGAGCGGCAGTCGATGAGCAGGGCGTGGCCCGCCTCGCCGGCGGCCGAGATCATCTGGTCCATGATGCCGCAGTTGACGCCCACCCAGGCGTTCTCGGCCCGCTGCGCCGTGAGCGCCATCTCGCGCGCCTCCCACTCGAAGCCGCACACCGCCGAGAAGGCGCGCGCCGCGGCCAGCTCCAGCGCCGCGCTGGACGACAGCCCGGCGCCGATGGGCACGTCGCCCGCCGTCACGCCCTCCCATCCGCACAGGCGCGTCTTCTTGTGGAGCGCCCACGCCACGCCCTGCACGTACTCGATCCAGTCCTCGCCGCTGCGGACCATGGCGTCCAGCTCCACCGTGCGCGTCTCGCCGAAGTCCAGCGAGTGCAGCACCACGCGGCGGTCGGCCCGCGGGCGCAGGGCGATGCGCACCTCGCGGTCGATGGCCATGGGCAGCACGAAGCCGTCGTTGTAGTCGGTGTGCTCGCCGATCAGGTTCACGCGCCCCGGCGCGCGCGCCACCCACGTGGGCCCCCCCCCGAAGCGCGCCTCGAACTCCCGCAGCACCGCCGGCCCGATGGCCTCTCCCGCGCTCATCCGCCCGCCCCCCGCCCGTCCGCGGAGCCCGTCGAATCCGCCGAATCCTTGGACACGGCGGAATCCGCCGTACGACCGGCATCCGTCGAATCGACCGGCGCGGTGCCCGCGTCCCCGAAACCGTTCGGATGCTTGCGATGCCACTCCCAGGCGCTTGCGATGATCTGCCGAAGGTCGCCGAAGCGGGGCGCCCAGCCAAGCTCGGCGCGGATGCGGTCGCCGGCGGCCACCAGCACGGCGGGGTCTCCCGGGCGGCGCGGGCCCACGACGGCGGGGATGGGGTGGCCCGTCACCTCGCGCGCCGTCTCGATCACCTGGCGCACGCTGAAGCCGCGGCCGTTGCCCAGGTTGTAGGTGCGGCTGCCGCCGTCCAGCGCGTGCAGCGCAAGCAGGTGCGCGCTCGCCAGGTCGCTCACGTGCACGTAGTCGCGCACGCAGGTGCCATCGGGCGTGGGCCAGTCGTCGCCGTAGATGGTGACGTGCTCGCGCTGGCCCAGCGCCACCTGCAGGACCAGGGGGATCAGGTGCGTCTCGGGGTCGTGGTCCTCGCCCAGATCCGGCGACAGCGCCCCCGCCGCGTTGAAGTAGCGCAGCGCGGCGAAGCGCATCCCGAAGCACTCGTCGATCCAGCGCAGCATGCGCTCCAGGATGAACTTGCCCTCGCCGTAGGGGCTGCCCGGCTCGATGGCCGCGCCTTCGTCGATGGGCACCCGCTCCGGCAGGCCGAACAGGTTGGCCGTCGACGACAGGATGAATCGCCCCACGCCGTGCTTGGCCGCGCTCTCCAGCAGGTTGAGCCCGCAGCGCACGTTCTCGCCCAGGTACAGGAAGGGTTTCTGCATGCTCTCGCCCACCAGCGTGTGCGAGGCGAAGTGCATGATGCCCTCCGGCCGGTGCTCCGCGATCGCCGCGTCCACCGCGCCGTGGTCGGCGAGGTCCGCCACCACGAGCCGCGCGCCGGCAGGGATGGCTGCGCGGTGGCCCTGGTAGAAGCTGTCGAGCACGACCACGTCGTGGCCCTCGGCGACGAGCTGCGCGGCGGCCACGCTGCCGATGTACCCGGCGCCGCCGGTGACCAGCACCCTCACGCGGCACCTCCGGCGGCGCGCACGTCGGGCAGGGCGCGCAGGCGCTCGGCGGCGGACTCGGGGGTCGCGTCGCGCTGCGGCTCGCCCAGCATCTCGTAGCCCACCATGAACTTGCGCACGGTGGCCGAGCGCAGCAGGGGCGGAAGGAAGTGCATGTGCAGGTGCCACTCCGGATGGGGCCGCCCGTCCGTGGGCGCCTGGTGGAGGCCGGCGGAGTACGGAAAGGAGATGCCGAACAGGTGATCGTAGCGCACCGTGAGCCGCTTCACCACGTCCGCCAGGGCATCGCGCCCGGCGTCGCCCAGCTCGGCGAGGCTCGGCACCGGCCGGCGGCTGACCACCAGCGTCTCGAACGGCCAGACGGCCCAGAAGGGGACCAGGGCCACGAAGCCGTCGTTCGCCAGGACGATGCGCTCGCCGGCCGCCAGCTCCAGGCGCAGGTAGTCGCTGAGCAGCGTGCGGCGGTGGCGGGCGTGATGCGCCTCCATGCGCGCCGTCTCGCGCGCGGCGATGAGCGGAACGGAGGCCTGCGCCCAGATCTGGCCGTGGGGATGCGGGTTGCTGCATCCCATCGCCTCGCCCTTGTTCTCGAAGACCTGCACGTGCCCGATGTCGGGCCGGCTGCCCAGGCGGGCGTACTCCTCCGCCCACACGTCCACCACGCCGCGGATGGCCGCCGGCTCCATGTCCGGCAGCGACAGGTCGTGCCGCGGCGAGAAGCAGATGACCCGGCAGATGCCCGTCTCGGCGCGCGCCACCAGCAGGCCGTCCACGTCCACATCCGCCGCCGCGCCGTCCGGCGACCCAGGCCGCAGCGCCGCGAAGTCGTTGTCGAACACAAAGGTGCCGGTGTACTCCGGGTTGCGCTCGCCGCCCGCGCGCTCGTTGCCGGGGCACAGGTAGCAGGTGGGATCGTGCGCCGGGCGATGCACGGGCGCCAGCGGCTCCACGCGCCCCTGCCACGGCCGCTTCGCGCGATGCGGCGACACCAGCACCCATTCGCCCGTGAGCGGATTCAGCCGCCGGTGCGGCTGCTCGCGCAGCATCTCGTCGGCCGCGCCTCGCGCCGCGGGAGCCGTCGCCGGAACTGCGTCATCCGTCCGTCCGCGCGCCGCCGCATCACCGTCCGCGCTCGCCGATGCGGAGGAGATCGCGGAGCGGGACAGGTCGACGGATGACGCCGGTTCGTTCCGCTCGGACGTGGCATCGACGGACTGCGCCGTTTCGTCGGATGGATCGATCGGCTTCGCGGACCCCACCGAGGCTACCGGCTGGGACACGTCCGAATCCCCCCGGCCGTCTTCGGACGCGACCTCGGAAGCGCCGGCACCGTCCGGCAAGGGCTCGCCGCCGCGCGACCGGTAGACGGGCGGGGCGGCGGCGGTCCACGACAGGTCCACCGGGGGCGTCGTGGTCGTGAGCATGTCCCCGGCGGACCGGCCGGGAGACGGAGGCGGATCAGCCATCACGCCGCACCTTTCCCTGCAGCCGGTTCTGGACGACGACGACGCCGAGGAGGAAGCCGCCGCGAAGCACCCACTGCCACCACGGGGTGATGCTGCCCTCCAGGTTGAACAGGTTGAATGTGACGCCCAGCAGCAGCGCGCCCAGCAGCGTCGATCCCGCGCCGCCCTGGCCGCCGGTGAGCAGCGTGCCGCCCACGACCACGGCGGCGATGGCATCCAGCTCCCATCCCGTGCCCGCCACCGGCTGTCCGGCGCCCAGGCGCGCGGCCAGGATGATGCCCGCCAGTCCGGCGAGCGCCCCGCTCAGCGCGTAGGTGCCCAGCGTCACGCGGTCCACCTTGAGGCCCATGAGCTTGGCGGCCTCCTCGTTGTCGCCCACCGCGAACACGTACCGCCCGAAGCGCGTGTAGCGAAGCGCCGCCCATCCGGTGGCGTACGCGACGACGAGCAGGACGATGGGCGTGTACCCGCGCCCCAGCGCCGCGAACCCGGTGGCGCCGGCATCGACGCGCACGGACTGCTCGCCGGTGGCGCCCAGCGCCGCGCCGCGGGCCGCGATCATCATGGCCAGCGTGACGATGAAGGGCTGGATGCGCGCCTTCGCCACGACGGCGCCGTTGACGAGCCCGAGGGCCGCCGCCGCGCCCACGCCGCCCGCCACCGCGGCGAGGGTGCCGTACGGGGAGAGCCGCGCCGCCACCACGCCGCCCACGGCCAGCAGCGACCCGACGGACAGGTCGATGCCGCCGGTGAGGATCACGAAGGTCATCCCCAGCGCCACCAGGCCCAGCATGCTGTTCTGCCGCAGCACGTTGAGCAGGTTCTCGGGGGTGGCGAACTCGGGATAGCGGATGGCGCCGAACGCGCAGACGGCCAGCAGGGCGATGAGCGTCCCGTGGCGCTGCACCAGGGCGGCGGCGCGCGCACCCCGGCGTGCGGAGGGCGCGGCGGCCGGGGTGCCGCGCGGGGCGGCCGGGGTGGCGGTGGCGCTGGTGGTCGTCATCGGCTCACACCCGGCGGGGACGCTGGAGGTAGACGGCGAAGAGGATGATGCCCGCCTTGAGCGCCAGCGACCACGCGTACGGCACCAGCAGCATGTTGAAGCTGGTGGCGATCACCTGCATGATGAGCGCGCCGATCACGGTGCCGAACACCGTCGCCCGGCCGCCGGCCAGCGCCGTGCCTCCCACGACGACCGCGGCGATGGCGTCCAGCTCCACGTTCAGGCCGATCTTGGCGGCGTCGCTGGCGCCCAGCTTGGCCGCCTCCACCAGCCCCGCCATGCCCGCCAGCAGCGCGCTCAGCACGTAGACGGTGATGATCGTGCGCCACACGGGCACGCCGGCCAGCCGCGCCGCCGCGGGGTTGCCGCCGGCGGCCAGGACGTAGCGCCCGAACGGCGTCGCGCGCAGCAGGAAGGCGCCGAGCGCCACCGCCACGATCGCCACCACCACCTGCGTGGGAAACGGGCCCAGGTGCCCCTTGCCCAGGAACTCGAACGACGGGTTGTCGATGGGCACGAGCTCGCCGTCGTTGCTCAGCACCTGCGCGATCCCGCGCCCGCCGATGAGCGTCGCCAGCGTCACCACGATGGGCTGGATGCGGAAGCGCGCGATGAGCACCCCGTTCAGCAAACCGACCACCGCCGCCGCGCCCAGCCCCGCGGCGATCGCCACGGGAATGCCGCGGTCCAGCGTCGTCGCGGCCACCGCGCCTGCGATGGCCATCACCGAGCCCACGGACAGGTCCACGCCGCCGGTGGAGATCACCAGCGTCATCCCGACCGCCACCAGCAGCACGGTGGACACCTGCAGCAGCACGTTCCACAGGTTTCCCGCGCTGGCGAAGTTGGGCGTGAGCAGCGCGTTGGCCCCCACCAGCACCCCCAGCGCGATCGCCGCCCCCGCCGTGGGGCCGGAAAGCCGAAGGCGCCGCCGCCCCGCGCGCGGAACGGCCGCCAACGTCGTCTCGCTCATCTCACCCCGCCGGAGAAGGCCCGTCCACACCCGAAACGCCCGCCCACGCGCCGCCGCCCTCGCCGCGCCACCACCACATGCGTCCCGTGCGGAGTCCGATCCGGCGCGGAGCCAGCCTCCGCAGGGAGGCTTCGTGCGGTCGGGGCCGTGGCTTCAACCGCCCGTCCCACCTGATCCCCCCTCACGCCCCCACCTCCGCCGCCGGCGCGGAAGGCTCGTCGGACGCGGACGCCGGCGTCACCGCCGACGCCACCGCCGCCGTCGCGCTCCCCCCCGCCATCGCGCGGATGATGGAGTCCTGCGTGACCTCGCCGCGGGCCAGGCGGGCCACGTCCTCGCCGTCGCGCAGCACGACCACGCGGCTGCTTCCCTCCACCAGCTCCTCCAGGTCGGACGAGATCATCAGCACGCCCATCCCGCCCGCCGCCAGCTCGTTCACCAGCGCCTGGATCTCGCCGCGGGCCCCGATGTCGATGCCGCGGGTGGGCTCGTCCACGATCAGCAGCTCGGGATCGGTGCAGAGCCAGCGGGCCAGCAGCACCTTCTGCTGGTTGCCGCCGGACAGCTCGCGGATCTTCTGCTGCGAGCTGCTGGCCTTGATGCCCAGCCGCGTCATGTAGCGCTCCACCAGCGCCTGCTGCTTCGCGCGCGATACGATGCCGAACCGCGTCAGCGTCGGCAGGGCGGCGAGCGTCAGGTTCTCGCCCACGGACAGCTCGGGGATGATGCCCTCGGCCTTGCGGTCCTCGGACAGGAAGGCGATGCCCGCCGCGATGCCGTCGTCGGGCGAGCGGGGCTCGATGGCCTTCCCCTTCAGGCGGATGCTGCCGCCCTCCGCCGGGTCCGCGCCGAAGAGGGCGCGCGCCGTCTCCGTGCGGCCGGAGCCGAGTAGGCCCGCCAGGCCCACGATCTCGCCCCGCCGCACCTCCACGTTCACCCCGCGCAGCCGCGTGCCCCGCCGCAGCCCGTCCGCGTGCAGCAGCGGCTCGTCCGCAGAGGCCGGCGCGTCGGGCGCGAAGCCGGCGTCGCCCGCCTGCATCTCCTCGCGCGACTTGCCCAGCATCTGGCACACGAGGTCCAGCCGCTCCAGCCCGGCGAGCGCGCGCGTTCCCACCAGCTTGCCGTCGCGCAGCACCGTCACGCGGTCGCACACGGCGTACAGCTCGTCGAAGCGGTGGCTGATGTAGACGATGGCCGTGCCCTGCGCCTGCAGGCGGCGGATGAGGGCGTACAGGATGGCCACCTCGCGCTCGGCCAGCGAGCTGGTGGGCTCGTCCAGCACCAGCACCTTCGCGCCCAGCGACACGCCGCGCGCGATGGCGACCATCTGCTGGCGGGCGGTGCTGAGCGTGCCCAGGGCGGCACGGGGGTCCAGGTCCAGCCCCAGCTCGGCCATCAGCCGCGCCGTGTCGTCGTTCATCCGCCGCCAGTCGATCACCCCCCACCGGCGCGGCTCACGGCCCAGGAAGACGTTCTCGGCCACCGTGCGGAATCCCAGGATGTGGATCTCCTGGTGCACGGCCACCACCCCCGCGGCCTGGGCATCGGCGGGCGTCGCGAAGCCGGCGGGGCGCCCCTCCACCCACATCTCCCCGCCGTCCCGCCGGTAGGCGCCGGTCATGATCTTGACCAGCGTGCTCTTCCCCGCCCCGTTCTCGCCCACCAGCGCGTGCACCTCGCCGGGGACGAGGGCGAAGTCCACCCCGTCCAGCGCGGTGACGCCGCTGAACCGCTTGGTGATGCCCTCCATCCGCAGGAAGGGCGCGTCCGTCGTGGCGACCGAAGCGTCGGCGCTCATGGGCGGGCCGTCGAAGGCGGAGGCGGAGGCGGGGGTCAGTAGGCCTCGGCCACGAACCGGGCGGCGTTGCTCCTGTCGAAGAAGCGGTCCGTCATCAGCAGCTTGGTGGGCACGGGCTGCTTGTGGCGCACCTTCTCCACGGTCTCGAACGCCAGCGGGCCGAAGCGCGGGTTGCTCTCCACCGTGGCGCCCAGGTCGCCGCGCTGCACCGCCTCCAGCGCGGCGCGCTCGCCGTCGATGCTCACCACCAGGATGTCCACGCCCGGCTTGAGCCCCGCGGCCTTGATTGCCTGGATGGCGCCCAGGGCCATCTCGTCGTTGTGGGCGTACACGGCCGTGATGGCGCGCCCCTTGGACTGCAGGATGTTCTGCATCACCGCCTGCCCCGTGGCGCGGGCGAAGTTGCCCGTCTGCGAGGCGATGACCTGCATCCCGGGGTGCTTCGCGATCTCGTCGCGGAAGCCGCGCGCCCGGTCCGCCGCGACCGAGGCGCCGGGGGTGCCGGACAGCTCCACGATGCCGGCCCTGCCGTTCGTGGCCTTCGCCAGCCAGTCCGCCGCGCGCCGGCCCTGCTCCACGAAGTTCGATCCCAGGAAGGTGACGTAGTCCTGCCCCGCCGTGCCCTGCGCCTCGCGGTCCACCAGGATCACGGGGATGCCCGCCGCCTTCGCGGACTGGAGCGCGGGCGCCAGCCCCTCGAACTCGCGCGGGGCGAGCAGGATGAGGTTCACGCGGCGGGCGATCAGGTCCTCCACGTCCGAAACCTGCTTGGCCGTCTGCCCCTGCGCGTCCGTCACCACGAGCGGGTAGCCGCGCTTGGCCGCCTCGTCGCGCAGGCTCTTGGTCTGGGCGATGCGCCAGGGGTTGTCGCTCTCCATCTGCGAGAAGCCCACGACGAACTTGCCCGAGTCCTTCCGCTGGCAGCCCGCCAGCGTGAGCAGGGCCAGGGCGGGAGCCAGCGCGTGCAGCAGGGGGCGGCGGCGAAGTCGGCGCATGGGGGATCGGTTCCGCGTGAGGGGATCGTGCACGACGAGGTGGACGCGCGGCGGGGAGGATGCCGCGTCCGTCGCTCCCGCCGACGGCAATCTGAACTTCTGAACCGTTTCGGATGAGTTCGGACACTACACGCCGCTCCCTACCCTGTCAAGAATCTCGGCCAGCGGCGAATTCCACCGTCGCCCATCGTCACCGTTCCGCGACGGACCTGAATTGGTTCAAAGACGGGCCAAATCCGGAGATAGCGCCATTTCCCAGCAGCGGCGCGGAGTTTTGGCGGAAGAAGATGCTTGACAGCCCGGGGCCGCCCGCCTAGTCTGAACCCCATCAAACCGGTTCAGCAGAGTTCGAGCACGTTCGCTTCTCGATTCCGTCAGGCCAGTGGAGGGGGACGTATTCAGACCCCCCCTCGCCATCCCCGGCCCCCGCCCGCCGACCCGAGCCGCATGACCAACCACCGTCCGACCATCAACGACGTGGCGCGCATCGCCGGGGTCTCCAAGGCCACCGTCAGCGCGGTCATGAACGACAGCGGGACGGTGAAGGACACCACGCGCGACCGGGTGCTGGCGGTGATCGAGCAGCTCAACTACCGCCGCAGCGGGGCGTCCAGGAGCGCTCCCGGAACGAAGGGGCGCAGCATCGGCCTCATCATCAAGGAGATCGACAACCCCTACTACGGCGAGCTGGTCACGGGCGCCAGGGGCGCGGCGGACGAGGCGGGATACACGCTGCTCGTCGTCAGCTCCGAGGGCGAGTACGAGGCCGAGCGCCGCGCGGTGGAGCTTCTGCAGGCGAAGGAGGTGGACGGCCTGATCGTGACGCCCGTGCTGGACGAGACGGCGGACCTGTCGCACCTGTTCGAGCTGAAGCGCCGCAACTTTCCCTTCGTGCTGCTGGAGGAGATCCGCGGGGTGCCGGCCAGCCTGGTGGACGTGGACAACGTGGACGCGTCGCGCCGCGCGGCGGAGCACCTGATCGGCCTGGGGCACACGCGAATCATCCACTTCGCCGGGCCCGGCTACTCCACGCACAGCAGCGAGCGGGTGAACGGCGTGCGCCGGGCGTGCAGCGGCTCGCGGGTGATCTTCACCGACGACGACGTGGTGGCGGCGGGCGCCCACATGGAGGACGGCTACCGCGCGGGCCTGCAGTACTTCGGGGACGTGTCCGCCGCGGCCCGGCCCACGGCGGTGACGTGCTACAACGACCTGGTGGCGCTGGGCGTCTGCCGGGCGCTGCGCGAGCTGGGGCTGCGGGTGCCGCACGACGTGTCGGTGATCGGCTTCGACGACCTGCAGCTCCTGGACTACCTGGAGCTGCGGCTCAGCACGGTGCGCGTGCCCAAGGTGCAGATGGCCCACACGGCGGCGCAGATGCTGATCCGCCACATCGAGAGCCACGAGGCGCTGCCGCCGCAGAAGGTGATCGTGGAGGCCGAGCTGGTGCTGCGCGACTCCACCTGCCCGCCCGCGGCCGCCCCGAGGGACAGGGCGGCGAGGCTCGACACGGTGGCCGCTCCCCGCTAGCGCCCGACCCGATCCGAAACTCCGCCGGCCGACCCACCCCAGCCCGCAGCCGAATGACGAGCACGGCACGAGCCTCCCTCGCGGTCGCACTCACCGCCGCATGCACCGCCTGCGGCGCTCCCCCCGCCCCCGCGCCCGTGGAGCCCACCCCCTCGTCCGCCCCGGTGTCCGCCGCGCCGGCCGTGCCCCCGCCCCCCGCGTGGCACGCCGCCGCGGGGCCGCTGATGACGCGCTGGGCGGCGCAGGTCACGCCGGAGAACGTGCTGCCCGAGTACCCCCGCCCGCAGATGGTGCGCCCGCGCTGGCAGAGCCTCAACGGCCTCTGGCAGCTGGCCTTCGTCACCGACAGCGCCGCTCCGCAGCCGTTCGGCCAGACGCTCCCGCAGCAGGTGCTGGTCCCCTTCCCCATCGAGAGCGCGCTGTCCGGCGTGATGAAGCACGCCGACCGCATCGTCTACCGGCGCACCTTCCGCGCGAACGCGGCGGCGGGCGAGCGGCAGCTCCTGCACTTCGGGGCCGTGGACTGGCACGCACGCGTCTTCGTGAACGGCCGCCAGGTGGCGGACCACACGGGGGGATACGACGCCTTCACCGTGGACGTGACGGACGCGCTCCGGGGCGACGGCGACCAGGAGCTGGTCGTCGCCGTCTTCGATCCCACGGACACCTTCGGGCAGCCGCGCGGCAAGCAGGTGAGCAACCCGGAGGGGATCTTCTACACCCCCGTGACCGGGATCTGGCAGACGGTGTGGCTGGAGCCCGTGCCCGCCGCCAGCATCGACGCGTTGCGCATGACGCCGGACGTCGCCGGGAAGGCGGTCCGCCTCACGGTCCGCGGCCGGGGCGCGCGGCCCGGGCAGACGGTGGAGGCGGTGGCGACGGCGGGCGGGCGCGAGGTCGGCCGCGCGACGGGAGCCGTGGGCGCGGAGATCCGCATCCCCGTCCCGAATCCCCGCCTGTGGGGTCCGGACGACCCGTTTCTCTACGACCTGCGCGTCACCCTCCGCTCCGCCGACGGGGCGGAGGTGGACCACGTCGACAGCTACTTCGGGATGCGGACCGTTGCGATCGGCAGGGACGCGCGCGGCTTCAACCGCATCACCCTGAACGGCCGGCCCGTCTTCCTCCTGGGCCCGCTGGACCAGGGCTGGTGGCCCGACGGGCTGTACACGGCGCCCACGGACGGGGCGCTGCGCAGCGACATCGAGATGACGAAGCGCCTGGGCTACGGCATGACGCGCAAGCACATCAAGGTGGAGCCCGCGCGCTGGTACTACTGGGCGGACCGGCTCGGGCTCCCCGTCTGGCAGGACATGCCCAGCGGGTGGAACGACACCCCGGCAGCGCGCGGCTACTTCGAGGCCGACCTCCGCGCGATGATGGACGACCTGCACAGCTCGCCGTCCATCATTGCCTGGGTGCCCTTCAACGAGAAGTGGGGCCAGTGGTCGGACGAGGGCACCCGGCGGACGGTGGCGCTGGTGAAGGAGCTGGACCCCAGCCGCATCGTGAACGACGCCAGCGGGTGGCAGCACGCGGGCGTGGGCGACCTGGTGGACGTGCACCGCTACCAGGGCCCGCAGGCGCTCGTCCCCTCCGCCACGCTGGCGACGGTGGACGGCGAGTTCGGCGGCCTGGGCTACCCCGTGCCGGGCCACCTGTGGCGCCAGAGCGACGCCAACTGGGGCTACGGCGGCGCGTACAAGTCGCAGGCCGAGATGAACGACCGCTACGACCTGCTGATCCGGCGGATGTGGCGCCTGCGCGACACCCACGGCATGAGCGCCGGCGTCTACACGCAGATGACGGACGTGGAGACGGAGGTGAACGGCCTGCTCACCTACGACCGCGCCGTCACCAAGTTCGACGTGGAGCGCACGGCCGCCGTCAACCGCGGCCTGGCTCCCCTGATCCTGCCGGAGTACGGCGAGTTCACGGACAGCGTCCGCGTCACCGTGCACCAGGGCACGCCCACGGAGTTGCGCTACACGGTGGATGGAAGCGCGCCCACCGCGTCGAGCCCCCTCTTCCGCCCGGTGACGCTGCGGCGCGATGCCGTGGTGCGGGTGCGGGGCTTCCTCGGTGGGCGGCCGACGGCGGCGCCCGAGGCGCGGATGGAGTATCGGAGGGTCGCGGGACTCGCTGCGGACGCCGGAGCGCGCGTGGTGCCGGGGGTGGACTACGCCTTCTATGCGGACACGACGACGGAGCCCGTCTTCCGCCTGAGCTGGCCCGTGCGCTGGCGGCTGGAGCGGCTGAACGCCGAGCCCCGGGACGTGACGCCCACGAAGACGGGAACGCTCCCCAACTTCAGCCTGGCGCCGCGCGACCGCGACGAGATGTTCGGCTTCCGCTTCACGGGGTGGATCCGCGTGCCGCGCGACGGCGTCTACACCTTCGGCGCGCGCTCGGACGACGGCGTGGCGCTCTGGATCGGCGGCCGCAACGTCTTCTGGTCGATGGGCCAGAGCCCGGCGACGACGGAGGACGAGGGGATGATCGCGCTGAAGGCGGGCCTGCATCCCTACGTGCTGAGCTACCACAACGCGTACGGGCCGATGGTGATGGAGGTGTTCGTCCAGGGCCCGGGCATGGGGCGCCGGCGGGTGCCGTCGTCCATGCTGTTCCGCGCCGCCGCGGGCGGCGGATAGCAGGTTCCCGGGGGGGGCGGCCGCGCGGCGTGCGCGGCCCGCCCTCCTCGCTTTCCAGGTCCGCAGCCCGCCGCACCGGCCGGCGCCCGCACCCGCGCGGCGCCCGACGGTGGACGGGAGCCGGGCCTTCCACCGGAGGCTCCGTCCGCGGGCCTCCACCCGTCACCCCGGAGGGGAACGTCCATGCAAACCCCCGTCAGACCCGGCGCGAGGGCCGCGCGCATGCTGTCCGCGCTCGCGCTCCTGGCCCTCGGCGCACACCTTGCGGCCGGTGCCGCGCCCCTCGCGGCGCAGGCCACCGGGCAGGTCGCGGGCACCGTCACCGGCGAGGCCGCCCGCCCCCTGGCCGGCGCCACCGTGGAGGTGCTGGGCACCGGCCGCCGCGCCGTGACCGGCGCGGACGGCGCCTACACCCTGGGCGGGGTGCCGGCCGGCACCCGGCAGGTGCGCGCCAGCGCGCTGGGCCACGGGGCCCGCGTGCAGACGGTTTCGATCGCCGCCGGCCAGGTGGCCACCGCCAGCTTCGTCCTCCCCGTGCAGGCCGTCACGCTGGACAGCATCGTGGCCGTGGGCTACACCACGCAGCGCCGGCGCACGGTGAGCGACGCCGTGGCCAACGTGAGCGGCGAGCAGATCGCCGACCGCAAGGTCGCCACGGTGGAGGAGGCGCTCCGCGGCCGCGTGCCCGGCGTGGACATCATCTCCACGGGCGAGCCCGGGCGGGGCAGCCAGGTCGTCATCCGCGGGCAGAACTTCCTGGGCAGCTCGGCGCCGCTGTACGTGGTGGACGGGATGTACACGGGAAGCAACCCCAACCTGAACCCGGACGACATCGAGTCCATCCAGGTGCTGAAGGACGCCTCGGCCGCGGCGCAGTACGGCGCCCAGTCGGCCAACGGCGTCGTCGTCATCACCACCAAGCGGGGCCGGGCGGGGCCGCCGAAGGTGACCTTCAACACCTACTACGGCTTCCAGGACGTGCCCAACCGCGTGGGCCTGGTGGGCGCGGCGCGCTGGTCCGAGATCAACGCCATGGCCCGCGCCAACGGCGGCGTGCCCGCGGACAACACCGCGGTCACGGCGAACACGGACTGGCAGGACGCCGTCTTCCAGCGCGGCGCCATCCAGGACCACGCCTTCACCGTCTCCGGCGGCACCGAGACGGCCAGCTACCTGATCGGCGCCGGGTACACGGGGCAGAAGGGCACCATCATCGACACGGACTTCAACCGCTACAGCTTCCGGGTGAACTCCGAGGCGCGGAAGAGCCGCTGGCGCGCGGGCGAGAACCTGGCCCTGTCGCGCTCGGTCCGCAACAACATCGTGGGCTTCCCGCTGGTGGACGCGGTGCGCCTGCAGCCCGGCATCCCCGTGCTGGACCCCAACAACGCCGGCGGCTGGGGATACGGCTCGGGCAACGGGGTGCTCAGCACCTTCGGCACCAACCCCGTGGGCGCCTTCGCCCGCGAGACCAACCGCGACTACACCAACCGCGTGCTGGGCACGGCCTTCGGCGAGCTCTCGCTCATCAAGGGCTTCCGCTACCGCCTGAACCTGGGCGTGGACTACCAGGACGTGAACTGGCGGCAGTTCATCGGCCGGCAGCAGATCCGCGAGAACACGGTGCCCACCTTCAACGAGGGCACGGACCGGCGCGACAACGTGGCCAACCTGCTGGTGGAGAACCTGCTCCAGTTCGAGGGCGCGCATGGCGAAAGCTCGCTGAACGCGGTGGCGGGCGTCACGGAGCAGCGCAACCGCTTCGAGCGGCTGCAGGCGTACCGGCGCGACTTCCCCAGCGAGGACATCACCGAGATCGACGCGGGCACCTCCAACTTCCAGAACAGCGGGTACTCGGTGCCCAGCGCGCTGCGCGGCTACCTGGCGCGCGCCAACTACTCGTACGCCGACCGCTACCTGCTCACCGGCACCTTCCGCCGCGACGGCTCGTCGCGCTTCGGGTCGGGCAACAAGTGGGGCAACTTCGGCTCGGTCTCGGCCGGGTGGGTGATCAGCGACGAGGGCTTCTTCAAGTCGCTGCCCCTGGTGGGCGGCGGGCTGGACTACCTGAAGCTGCGCGGCAGCTACGGCTCGCTGGGCAACCAGGACATCGGCGACTTCCAGTACGCCGCCAGCATCGTGGCCAACCAGAGCTACCCCTTCGGCACCACCATCGGCAGCGGTAGCACGCAGACCAGCCTGGCGAACCCCGACATCCGCTGGCAGAGCCAGAAGCAGACCAACCTGGGCCTGGACTTCAACCTGCTGGGCAACGCGCTGGCCATCAACGCGGACTACTACGTGGCCCGCTCCAGCGGCCTGCTGGTGCAGGCGCCCATCCCCTGGAGCCTGGGCGCCACGGGCGCGCCCACGGTGAACGCGGGCAGCGTGCGCAACCGCGGCTTCGAGTTCGGCGCGCAGTACGGCTTCGGGCTGCGCGACGTGCGGATGAACGCCGGGCTCAACCTGACCACCATCCACAACGAGGTCACGGCGCTGGGCAACGGCGGACAGCCCATCTTCAGCGGTTTCAACAACGTGTCGCGCACCACGGTGGGCGGCTCGGTGGGCGAGTTCTTCGTGCTGAAGACGGCGGGCCTGTTCCAGAGCGACGCCGAGGTGCAGGCCTACCGCAACAGCGCGGGCCACCTCATCCAGCCCGACGCCAAGCCGGGCGACATCCGCTACGCCGACCTGAACGACGACGGCGTCATCAACGACGACGACCGCTACGTGGCGGGCAGCCCCATCCCCAAGCTCCAGGGCGGCTTCAACTTCGACGCCACCTGGCACGCGCTGAACGTGGGCCTGGCGCTGCGCGGGGTGCACGGCAACAAGATCTTCAACGTGGTGCGGTACTGGACGGACCGGATGGACGAGAACAGCAGCTACCGCTCGGGCCTGGACCCGTGGACGCCGACGAACACCAACACGACGGACCCGCGCGCCGTGTGGGGCGCGGCCGGAGCCAGCAACGCGCGGCCCAACACCGACCGCTGGCTGGAGGACGGCTCGTACCTGCGCATCCAGAACCTGGTGCTGGGCTACGCGCTCCCGTCGGCCGTCGCGCGCCGCATCGGCGTGACCGGCGACGGATCCCGGGTGTACCTGAACGTGCAGAACCTGCACACCTTCACCCACTTCTCCAACTGGGACCCGGAGGTGCTGGGCGACGCGAACCCGCTGGCGCGCGGCATCGACGACGGGCGCGTGTACCCCAACCCCCGCACCTTCACCCTCGGCCTGGACCTCCGGCTGTGACGGCCGGCGCGAGCAGCCCTGAACCCCGTACACGGGCGAGGACCGGAACCATGAGAACGAGACACGGAGTGATCGGGGCGCTGCTGCTGGGCGTCGTGGCGGCGGGGTGCACCGACCTGAACCTCACCGACCCCAACCAGCGCACCGCCGACACCTTCTGGCAGACGGAGGCCGACGCCACGCAGGGCGTGAACGCCACCTACCGCGCCCTGGAGGAGAACGGCACCTACGGCCGGTGGATGCAGTTCGCCACCGACATCCGCAGCGACGTGGGCCGCAGCCGCAGCCCCTGGGGCGACCTGGCCAACTTCACCAAGTCGGTGCTTTCCAGCTACGACTTCGAGGTGAACCGCGAGCTGTGGCAGCACCACTACCAGGCGATCTTCCGCGCCAACCAGGTGATCGCCAACGTGCCGGCCATCGCCATGGACGCCGGGCGGCGCGACCGCATCGTGGGCGAGGCCAAGTTCATCCGGGCGCTGATGTACTTCGACCTGGTGAACCTGTACGGCAGCGTGCCCATGACGCTGGCCCCCGCCGCCCCCACGGAGCGCCCCGCGCAGGCCAGCGCGGCCGAGGCGTGGGCGCAGGTGGAGAAGGACCTGACCGAGGCCGCCGCCGTGCTCCCCGCCGGCTACAGCGGCGCCGACGTGGGCCGCGCGACGAAGGGCGCCGCCATGGGGCTGCTGGGCAAGGCGTACCTGCAGCAGGGCAAGTGGGCGCAGGCCTCGGCCGCCTTCGCCGCGGTGCGCACCTCGGGGCAGTACCAGCTGCTGGGGAACTACGGCGACAACTTCGTCGCGGCCAACGACAACAACCTCGAGTCCGTCTTCGAGGTGCAGTTCGGCGGGCCCGAGGTGCTGGCCGCCGGCGCGCGGGGCCAGAACCTGCTGAAGATGATGGGGCCCTGCGGCGTGGGCTTCTGCGACGGCGAGCCCACCCAGTGGCTCTTCCAGCAGATGCAGGCCGAGCAGACCACAACGGGCGGGGCCGATCCGCGCCTGGACGCCACCCTCTTCTACAACAAGCCGGGCGGGATGGACGTCTACACGCAGCCCTTCGCGCAGCGCTACGGCGACCGCCTGGGCGACGTGTTCTGGAAGAAGATGGGGGAGTACTACAAGGACAACCAGGACTGGGACAATCCCATCAACGTCAAGGTGATGCGGCTGGGCGGGATCATGCTGCTGGAGGCCGAGGCGCTGGTGGAGCAGAACCAGCTGGGGCCGGCCAAGACGCTGGTGGACGCCGTGCGCGCCCGCGCGCACCTGGCCCCGCTCGCCACGCTCACCCAGCCGCAGATGCGCGACGCGGTGGAGCACGAGGAGATCGTGGAGCTGGCGTTCGAGCAGGAGCGCTGGCTGTGGCTGGAGCGCCACGGCTGGCTCACGGACCCGGCCAAGATCGCCGTGCTGAAGGCGCACGACCCCGACTTCGAGCTCTTCGACGCCCACCGGGCGCTGCTGCCCATCCCGTCGACGGAGACCAACCTGAACCCCAACGTCCACCAGAACCCGGGGTGGTGAGCCGGGCGTGACGCTGGACGAACGACCCTCCCGGGGCCCTGTGCGTCCGCCGCGTTCGGCGGGCGCGCGCGGCCCCGGCTCCGCCCCACGCTCCACGCACCCGATGGCGCCGATGAACACTCGACGGCTCTCGCTCTTCCTGGCCGCGCTGCTGCTGGCCGGCGGCTGCTCCAACGCCACCACCGGCCCCGGCGGCGGGGGCGGCGGGCCCGCGACGGACTGCACCTTCCGCGGCCCCCTCGCCGACGGCGCCGACCCCTGGGTGGTGAAGCAGAACGGCGCCTACTACCTCGTGCAGTCGCGCGACAACGGCATCTGGGTGTACCGCTCGCAGACGCTCACGGGGATGGTCTCCAACGGCGTGCGCGTGTGGGCCGCACCGGACACGGGGTGGAACCGCACCAACGTGTGGGCGCCGGAGCTGCACTACCTGGACGGGCGCTGGTACATCTACTACGCCGCCGGCCGCAGCGGCCCTCCCTTCACCACCCAGCACGCCGGCGTGCTGGAGAGCGTGGGCCAGGACCCGCAGGGCGCCTACACCGACCGCGGCATGCTGCACACGGCGGACACCGGCGCGGCGGACACCTGGGCCATCGACCTCACGGTGGAGCGCGTGAACGGGCAGCTCTACGCCGTGTGGTCGGGCTGGGAGCACGACGCGGCGACGGACCGCACGCCGCAGATGCTGTACATGGCGCGGATGTCCAACCCGTACACCCTCCAGGGCGGCCGGGTGAAGCTGAGCGCACCGGTCGAGAGCTGGGAGCGGGGCACCGAGCTGGACCTGCAGGAGGGGCCGGAGTTCCTGCAGCATGCCGGGCAGACCTTCCTGGTCTACTCCACCCGCGAGTCGTGGCTGCGCGAGTACCGGCTGGGCCAACTGCGCCTCACCCCCGGCGCGGACCCCATGCTGCCTGCGAGCTGGACCAAGACGGGCCCGGTGTTCGCGGAGTCCGGCGGCGTCTACGGCCCCGGCCACGCCAGCTTCACCCAGTCGCCGGACGGAACGGAGGACTGGATCGTCTACCACGCAAAGGTGGACACCAACCCGGGATGGAACCGCGCCATCCGCTTGCAGGAGTTCACCTGGAACGCGGACGGATCGCCCAGCTTCGGCACGCCCGTCCCCGTCGGCCAGGCGCAGACCAAGCCCGCCGGCGAATGCGCGGCCGGCTGACGCGCGCGTAACGACGGGCTCGCCGCGCGGCGCGGGGCTCCACGGCCCCGCGCCGCGTCCGTCTCCGGGCCTTGGGCAGGGCGCCCGCGGATGCTACCATTCCGCGGAACGCAGGCGTCGTCCCTGCCCCACTCCAGGTCGAGCCGATCGATGGGATCGTTCGACGGCGCACGGCTTCTCGACCTCCGGCGCCGCACCGCGCCTCGCCCGGACGTCCGCTCCGCTTCCGAGATCCACATGCTCCCGACCGATCTACCCATGTCCCGGACGAGTGCACGACGCGGGCGGCAACCCTCCGCGCGGAGCGCCCGGTGAGCGCCTGCGTGCGGCGGGAACCGTTCGGCACGCTGCCTGGGGGCGAGGCGGTGGAGGCGTTCGCCCTCGCCAACGCCGGCGGCATGGAGGTGCGCGTCACGGGATACGGCGGCACCATCCTCTCCGTCTGCGTGCCGGACCGGCACGGGGTGATGGGGGACGTGGTGCTGGGATACGACACGCTGGCCGAGTACGTGGCCGGCGACGCGTACTTCGGCGCGCTGATCGGCCGCTGCGCCAACCGCATCGCCCGCGGGCGCTTCACGCTGGACGGGCGCGAGCACGTGCTGCCGGTGAACGACGGCCCCAACCACCTGCACGGCGGCCCGCTCGGCTTCCACAAGGTGCTCTGGACCGTCTCCGTCTTCCCGGCGGACGAGGGGTGCGGGGTGCGGCTGGCGTACACCAGCGCGGACGGAGAGCAGGGCTATCCCGGCGAGCTGCGCGCCCGCGTCACGTACACGCTGACGGATGCGGACGAGCTGGTGGTGGACTACTTGGCGGAGGCGGACCGGCCGACGCCGGCGAAGCTGACGCAGCACACCTACTGGAACCTGTCCGCAAACCCGGCGCGCGACGTCCTGGCCCACGAGCTGGCGCTGCAGGCGGACGCCATCACCCCCGTGGACCCCACGCTGATCCCCACCGGCGAGCTGGCACCGGTGGAGGGCACGGCGTTCGACTTCCGCCGGCCCACCCCCATCGGTGCGCGCATCGGCTGGAGCGACGAGCAGCTCGCGCGGGCGGGTGGGTACGACCACAACTTCGTACTGCGCGGGGGCGGGGGGCCGCTCGCCGTCGCCGCGCACGTGCGCGACCCGGGAAGCGGACGCACGCTCACGGTGCTGACGACGGAGCCCGGGATGCAGTTCTACTCGGGCAACTTCCTGGATGGGACGACGCGCGGAAAGGGCGGCCAGCCGCACGGCTACCGCTCTGGCCTGTGCCTGGAGCCGCAGGGCTTTCCCGACTCGCCCAACCACCCCTCTTTCCCTTCCGTCATCCTGCGTCCCGGCGAGGAGCTGCGCTCCCGCACGGTGTACCGGTTCCGGGTGGAGTAGGCGGAGCCTTATCGAGTACCGCCAACGCAGCCCGGCCATCGCGATCGGGCTGACGGATCACATCCGGAACTGGGTCGAGTTCCTCTCCCGCAGAGCTGATCAATGCAAATGCGGGTGATCACCTCGCTCCGACTGTCGCGGGTTGACATCTCCGAACTGCGGATCCCCCTGCGCGTTCCGGGTGCTGCATGTGTCGGGCGGACCGTCGAAGGGCTCTGCGGTCTACCACTGGCGATCGGGGTACACGAAATCGTGGCAACCGAGTCCCCCGCCCTGCTGCTCCACGCGTCTGCCGTCGGTTCCACATTACACTCATACGATGGCGCTGGGCTGTTCCCTCCGCTGAAGGCTTCAGCCCTCTACGGTTGGTCTTCAGCAGCACGAAGCTGGAATTCCCGACCGATCAGCATGATCACATCGCCGCTCTGCATCTCAACTTCCATCCGTCGGGAATCAACGTCACAGCGCAATGATCTAATCTCGTTTACCGAGACGCTCGGACCCCATGGTTGATTCCGAGGGACCGTTATCTCTGTCAGTCCAGCGACCCGCAGAACGAGCGTCCCCGAAGTACCCGACCGAAGGCGTAGCTCTGCAGACCCGAGAGGCCAATCCACCACGATCAGCTCGAGTGTCGCATCGTGGAGTTCCCACGCTGTACCTCCGTTCACATCCATGCTGCTTCCTCGTCATCTTGTGGGTGGTTTACCGCCGATCGGTAGATGCGCCGCGGGGCTCTCCTGTGCGACCACGCTCCCATGGACGTCGAGGCGCTCCCCGGCCGGATTGTTAACGTGGCAGTGAGGACTACAAGAATTGGGGTGACTCAACACGCGTTGCTTGCCCGTAACCGGGTCGGTATACGCTCCCCTACCATTTGCGGGATCCGGGCCCTGCGGCAAAAGCCCGCGGCTCTTGGCATACTCGTGGATTTCATTCGGCGTTTTTCCGGCGACACTCCGCGGGCTGATCTCCGGGCTGCCTGGTGTTGGTGGTGTGGTCCGATCCCCCCCTGCATGCATAACGCCTGCGGCTGCACCCTCTGCCATTCCTCTAACGGCCATCCCAGCTCCGGGTGCGGTCCAAGCAGGAATAGCGACGTCCCTAAACGCACCATGGAGATCCCTCAAAACATGGCCACTATTGATCCAATCAGACCATGACGTCCACATTTCCTTGAGAGCTTGGCAACAGTCCTCCGCCGCGAGTCCATATGGGTCTGAGTACGAGACTGGATCGCCCTTCGCGAACCCATACACGTTCAGGCCACCCGCGATCCCGATGGGATCCTCCTGGGTGAAGCGGCTGCTCTGCGGGTCGTAGTAGCGGTTGCGCATGTACATCTGGCCGCTCGCGTCCCGCATCCCGTCGACCAGGCTGCCGTTCCACCCTTCCAGGCCGAGGAAGCCCTTGTCCTGCGTCTGGTGCGTGAGGTACTCGTGCGGCGCCGGCCAGTTCACGCTCAGGCAGTGCGAGGTGGTGTCGGTCGCCGTCGGCTTGGCTTCGTTCCCCAGCTCCGGCGTGAAGGTCTGGAGCTGCGTGTACGTGCCGCCGCTGTGCAGCAGCTTGCAGGGCGGGTTCAGCGTGCCGCCCGTATAGCTGCCCAGATCGAACGAGCCCTTCCAGTTCTCATGCGGGAAGATGGTGATCGGCCCCGGCAGCGAGTCGCTGTACTCCATCCGCAGGATCGCCAGCGGATGGTCCATCCCGCCGCCGTGCACGTAGACCACCCGGCCCAGGTAGAAGCCGGGGTACGCCATCGAGGCGCTCGCCGCGGACGTTCCGCTGGTGTCCGGGCCCACGTACGCGTTGCCCGCGCGCACACTGAAGCCCACATCCTGCTCCATGACCGCCGCCGTCGCCGAGTCCTGCCCGGGCGCCTGGATCTCGGCCAGGACATTGTCGCCGTCCCAGATCACGCGCCGCACCACGTTCATGCACCGGCTCTGGCACAGCCAGCTCTGCCGGGTGCGGACCAGCACGCGCCGGCCCAGCGCGTCGTAGCGGTACTCCTCGAAGGCGCCACGCTGGCTGGGAAGCGGCTGCTTGACCGTGTCGCAGTGGCCGTTCCACTGGAAGCAGGTGCGGCGGTCCACCACCCGCAGCCGTTCGTCCGCGCCGTAGTACTGGCGGGTCGCCTCCTCGAACACGGCCGTCGATCCGTCCACCGTGCTGCAGCCGGCCCAGCGGGCACAGCTCGTGGTCGGATATGGCGTCTTCTCCTGATGGTACTGCGTGAACAGCCAGCGGTTGCCGCTCGCGTCGTAGAGCGAGCTGTCCTGGCCCACCGGCAGGAAGTACGATGAGCTGCTGATCTCGTGCTGAGTCGAGCCTCGCAGTCGCCCCGTCCCCGCCTGGTACCGGCGCAGGCTGGACGGCGGCGTGCCCTCGTACTGGAAGCGGGTTGCGCCGGTGGTCTTCGTGACGGACTGGACCTGGTTGCCGAGGGCGTCCTGCTCGTACCGCTCGTTCACCGAGGTGCCGGAGTTGCTCCGCGCGCCCGTGAACGAGCGAGCCAGGCTTCCGAGCCCGCTGTAGCCTACCCGCGTGCTGTCGGCCAGCGATCGGACGAAGCGCTGCTTGCCGCGCAGGTCGAAGCCGTAGGCGTCGTCGTGAAGGTACGCCGTGGTGTTGGTCTTCGACTCCAGCCGGTGGGTACGCCGTCCGTCCGGATCGTACCCGTACTGCTCGCTGAACCCGTTGCGCCAGAAGCCCGTCAGCCGCTGGTCGTCGTCATACCCGAACTGGAAGGTGTTCGCCAGCGGGTCCGTGATGGTCTCCAGCGCGCCCGTGACGGGATTGTACCCATAGCTCTGCGTGGCAAAGCCGGCAGCAGGAGCGATGGCGACCGGAAGTTGCAGGACAGTCTGCCGGCCCTCCAGGTCGTACGCGTACGTCAGCGCATACGTGTGGGTCGCGAAGTCGGTCCCGCGGTAGGTGCGGATGTGCAGGGTGTCGGTGCGGAGCTGCCCGTTCGGGTAGTACGTCCGCCGCACCTGCGCGTCGCCGTTGTCGGCGCGCACGATGTGCCCGGCGCCGTCGTAGGCGAAGTCCGCCTCCTCGCCCGGCACGATCAGGCTCGCCAGCGAGTTCTTGCTGTCCAGGCCGCCGCTGCCGTCGTCCACGTAGCGCGGGAAGTACCAGGTATCGAGTCCTGCATACACGGGTGGCGTGACGGCGGTGTCGGGCGGCACGGTCCGGTGCAGCAGCCGGCCCAGGGCGTCGTACGTCATCGACACCATCTTGCCGCGGCGGCTCCACGTCTGCACCACGTTGCCGGCAAGATCGTAGACGGTGGAGTCTGTCCCGCCGTCCGGGGCGACTTCCACCGTCTTGCGGGCCAGCGCGTCGTAGTGGTAGCCCGTCGTGACGGTCCCGACCCCTCCCGGGTCCGGGCTTGCCACGCGTGCGACCGCCGTCAGCAGGTCGTGGACGTACGTGTTCGTGACCGTAACCGCCTCTGCCGGCACACTGTCCCACGCGGACGCGTTCACCGCCACGAAGCTGGGGAACTTGATCTTGGGACCCGTGCTCACCGTCTGCCACACCCGGTCGACTACGTCGTACCGGGTGATCTGCCGCTGATATGCGATGCTCGTGGCGCCTGACGCGTCGGTCGCGGTATCCACCGGCGCAACCGTCAGCGTGTCGCGCCCGATGCGGTCGCCCTGGTAGGTGGTGCGGATGCCGAGCGGACTGACGACGGCGCTCACGTTGCGCAGCGTGGCGTCGTACTCGATCGTCTCCGGCGCTTCGCCCGCAGCCGCCGCCCGCGCGCTCCACACCGTATCGACCTGGCCCAGCGCGTTGGAGTGGAAGAAGGACCGCCGCGCAGGGTCCGGCCCCGCCTGCTGCCACACCCGGTTGCCGGTCGCATCGTAGCCCGTCAGGCTCACCAGTCCCGTCGGACTCGTGGTCTGCGTCGGGAAGTCGGGCCAGCGGGGGTCGCCATAGAGCACAGTCGTCCGTGCGTTCCGAGCGCTTCCGTCCGCGTTCGGGCCGAGGGGATTCACCACGACGGTGCTGTCCATCCCGCCGCGGGAGTTGTAGTACGCCAGGCTCACCCGGCGCGGGCCTACACCCGCCACCGAGCCCGTCACCGGCGCGCCCGCGGCCGGGGCGTCCACCTTCGTCACGAGCGCCGGAAAGCGCGGGTCGCCGCGCGTCAGGTACGTCTCCGTGAAGTGCGGGTCGCGGATGCGGGCAACCTGGCCCAGGCGGTCCAGCCACACGCGGGCCACGTCGACGGAGTCCGTCCGCGGCCCGTCGTACACGCCCGGCCAGGCGGCTGGGTCGATGATCCCGTACTGCAGCGGCCACACGCGCGGGTCCACGTACGTCACCGTCACGTTCTGCGCGTTCGACACGCTGCCCCCGCCGTACCGGGTGGCGCTCCACGCGGTGCGCGCCGGGTTGGTGTAGCCCAGCGCGATCCGGCTCCCCCGCTCGTCCACCAGCACCGAGGCCAGGTGCGTCAGCGGCCCGTCGTACTGGATCTGGCGCACCGCGCCGTCGGGATCGGTGATCGTGGTCAGGTGGTTCAGCCCGTCGGTGCCGAACACCACGTCGCGCGTGGTGGCCGCGGTCAGCCCCGGCGCCCGCACCCGGCTCAGGATGCCGCCCGCGCCGTTGTACTCGAAGGCGTAGCTCAGCTGCGGGTCCCAGACGCCGCCCTGGGCGTGCGCGGTGCGGATCGTCGTCAGGTTGCCGCTCGACGGGTCGTACACGAAGCTGGTCTCCACTCCCAGCCGGCTCACGATCGCCGTCTCCCGCCCGTCGCCGTTCAGCACGATGCGCGCGCCGCCCTTCAGGTAGCGCACGTACAGGCCGCCGCTCAGCACCAGGCTGTCCCCGTCCGCCTCCAGCGCGTCCGCCCGCCATCGGCTACCGGCCGTCACCGTCTGGAACACCGTCGTGCTTCCGTCGCCGTCCACCCACAGCCTCCGTCCGTCGGCCGTCGTGACCAGGCGCGCCAGCCCGGCGACGCTCCATCCCGCGCCCAGCTTGCTGCCCGCGGTGTTCACGATGGCGAGCTGGCCGCCGGCCTGTGCGGCGTAGAAGGTGGTGCCGTACCAGTTGCGCACCTCCAGCGTGTACGGGTACAGCCCCGTCGCCAGCGCGATGCCGTCGAACGACACGCCCGCCCGCCGCGTAGTGCCCGGGTTGAGCGGCACCGACGGAAGACTGGCCGCGTAGGTGGCGCCGTTGACGCTCAGCACCGCGGTCACGCTGTCGGGCTTGGCGGCGCCGGCCGGCAGCGTCACGTCGGCGCTGACGATGGGCCACGGGTGCGCGGTCTCGGTGTTGTAGACCAGCGCGGGCGCCCGCCCCTTGCCCAGGCTGCGCACGGAGGGCATCGCGTGCCCCAGCACGAAGGCGCCGCACTGGTACATCAGCCCCGGCGCGGCGGCCGCCGTGAAGCAGCTTCCGCGGTCCAGCGTGCCGTTGGCGTTCACGCCCAGCACGTCCACCACCGGCGCCGCCCGCGCGCGTGTCACCACGCCGACGCCCACCCACCCGGAGTCCGCCGCCGCGGGATCGGCCGTCGACGTCGCCAGAAGCCGCACCCGCCCGCTCCCCACGGCCGAGGACGTAGTGAACGACACCGTGGCCGTGGCGCTGGCGTTCGGCGCCACGGTGACCGAGGCGGGGACGCTGCACACGGAAGCGATGGCGGTGCCCGTGCACGACGCGGCCAGGTTATAGGTGGCGCTCGTGGTGCCGGTGTTCGTCACCGTGAACACCTGGCTCGCCGCCGCGCTCGGCGCGGCGCTCAGGATCGCCGCGTCCGGAGTGACGTTCACGGCATACGCCGCCCTGGCGCTCACCGCCACGTCCAGCGAGCCGGCGTCCGAGACGGTGGGGTCGCTGGTGGAGGTGGCCGTGAGCTGCACGTGCCCGCTGCCCGCGCTCGCCGTCGCGGCGTAGCCGACGGACACGGTGGTGCTGGAGCCCGCGCCAAGCGTCACCGTCTGGGGCGTGGTGCAGGCGAGCACGGCGCCCGTGCAGGCCACCGTGAAGCGGTAGCCCGCCAGCGCGGTCCCCGTGTTGGTGACGGTGAAGGCCTGCGTGAGCTCCGCCGCGCCCGTGTACGCGCCCGCCGTCGCGCCGTCCGGGGTCACGCTCACGGTGTAGGTCGGCGCGGGCGAGACCGCCACCGTCACCCAGCCCGTGTCCGCGATGGAGGTGTTGCCGGTGTAGGCCGCGCGCAGCGTCGCGCGTCCCGTTCCCGAGGCGGTCGGCGCGCCCGTGCCGAGCGTGGCCGTCACCGTCGCCGACTGGGCCTCCAGCAGGTGCACGGTCGCGGGTGCCGTGCACGCCGTGAGCGGCGCGGTGCACGTAAGGGTGGTGGCGTAGTCCACCTCCACGTTCCCGGTGTTGGTGACCGTGAACGCCTGGGTGAGGCTGCCCCCGCCCGTCCCCGTGCGCGCCGTCCCGTCCGGCGTCACCGTCACGCCGACGATGTACCGGTTGTAGACCGACTCGACTTCGAGGCTCTCGTTCCCCGTGACATCGGCGATGGACGCGCGGAGGGTGTTGGCACCCAGCTGCAGGGACAGCGTGCCGCTGGACGTGGCGGATGTGGCCGAGCCGCTGTACGTGAACGACGACGTGACCTCCGTGCCGTTCAGGTAGATGTGGGCCGTGCCCGGTGCGAGCTGCCGGTCGTCGCTCCAGAAGACCTGGAACGACGCGGTCGCGGTGGTGAACACGGTGCCGGACTGCGGCCCGATCTGCACCGTGGGCGCCGTGAAGTCGTCCGGCGATCCGCCACCCTGCGCGCGCAGGGTGGCGGAGGTGAACGGCAGGCACAACGCGAGCACCGGCACGATCCAGCGGGAAGGACCTGCTTGCATGAGAGACCGGGTTTTTGGAAGACGGCTGCCGCGGTGAGGGCTGCGGGCATGCGGGCGAACCCCGTGGGACCCGTTGGGCCCGCGCGGGAAAGCGCGGTCTGTCGGTAGGCGGGACGAGCGACGGAAGGTCGTTGCCGATGCGGAGAGACGTACCTGATATCTAGCCCCTCCGAAGCGGCCGGCACAACGCACCGCCCGGAAGCGGACGTCGCCTCGCCACGCCTGGGCCGATCCGGCGCACACCGGCGCGGGCATTTCGGCAGACGATTCCGTTCCCGGCGAACCTCGCGCAGAAAGCCGCCCTCCGCCCTCGAACCACCTGCGGCGGGACGCGGCGGGCGTTGTGCCGCGGACGGCGCGGAGATCGGTGGCGGGCACCCGCACGGCTACTGCGTCCGCGCCGAATGTGTTACTGTTAGATCCGTCCTTTACGGTCTGCCGGAGCGCGGACGAGCGCTGCGGCCCGCCTGCGCCGGCGCCGCGCAACCCGCGCCTTCCCTTCCGCTTCGCTCCCTCCCCAGCGTCCCTTCGATGCACCTCATCGCGCCCGACGAGCTGCCGCTCGCCGAGGGCCTGTCCCGCGACTTCCTGCTGCACCACCGGCTCTGCCCCTGGCACGTGACGGCGGCCGGCACGCTCGTGGTGGCGGCGGACGCGGGGTCCCTGCTGGACGGTGCGGACGAGCTGGCCTTCGCATACGGGCGGGCGGTGCGGGTGGAGCAGACCACGGCGGACGAGCTGGAGCGACTGGTGGAGCGCATCGCCACGCGCGCCGAGCGCACCATCGAGCTGGCGCGCGTGGAGGGCACCGAGGACGACCTGGCCACGGACGTGCGCAACCTGGCGAACCAGCCGCCCGTGATCCGCTACGTGAACCTGCTGGTGCGCGACGCCTTCGACGCCGGCGCCAGCGACATCCACGTGGAAGCCACGCGCGGCGGGCTGATGGCGCGCTTTCGCCTGGACGGCGTGCTGGTGCCCGCGCCCGAGCCGCCGGCGGAGCTGCAGCACGCCGTCGTCTCGCGCATCAAGCTGTTGGCCGAGCTGGACATCGCCGAGCGCCGCCGTCCGCAGGACGGGCGCATCCGCGTGCGGCTGGAGAGCCGCGAGCTGGACCTGCGCGTCTCCACCGTGCCCACGCTGTTCGGCGAGAGCGTCGTCCTCCGGCTCCTCGACCGCGGCGGGCGTCCGGTGCGCCTGGGAGAGCTGGGGATGCCGCCCGCCGTGCTCGCGGCCATGGAGCGCCTGGCGGCGCGGCCGCACGGGATGATCCTTTCCACCGGCCCCACGGGCAGCGGCAAGACGACGACGCTGTACGCGGCGCTGGGCCTGCGCGACGGGCGGGCGGAGAAGATCGTGACGGTGGAGGACCCGGTGGAGTACCAGCTTCCCGGCGTCTCGCAGGTGCCCGTGCACCGGCAGGCGGGCGTCACTTTCGGCGTGGCGCTGCGCTCCATCCTTCGCCAGGACCCGGACGTGGTGATGGTGGGCGAGATGCGCGACGCCGAGACGGCCGAGATCGCCGTGCAGGCCGCCATGACGGGGCACCTGGTCTTCTCCACCCTGCACACCAACGACGCGGTCGGCGCCATCCCCCGGCTGCTGGACCTGGGCGTGCCCGACTACCTGGTGGCCGCCACGCTGGAGGCCGTGCTCGCCCAGCGCTTGGTGCGGAAGCTGTGCACCGAATGCACGGAGGAGCACGCGCCGAACCCGGACCACGTCCTCCGCGTCGCCGGCCACGCCGCGGACGGCGTGCGGCTGCTGCGCGGACGGGGCTGCGGGGCATGCCGGGGCACGGGCTTCCGCGGACGGCTGGGCGTGTTCGAGCTGCTGGTGATGGACGACGACCTGCGCGACGCCGTCGTCCACCGCAACGGCCGCGGCCGCCTGCGCGCCGCTGCCGAGGCCGCGGGGATCCGGCCCATGCGGCTGGACGGCTGGGACAAGGTCGTGGCGGGGCTGACGACGGTGGAGGAGGTGCTGCGTGTCACCCAGGCGTGACGCAGCGGACCCGCGCCGGACGGGGTTCACGCTCATCGAGATGATCGTGGTGCTGGTCGTGGTCGGCACGCTCGCGGGCCTGGTCGGCCCCGCGCTCTTCCGGCACGTCGGCACGGCGCGGACGCAGGCGGCGCGCGACGAGCTGGCGATGCTGGACCTGGCGATGCGCTCGTACCACCTCGACAACGGGCAGTATCCCACGGCCGAGCAGGGGCTGGCGGCGCTGCGCACGCGCCCCGCGCTGGAGCCCGTGCCCTGGCGCTGGAAGGGCCCGTACCTGCGCCGTTCCGTGCCGCTCGACCCGTGGGGCCGCGCGTACCTCTACGGCGCGCCCGCCGCGGACACGCCGGGGCGCTTCACGCTTCGCACGCTCGGGAAGGACGGCGTGGAGGGAGGCAGCGGCGAGGACGCGGACCTGTCCGCATCCCCGGGCTCGTCCGCGTCGGATTCGACTTCCGCGGATTCCAACGCGCCCTCGACCCGACCGGTGGACCGTTCTTCGACGGACTCGACCTCGACCACGCCGGCCGTCCCGTGAGCGAGGCGGCGGAGTACCGGTATCGCGCGGCGCAGCGCACGGGGACGGTGGAGACGGGGAGCGTGCAGGCCGCCAGCCGCGAGGCCGCGTCGGACATGCTGGCCGCGCGCGGGCTCTTTCCGCTGGAGGTCGTGCCCGCCGCGCGGGCGGAGGGCCGCAGCCGGCGCATGAGTCCCGACGACCTCGCCCTGGGCCTGCGCGTGCTGGCCACGCTGCTGGAGGCGGGGCTGCCGCTGGCCCGCGCCCTGGCGGCGATGGACGACCTGGTGCCGGCCTCGTGGCGCGCGGCGCTGCCCGGCATCCGCGACGCCGTGCGCGGCGGAAGCTCGTTCGCGGCGGCGCTCGCGGCGGCGCCCCTCGCGCTTCCGCCGCTGGTGGTGGGGATGGTGCAGGCGGGCGAGGCGGCCGGCAGCGTGGCCCGTGCCGTGACGCGGGCGGCGGAGCTCACGGAGGGCGCCGCCGCCACGGGCCGGGCGCTCCGCAACGCGCTGGCGTACCCGCTCATCCTGGCCGTCGCCGGGGGCTCGTCCGTCGTCCTTCTGGTCGGCGTGGTGCTGCCGCGCTTCGCGGCCATCCTGGGCGACCTGGGACAGGACCTTCCCCCCAGCGCGCGCCTGGTGCTCCGGCTCTCGGACGCCGTGCAGGCCGGGTGGATGCCGGCGCTCGCCACGCTCGCCGTGCTGCTCGTCGCCTGGCGCGCATGGACGGGCACCGTGGGCGGACGCGTCGCCTGGCACGCGTTCCTGCTGGGCGTCCCGGGCGTCGGCGGCGTGCGGCGCTCGTCCGCCACCGCGCGCTTCTGCGCGGCGCTCGCCGCCCTGCTGGAAAGCGGCGTGCCCATCGCGGGGGCGCTCACGCACGCGTCCCGCGCCGCGGGCGACGCCGCGCTCTCCGCGCGCATCGTGGCGGCGCGCGAGGCGGTGCTGGGCGGCCAGGGCCTGGCCCGGGCGCTGGAAGACCAGGACGCCGCCACCCCCACCGCGCTGCGCCTGATGCGCGCCGGCGAGGAGACGGGCAGCCTGGCGCCGATGCTGGACCGCGCTTCGCGCATGGAGGCCGACCGCGCCGACCAGCTCGTCCGGACGGCGGTGCGGCTGCTGGAGCCCGCGCTGATCGTGGCGTTCGGCGGCATCGTGGCGCTCATCGCCGGGGCGCTGCTGCAGGCCGTCTACAGCGTCCGTCCCGTCCTCTGACCGCGGTGCGACCATCCTTTCCGACGACATGACCCATCCATCGAACGCGCCGGACGCGGAGCCCTCCGCCGCGGCCGGGCCTCCGGCATCCGCGCGGGCGGGGTTCACGCTCATTGAGATCATCGTCGTGATCGTGGTGATCGCCGTGCTCGCGACGCTCGTGGCGCCCAACGTCTTCCGCAACGTGGGCACCGCGAAGACCACCACGGCGCGCGCGCAGATCGAGACGCTGGGCGCGGCGCTGGACGCGTATCGCCTGGACGTGGGGCGGTATCCCGGCACCGCGGAAGGGCTGGACGCCCTGGTGCACGCGCCGCCGGGCGCCGCGGGGTGGCACGGGCCGTATCTCAAGAAGCGCGTTCCGCCCGACCCGTGGGGGCATCCGTACGTCTTCACGAGCCCCGGCCCGGTGAACCCGCAGGAGTACGATCTGCTCTCGTACGGCAGCGACGGCGCGCCCGGCGGCCAGGACGACGCCGCGGACCTCGTGAGCTGGTGATTCAAGCTCCGCGCGTTCCCCGCCGCAGCCGGGTCGGATCTCCGAGGCCGGGACCCGCGTGCGCCGCCGGGCTGTCCGCGGACCTCCGGGCCTCCGCGGTCCGTCGATCGTCGCTGGACGGTCGGACGTCGGCGCGGAAGCGTCGCCGAAGCGTGCCCTCGGATGGAGTCGGGCGGACGGGACGAACGGGCTCGACGCTGCTGGAGCTGGTGGTGGTGCTCGCCATCCTGGGCATCATGGCGGGCTTCGTGGGCCTCTCGTTCCGGGGCGCGGGCGAGCGGCCCCCGGAGACGACGGCGAGCCGGGTGGCGGCGGCGCGGCGGCTGGCGCTGGAGCGCAGGCATCCCGTGACGCTGCACCTGGGCGCGGGCGACTCGCTGCGGACGATGACGGCGTTCCCCGACGGGCGCGTGGTGGGCGACACGGCGCTGGGGGTGGATGCGCTGACGGGGAGGCCCCGTGCCCCGCGGTAGGGCCGGCGTGGCGCTGCTGGAGGCCATCGTCGCGCTCACCATCCTGGGGATCGCGGGCGTCTCGGCCGTGGTGATGGCGTCCGAGACCGCGCGCACGGTGCGGCGGGCGCGGGACGCGGACGCGGACGTGCGCGAGGCGAGCGCCTTCCTGGACGCCGTGTCGCTGTGGACGCGCGCGGACCTGGACCGCCACCTGGGCAGCCGCGTGGAGGGCCCGTGGCGGCTGCGCATCGACCGGCCCACGGCCACGCTCTACACGGCGGCGCTCACGGACAGCGCCGGAGGCCCGGAGCTTCTGCGCACGGCGCTCTTCCGCCCGGACCCGGCCCATGCGCGGCCCTGACCCCCGCCCCGCCCGCGCGGGCTTCACGCTGATCGAGGTGATGGTGGCGCTGGCGATCAGCGGCATGGTGCTGCTGGCCGCCCGCTCCGTCCTCTCTCAGCTCGGCACCGACGCCCAGCGCATCGAGGCCGCCGCCGCGGAAAGCGACCGCGTGTCCAACGCCGACCGCCTGCTGCGCGACGTGGTGGGGCGCACGGAGAACTCCACCGCCGACGGCGCGCGCTTCGTGGGCGACGCCCGCGCGGCGCGGTTCGTCACGTGGTGCGAGGTTCCCGCCGGATGGCTGGAGCGCTGCGACGCCACGCTCGGCGTCGTGCAGTCGGGCGATGCGCTCTCCCTGGTGCTGACGCTCTCGGACGGCGAGCTGGTGCCGCTGCGGACGGGGCTGCGCCGCGCCCGGCTCAAGTACCTGGTGGACGCGGGCGAGGGGGGGCGCTGGACGGACGAGTGGACGTCGCGGCTTTCCACGCCCGCCGCCCTCGGCGTGGAGGTGGACGACGCGACGCTGATCGTGCCGCTGGGGGAGCGCGGATGACGGGCCGCCGGAGGGATTCCCGACGCGGATTCGCGCTGCTGGCCGTGCTGTGGATCCTGGTGGGAGCCGCGGCGCTGGGGCTGGCCGTGGCGCTCTCCGGGCGGAGCGCGGTGGCGGCCGCGCAGAACCGCGTGGACCTGGCGCGCGCCCGCTGGGCCGCCGCCGGGTGCGCCGAAC
>JAQBQD010000005.1 GCA_028287185.1 Gemmatimonadota bacterium | reverse complement strand
GGCGCGCCGCGGCCGTCCGCGGCGGACGAGCCGGCGCTGGCGGCCGCGCTGGCGCGGGCGCTCTTCGCGCAGTCTCCCCTCAGCACCGTCGCCTACCTTCCCGACGGCCGCCCCTTCGCCGTGAACGGGGCGTTCGAGCGCCTTTGGGGCGTCACCCTGGCGCAGGTTCCGCTCGAGTACACGGTCCTGGACGATCCGCAGCTGGAGGCCGCGGGCATCCTGCCGTTCATCCGCAGTGCCTTCGCGGGCGAGACGGTGGCCGCGCCGCCCGTGCGCTACGACGTGGCCGAGGTGGTGGGGCAGGGGCGCACCCTCTGGACGCAGGCGCACCTGTACCCCGTGCGCGGCGACGACGGCGCGCTGCAGGCCGTGGTGCTGGTGCACGTGGACCTCACCGAGCGCATGCAGGCCGAGGAGGCGCTGCGCCTGGAGCAGGAGCGGCTGCGCGTGGCGCTGGACGCCGGAGGGATGGGCACGTGGGAGTGGAGCGTGCCCGACGGCCGGGTCACCTGGAGCGAGGCGCTGGAGCGCATGCACGGGCTGGAGCCGGGCACCTTCGGCGGCACCTTCGACGACTACCAGAGCGACATCCACCCGGCCGACCGCGCGTGGGTCCTGTCCACCATCGCCCGCAGCGTGGAGGGGGGCGAGCACGCGCTCACCTACCGCATCGTGCGCCCCGACGGGCAGACGCGCTGGCTGGACGCGCGCGGCCGCCTGGTGCGCGGCGCGGACGGGACCCCGTTGCGCATGCTGGGCATCTGCGCCGACGTCACCGAGCGCCGCCGCCGCGACGAGGCCAACGGGCTGCTGGCCGAGGCGGGCCGGATGCTGCACGCCTCGCTGGAGCTGGAGCCCACGCTGCGCACGGTGGCGGGGCTGGCCCTGCCGCTGCTGGGCGACTACTGCATGTTCGACGTGGTTGCCGCCGACGGCGCGGTGCGGCGCATCGCCGCCGCGCACCCGGACGCGCCCGGCGCGGCCCGCATCGCCGAGATGGAGGCCTTCGCGCCGCACCTGCCCACCGCGCGCACCCCGGTGGCCCGCGTGATCCTGGACGGCGCGCCCGTGCTGGCGCCCCGCTGGGACGACCAGGCCTCCGCCGAGCACGCCGGCAGCGAGGCCCACGCCGACGTGCTGCGCGCGCTGGCGCTGCGCTCGCTGATGAGCGTGCCCGTCCGCTGGCAGGGCGAGACGCTGGGCGCCCTCACCTTCCTGATGGGCCCCGGCCGCCGCCACGACGAGCACGACCTGGCCCTGGCCGAGGAGCTGGCCCGCCGCTCGGCCGCGGCCATCGCCAACGCGCGCCTGTACCGCGAGGTGCGCGACGCCCGGGAGCAGACGGAGCGGCAGGCGCTGGAGCTGGAGATGCAGACCCAGCAGCTGCAGGACCAGGCCGCCGAGCTGGAGGGGCAGCAGGAGGAGCTGGAGCAGCAGGTGGAGGAGCTGCACGCCCTGAACGGCGAGATGGAGCGCGCCAACGCCGAGCTGGAGGAGGCGCGCGGCGTGGCCGAGAGCGCCCGCCTGGATGCGCAGGCCGCCGAGGCCTTCGTGCGCGGCATCCTGGAAAGCATCAGCGACCCCTTCGTGGTGCAGGACGCCCAGTGGCGCTTCCGCTACGTGAACGGGGCCGCCGAGCAGGTGTTCCGCGGCACGGGCCACGGCGGCGCGGGCGAGCTGGTGGGGCGCGTGGTGTGGGACGAGTATCCCGACGTGGTGGGCACGCGCACCGAGCGCGAGATGCGGCGCGCCGCCGTCGAACGGGTGCCCGTGACCTTCGAGGAGTTCTCCGCGCGGACGGGGACCTGGACCGAGATGCGGTGCTACCCGCTGCCCGGCGGCGGCCTGGCGACGGTGTGGAAGGACGTCACCGCCCGCCGCCGCGCCGAGGAGTCGGCGCTCTACCTGTCCGGCGCCAGCGCCATCCTGGGCTCGTCGCTGGACTACGAGGCCACGCTGGCCTCCGTCGCGCAGCTCCTGGTGCCGCGGCTGGGGGACTGGTGCTCGGTGCAGCTCGTGGACGAGGAGGGGCGCGCCGCCCAGGTCGCCGTGGCCCACGCCGACCCCGCCAAGGTGGAGCTGGCGCGCGAGTTCAACCGGCTGTACCCGCCCGATCCCCGCGGCGACCGCACCCTGCGCGGCGTGCTGGACACGGGCGAGGGCGTGCTGCTGCCCGAGATCACCCGCGAGATGCTGGTGGCCGGCGCCCGCGACGACACGCACCTTCGGATGATCGAGGAGCTGGGCCTGCGCAGCGCCGTGGTGGCGCCGCTGGCCGCGCACGGACGGGTGCTGGGCGCCATCACCCTCATCGCGGCCGAGTCGGGCCGGCGCTACGGGCCCGAGGACCTGGCGCTCGCCACCGAGATCGGGCGGCGGGCCGGGATGGCGGTGGACAACGCCCGCCTGTACGCCGAGGCCGGCGCCGCGCGCGAGGAGGCCGAGGCCGCCAACCGCGCCAAGGCCGAGTTCCTGACGGTGATGAGCCACGAGCTGCGCACCCCGCTGAACGCCATCGGAGGCTACGCGCAGCTCATCGAGATGGGGGTGCACGGCCCCGTCTCGGACGCGCAGGCGGGCGCGCTGGACCGCATCCAGCGCAGCCAGCGGCACCTGCTGTCGCTCATCAACGACGTGCTGAACTACGCCCGGATCGAGGCGGCGCGGGTGCAGTACGACGTGGCCGACGTCGCCGTCGGCGGGATCCTGGCGGGGCTGGAGGCGATGGTCGCCCCGCAGGTGGCCGCCCGGAGCCTGGACTTCGAGGCCGCGCCCGGGAACCCTCGGCTTCGCGTGGTGGCCGACGAAGAGAAGACGCGCCAGGTGCTGCTGAACCTGCTCTCGAACGCCGTGAAGTTCACCCCCGAGGGCGGGCGCGTGCGGGTTTGGGCGGAAGATTCGGGCGACCGCGTGCGCATCCGCGTCTCGGACACCGGCGCGGGCATCCCGTCGGACAAGCTGGAGGCCATCTTCGAGCCCTTCGTCCAGCTCGGCCGCGGCCTCTCGTCCGTGCAGGAGGGCACCGGCCTGGGCCTCGCCATCAGCCGCGACCTGGCCCGCGGCATGGGCGGCGACCTGGCCGCCGACAGCACCGTGGGCGAGGGCTCCACCTTCACCCTCACCCTGCCGCGGGCGGGGGATTCCGGGGAGGGTGGGAGAGCGGGGTCACCGGCCGAATGAATTCGCGGCAACGACTATACGAAGTCTGCCTCCGCAGACGGTCCGCAGCGGCGCGGCGGGAGGTGGTTTCACGCGCGGCGGGCCTGTTCTCGCCGTCGGACGTGATGCTGGCGTTCACACCGGGCGGATTCGCGGTTTCCTCGAGCCACCGCAGCCGTCGATGGGGTTCGACGAGATGAGCCTCAGTCCCGCCTCGCGCGCCGAGTTGGCATCGGTCGATGGGTTGGAGGGTGTGGCTGCGCTGTCCGCGGATACGAACGCCGTTTTCCTCCATCGGCCGAACGATCTGGTGCTGGCAGCCCTGGCGGCGCGGGTGCCCGGGCTGCGGCATCTCGTGACGGACGGAAACGGACACGAGCTCACCGATCGCGGCCTGGCGCATCTGGCCGGGCTGCGCGCGCTGGAGACGCTGGACCTGGAATGGAGCTCGGTCACGGATGCCGGGCTCCCGCTGCTCGCCGCGCTCCCCTCCCTGTGCTGGGTCGACCTGGGCGGCGCAACGGGGGTGACGGCGGAGGGCATCGCCAGGCTCAGGACGACTCGGCCCGACCTCGAGGTGGAGGCTCTGGGCCTGTAACGGATCGCGCGGGACCCCGTAGTATCAAAGCTCCAGCGTGGAAGTAGCCGTCAAGGCAAGCGGTATCCCATTCGCCCGTCCGGTTCCCGATCTCCTCGCCGCCCGGAGACCGCAGCGCCGCCGCCCGCGGTCTGTCGGGGCAAGCTCCGCGTGCCTGCTGCTGCGAACCGCTTCCCCCGTCCCGTCACCGTCCGCCGCACGTTCCCCCTCGCCGTCAAGCCTGCCCCGCCTCCGCCGCCCGGGTTAGATTCCGCGCTCGGACCTCCTCCGGCCGCGCGCGCCGGCACCGCACGAACGACACATCCCGCACGCCACGCCATACCCGATGTCCTACGCCGAGAAGATCGCCGCCGAGCTGGGGCTGCGCCTGCCGCAGGTGCGTGCCGCGCTGGAGCTGTTGGGGGAGGGGAACACCATCCCCTTCATCGCCCGCTACCGCAAGGAGGCCACGGGCGAGCTGGACGAGGTGCAGATCCGCGACGTGCGCGACCGGCACGAGTACCTGGCCGAGCTGGACGACCGGCGCGCCGCGGTGCTCAAGTCCATCGACGAGCAGGGCAAGCTCACGCCCGAGCTGCGCGGCCAGATCGAGCGCTGCGAGTCGAAGGCCATCCTCGAGGACCTGTACCGCCCCTTCAAGCCCAAGCGCCGCACCCGCGCCACCATCGCCGCGGAGCGCGGCCTCGGTCCCCTGGCGGAGCTGCTGTGGGCGGGGGATACGTCCGATGCGGACCTCCTCGCCGCGGCCGCCGGGTACGCGAGCGCCGGGGGCGAGGTGGCGACGGCGGAGGACGCGCTGGCCGGCGCCCGCGACATCGTGGCCGAGCGGATCGCCGAGGACGCGGCCACGCGGGCGTACGTGCGCGAGCAGGTGAAGGAGCACGGCGTGCTGGAGAGCAGGGCGGCGCGCGGCAAGGAGCGCGAGACGAGCAAGTTCCAGGACTACTACGACTTCTCCGTGCCGGTGAAGACGGCGAAGAGCCACCAGGTGCTCGCCGTCCGCCGCGGCGAGGCCGAGGAGTTCCTGGTGGCCCGCGTCACCGCGGCCGACGACGACCTGGTGGCCGCGCTCCTCCGCCGGCACGCCGCCTCGTCGAAGGCGCCGGCGCAGATGGGGATGGCGGTGGAGGACGCGTACCGCCGGCTGCTGGCGCCGTCCGTGGAGGTGGAGGTGCGGATGGAGCTGAAGACGCGCGCGGACGAGGAGGCCATCGCCATCTTCGGGCAGAACCTGGAGGCGCTGCTGCTGTCGTCGCCCGCGGGGGAGCGCGTCGTCCTGGGCGTCGATCCCGGCTATCGGACGGGGTGCAAGCTGGCGGTGGTGAGCCGCACGGGCGCGCTGCTGGAGACGGGGCACGTCTACCTGCACCAGGAGGACCGCGCGAAGCGAGACCTGGAGCGCTTCATCCTGCACCACGGGGTGGAGCTGGTGGCCGTCGGCAACGGCACGGCGAGCCGCGAGACGGACGCGCTGGTGAAGGAGGTGCTGCGCGGCATCCCGCCCGAGAAGCGTCCCGTCAGCGTGCTGGTGAACGAGTCGGGCGCCTCCGTCTACTCCGCGTCGGACATCGCCCGCGAGGAGTTCCCGGAGCTGGACCTGACGCTGCGCTCGGCCGTCTCCATCGCGCGGCGCCTGCAGGACCCGCTGGCGGAGCTGGTGAAGATCGATCCCAAGTCCATCGGCGTGGGCCAGTACCAGCACGACGTCAGCCAGACGCGCCTGAAGCGGCGGCTGGACGAGACGGTGGAGAGCTGCGTGAACCGCGTGGGCGTGGAGGTGAACACGGCCTCGCCGGCGCTGCTGTCGTACGTGGCGGGCATCGGTCCGTCCGTGGCGCTGCGGATCGCGCAGCACCGCGACGCGTCCGGCCCCTTCCGCTCGCGCGCGGAGCTGACGAAGGTGTCGGGCCTGGGGCCGAAGACGTTCGAGCAGGCGGCGGGCTTCCTGCGCGTGCGGGGCGGCGTGCACCCGCTGGACGCCTCGTCGGTGCACCCCGAGCGCTACGCGCTGGTGGAGCGCATCGCGGGCGACCTGGCGGTGAAGCTGGACTCTCTCGTCGGAAACGAGGACGCGGTGCGCCGCATCGAGCCGCGCCGCTACGTGGGCGACGGCGTGGGGCTGCCGACGCTGGAGGACATCGTGGCCGAGCTGCGCAAGCCCGGCCGCGACCCGCGCGATGCCTTCGAGGCGCCCGCCTTCCGCGACGACGTGAAGGAGATCGCGGACCTCGAGGAGGGCATGACGCTGCAGGGCACCGTGACCAACGTGGTGGCGTTCGGCGCCTTCGTGGACGTGGGCGTGCACCAGGACGGCCTCGTGCACGTCTCGGAGCTGTCCAACAGGTTCGTGCAGGACCCTACCACGGTCGTGAAGGTGGGCGACCGCGTGAACGTGCGGGTGATGTCGGTGGATGCAGCCCGCAAGCGGATCGCCCTGTCGATGAAGGATCCGTCGCAGGCCGGCGGCGAGCGGCGGGGCGGGGAAGACCGCCGTCCGCAGGGCACCGCGCAGGGGAATGCCCGATCGGCCGGACCTCCTCCGCAGCGCGGGACGGAATCGCGTCCGAAGAGCGGGTCCGCAGCCGGCTCGCATCCACGGCCCGATGCGCGGCGTCCCGAGGCGAAGCCGCAGCCGAAGCCCGCGCCTGCGCCGGCTCTCGTGCAGGACGGCATCGCGCCGAACGGGATGCGCATCACCCGACGCTGACGCCGTATGCCCCCCACCGTTGAGGCGCGGGGCGCGCGGGGTTATCTTCTCCGCGCCTGGGGCCGGTAGCTCAGCCGGTAGAGCACCCGACTTTTAATCGGATGGTCGTGGGTTCGAGTCCCACCCGGCCCATGCGCGGCGAAGCGGCCAAGTGCACCTGCACTTGGCCGCTTCGCGTATCCGCATCTGAATTCCCCGCACCTCGCCCTGCTCGTCCGGGGCGGGATGCCTGGCGGGCGAGATCGGTCGATCGAGCGTCTGTCCCGATCGAGCCCCAGCGCCGCCTGTCCGTCTGAGATCGATCGACGCGTCGCCGGTCAGGCCTCCGCGGCGGCAGTCTGCTCGCCGACCACGGCGGTGCCGCGCGGGAGCTGGACCGCGGGCGCGAAGCGGCGCTCCAGGTCGCGGCCCCACGCGCGCTCGGCGGCCAGCGTCTCGGCGGGATACGTCTCGGCCGCCTCCTGCAGTGCGGTCCGCGTCAGGCAGCAGCGGCACGTGCCCCCGTCCGAGCAGTCGCACTCGTCTTCTTCGTTGTAGTCCATCAACAGGGCGAGAAGACCGGTCAGGAGATGCATCGGGGCGGCGGCGCGGATCGGTGGGCAAGGCGTTGGGCGGCATAAGGATAACGCCTCCGCGCCCCGAAGGCCAGCGGCGGCGGGCCGTATCCCGTCGAACCGGCGTATCACAGCCGCCGTGAGCCACGCAATGCTGTCGACGGCACGTTTCGTGGCCGAAGATCATGGGATCGACGAATCGGAAGGCGACGGCCGGCCGGCGTGCTGCGCCCGGCCGTCGCCTTCTCGCTCATCAATCCCTTCGCCGTCGACCCTGTAACGGGGCGTTCGGTCGGGCTCAGTGCCTCCCGACGCCGGCGAGGTTCGCGTACGGGTTGGCGCCGGAGTCGTCCTTCGCGAGAAGCGCCAGGCCCGTCCAGGCGCTGGATGCGACGTGGAGGAAGTTGAAGTACTTCCACCCCAGGCCGGGGCCCGTGTCCGCCTCGTTCGCGGGCGTGGCGACCACGCCGTAGCCGTCCGTGTTGGGAGCCTTCTGGATCTGGCTCACCAGGCTGTCCAGGTAGCGGTCGGCGGCCGTGTGGAACTCCTCGCCGGCCAGCCGGAGCGCCATCGCGGCGCCGGCCGTGGCCTCGTTCTGCACCTCCTTGCCCTCGCGGGCGAAGCGGGTGCCGGCGAATCCGGCGCTGGTGGTGTCCATGTTGTGCATCATGTAGATCAGGCTGTAGCCCTGCGCCGGGCCAGGGTCGATGCCGGCCAGCGCCGTCCAGCTCTGCGTGTCCGTGGGCACCACGCCGCGGTTCAGCGCCATCGTCTCCGTCGTCCCCGTCACGTAGTACACGACGTCCCGCTTCTCCTCCACCCGGCAGGCCAGCACCAGCGTGCGGGCGCTCTCGGACGCCGCCTTCCAGTGCGCGTCGCCCGACAGGTGGTGCAGGTTGGCGAAGAAGGAGAAAGCGTCCACGTTGTGCTCCACCGACCGCCACGGGTAGGGCGTGCCCCAGTGGTCCTCGCCGCCGCGGAACCCGCCCCACGCGTCCGCCACGGAGCAGGTGTCCACGATGTGCCGGCCGATGGTCTCGGCCGCGTGCAGGTAGCGGTAGGTGCCCGTGCGGTGGTACAGGCGGGTGAGGGCCAGCCCCGCCCAGCACATGTTGCCCACGTCGCGCCGCCCGCCGTCGTGGGGGAAGATGGAGGTGGTGTTGGCCAGGCCGCGGTCCAGCAGCTCGCCCCCGCGCGTGGCCGCCACGATGCGTCCGCCGCCGATGGCGTCGTGGTCCACCGCCGCCACCAGCGCGTCGCCCAGGTCCTTCGCGCGGTCCAGCCGCCCCCGCGCGATGAAGTAGATGCAGGCCACCGCCGTGTCGTACGTATCCGCGCGGTAGTGCATGACGGCGTCCGTGCCGGCGAGCGCCTGGGCCGGCAGGCGGTACGTCTGCACGTAGCGCGGGCCGGAGAGGCTGAACTGGTCCATCTGCTGCTCCAGGAACAGGTCCAGCCGGTCCAGCACGCCGGCCACCCCGCTGCGGTGCGGCGACGGGGCGACGGGGAAGGTGCGCAGGCGGCGGTCGGCGAAGGTCGTTCCCTTCTTCTCGAGCTCGCGCCCGGGCCAGTCCACGAGCTGCATGAACTCCTTGGTGAAGTTCAGCAGCTTCTGGTTCCACAGCGCGGTGTACTCCCCCTGCACCTGCTCGTCGTACGCCGTCAGCTTTCGGTACGTCTCCTTCTCGGCGTCGGCGTACCCCGTGTCGACGCGGTCCATGCGCAGCGTGCCGGTGGTGACGGTGACCACGGCCGCGCCGTTCGTTCCCGGCTGCCATACGTTGTTGTAGAAGCGGTCGTACGCCACGAACCGCACCTGCTTGGTCTGCGCCCGCTCGTTGACGAACATGTCGGTGATGACCAGCCGGCCCACGCTTTCGGCGATCATCGCCCGGCGCCACGCCATCGCCCGGTGGAACAGCGCGCCCGCCAGGTCCGAGTACATGACCGCGGCCTCGTTCAGCGCCGACTGGTGCTCGTAGCGGTGCGGCTCCATCTCCTTCTGCTCCATCAGCACCGCCACGTGCGCCAGCGCCAGCGGCCGCAGCACGTCGGTCATGGGCAGGAGCTGCGCGTTGGGCAGCGCCACGCACTCGGCGACCGCGCTCTCCACGCTCGCCAGCATGGTGGCCAGCCGCGCCTTCCGCTCGTCGCGGTCGGTGAGGTAGCGGAGCTGGCGGAAGCCGTTGCCGAAGGCCCGCAGCCGCGCCCGCAGGTTGGCCGCCGCGTTCGCGCCCAGCGCCGACATCATCTCGTCCATGCGGGCTTCCACCAGCTTCGTTGCCTGCCCCTCCATCTCCTTCCACACGTCCACCTCGGGCGACGGGAAGAAGACGGTGTCGATCACGTAGTTCAGGACCCCGCCGCCGAACGGCACCTGGTCGGCCGCGGCGTTGATGAGCTTGTGGAGCACTTCGGTGGCGTCCAGCTTGTCGAGGGCGAACGGCATGGCTCGGCTCCGCTTTGATGGGATGGGCAGGTCCTGCGTCGGGTCCGTGGTGCTGCGGGTGGCTCAGGGCTTCGCCGCCGGTGCGTGGGATGCGCATCGTGCCGCGACGGTCCGCGTCGGACGGCGCGGCTCTCCGACCTGGAGGCGTGGGGCGATCGTTCGACGATGGGTACCCAAAGTGAGGCGCCGGGCCGCGCGTGCAAATGGTTTCGTGCGCGCTTTCGCGGCCGGCGCCACAGGTGGGCCGGAATGCGTGATCCCTCACCCCCCGACCCCATCTCCGCAAGCCGGCGAAAGTGTGTCTCACGCCGGCGAAATCGCAATCCGCCGGTACCGCCGCGTGATCCGGCTCTGCACGACGTGCATCCGACGGGGACGCCGGCTCCGGCGCGGAGCAGCCTCCGCAGGGAGGCTTCGGGCAGTTGTTGCCGCGGCTTCAGCCGCCCGTTCGCGATGATCGGGACACTCGACGATCTCTCCCGCACTCCCGCCACATCCGTTGATCCTTCCCGCCGGAATCCGTATCCTTCCAGTCCGCACGGTCGCAGTCCCCATCCCTCCGCATCCTTCGCCCGCAAGCATGACCGACCTGCACGCGCGCATCGCCGCCCTCTCGCCGGAGCGCCGCCGGCTCCTGGAGCGCCGGTTCGCGCCGGCGCCCGCGGCGTCGGCAATCCCGCGCATCGCGGACGGGCTGGCGCCGGTGTCGGCCGAGCAGCGGCGGCTCTGGTACCTGCTGCAGCTCGCGCCCGGGTATCCCATCTACACGATCCCGTTGGGGTTCCGGCTGACGGGGGCGCTGGATGCCGATGCGCTCGCCGCGGCGTTGACCGACCTCGTCGCGCGGCACGAGACGCTGCGGACGGCGGTGCGCGAGTCTGCGGGCGAGCCGGTGCAGGCGGTGGGCGACGGGGCCGCGTTTACGATGGAGACGGTGGACCTGCGCGGCGACGAGTGGGCGGAGGCGGAGGCCAGCTACCAGACGGACGCCTTCGCGCGGCGCACCTATGCCGTGTCGAAGGGCGAGGTGTTCCGCGCACGGCTGCTGCGGGTGGCGGACGATGACCACCGCCTGCTGCTGGGCGTGCACCACCTGGCGGCGGACGGGTGGTCCGCCGCCACGCTGCTGCGCGAGCTGAGCGCCCTCTATGCCGCGCGGATCGAGGGAGGCGAGGCGGAGCTTCCGGCGCCCGCCGTCCGATACCGCGACTGGGCGGCCTGGCAGCAGCGACCGGACGCGCCGCCGATGGCGAAGGAGGAGGCGTTCTGGCGCGCGGAGCTGGCGTGCGCGCCCACCGTGCTGGATCTTCCGAACGACCGCGCGCGTCCCCCGGTGCAGGGCTGGGACGGCGCCAAGCACACGTTCTCGCTGTCCGACCGGCTCTCCGCCCGCCTGCGCGACCTGGCGCGGCGCGAGGGGGCGACGCTGTACGCCGTGCTCGCGGCGGCATACGCGCTGCTGCTGCACCGCTACGCGGGCGAGGACGACCTGCTGGTGGGCACCATCCTGGCCAACCGGCCGCGTCCGGAGCTGGAGGGCGTCGTGGGCCTCTTCGCGGGCATCCTCCCGCTCCGCGTCCGCATCCCGGGAGACGTCCCCGTCGGCGAGATGGTGCGCCGGGTGCACCGGGCCGCGCTGGGGCTGCACGAGCACGCCGCGCTGCCGTTCGACCGCATCGTGGAGATCGCGGGCGCGCGGCGCGACTTCGGGCGGCCGCCGCTGGTGCAGGCGGTGCTGGTGTTCACGGACGCGCCCTCCGCCGCGCTGTCGCTGCCCGGCATCGCGGTCGAGACGCTGCATCCGGACTCGGGCACGGCCATCTTCGAGCTGACGCTGCTGGTGGAGGACGGCGGCGGCGCGCTTTCGGCCGCCTTCCAGCATTCGACGCAGCTCTTCGATCCGCCGACCGTGCGGCGCATGGCCGACCACTTCACGGCGCTGCTCGCGGGGATGGCGGCGGACCCGGACGCGCCCGTCTCCGCGCTGTCGCTCGCGACGGAAGTGGAGGCGGAGTCGGCGGATGCGTTCAGCCGCGCGGGGCCGGCGCTGCTGCGGGGCGAGTGCATCCACCGCCTGTTCCGCCGCCAGGCGCGCGCGACGCCGGACACGACGGCCATCGTCCACGCCGGCGAACGGGTGACGTACGGCGAGCTGGATGCGCGCTCGGACCGCATCGCCCGTGCGCTGCGGGCCCGCGGCGTGGGGCCGGAGGCGCGCGTGGGCGTGTGCATGGCGCGCACGCCGCTGCTGCCCGCGACCCTGCTGGGCGTGCTGAAGGCCGGCGCCGCCTACGTGCCGCTCGATCCCGCGCACCCCGTCTCGCGAAAGGAGGCGGCCATCCGGCTCTCGCGCGCCGCGCTGGTGGTCGCGGACGAGTCGTCGCGCGAGCGCCTGTCGTCCGCCGCCGCATCGGTCGTGGACGCGGCGGAGCTGGACCTGGCGGCGATGGACGACCTGGAGGTGGATGCGGGGAAGCTCGACGATTCCGCATCGCCCGAGAACCTGGCGTACGTCATCTTCACCTCGGGATCGACCGGCGGGCCGAAGGGCGTGGAGATCGAGCACCGCTCCGCCGCGGCGATGCTGGGGTGGATGCGCGCGACCGTTGCGGACGAGGAGCGAGCGGGCGTGCTGGCATCGACCTCCGTGACCTTCGACGTGTCCGTCGCGGAGCTGTTCGGAACGCTGTGCTGGGGCGGCACGCTGGTGATGGTGGAGAACGCGCTGGACGCGCCGCCGGCCGGCGTGCCGGTGCTCGCGGCGGCGATGACGCCCACCGCCGCGGCCGAGCTGCTGCGCGAGCACCGCTTTCCGCCGGGGGTGCGCACGGTGCTGCTGGGCGGCGAGGCGGTGCCTCCCGTGCTGGCGACGGCGCTGCACGGGCTGCCGTCCGTCGAACGCGTCCTGAACCTCTACGGGCCGACGGAGGACACCACCTACACCACCTGCGCGGCGCTGGAACCGGGCGAGGAGCGCGTGCCGGTGGGCCGCCCCATCGCCGGCGGGCGCGTCTACGTGCTGGATTCCGCCTTCCGCCACGCGGGCATCGGGGCGCCGGGCGAGGTGTGTACGGCGGGCGCCGGCGTGGCGCGCGGGTACGCCTCGCGGCCGGCGCTGACTGCGGAGCGCTTCGTTCCCGATCCGCACGGCCCGCCGGGCGCGCGCATGTACCGCACCCTGGACCGCGGCCGCTGGCGCCCCGACGGCGCGCTGGAGTACCTGGGCCGCGCCGACGCGCAGGTGAAGGTGCGCGGTCACCGGATCGAGCTGGAAGAGGCGGAGCTGGCCCTGTCCGCCCACCCCGCCGTCCGCGCCGCTGCCGTCGCCGTCTGCGAGGACGCAGGCGGCCGCCGCCTGGTCGGCTACGTGGTCGCGCACGACGGCGGTTCGGCGGATCGGGTACCGGCACCCGGACCGACCGACGCAGCGGTCTCATCGGCCGATCCTTCTTCGGCGGCCGGCGGGTGGGTCGATGGAGCTGCGGGGGAGGTCGACGATCGAACGACCGACGCGCGGGCGAAGCCTTCCGCGGCGGAGCTGCGCGGCTTTCTGCGCGAGCGGCTGCCGGAGTACATGGTGCCGGGAGCGTTCGTGTGGCTGCCTGCGCTGCCGCGGACCACGAGCGGCAAGCTGGACCGCCGCGCCCTGCCCGATCCGCAGACCGTGGCGGGCGGGGACGACGGTGCGGGCTACGTGGCGCCGCGCGACGCGCTGGAGGAGCGGGTGGCGGCCCTCTGGCGCGAGGTGCTGGGGGTGGAGCGGGTGGGCGTGCACGACGACTTCTTCGACCTGGGCGGCCAGTCGATCCTGGCGACCCGGCTGGTCGCGCGGGTGCGCACGGAGCTGGGGCTGGAGGTGGGCGTCGCCGAGCTGCTGCAGGATCCCACGCTGGAGGCGATGGCCCGCGCAGTCTCTGGCCGGCGCCACGCGGTGCGGCTGCCGCTGGTGCCGCTGCAGACCTTCGGCGACCGGCCGCCGCTCTTCCTGTCGCACCCGGCAGGCGGCCACGTGGTGTGCTATCGCGGCCTGGCCGTGCTCCTGGCCGGCGAGCAGCCCGTCTACGCCCTGCAGCCCCGCGGCGTGGAGGACGGGCGCACGCCGTACGACACCATCGACGAGATGTCGGCCCACTACGTGGCGGCCATCCGCGCGATGCGGCCGCGCGGCCCCTACCGCCTGGGCGGATGGTCTTTCGGCGGGGTGGTGGCGTGGGAGATGGCGCAGCAGTTGCACGCGGCGGGCGAGGCGGTGGACCTGCTGGCCCTGTTCGACACCGCGCCCCTCACGCCCGACATGGTTTCGCTGGACCACGGCGACCCGGCCGAGGTGGTGTGGCACACGGTGGCCGGCCTGGCCGGGTACGCCGCCGCCTCGCGCGTGGACGTGGCGACGCTGCGCGGTTTGGAGCCGCGAGCGCAGGCCCTGGCGATGATCCGCGGCCTCGATCTCCCGCACCTGCTCCCGGAGTCGCGCGTGGACGACGTGCTGGCGCTGACCACCGTGCGCGCCGCCAACCTGCGCGCGCAGACCTCGTACGTCGCCCGGCCGTACGTGGGACGGCTCACCTACATCCGCACCGCCGGCTCCGAGACGGCGCCCGGGCTCTCGCCGGGCCTGGCGTTCTGGAGCGCGCTCGCCCTGGGCGGCACCGCCAGCCACCGCGTGGACGGCAGCCACGGCACCATCCTCCAGGAGCCCCACGTGCAGAACGTCGCCGCCGCGCTGCTGGCGGACGGGGCGAAAGGGTAGATCAGGGCCGCATGCGCGCCGGGCCAACTCCGCGCGGGGCTGAAGCCCCGCGGCTCGTGCAGCGCGAAGCCCGGTGAACGGGCTGGGCCCCGCGCCGCGTCATAATGATGCGCAAGACGCACGGCTTTGCCAAGCGAGACAATACCTGGGCTGCACTGGTGGGACGCAGCTTGTTCGAGCACAACTGGATGTGCCCACACGTCGCTCTGCGCGAGAGGGGCGTCGGCCTGCCGAAGGGACGCATCTATCGCCACCGCGGTCCGGCCATGGCGATTGGGTTAAGCGATCACGTGTGGAACTGGGTAGAGTTTCTCCCCTGCAGAGTTTATCAATGCAAATGCAGGTGACCACCGGATTTTGGGCGGTGGGTGAGCGAGAGCCCAAGTCTGCCTTGCTGAACGCGTGTTTCGGGGTTATTTGATACCCCAGCTAGGAGCAACCAACTCGGGGGGATTGTCTTGCAGGAACGTAGCCGTGGCACGATGCCGACCACGTCAGGCGTCGGCCTTAGCAGTTGGCGACGATCTGAACACAGGCCAGGCTCGCTGAACAGGGTGGAGCCTTGTGAAGCGAAGTGCACCACCTAATGCGGGTGCTAGATCCGCGCAGTCTTTCCATCTATACGTGAACGAACGGACGCACGAAGCTCTCGAAGCTGGGATACCGATCAAGTAGGACGCTATGCTACTTACCGTGGACGTAGAGTCTGGATGACTAGAATCCTTACGCACGGGAATTACGGGGTATTCGTTCTCTCTGAGCGCGGCCATCGGCATCATTTGCCGCACGCACACGTTAAACTCCGCGGCCAGCGTGTGGCGTCGGTCTACATCCTGACGCTCGAAGTATTTGACCAAGTGGAGCGGCTGCCGGCCGGTCTTCTCGAGCACGTTTACGAGCGGCAAGAAGAACTGGTTACAGCCTGGGAGGAACTAAATGGTGGCTGAGCAAACAGCTCGCTGGGAGGAGCCCGGCTACAGTGACATCACGGTCGCTCGCATCATCAATGGCGAGTTGGAAATCGGATTCGCTAATGGTGATCACGCACGAGTCCCTGTGTCCGCGCTTCGACAGCATGCGACGCAGGTGGTCCTACCATTGGAGATAGTCGACGACGGGCTGGCCGTTCGCCTCGGTGCCGGCGATGATGCCGTCGAGATTAGCTGGGTTAGACTGCGCTCGGTTACGGACCCCAGTTATGCCCGACACATTACGGAACTCGACGCACAGGAGTCGCGTCGCCTCGGTCGCCGGTTGAACGCACTGCGGGAGGATCGTCGTTTGAGTCAGGCTGAACTTGCTCGCAAAGTAGGTATTTCGGTAAGCCAGGTTTCGAGTATTGAGAAGGGTGAACATCGGATCAACTACTCAACTGTTCGAATGCTCCTGAATGGCATGGATGCAAACTTGGCGGATATTGCAGGCCCGAATGCCCTTGAGGTTTCTGTAAAGACGCTCGTTCGGCGCGCTATTGAGGCCCGAGTACCGCGGGAAATCGCGTCTGCGTTGGCAACGGCGGCGCCACGATCCGATGTCCCCGGGTTGCTTGCCAGCGCTTTTGGGTGGACGAAAGGCGCTATACTCCGTGGCGTGCCCGATACCCCGCTGCTCGCCGGTGGCGTCCCGTTCAAAGCTCCAAGCGGAACGCCGCCAATGGACTCACCTTTGGTACAACTCGGCTTTGTAGTCGCGCACCTAGCACGAACGGCTTTTTCCGTTCCTTCATATCGCCCGATACCTACCGATTCAGCCGTCATCCGTCAGGAGGTGCTGGACATCGCCGGCCAGGTCACGCTCGCTTCGCTCCTCGATTGGGTGTGGAACCAAGGAATCCCGGTTCTTCCTTTGAGGGGGACAGGTGACTTCGCGGCAGCAGTCTTCGATGCCGGTGACGCGCCGACAATCATTATCAAAGATGCGCGTAAACTTGCAGCAATCTGGTTGTTCGATCTCGCTCACGAACTTGGCCATGTGGCCCTTGGGCACGTTCGTCACGCCCTTATCGATGTGAAGCCATCGGCGGAACCTTCTATCTCAGATAGCGATGAGCAAGCAGCCACATATTTCGCGCTAGAACTGCTCTTGCCCAACCACGCCATACTGCTCAAAGAGATTAGTGCCGATGCACGCGGCGATGGCGTTCGCTTCAAATTTGCTGTTGAGCGGGTGGCAGCTCGCGCGCAGGTCAGCCCGGGCGTACTTGCCATGGCGGCCGCGTTCGCATTGCCGGAAATTGGGCATTCGCAGGATCGCTGGGGCTCGGCAACAAACCTGGCCAAACCACAAGGCGATGGTCGGGCGCAAACCTTGGCTGCGGCGCATCGCCGCGCGACGCTTGAGAGAATGTTGCATTTGGACGCCGCGCTAATTCGGACGGTTGTACTCAACGAATCGGACTGATTGCGGATAATCCCCACCCGCTGCTTCCGCGTATCGACATCTCTACGTGTGCGCCTGCGATGCAAAGTAGTCAGCGTCGTCGAGGCGACACGAAAACGCGACCGCGGCGTGATCGGACAGACGCTGCTCACGCGTGGCATGCAAATACTCACAAGTGCTGATGCGGGATCGTAGCGCACCAGCGATGTGGACATAATCGTAGAGGTAGCCATCGCCGGTATGACCGATCCAGCTGTACGGATGTAACCCGTTGTCGTGCAACTCATGGGCTGCGGTGAGACCCAGGTTTTCCAGCGTTTCGTGCATCTCATACTCATACGTGAAGTAACCCTTACGAGCTGGATTGTGACGACGGGATACGACATTATAGTCGCCAGCGATGACGAGGCTTTCGCGTATTTGCCTGGGAAGCCCAGTGAGCGCGCTTAGGAAGGAATTGATGAAATTCTCCTTGCGCGTGATTTTGGCTGGACTACGATCACGGGATGGGACATAGACCCCGATCACTGCCAGCACGGGAGAAGTGTCGAGAAGTATCCCTGCGGTACGCCATGGTAAGGTGACGTCTAGGCTACTACAGATCCGGCGCCTCACAGGAACCCTTGTGGCGATAAGGACTCCACGGTCACCACTCGGTTGAGTCGCGACAATCTGATAGCCTCGTTGACAAAGGCCGGCGGCGAGGATCGCAGTACCTGCGCCACAACTGGTTTCCGTTAATACAATGAGGTCGTCCTCGCGATGGTTGAGCCACTCGAGAATTGCACCAGCGCGGGGAATTGCTGCGGCCCCGATGTTAAGCGTGATCCCCCTGAGTTGACCGCAGTTATCGGCACCGTGCCATGATCTCTGCGACGACGTCTGCCGGAGAAAGCGAACGGCAGTCGATAGTGGTTTGTGCCCAACCCCTGTGCGCAAGGAAATCCCGCGCGTCCCTAAAATATTCGAGTTCAAGCGACGACGATCCTCTCAGTTCTAATCGAGAATAGCGGCTACGTTCGGAGAGCCGCCGTGTGATCGTATCCGGATCATCCTCCAGGTAGATAATTAGGTCTGGCTGGAGGACTGCCTTGTTTAGCTCCCAAACCCACTCAAAGTCAAGTCCGTCAATCCGCTGTAGCACGAGCGACGAAGCGACGTAGCGGTCGCAGACCACCCAGGATCCTGCGGCAAGTTGTGGCTGAATTTCGCGTGCTATGTGGTCGTACCGATCCGCCGCGCAACTGAGCGCCAGCGCTTCAGGAGGCATTGATGCCTCGAGTTCACGAATCGCCTGCCCGAGCGGCGTCGCACTTGGTTCCGCAGTACGTACAGCCCTCCGACTGGACTCGACGACCGCAGCCACTAACGTCTCTCCTATCGTCGTTTTTCCGACACCATTCGGACCTTCGAGGACGATGAACATAGGTCTATGGGAGTGGGCAAGTGTCGATATCACGATCGCCGATCGAACCCCCAGCAGCGATGACGGCGGCGGGACACCCCTTCCCGCAGCTGCCCGATAGCGAACAATTTGCGCAGGTCTTATTGTCGCCCACCTTGTACCGCTCGTGAAAGCGGTACGCATCAAGTGCCTCTCCGATCTCGCCGCGGAGGATATTGCCTACGATGAAGTCGCTATCCTGATAGCGTGACTGTGGTGTCCTTGCCGCAAAAACGAGATACGGGCAGACGGCGACGGCTCCGTCAACGAAGATATAGACAATCTCCCCCGCGATGCAGGTGCCAAGAGGCGCAGAATCATTCGGGAATCGGATTGGTACGATCTCAACGTCGTCTGCTGCAACTGCCTCCGCCGCCGAACGAATCGCCCGCATGACCTCCACGCCGACACCGAGACGTTGCTTGGCCCGCACACCGCGGCCGAATGATGACAGCGGGTTCATCAGCAAGTACTTAGCACCAACTTCGTGCGCGAACTCGGTCAAGGCCGTGTAGTCGTGCACGGACGTAAAAGCGTTAGGCGTAGACAAAAACCCCTGTAACAGGCCGGCTGCGCCTAAGCGACGTGCCGTGTCTACCGTCTCAACGAACGAATCGATGCTGCCACGAAAGCGCCCGTGACTTTCAGCCCGGAAGCCGTCAAAGCTCACGTTGACGTGTACATTCCCGAGCATTCTCAAGTCCTCTATAATCTCATCAGTTACCCCTGTTCCATTGGTACAGATGCCCAGGGACAGCCCAGCCGCTACTGCATCGGTGCAGATTTTAGTCAATTCGGGATGTACAAATGGTTCACCACCAGTCAAAGTCAGACGCTCCACGCGCGCACGAACAAGGCGCGGAACAACGATCTCGCGCATATCGCCAGAACTCATATCGCTGCCTCGACGTGTCGAGGAGACGAAGCAGTGTGCGCAATGTAGGTTGCAGCGCTCGGTAATCTGGACGAGCGCTTTCCTCCCCGGCCCGTCGACGGCTGAGCGAAAGTAGCATGAGGCGGCTTCAGTGGCGTGTGAGATGCGGCGTACTCCCGGACGCGCATCACCGTTTAGCAATATCGCGTCCCCATCACGGGTGCTCTCACTCTGCGCATTCGATTGTGTAGACTGCATCTTAACCGTGTTTGCAGGTTCAATGCTCAGGCCCGCTCATGACGAACGATACATTCCCCAGTCTCCGCCGTACCCCCATGCGTAGCCGACCAAAGAGTATGGGGCCACTTTCCGAGCGCCGCAAGCCTATTTCGCATCCGTGGGCGGAAACTCCCCATACCCGTGATGGTATTCCAGTGCTGACGGAGCGTGGCTGGAGTCCCGGGCTGCGCGCGTCGGCAGCTCCGCGGTCACTTTCGCGGAGACGGGGAGTACCGGCCCCGCCGCGATCTTGCCGTTCTGCATCATCAGGTACACCTCGCCGTCGATGGACGCCCATCGGCTGTAGTCGAAAGGGTCGATCGTCGCTTAGCTAAAGCCAGTGATGAAGTTCCGCGACAACCTCGTCCCACGCTCGGGCACGAGCGACCCCACGGGGGGAAGTGCGGGCCAATGTACGCCGCTAGCAGCTGGTCACGACAGAGACAATTTCAAATCCGCGAACAGTTCATCCGATCGGTTGGAGAGGAGGACCACTCAAATTAAACTCCGACCACGGGCCACTCTTCATCATCCTCGTTTGAATCTATTGGCACCTGCGGCCGCGCAATCTCTATCCCGCATCCTTCCAAATCCGGCCGGTGGGGAGCGGTTCCGGGTGCTGCCACCTGGAGAGCCGTTCGGATGCTCTGAATGAGTTGCACGACGTTCCATCCACATAGCATGATAGCCACGGTACATAGGGTGGGCAGTAGAACCGTCGACGACGCTAGATGGTATGCTCGCCACGTCATCGTACCGCCAGCGAAACAAGGCAGGATCAACAGGAGGAGTATACCTGCGAATCGTCCCGTCGCAGTTCCGAATAGCGGAGCCCACGGAAATGCGGATACGAATTCTCGTTCTGCGCCGCGGTAAACCAAGCGTCGCAAATGGCCGAGGTAGGTACGCAAGTATCCAAGACAGAAAACCAGGAGCATCGGACCGACCGAGACCGCCAACTGCTCGTCGAAAGTCAACCCGAGAAAGTTCACTTGCTGGCGGGCCGCCAAGAGGTGGTTCTCAAGTGTGAACGCGGCTGCATCCAGAGGCTTGTTGCCAATTTCGTCCCACACGTATCGTGCGTTTCGAAAGGACACTCCCGAACTTACAATTCGTTGCGTAGAGTCGTGCGCTATAATCCACTCTGCCGTCCCAGCGCCACGATGACATTCGGACGGGAAAACAAGCGTAAATACCTCCGTTCCAATCGCGGCGTATAGTCGCCATAGATAGCAGTTTGCGGCAGTATCGTATGTTGGCTCATCAGCCGTAAAACCACATCTCGATTTGAATGTTTTCAGCCGGAGATCAACTACATCTAGAATCCAATCATGGTCCGGGTGCGAGCCACTATGCACGTGTTCACGTTTCAGGCGCTGTTCTCGCGCACAGGCGGCATCGAGCCGTAGGCGTACAATGCGGAGCACAGTTTCGCTCATATCGATCTCGACGGTATTCACGGCGATATTATGCCGAATTAACGCATCTATATCACTCGGAGTTGCCGCAGGGAAAGTGTCTAGGTGATACACCGGATCAAAACCACCCCTGTTGTAAGGCTCGATCGAATTCGCCGCTCCAGCGCGAGGAAACAAACTTAACCAAAGGCGTGCTATTAGAACCCTCTGATGCCTGCGATCCCTCGCCTGTGCAAGAAGGTCACCGCGCAAATTCTTCCATGGTAAGGCACGGGCTGCATTGACTTCGATCAGAGCGCGTTGATACACGGCCTCCCTCTGGGGAGTGAGTCCGAAGGCAATCAACGTTCCGCAAATAGCGAGGATGACGTAGTAAATTCGGCGGACGCTCTTTAGTGTTTCATCCATCAACGGGACGAGGTTCGGGTGGGCTTTTCTCGATCGAGTGATGACTTGTCTAGCGTCCGATTTTTCCCTGATGGGTTAGTACTACTGTGTTAGAAACGCATGACGCCTGACGGAGTGTTGGCCGCAGGCTGGGCAGCAGGGGAGACGTTCGATGAGGAGACGGGCGTAGCGCCGCCGCTGGGTGGCGATGGAAGCGGGGTTAT
>JAQBQD010000032.1 GCA_028287185.1 Gemmatimonadota bacterium | reverse complement strand
GCGGCCTCGGCCACCGCGCGGTCCGCCGCGGCGGCCGCGTACATCTTCTCGGTGGGACGCGTCGGCTCCGCCTCGCGCTCCTCGCGCGGCGCGGCGGCCGGCGCTTCCTCGGAACGCGGAGCTTCGTCGCGCGGTGCCTCGGCATCGCCCGGCCCGCCGGCGCCCTGGCCGGCGAAGATCGGCGGCGCGCCTTCCTCGCCGCGTCCCCGCCCGCGTCCCCTGCCGCGACCGCTGCCGCGGCCCTCGCGCGGCGCCTCGGCCTGCGCGTCCCCGCCCTGGCCGGCGGCGGGGTTGCGGATGTCCGTCTCCACCAGCACCGGCGGCGGCAGCTTGGTGCCGCTGGCGGGCAGCGCCACCTCGTAGCTCCCCTCGCCCAGGCGGCGCAGGTCGATCGCCTCGTGGTCGTGCGCCGAGCGCAGGAAGCGGCTGAACTTGCTGAATCCCAGCTTGCCCTCGTCGAAGCCGGGCGCCAGGTCCAGCATGCGGCGCTTCACGTCGCCGTCGCGCACCGCCTGGCCGATCTTGCCGCCCACCATCCCGCGCACCGCCTGCTGGAGAAGGCCGTACGCGCCCTCCAGGCTGGACACGGTCTGGATCGCGTCGTTCCCCGCGGCGGCAGGCTGCGCGGCGGGAGCCGACGAAGCGCTCTCCACGGACGGAGCCTGCGCGGCCGGAGCCTCGTAGCGCGCGGGCTCGGCAGCCTCGTCGCGCGAGTACGGCGCGGCGGGTGCGTCGGCGGCGTACGCGTGCTCCTCGGCATAGTCCTGCCGGCCGTGGTCCCCGTGATCCCCGTGGTCGCCGCCGTCGGAAGGCGTGATCACGCGCGGCTCGTCCATGCGCGGGCCGCGGTCGCGGTCCCGGCCGAAGCGTCCACGTCCCCGGCCCCGGTCGCGGTCGCGGGAGCCGCGATCCCGATCGCTCCGCTCGCGGTCGCTGCCGGCGCGGTAGGCGTCCGGCACGTCCTCGGCGCCCGAGTCCTCCACCGGCACGATCTCGTACTGCCCGTTCTCCACCCGCTTCAGGCGGATGAGCCCCTTGGCCGCGGCGTCCGAGACGAACTTGGAGAACTTGCTGTACTGCAGGTTCTTCTCGTCGAAGCCGGGGTCCATCTCGATCATCACCTGCTTCAGGCGGTCGGTGCGCATGGCGTCGCGGTTGCGGGCCATCTCCTTCGCCGCCTTCTTCACCAGCAGCCACGGATCCTCCTTGGCCTCGTCGCCCACGTTGGCGCGGGTCAGGCCGGAGAGCGCGTGGTACGAGTAGTACTCGTCGCAGCACTGGATGAGCAGGTCGCTCGACGACTCGCGCATCCCCACCCCGATCACGTACTTGCCGTACTCCTTCAGCTTCACCACGCAGCTCGTGAAGTCCGAGTCGCCGGTGAGCAGGATGAAGGTGCCGATCTCGGGACGCATGAAGGCCAGCTCGATGGCGTCCACCGCCATGCGCAGGTCCGTCGCGTTCTTCTTGGACGTGCCGTAGGCGGGGGCGAACACCAGGTCCACGGAGGACTCGGTGAGGGGCACCACGTAGTTGGGGTAGCGGCGCCAGTCCGCGTAGGCGCGGCGGACGGCGATGTTGCCGTTGAAGACGGAGGAGTTCAGCAGCAGCTTGAGCTCCTTGCCCAGGTCGCTGCGCACCCCCATGGTGACGTTGTCGAAGTCGATGAGGACGGCCGCGTTGGGGCCCCTCTGCCATGCGTTCGCCACGGCCGGCCCAGACTGGGCTCCCGGGCGCGAAAAGTTGCTGCTCATCTCTCGGTCACTTGCGGTCGAATGTGACGAGGCCCCTCCGCCTCGCCCCGGCGCATCGCGCGGGGGGACGGCGGGAGGGGCCTCGCGGTCAGTTGCGACGGGCGGCGCGGGCAGGCATCACGGGCGTCGGCTCGACTCTTCGGCGCTGATCATGCGCGCGAGCTCCACGCGGCGTACCTTTCCGCTCCCCGTCATCGGGAAACCGTCGAGGAACCGCACCAGGTCCGGGACCTTGTACTCCGCCAGCACCTCGCGGCAGAAGTCCTTGATCTCGCTTCCCGTCACGATTGCGCCCTCGACGGGCACGATGCAGGCGCAGGCCACCTCTCCCAGGATCTCGTCCGGGAGCCCGACGATCGCCACGTCGAGAACGGCGGGATGCGCGTGCAGTCGGTCCTCCACCTCGCGGGGGTAGACGTTGAACCCCCCGCGGATGATCATCTCCTTGCGCCGGCCCAGGATGTGGAGGTATCCCTCCTCGTCCATCATCCCCAGGTCGCCGGTCAGGAAGAAACCGTCCTCGGTGAAGACCTGCGACGTCTCGCCCGGCTGGCGATAGTACCCCTTCATCACGCCCGGGCCCCTCACCGCCACCTCACCCACCGACTCCACCGGCAGCGTGGAGCCATCCACGTCCAGCACCCGCACCTCCACCTCGGGCAGCGGGCGTCCCACGGTGCCCGTGCGCTTGGCGGGGGGATCGTCGTCGCGCGTGAGCGCCACCACCTCGCCCGCCTCCGTCAGCCCGTAGCCGATGTGGATGCCGGGCACCAGCTCGCGCCCGATGCGGCCCACCAGCTCCTCGGGCACCGGCGCGCCGGCCACGATCCCCGTGCGCACCGAGCCCAGCCGCCGTTCGCGGCGCGAAGGCTCGCGGAGCGCCACCACGAAGCTCGTGGGCACCCCGTGCAGCACCGTCACTCCCTCGCGCTCCACGATCTCCAGGGCGCGGGCGGGGTCCAGGTCCTCCTGCAGCACCAGCGAGGCACCGGCCACCAGGGTGCCCAGCAGCCCCGCGCCCAACCCGAAGGCGTTGAACAGCGTGTGGATGCCGAACACCACGTCGCCCTCCACCAGGCCCACCACGTCCGCCGTGGACGAGGCCGGGCCCAGCAGGTTCTCGTGCGACAGCGCCACCCCCTTGGGCTTGCCCATGGTGCCGGAGGTGTACAGGATCGCGAAGGTCTCGTCCGCCGCGATCCCGCTCCGGTGGGGAAAGACGCGCCCCTCGCCGCTGGAGAGCAGGTCCTCGAACTGGTAGATGCGGTCGTCGTACCACAGGTCCTCGACCCCCACCGACACCACGTACTGCAGGTCGGGAAGCGAGGTGAGGAACCCTTCGTACCGGGCGAGGTAGTCGATCCCCTCCCAGTTCTCGGCCGTGACCACCGCCACCGTCTCGGAGTGGCGGAGCATGTACTGCAGCTCCGGCGTCGTGTACTTGGGGTTGAGCGGCACGATCACCGCCCCGAGCTTCGCCGCGGCGAAGACCGTGACGACGAACTCGGGCCAGTTGGGAAGGGTGAGGGCGATCCGGTCGCCCTCCTCGATGCCCAGCTCATGGAAAGCCGCGGCCAGGGCCGACGACTGCGCGTCGACCTGCCCGTACGTCAGCTTTCGATCCCCAAACGCGACGAAAGGCCGCTGCGGGTCCTCGGCGACTCGGACAGCCAGGCTGTCCGCCACTGAGAGCCCGCGGAAGCGGTCGCGAAGCCCCATGTAACCTCCGTCCGAAGTTCGGCCAAGGGAACGACCGGCAGAAACATAACCGGCGCGGGGAATGGCGTCAAACTTTGACACCGCCCGCGCCCATGGGTATCTTGACGCCCGCTTCCCCACGCCGCAACTGCCCGGAAATACAGGACTTTGCACGTTCCACAGCACCTCCGCGAGCTCAACCCCGAGCAGCGCGAAGCCGCGCTCGCCACCGAGGGCCCCGTCCTGATCCTGGCCGGTGCCGGGTCGGGAAAGACGCGCACCCTGATCTACCGCATCGCCCACCTGATTCGCGACAAGGGCATCGACCCGCGCCGCATCCTGGCCGTCACCTTCACCAACCGCGCCGCCCAGGAGATGCGCGAGCGCGTCACGAAGATGGTGGGGCGCGACGGCAAGGGCATCGTCCTCAGCACCTTCCACTCCCTGGGCGCCCGCATCCTGCGCGAGCACGGCAAGCTGCTGGGCCTGCCCGACAGCTTCGCCATCTACCCCACCGGCGACCAGCTCGCGGCCATCAAGAAGGTGATGACCGAGGAGGTGCACGTCGTCGCGACGGCCGGCGACGAGAAGTACGACGTGAAGCAGGTGCTCTTCCAGATCTCGGACTGGAAGAACCGCATGGTGACGCCCGCCGAGGCCGCCCGCGAGGTGGCCGAGGGCCGCATGCGCTACAACCGCAAGGACGACTACGCCATCCTGGCCGCCGACGTCTATCCCCGCTACGAGCAGACGCTGCGCGCCGCGGGCGCCACGGACTTCGACGACCTCCTCCTCCTTCCCGTGAAGCTGCTGACGGAGCACGCCGAGGTGCGCGAGGCGTGCTGGAAGCGCTGGCACTACCTGATGGTGGACGAGTACCAGGACACCAACGGCGCCCAGCTCGAGATGGCGCGCCTGCTGGCCGGTCCCCGCAAGAACCTGTGCGTGGTGGGCGACGACGACCAGTCCATCTATGCCTGGCGCGGCGCGGACGTGCGCAACATCCTGGACTTCGAGACGCACTTTCCCGGCGCGCGCGTGGTAGTGCTGGAGGAGAACTACCGCTCCACGCAGCGCATCCTGGACGCCGCCAACGGCGTGATCGCCCACAACGAAGGCCGCCGCGGCAAGGTCCTCCGCACCTCCAACGGCCCTGGCCCCAAGATCGACTACTGGGAGTTCGCGGGCGAGCTCGGAAAGTCCGCCGAAGAGCAGGAGGCCGAGATGGTAGCGCGCGAGATCGGGCTGCGCCGCTTTCACGAGAAGCTGCAGTGGGGCGACTTCGCCGTCCTGTACCGCACCAACCTGCAGTCCCGCGTGGTGGAGGAGCAGATGCGGGCGGCCAACGTGCCGTACCGCGTGATCGGCGGCACCTCGTACTTCGACCGCAAGGAGATCGTCGACTGCGTGTCGTACCTGCGGGTGATCCTGAACCCGCGGGACGAGGTGGCGCTGCGGCGCATCGTCAACTATCCCACGCGCGGCATCGGCAAGACCACGCTCCTGCGCCTGGTGGACGCCGCCCGCGCGGCGAGGCAGCCCCTGTACGAGACGCTGTGCAACGCGGAGCGGGTGGAGGGCATCAGCGGCGCGCAGTGGGAGGCCATCCGCCACTTCGTGCAGATGATGGAGGAGGAGCGCACGGAGTACCACGCCGTCGCCGCCGGCATCCAGGCCGGCAACCCCGGCGAGCGTACGCTGCACGCCTGGGTGAGGTCGTTCGTGAAGCGGCTGCGGCTGGAGGACGCCGTGCGCAGCGACAACAAGGGCTCGGAGCGTGCGACGGAGGTGCGGCTGGACATCCTGCGCGAGTTCGTGGATTCCATCGGCCGCTTCGAGGAGCGCACCTGGAGCCAGGCGCCGCTGCCGGACGAGGAGGACGACTGGGAGCCGCCGTCGCTGGCACGGTTCATCGAGCGCATCTCGCTGACGGAGGACGCGGACGACAAGAAGGACGACGACAAGGACGCAGACCCCGAGCGCGCCACGCTCATGACGCTGCACAGCGCCAAGGGCCTGGAGTTTCGCCACGTGTTCCTGATCGGCATGGAGGAGGAGATCCTGCCCCACGGCCGGAGCGTGCAGGCCGCCGGCGAGGAGCAGCCCGCCGGCGCACCCGACCCCATCGCCGAGGAGCGCCGGCTGTTCTACGTGGGCATCACCCGCGCGCGCAACCGCCTGACGCTCTCCGGCTGCGCCACCCGTAGCGGCTTCCGGAAGGGCGGCAAGGACGGCGAGCCCTCATCCACGGGCGAGGCCAAGCCGCGCCAGCCCTCGCGCTTCCTCGCCGAGGTGCCGCGCGACCTGATGAAGATGCGCTCCCCCGGCGCGCAGAGCTCGCTCACGCCGGATGAGAGCAAGGCGATGAAGGGCAACTTCTTCGCCTCGATGAAGGAGATGCTGGGCTCGGCGCAGTAGGCGGCGGGGGCGACGGAGTCGACCGACACGAAAACGACCGCGGCCCCGGCCCGAGATGGCCTGGATGCGGTCTTTTGGCGTGTCTACGGCACTCGGTGAGCCGAGGTTCGATGGACTTCACCCCAACCGTTGAGCACCGTACTCTCCACCAGGATCAAGAAACACGTGTTCGCGGGGTTTCCGGCTCATCGCCTCGTCGCGGTTCGCGGAGCAAGTAGATCGCGAGTCCCGCGGGGAGCATAGTCGCCAGCGCAACGATGACCCCGAGACGAGCGAAATTCCCGAGTGCGTCGGCACCAAATGTCTCGTGCGCATCTGGGCCGAGTCCGTCCCTCAAAACCCACGCAAGAGGAATTCCAACCAGCCCGACGACAATCGCGGCAGACAGAAGCAGCCCGGCCAGAACTCGGCGCACGGAAGGCCCTCGCCTCCATATCAAGAAACTCGTGACGAGGACAGAAATCACCAGAAACGAAGCCGTGATCATACTCTGTGTCAGCTGTTGCGGATCGTACCAGCGCGCGCGGAAACCGTACAGGCCGGTCGTGGCGTCGAGTTGCCGGCCCTGGACCCGAGCGGGTTGACGACGGTTTCGTTCGAGTAGATCCGCTGAGCCGAAGGGCTCGCACCGGTACCAGTCGACCAGCGTCTTCACGGCATCCACCCGGCCGGCGACTTCCCCGCGTTGTATACGGCGTAGTAGATCGGTATGGAGGAGGAGATCCTACCCCACGGCCGGAGCGTCCAGAGCGCCGGCGAGGAGCAGCCCCCCCGCGCGGCCGACCCCATCGCCGAGGAGCGCCGGCTGTTCTACGTGGGCATCACCCGCGCGCGCAACCGCCTGACCCTCTCCGGCTGCGCCACCCGCAGCGGATTTCGGAAGCCGGGCAAGGAGGACGAGCCGCCTTCGATGGGCGAGGCCAAGCCGCGCCAGCCCTCCCGCTTTTTGGCCGAGGTGCCGCGCGACCTGATGGAGATGCGCTCCCCCGGCGCGCAGAGCTCCCTCACGCCGGACGAGAGCAAGACGATGAAGGGCAACTTCTTCGCCTCGGTGTAGGAGATGCTGGGCTCGGCGCAGTAGGCGGCGGCGAGGGCGAGGGTCGACGGACTCGCGGGATCGCCGGAATCCCGGCATCGACGAATTCGGATGACCGGCGGAGTCGGCGACCGGCGGGATCACGAGGCGACGAGAGACAGCGGTCTGGGCCAAAGGTGGCCTGGGCCCGCTGTCTTGTTCCATCTAGCGATGCACACCGCCGTTCGATTCCGGGCGCCTTGGCGCGATCCGACGCTTCGGGCGATTGGACGTTCTGATGGCCAACCGCAATCCGTGCCTTCGGTGATTGCGGAGTGCGTCCGCCGCGGGATGGAGCCGGATGCACCGCTGCCAACGGATGGACCTGCGTCGACGGCTCCCGGGGGAAGGACGTGGACCGCGGCTCAGCGGCGCGCGCCGTAGCCCACCGACTCCCTGTCGGACGGTCCGCGACCTCGAGGCGAGCGATCCGGCCGTCCACGTCCGCGATGCGCACACGGATGCCGTCTTTCACCCGGCGCGACGGGTTGTGGAAGTCCGGTCCTGGGACGCGACGGTACTCGTAGTGGAACGCCCGCCCGCGGCTCTGGACCGTCCAGGTCTCCGGCTTGTGCCCCTCGCGGTCGCCGGCGACGAATGGGGACACGGTACCTTCCACCCGCACGAAGCGTCCCGACCGCAGATGGTCCCGCACCCTCCACGCATCCACGGCGTTCCAGAGCACGCCCAGCGCGACGATAGAGCCGATCACCAGGCCCATGCCACCGACCGTGCGGACATGGCGGGCGGAGTACCGGCCGACGCCTTCCGGGGCGGCGATCCTGCGGGCACACAGCACGGGCCCCACACGGCAACGAGGAGCAGCAGCACGCCGGCGGTGGGATCCCACCCGGCATTCGCACCCGCGTCGTAGGGCTACGCTGTCCATGGGTGGCTTCTCGTCATCCATCATCGACTGCGTCCGTCACATCCGGCAGGGTACGTAGCGGACCGCGCCGACGCCCCGTGCTATCGGAGACGCGTATCCTGGCTACTCCGCGGGGGCACGGCGCGTGACTCACGTAGAAGGAGCATCCCAACGACCGCCAGCACGATGATGGGCACGGCGACGAAGATCCCGAGATGCGAAAAGCTCCGCACGGCATCGATACCACCGGTGCTCCGCATCCCAGGGCCCATCCCATCCCGATACATCCATGCGAGGGGAAACCCGAACGAGCCTATCGCCGTCGCCGCTGCGATACAGAGCCCCGCCGCCACCCGGCGAACGGACAAACCCCGCCGCCAGGTCACGGCGCCCGTTATGGAGAGGCTCGCGATCAGGACCCACAAGATAATCCACATTACGCTGAAGAAGGTTGAATGGCTATGGCCGATGGGGGCGAGGAGCTAAATTTTCGCACACCCATTGCGGTAATACTGTATTCCGGCACGGATGTTTCCCTGGTCCCTCGGCTCGTCCCCGTACGGTGCGCTACCCCACCAGTGCCCCCAGTCGGGACGTGACGAGCCATGCTGCTCCTGCTTGTACCCGGCAGCGCGGAGGGACGTCTGATCGAGAAAGCCCATTGCAGCTGCAACTGCACCATAGTTGAAATTCCCAAACGGCTCATAGTGGGAACCGACGCGCTTGTAGTCCCAAATGTGCCCATATTCCACAAGATTTGTAAGAATCTCCCGGCGGTCAGCACTCGAGTAGCCGCTATAATGTTCTGCGAATGTAATGTTCTCGTTGATGTCGACCCCATTGGGCGCCTCGGGCACGACCGGACAGTGCTTGTGATCCTGGGCCTGCTTGCCGTTCCCACCGCCTCGGGGACACGTCGTGTTCAAGTACTCCTCGCTCACAATCTCACCCGTCTTGTTGTTTACCAATACACGATACCAATCGGTACAGCCAGCCTGCAAGCCATGTGGATCGGTGAAGTTCACCGGATTGTCATTTGCGAATGCATAGACGTTGATACCGCCGTCCAGCCCGATCGGATCCTCGCTGATGAACCGCTGGAGCTGCGGATCGTACCAGCGCGCGCGGAAGCTGTACAGCCCGGTCGCGGCATCGAGCTGCCGGCCCTGGAACCCCAGCGGGTTGGCGACGGTCTCGTTCGAGTAGATCCGCTGGCCGAAGGGCTCGTACTGGTACTGGTCGACCAGCGTCTTTGCGGCATCCACCAGGCCCGTGACGTTCCCGACGTTGTCCACCGCGTAGTAGTAGATGCTGCTTCCACGCTTCAGGCTGTGCGGCTCGTCGATCCCGGGATAGCTCGTGTACTCCGTCAGCGTCCCTGCCTGGTCCCGCTCGAACAGCAGGTTGTCACCGTCCCAGATGTACTGTACGGTCGCGCCGGTGTTCTGGTCCACGCGCCGCGCGAGGCGCCCGAAGGGGTCGTAGTCGTACGTCACCCAGCCCACACCGGTGCGGCCCACGCCGGTGAGCTGGCCCATGCTGTTCCAGGTGAAGTACTGGTCGAAGCCCGTACTCGTGTTGTACTTGCGGGTCAGGTTCCCGTCGTCGTCATACTCCAGGTTGAACCCGTTGAACTGCGTCAGCCGGTTTCCGTTGCCGACGGCCGCGCCATGGTTCGTCGGGTTTCCGACGGCGTCCCAGGTGTAGCTGTCCAGCCACTGGTTGATCTTGACCCCTCCGGCCGGGGTGCAGATCCCGCCGTCGGGGCTCCGGAGCGCTCCACCCGGGCAGTTCGTCCCGGTGGCGTTCTGGACCTTGTCGAAGCTGATGCTCGTCAGGCGCGCGAGGCGGTCGTAGCCGTAGGAGGTGACGGAGTCCCGCGCGGAGTTCACGCGCGCGCTGACCAGTCCGCGGCTGTCCTGCGAATACCCGACGCTGAGCTTGGCGTCGTTGGCGCTGGAGTAGGTAATCTCCGAGGCGAGGTGGGTCGAGGGATACCCGCGCGTGACGCTCATCCCGTTGGGCAGCACGCGGAACGTCTCCGCGCCGTCGCCGTTGTACTCGAAGGTGGTCTGGCCGCCGGCGAAGTCCACCAGCGTGTCCATCTGCATCTTCGCGTCCAGATGGTAGCGCACCGTCTTCGTGCCCGTCCACGGACCCGTGGCGTCCATCCGGTTGCGGTATCCCGTGGCCGCGTAGGCCGAGGCGACCGTGTACGCCGTGCCGGCCCGCGTGGTGGCCGACTGCGTGATCCGTCCCGCCACGTCGTAGTCCACGCGATCGGACGCCTGCGCGTTCGCCGCGGTCATCCAGCGCTCGCCAGGGTCGTAGGTCAGCGTCGTCTGCACTCCGTCCGCGGTACGGGTGAGCGGACGGTTCAACGCGTCGTAGGTGAAGGTGATCGACTGCCCGCGCCGGTTCACGATGGTGCTGGGATTGCCCGCCGCATCGTAGGCGTACGAGATCGACTTCCCGCGCGGGTCCACCTCGCTGTCCATCCAACCCAGGGCGTTGCGGTTGAAGGTGTAGACCTGCCCCTTCGGGTCGGTGACCGTCGCGAGGTCAAGCTGGCCGTAGCCATACGTGGTGAAGTTGTGAAGCGGGTCCGTGACCGTGAGGGTACGGTTCAGCTTGTCGTAGATCGCCCAGGTCGTGTCGTTCGCGGGGCTGATGGTGAGCGAGTCCCGGCCGACGGCGTCGTAGACGTAGCGGGTGATTCGGCGAGACGTCGTGGACACCGTTCCGGACGACGCGACGCTGAGGTTTCCCAGCAGCGTGGGATGGGTCGCGTCGGGATCGGCGTACGTGTAGTAGGTCGCGTGCTGCTCGCCGTCGATGGAGCTCTCGACGCGGCCGCGTGCGTCATAGTTGAAGCGGGTCGCGGGCTGCCCGGCGACCTTCGTGCTGTCCAGCACCCCGGCCGTCCCGCCGTAGTAGTTCCACACCTCCGATGTGCCATGCACCACGTGCGTGGGCTGGTGGAAGGTGTGCTCGTACTCGTATCGCACGGAGTCGCCCGTCGTCTCGTCCTTCACCTTCGTGAGCTCCACGCCGCTCCACGTGTAGCGCACGGCGTGTCCGGACGGCGCCACCGTGCGCACCATCTGCCCGGAGTCGTTCCGCTCGATGACCGTCACGGCGCCGAGCGGGTTCACGGACTTCACCGGAAGGCCGAAACGGTCGGCCACCACGGTGCTCACATTGCCCCGCGGGTCGGTGATGGACGCGTACACGTCGGCGGGCTGGCGCCGGTCACCCGGGTTGGCCTGGGTGCCCTTGCCGGATGCCGGAAGGACACGGGAAAGCTGCTGGGTGAAGTACCAGCTCGGACGCGTTGGAGAGGTCTGTCCCGCCAGCATCACCGGAGCGAGCTGGTGTGCAGATGTCAGCCCGTTCACGTCGTAGTAGAAGCTGGTGAGCGCGGAGTTGCGGTCCCAGTACTGCGACATGCGATGCTGAGCGTCGTACTGCGCCACGACCGCGTCGCTCCCCAGCGCGGGGCTCTGAACGTTCGTGAGGTCGCCCGCGGCGTTCACCGCAAAGCTGCTGACGCGTCCCGCGGGATCGGTGATGGAGGCGAGGTGGCCCGACGTGTACGCGAAGGTCGTCATCTTCCCCACCGGATCGGTCACCGTCGACGGGACCAGCGTTCCGCTCACGGTCGTCCAGCCGAAGGTGGTTCGGTTGCCGAAGCGGTCCTCCCGATACTGCAACCGTCCGTCGGAGTAGAACACATCCCGCCCGCCGTCGGGGAACTGGCGGATGTAGGTGCTGGTGGCGTAGGAGTAGGTAAGCGCGGAGAAATCGCCCGCGGGTGCATCCGAATAGCACACCTGGCCACCCGAGGCGTCGGGTGTGCAGTGGGTGAACGCGAAGTACTCCAGCACACCGGCCTCCTCCAGCACTACGTAGTCGCCCGACTGGGTGTTCTGGATGCGCGGCATCCCGGCGATGCTCCATCCGGCGCCGAACGGGCTGCTCCGATGGTTGGAGACCAGCACGCGCGCGGCGACCGGGGAAGCCTCGTTGTAGGTCCCATCGCTCCAGTAGGTCCGCACCACGAGCGTGTACGTGTAGACCCCCGTCGCCAGCGTGCTGGCGTCCCACCCCGCGGCGAGCCGGGTGGCACCGTTGCCGGCGGCGTAGAAGACCTCGCCGACGACCACGGCGCCCTGCGCGTTCTTCACCAGGATCGACATCGTCGCGGGCACGTCGGTGGAGTTGTCCGTCGCCTCCACCTGCACGTACGCCATCGGGGCGGCCTGCCCGCTCGAGTAGACGAGCGCCACCGACCGACCCTGGCCGAGCGTCACGTATGCGGGCGTGGAATATCCCAGCGTGGCCGTGCCTTCCGTCGCGTCGCGGATGCTTGGGTTGTGAGGGGCGACGCTGACGACCGGAGCCAGGCGCGTGAAGTCCGCCGCCCGGCCTGCCCCTGGGTCGCGGGCGGGAGGGGCGGGAACGGGCGGGCATTCCGCCATTCCGGCCACGGCCGGTGCAATCCGGCAGCCTGTCGCCGCGAAGGGGAGACGCCGCACAGGCGAGTGCGAAGACAAGGCTCAGTAGACCGGCGGGGGACGGCGGATCAGACCACGGGCGCATGAAAGTACCTGCAGAGGAACGGAGGTGGGTGCGTGCTCCCGAGGACTGTACCGAATTGCCGAGGAGAACTCTGGAGCCGGAGCGGGTTATCCGCGGCATGCTCAGAGGATCGCCGTCATACCAGAACTACGCCGCGCACTGATATGCGTGGGAGAACGGGGGCTACCCGCACGTTCAGGCTCAGCAGAAGCGAACGACGCTCCGCCGGACTGGATCGGGTGGGTTTATGGGGGGGGGAAACGACGAGGAATACCGCAGCGGCTTGTAACCAACAGCGTCGTTCCGACCACACAATTTCGGCCAAACGTATCATCCCCTCCGGGAACACGCAACCTTCTCCCGGATCGCGTTCGGCGTTAGGCGGCGAGGGGCGCGACCGAGTCCGCGGCGATCAGGCTCAGGGTCGGTCGATGGGTGGGACTGCCGCGCCTCGTGGTGTAGCGCCTACACCCGGCTCCCCACCCCGGACAGCACCTCGGCCACCGTCTCGTCCGCGATTGGGTGGCCCCAGCGCCCGTGGGGGCCCGCGGAGCCGGTGCCGACGGACTCCACCAGCGCGTACTCCACACGGCCGTCGCGGGCCTTCTTGTCCGTGCGGGTGCGCTCGATCACGCCGGCCGCGTCGAACTCGAGGGGGATGGAGGTGGGCAGGCCCAGGCGCGTCAACACGCGGCGCAGGCGGGCCGAGGTGCCGGCGGCGGTGATGCCCAGGCGCTCGCCCACGCGGGCCTCCTCCACCATCCCGATCGCCACCGCCTCGCCGTGCAGCAGCGCGAAGTCCGAGATGGCCTCCACCGCGTGGCCCACGGTGTGGCCGAAGTTCAGCAGCTTGCGGCGCCCCGCCTCGAACTCGTCGCCCGATACGATCTCGGCCTTGATCTCCACCGAGCGCACGATCAGCCGGCAGAGCGCCTCGGCGTCGCCCGCCAGCAGCGCGGGGGCGGACTGCTCGATCCAGTCCAGGTACTCCGCGTCCGCGATGGCGCCGTGCTTCACCGCCTCGGCCAGGCCGGCGCGCAGGTGGGCATCGGGCAGCGTCTGCAGAAGGTCGGGGTCCACCACCACCGTGCGCGGCTGGTGGAAGGCGCCTACCAGGTTCTTGCCCATGGGCGTGTCCACCCCCGTCTTGCCGCCCACCGACGCGTCGATCATCGCCAGCAGCGAGGTGGGCACCTGCACCAGCGGAAGCCCGCGCATGTAGGTGGCCGCCACGAAGCCGCCCAGGTCGCCCGGCACGCCGCCGCCGAAGCCGATCACGGCGCAGTCGCGCCCCAGCCCCGCCTCCAGCATGGCGTCGGTGACCACTGCCCAGGTGTCGCGCGTCTTGTTGGCCTCGCCGCTGCTGAACGCGAACACGTCGGTCCGGTGCCCCGCCGCGTGCAGGTTGCGCGACAGCTTCAGCGCGTACAGCTCGGCGACGCGGTCGTCGGTGATCACCGCGTAGCGCGGCGCCGGGCAGAAGCGCGACAGGATGGAGGGCAGCGCCGAGAACAGGCCGCCGCCCACCAGGATCTCGTACCCGCCGGCGGGGCTCTCGGGAAGCGACACCGCGATACGATGGGCCGTCATGGGTTCTCCTCAGCACGTTGTTCGGCACGCCGGTCCATCCCGGCGCCCAGCACCGTCTCGTCCGCGATCCAGAGCGCCAGCCGCGCCCAGTCCTGCCCCGCCTCGCGCGCCGCCTCGCGAATGCGCTCGGCCGCCCCGCCCCGCCGCAGCACGCCGTCCAGCATTCCGCCCAGGTCGCCGTCGCCCAGCTCGGCGGCCAGCGGCCCCACCCGGTCCGCCAGGCGCAGCAGCGCGTCCCGCAGCGGAATCGTGCGCGGCTCCGGGGCGTCCAGGTCGATGAGCGTGGCGCCCAGCGCATCCCGCGACACCCGCCACCCGTTCTCCGCCAGCATCGCCGAGACCGTCACCGGCGGCGCGTCCGGCTCGCGCAGCACCCCCTCCACCGCGCCGGCCACGATCGCGCGGGCCAGCGCCGCGGCGGCCACCGCGTCCTCCAGGCGCGGCGTGGCGTCGGCGACCCGGAGCTCCAGCGTGGGATACACGTGGTGCGGACGCAGCTCCCAGTAGATGCGGCCCGGCGCGTCGATGCTGCCCGTCTCGGTCAGCCACTGCACCAGCCCCCGCATCTCGGCCTCATCCGCCATGCGCGGCGGCGGGCCCGAGCGGGGCCAGCGGCGCCACACCAGCGTGCGGTACGAGGCGTATCCCGTGTCCGTGCCCTGGAAGAAGGGCGAGCTGGCCGTGAGCGCCAGCAGCAGCGGCAGGTGCAGGCGGGCCACGTTCATGGCCTTCACCCGGTCGCGCCCGCGGGGAACGCCCACGTGCACGTGCATCCCGTAGATGCCCTGCGTCTCGGCCAGGTGGCGGTACTCGCGGCGGATGCGGCGGTACGCCGGCTCGTCCGTGAAGGCGTGCCCCAGCTCGGCCGCGAACGGGTGGGTGCCGGCGGACGCGATGCGCAGCCCCTCGGCCCCGGCGGCCACCGAGGCCTGGAAGCGCAGGCGGGCCAGGTCGTCGCGCAGGCACTCGGTCCCGCGGCAGACGCGGGTCTGCACCTCCACCGTGTGCTGCTGCATCTCGGGGTGCAGCTCGTCGGCCCAATCGCCGGCGATCACCCAGCGCGCCCTGCTTCGCAGCTCGCCCGTGGCCGCGTCCAGGAGCTGGTACTCCTCCTCCACGCCCACGGTGTAGTCGTCCGGCCGGGCCATTCGTCTCCAGGCATCCGCCCCGGCGGGTGAGATATAGCCGGGGCCGGAAAGGTCGGCAAGCGAGCGTCTACGGGGTGGGGAGCGCTCCCCACCGCTCCGCGCGCTCCAGGTCGCCGGTCGCATTGAGCAACTCCCGAGCCGTCATCCCCAGCCGCGGATGCCGCCACTCCGGCGCCACCTCGGCCAGCGGCCGCAGCACGAAGGCGCGTTCCGCCATCCGCGGATGCGGCACCTCCAGGCGTGGATGCCGGATCACCAGCGCCCCGCACGCGAGCAGGTCCACGTCCATCGTCCGCGGCCCATCGCGGAACGTCCGCACCCGCCCCAGCGCCGCCTCCACCGCCTGCGCCGCGTCCAGCAGCGCCAGCGGCGCAAGCCGCGTGGTCCCCCGCACCACCAGGTTGTGGAAGTCGGCCTGCTCCCGGTGCCCCACCGGCTCCGTCACCCAAACCGACGACACCGCCTCCACCGTCACCGACGCACGCAGCATCTCCACGGCACGCGCAAGCTGCACCACCGGGTCGCCGACGTTGGCCCCCAGCCCCAGCAGCACCGGCGTCGGCGCCGGCGTGCTCGCTTCCCCGTCCGCTCCGTTCATCGCAGTCGCCTCCAAATCGAGGTGCGGGACGCGAGCTTCCGACAATCATTCCCACGGCGTCGGTCGAACCGGATGTGCTCGATGGTTGACGATTCCGTGGATTCCGTGGATTCCGTGGATTCCGTCGATTCCGTCGATTCCGTCGATTCCGTCGATTCCGTCGATTCCGTCGATTCCGTCGATTCCGTCGATTCCGTCGATTCCGTCGATTCCGTCGATTCCGTCGATTGCGT
>JAQBQD010000017.1 GCA_028287185.1 Gemmatimonadota bacterium | reverse complement strand
GTCGGAGATGCCCGCTTCTTGGTTGAAGGCCGCGAACAGCGCGACCACCGTGAGCACCGCGGAGCCGATGGCGAAGCCCTTGCCGACTGCCGCCGTGGTGTTGCCCACCGCGTCCAGCTCGTCGGTGATCTTGCGGACCTCGGGGCCAAGGCCGCTCATCTCGGAGATGCCGCCGCCGTTGTCGGCGATAGGTCCGTAGGCATCGACCGTCATCACGATCGCGGTGCCTGCGAGCATGCCGACCGCGGACAGCGCGATGCCGTAGAGGCCGAGCCAGTAGTTGGCCGCCCAGCCGACGATCACCAACGTGAGCAACGGGACCGCGCAGCTCTCCATGCCCACCGCGAGACCGCGGATGACGTTGGTGCCCGGACCCGTGAAAGACGCATTCGCGATGTCGCGAATCGGCTTCATGGACGTGTAGTAGTCGGTGACGAGACCGATCACCGCACCACCCGCTGCACCCGCGCCGAGCGTCCACACGGCTGCGTTGGCGATGCCGAAGTGCGGCAGGATGGCGAGCGCCGCGCCGGTGACCAGGAACGGCGGCAGAATCAGCGCCAGGCGCAGCACGGTGGCCGGCGGCAAGGCGCTGAGCGTGCGCGTGATCAAGATGCCGACCAGCGACACGGCCAGGCCGATGGTGGACAGCAACACCGGCAGGCCGACCGCGATCGCACGCACGGCAGAGTCGCCGCTGATGGACGGCGCAAGCGACTGGCGCAGCGTATCGACCGGCACCGTGAGACCGAGCGCTGCCGCCGCGACCATGGCCGCGATGTACGACTCGAAGATGTCTGCGCCCATGCCCGCGATGTCGCCGACGTTGTCGCCCACGTTGTCGGCGATCACGCCGGGGTTACGCGGGTCGTCTTCGGGAATGTTGGCCTCGACCTTGCCGACGATGTCGGCGCCCACGTCGGCGGCCTTGGTGTAGATGCCGCCGCCCACCCGCGCGAAGAGCGCGATGCTCTCGGCGCCCAGCGAGAATCCCGTCAGCACCTCCAGCGCGCGCCGCATCTCGGGCCCGTTGGGCGAGGCGCCGCTGGCGAAGCGGTAGTAGAAGAAGATGAAGAGCCCGCCCAGGCCCAGCACCGCCAGGCCGGCCACGCCCATGCCCATCACCGAGCCGCCGGCGAACGACACCTCCAGCGCGCGCGACAGGCTGGTGCGGGCCGCGGCGGCGGTGCGCACGTTGGCCTTGGTGGCGATGCGCATGCCGATGAAGCCGGCAAGCGCCGAGAAGAACGCGCCCACCAGGAAGGCGGCGATGATCCACGGGCTGGAGTTGGCGTCCCCGTAGCCGATCCAGGCCAGGAAGAGGCAGGCGAGCACCGCGAAGATGCCCAGCACCCTGTACTCGGCTTTCAGGAAGGCGAGCGCGCCGTCCGCGATGTGGCCCGCGATGGTGGCCATGTGGGTCGTCCCCGCGTCCTGCCGGGTTACCCAGGCCGAGCGCCACGCGGTGTACGCCAGGGCGCAGAGCCCCAGCACGGGAACGAGGTAGGCGATCCAGTTCATGTGAGGAAGTTCAAAGGAAGAGACGGAGCCCAACCCGCGCGGCCGGGGCCGGCGAGGTGCCGCTCCCGGCGAGCCGCACGAGCCTGCGCCCACGCGGGCGGTGCACCCGCGCGTGCAAAAGGTGCGGGAAGGTAACGCGGGCCGCCAAAGCGCGAAAGGCGGGGGCCGCGGCCCCCGCCTTCCACACCCTTTGCGCGCGGCCCGGAGGGCTCAGCGCGGCGCCGCCGTCGGCTCGGGGGGCTTGTAGTCGCCCCCGCGCTGCAGCACGCTGTGGTTCTTGCTGTACAGGAAGTAGATGGCCAGCCCGAGGGCCATCCACACGACCAGCCGCAGCCAGGTGTCGCCGGGCAGCGCGGACATCATGTAGCCGCAGGTGAGGATGCCCAGGATGGGCACCAGCGGCACCATGGGGGTGCGGAACGGGCGCTCGCGGTGCGGGTCGGCGCGGCGCAGGTAGATCACGCCGCCGCAGACGATCACGAAGGCCAGCAGGGTGCCGATGGACACCAGCTCGCCCAGCAGGCCGATGGGGAAGAAGCCCGCCACCAGCGCCGCCACCACACCGGTGACGATGGTGGTGATGTACGGCGTGCGGAAGCGCGGGTGCACCTTGCCGAACACCGCGGGCAGCAGCCCGTCGCGCGACATCGAGTAGAAGATGCGCGGCTGGCCCATGAGCATCACCAGCACCACGGAGGCCAGGCCCGCGATGGCGCCGATGTTGATCAGGTAGGTGAGCCACTTGAGCGCCGGGCCCGCCGCGTTGATCGCCACGAACACCGGGTGCGGCACGTCCAGCTGCGTGTAGGGCACCATGCCCGTCATCACCAGCGCCATCAGGATGTACAGCACGGTGCAGATGGCCAGCGACCCCAGCATGCCGATGGGCATGTCGCGCTGCGGGTTCTTGGCCTCCTGCGCCGCGGTGGACACCGCGTCGAAGCCGATGTAGGCGAAGAACACCACGGCCGCCGCGCGCACCACGCCGCTCACGCCGTAGTGGCCGAACTCGCCCGTGTTCTTGGGGATGAAGGGGTGCCAGTTGGCGGTGTTCACGTACTTGAAGCCGAAGCCGATCACCAGCAGCACGATCGCGCCCTTCACGAACACGATCACGTTGTTGAACTTGGCCGACTCCGAGATGCCCACCACCAGCAGGGCCGTCATCAGCAGCACCAGGATCACGGCGGGCAGGTTGATGATGCCGCCGGGGTTCTGCACCAGGGTGTGCGAGCCCACCACGTTGAGCGGAGCCTGCGTCCACCCCTTGGAGAGCGGGAAGCCCAACTCCTCCAGGAACGCCACGAAGTAGCCCGACCAGCCCACCGCGACCGTCGCGGCGCCGAACAGGTACTCCAGGATCAGGTCCCACCCGATGATCCAGGCGATTAGCTCGCCCAGCGTGGCGTAGCCGTAGGTGTACGCCGAGCCGGCGATGGGGATCATGGCCGCGAACTCGGCGTAGCAGAGGCCCGCGAACAGGCAGCCCAGGCCGGCCAGCATGAAGGAGAGCACCACGGCGGGGCCGGCGAACTTGGCGGCCGCCGTCCCGGTGAGCACGAAGATGCCCGCGCCGATGATGGCGCCGATGCCGAGCATCACCAGGTTGGTCGCCGTAAGCGACCGCTTCAGGGTGTGCTCGCCTTCCTGAAAGGCGTCCGCGCGCAGTTCGTCGATGGACTTTCGAGCGAACAGGTTCACAGCGTCTCCTTGGAGAGGGGAGAGGGTTCGCGCGCCCCGGGACGGAGCGGCTTTTCGTGGAGGGTCCCCGGGTCCGGGGACGGGGCTAGCGGCCGCATCGGGCGCCGTGCGGGACGGCGCGGCGGGCTGACGGCTGCGACAGGCAGCGAGCGTACGCACGGCACGCCCCAACCGCAAGGGGCCGGGTGCCGCGGACGTACGTCCGAACGCGGACGCCGGACGCGGCGGCGCCCCCGGTGTGCCCGGCGGGTGTGCTCCGTCTTGTTGTGATGCGGACGCGGCAATCTAACCGCGGTGGGGCCGCAGTCAAGGATTCCGGCGGATTCCGGCGCGTTGCGGCAGGCCGCTCGCCCGCGCGTGTGCGTGGCCCCGCGATTGCGCCGCCCGCCGGCGGGCCTTACGATCCCCCGCTTCGCGCGCCGCCCGCGCGCCCCGTGCACTCGCAACCCGCCCGCCGCACGATGAACGACTTCCTGTCCCTCCCCCCGGCCCGCGCCCAGGCGCTGAGGCCCGTGCTGGAGCGCCTGCTGGCGGCCCGCCGCGTGGTGCTCACCACGCACGTCAACGCGGACGGCGACGGAAGCGGCTCCGAGGCGGCGGTGGCCGCGTGGCTGGAGGGGCGGGGGATCGCCTGCACCATCGTGAACCCCACGCCCTTCCCCGAAAGCTTCCGCTTCCTGCTCCACCGCCCGGACCTGGCGGCGGACCTGGGCACCTCCGCGGCGGACGCGGCCGTGGCGGCGGCGGACACCTTCCTCGTCCTGGACACCAGCGAGCCCAAGCGCCTGGGCGACCTCGCCGCGCGCATTCCGCCGGAGCGCACCCTCGTCGTGGACCACCACCCCGCCGGCCGCGCGGTCGCCGGCGACATCGCCGTGCAGGACCCGGACGCCGCCGCCACGGGCGAGCTCGTGTACGACATGCTGGCCGTCGCGGGCCACGAGCTGACGCCGGTCGTCGCCCTGGGGGCATACGTAGCGCTGGTGAGCGACACCGGCTCTTTCCGCTACGGCAACACCTCCCCGCGCGCGCACGCGGTGGCGGCCGCGCTCATGGCCACGGGCATCGACCCCGAGGACGTGTACCGCCGCCTCTTCGCCACCGCGCCGCGCCGCCGGCTGGACCTGCTGCGCCGCGCCCTGGCCGGCCTGGACACCGACCCCACCCTGCCGCTCGCCTGGATGACGGTGGACCGCGAGACGGCCGAGAGCGTCGGCGCCACGGCCGAGGACTTCGAAGGGCTGATCGAGCACGTGCGGTCCATCGAAGGAACCGACGTGGCCCTGCTGTTCCGCGAGACGCCCGAGGGCGAGACCAAGATCTCGTTCCGCAGCAACGGCGGCACCGACGTGAACGCCATCGCCCGGCGCTTCGGGGGCGGCGGCCACGTGAAGGCCGCGGGCGCGCTCGTCCCCGGCCGGGTGGAGCAGGTGGTCCCGCCCGTCCTCGAAGCCGTCCGAGAGGCGCTCCGCGGCCGGTGATCTCCGACGCTCCGACGCCCGGTCGAGCCTCTCGGATTCGATCGGCCGAATCCAGCGAAGGTCGTAGGGTCGTCGATCGAACGAATCGACCGACCAGTCCGTCGACGATTCGTCCGCGGTTGATCCGTCCTCGTTCGGCGAGGCGGCAAGGCGGCGAGGCGTTCGTCAGGTCCGCCACGCGACGGCGTCGACGGTCGCGTCGATCTCCCCCGCCGCGCTTCGCCAATCGCGGATCGGTCGACATCGATCTCGCCCATCGAACGCGCCGGTTCGTCCGGGGTCCGAGAGCGACGAGAGGACCGGAACGCGGCGAGGGGCGCATCCGCGGTGGATGCGCCCCTCGTGCTCCCGCTCGATCGTCGAGCGTGGACCGCCGGCCGACGGCTACTCCATCAGCTCGCCTTCCAGGTAGGTGTATCCCGCCAGGCCGGCGATGTAGTCCGCGATGAAAGCGTTGGCCTCCGTGCGGCTCAGCTTCTTGCCGGCGTTCTGCACCTTGCGGCGGAAGGTGGCGATCAGGTCCTGCGTGTTGAACTGCACGTAGTTCAGCACCTCGGTCACCGTGTCGCCGTGCACCAGGTCGCCCACCTCGTAGCCGCCGTCGGTCAGGCGGATGTGCACGGCGTTGGTGTCGCCGAACAGATTGTGCAGGTCGCCCAGGATCTCCTGGTACGCGCCCGTCAGGAAGATGCCCAGCACGTAGGGCCGGTCCGGCGCGAAGTTGTGCAGCTCCAGGCTGGGCTTGGGCTTCCGCCACCCGCAGAACTGGTCGATCTTGCCGTCCGAGTCGCAGGTCACGTCCTGCAGCGTGCCGCGGCGCGTGGGCTCCTCGTCCAGCCGGTGGATGGGCAGGATGGGGAAGAGCTGGTCGATGGCCCACGAGTCGGGCAGCGACTGGAAGAGCGAGAAGTTGCAGAAGTAGCGGTCGGTGAGGATGGCCCCCAGCTCCGGCAGGATGTCGTCGTACTCCTCCGGGTCCAGCAGCGCCAGCCGCGACACCTCGTTCATGATGGCCAGCCACAGGCGCTCGGCCAGCGCGCGCTCCCGCAGGCTCAGCACCCCGGCGTTGAAGTGCTGCTGCATCTGCTCCTTGGCGAACGAGGTGTCGTGGTACACCTCGCGCACGTTCCGCTCGCTGATGTCGCGGAAGGTGGCCGCCATCTCCTGCACCAGCGGGTGGTCGTCCTCGCTCGCGGCGTCCGGCGTCTCCTCCGTCTGCGTCTCGCGGTCGATCACGTTCACCAGCAGCAGGGCGTGGTGCGCCGTGAGCGCCCGGCCCGACTCGCTGATCACGTGCGGCATCGGCACCTCGTTCTCGCGGCACGCCTCCGCCAGCCCGTAGATGATGTCGTTGGCGTACTCCTGGATGGAGTAGTTCACGCTGGCCGACGCCGTGCTGCGCGAGCCGTCGTAGTCCACGCCCAGGCCGCCGCCCACGTCCACGTACTCCACCCCCACGCCCGCCTGGCGCATCTCCACGTAGTAGCGCGCCACCTCCGTCATCGCCTGCTTGATGTTGCGGATGTCGGGGATCTGGCTGCCCAGGTGAAAGTGGATGAGCCTCAGGATGCCCAGCCGCCCCGCCGCCTTGAGCTTGTCCAGCACCCGCACGAGCTGCGACGCGCTCAGGCCGAACTTGCTCTTCTCGCCCGCCGTCTCCGACCAGCGCCCCGAGCCGGTGGCGGAGAGCTTGATGCGCACGCCGGCCGTGGGCTCCACCCCCATCTCGTCCGCCACCTTCAGCAGGACGTCCACCTCGCTCAGCTTCTCCAGCACGATGAAGACGCGGTGGCCCAGCTTCTGGCCCATCAGGGCCAGGCGCATGAACTCCTCGTCCTTGTATCCGTTGCAGACGATCAGGTGGTCGGTCCGCTCCGTGAGCGCAAGCACGGCCTGCAGCTCGGGCTTGCTGCCCACCTCCAGCCCCACCCCGTGCGACTCGCCGAACGCCACGATCTCCTCCACCACGTGGCGCTGCTGGTTCACCTTGATGGGGTAGACGGTGGTGTAGCCCCCCTGGTACCCGTACTCGCGGATGGCCGTGGCGAAGCGGTCGCCCAGCGTCTCGATGCGCGTCCGCAGGATGTCCGAGAAGCGCAGCAGCAGGGGCAGCCCCACCCCCTGCGCGTCCATGTCCATCGCCAGCTCGAACAGGTCCAGGCCCCGTTCCGGCTCCTTGGTGGGGTGCACGGTGACGTGCCCCTTGGCGTTGATGTCGAAGTAGCCGACACCCCAGCCCTCCACGTTGTACAGCTCACGCGAGTCTTCGATGGTCCACTTGGCGTTGATCTTGGCCTCCCTGCGCGTACGTCCGTATCCATGAGCGGGGCGGTAATTTGCATCCTCGCGCCCCCCGGGGGAAGACCCCGCCGCTCCTTGATCGCCCCACGGCCCCGGCGCTAGGTTGTGGCGTCCCGGCGCACGCCGGCCCGTTCCCCGCCTTCGCGAGGCCCCATGTACCGCCGTCCCGACTTCGCACAGCCCCGTTTCGCCGGCTCGCCCGACGCCCGCTGGGAGGCCGCGCCGGCCGACGGAGTGCTGCCCGAAGGCTTCTTCAGCACCACCAACCTGCCCACCTACGTTCGCGTGGACGGCCAGTGGAAGCTGCCGCGGCGTCCGCGCATGGACTCGGCCCTAGTGCTGGACGCCGACCGCGTGCCCCGCGTGGTGGAGGCCCGCTACGTACGCGCCGGCGAGCCCGTGGCCATGGGCTTCGCCGAGGACGGCGGCGAGGGCATCTTCGTGCACGCCACGGGCCTCACCGGCGACGCCGACCCCGGGCCGGAGGGCGAGTTCAAGTTCATGTCGTCCGAGGTGTCGCGCGAGAAGCCCACCGACTACACCGAGATGGCCCGCGTCCTGGTGGACGAGCGCGCCCGCGGCGGCCACGTGGTGTGGGTCGTGGGGCCCGCCGTGCTGCACAGCCGGGGCCGCGACACGCTGGCCTGGTTCGTCCGCGAGGGCTACGTGGGCGTCCTCTTCGGCGGCAACGCGGTGGCCGTGCACGACATCGAGGCCGCCACGCTGGGCACCACCCTGGGCATGAACAACCGCGGCATCCCGGTCGAAGGGGGCCACGCCTTCCACATGCGCGCCATCAACCGCGTGCGCCGGGCGGGCTCCATCCGCGCGGCGGTCGAGCAGGGCATCATCACCGACGGCATCATGCACTCGCTGGTCACGGCCGGCGTGCCGTACGTGCTGGCCGGCTCCATCCGTGACGACGGCCCGCTGCCGGACACCATCACCGACGTGATCGCGGCGCAGGAGGCCATGAAGGAGCACACGCTCCGCGCCACGGCCGTCATCATGATCGCCACCGCGCTGCACTCCATCGCCACGGGCAACATGCTGCCCTCGTACGTCTACGACGAGGCCACCGGCGACGTGCGGCCGCTGTCCACCATCTGCGTGGACTCGTCCGAGTTCGTGGTCAGCAAGCTCAAGGACCGCGGCACGCACCAGGCGTTCGGCGTCATCACCAACGCCCAGGACTTCCTGCACGTGCTCAAGCACTACGTGGAGATCGAGGCCGCCCGCGTCGCCGCCGAGCCCAAGACCCATCTCCAGAGCGCCTGAGCGGTTCGGTCGAAGCCAACGTCGATTACGACGGAGGTGGAATCCTATGCGGGCGCGGGGGACCGCTCCGGAGCCCGGCGGTACGGCTGCCGGTCTCCTCCGCGGGGGCGGCGAGCCTCCTCCTCCGGGCGCGATACCGCCTGCGCCCTCCGTCCGGGGTCTCCCCGCCCCGGCGCGAGCCTCGCGGAAACCGCCCCGCGAGTCTCCCGCCGAACATCCCTTGAGGGGTACCGCGTTGAACCCTCCCGCGCGAAGCTCTCCTGCCGTCCCTGGATCGCCCGGTGCAGCCATGACTTGCCGGGCGGTTGAAACCGCGGCAACAACGGCACGAAGCCTCCCTGCGGAGGCTGGCTCCGCGCGGCTTCCGGGCGCCTCGCCGCACGCACGTGATGCCCGCGCGGCGAATCGTTCGGCGCGGAACCGCGCCATCGAGGGGGACATCCGCGGAATTCCAACCCTCCACCAACCCTCCCTGCAGCTTCCGGGAGGGTTGACGAGCGGCGCGGGCCAGGGTGGGCGCGCGTTCACCCCGCCTGCCTCCGGTGCCTCCGAATCCGCCGGCCGCCGCGGCTCTGCCGACGCCGGCGGTTCGGCGTCCGCGCCGCCATGAACCCCCACCTCTCCGCCGCCCTCGCCGCCGTCGTGGAGCGTATCCCCCCCGAGCGCGTCGACCAGGTGTGGCTCTTCCCGCCGCGCTCCGTCGGCGAGAAGGAAAGCGGCCTCGCCGTCCTCGCCCTGCTCCCCGCGGAAGCCGAGGCCGGGCCCGACGCCGACGCGGGGGCATCGCCGAAGGCGGACGCCGTCAGCGACCGCCGCGAGGTGTGGACGCTCCAGTACGACGCCGAGCGCCTCAAGGGCGGCAAGACGAAGCGCGCCGACACGCTGCTGGAGCAGGCCACCGTTCCGTCCGGCCTGCTGGAGCGCATCATCGACGGCGTTGTGCGGCGCCTGGGTGGCGACGCCGACGCACCGGACGTGCATGAGGTGGGCGGCGACGCGGCGCGCTGGGCCGACCTCCTCGCGGACCCGGGGGATGGGGTGGTTGACTCCGGCAATTGAGAATCATTATCGTTATCCAGTTGCACGACGTTCCCGCTCCACCTTGATGAGGCCGCCCATGTCCGCCATCGAATCGGCCATCCCCATGGCCTCGCCGTACCTGCCGCTCTTCCGGCGCTACCTGCGCCAGCAGGGGCTGCCCGTCACGCAGCAGCGCGAGGTGGTGGCCGACGTCGTCTTCACCAGCAGCGGCCACCTGTCCGTGGAGGAGATCGAGTCGCGGCTCAAGGAGCGGGGCGAGCGCATCGGCAAGGCCACCATCTACCGGACCATGGAGATCCTGGTGCGCAGCGGGCTGGTGGAGGACCACGACTTCGGCGACGGCTTCAAGCGGTACGAGCATCTGTTCGGCCACCACCCCGTCCGCGAGCACCTCATCTGCACCCATTGCCGCACCGTCACCGAGGTGCAGGACCGCCAGGTGGAGCGCCTGCAGGGCGAGCTGGCCCGCCGCCACGGCTTCCTCGCCGCCCGCCACCGCCTGGAGATCCACGGCCTCTGCGCCGACTGCCAGGCCGGCGGCGTCACCCTCCAGTACAAGGGCCTCACCTGCCCGGCGCTGGACGTGGCCTGACCGGCCGGCGGTCGAAGCCACCGTCGAACGAATCGTTGCGATCGTGAAGAAGGGGAGGCGCCGCACGCTGCGGTGCTTCCCTTTTCGATCTGCATCGACCAGAAGGAGTGGAACCGCCGGATCGGCGGCGTGACGCGCCCATCGTCGCTCCTCGGACCTGCGTGTGGTTGACGGAACGGCGGATGGGCCTTCTTTTCCACGCTTGCACGCCGACCTCCTGACCCGCACGCAAATCCGCCATGACCGACAAGATTCCGGCCGCGCTCGCCGGCCTTTCGTGGGAGCTGCCCCGCAACTTCCTGGGGCTCGAAGGCGAGCCCGCCGAGTGGGAGAACGCCGGCGTGGTGATCCTGCCCACGCCCTACGAATCCACCGTCTCGTACCAGGGCGGCACCAAGCGGGGCCCCGCTGCCATCATCGAGGCGTCGCGCTACATCGAGCTGTACGACCAGGAGCTGGACGCCGAGCCCGGTCCTGCCGTCGGCGTCGTCACGCTGCCCGGCCTGCACCTCACCTCCTCCGGCCCCCAGGCCGCCGTCGCCGAGCTGCGCGAGGTGTACGACGCCATCCTCGAGGCCGCGGGCGGCCGGCTGGTCATCGGGCTGGGCGGCGAGCACTCCATCACCAGCGCGCCCGTCCTGGCGCACGCCGCCCGTCTGCCCGGCGAGCGCCTGTCGATCCTCCAGTTCGACGCCCACGGCGACTTGCGGCTGGAGTACGAGGGCTCGCCGTACTCCCACGCCTCGGTCATGGCGCGCTGCATCGACGACGCGGACCTCGTCGCCGTCGGCATCCGCGCCATCACCTCCGACGAGCGGGCGCTGATCCGCGAGCGCGACTCCATCACCACCATCTTCGCCGAGGAGATGTGGGACAACGAGGAGTGGATCGACCGCGCCCTGGCCGCGCTCGGTGACAAGGTGTTCATCACCTTCGACGTCGACTACTTCGATCCCTCGCTGATGCCCGCCACCGGCACCCCGGAGCCCGGCGGCCCCGCGTGGTATCCCACGCTCAAGCTCCTGCGCCGCGTCTTCGCCGAGAAGACCGTCGTCGGCGCCGACGTGGTGGAGCTGGCCCCCATGGGCGGCAACGCGGCGCCCGACTTCGTGGTCGCCAAGCTCGTCTACAAGATGATCGCCTACCACTGGGCCGCGAAGCAGACGCGCGACTGATCCCCGCTGGAGCGATGGTCGGATGATCGAACGCACCATCCTCTGGACCCGCCTGGACCGCGCCGGCCACGAGAGCGCCCGCCTCGTCTCCGGCGCGGACGGCAATCGCCTCCAGGGCACCGCGGTCTTCGAAGACGGCGGCCGCCCCTGCCGGCTGCACTACGACATCGCCTGCGACGTCCGCTGGCGCACCCTGGCCGCCACGGTGGAAGGGTGGCTCGGCCGCGACTCCGTCCATCTCGCGATCGCCGCCGATCCCGCCACGGGCCGATGGACGCTCGACGGCCGGCCGTGCCCGCAGGTCGACGGGCATACGGATCTGGACCTCAGCTTCAGCCCCGTCACCAACCTGCTCCCCATCCGCCGGCTCGGCCTCTCCGTCGGCCGGCAGGCGTATGTCGCCGCGGCCTGGCTCCGCGTTCCCAGCCTCACCCTGGAGCCGCTCCCGCAGACCTACACGCGCACGGGCGAGGAGACGTATCGCTACGAGAGCGCAGGCGGAGCCTTCGTCCGCGACCTCACGGTGGACGCCGCCGGCCTCGTGACCCTGTATCCCGGCCTCTGGCAGGCGGGGGCGGTCGAGTAGGGCGGTCGGCGACGAGATTCCGCGGCTCGAACCGCGGAGATCGAATTCGATTCATGCCCCCGCATTGTCGGGACAGCCGAGAGATCCGACGCCGGACCATCGTGGAGCCCGCAAACCGCCATGCGTGAGACACCCCTCGCCCGCTTGCGGGGAGGGGACGGGCTGAGGGCCGCGTCGAGGAGCTGCCCAGGGGTGGACCCCGGGCCGAATCCGGGTTAAATTACACGGCTGGTTTTGGAGCGGGCACCTCCTCTGCGGAGGGGCCCGCGTTTCGTTGGTGAATGTTCCCGAAGCGGCAGGCACGCCGGCCGCGCATCCGAGATAGACGAATGCCCATCCGCAACATCGCCATCATCGCCCACGTCGACCACGGGAAGACCACCCTGGTGGACCACATGCTGCGCCAGGCGGGCACCTTCCGCGAGAACCAGCACGTGGCCGAGCGGGTGATGGACTCCAACCCGCTGGAGCGCGAGCGGGGCATCACCATCCTGGCGAAGAACCTGTCCGTGCGGTGGGCCGACACCAAGATCAACATCGTCGACACCCCGGGGCACAGCGACTTCGGCGGCGAGGTCGAGCGCATTCTGCGCATGGTGGACGGCGTGATCCTGCTGGTGGACGCCGCCGAGGGCCCCATGCCGCAGACCCGCTTCGTCACCCGCAAGGCGCTGGAGCTGGGCCTGCAGCCCGTCGTCGTCATCAACAAGATCGACCGCGGCGACGCCGACGCGCACCGCGTGCACGACGAGGTGCTGGAGCTGTTCATGGAGCTGGAGGCAGAGCCGCACCAGCTCGACTGCCCCTTCCTGTATGCCGTGGGCCGCGAAGGCGTCGCCATCCGCGACATGGAGGACGAGCGCAAGGACCTGAAGCCGCTCTTCGACACCATCGTGAGCACCATCCCCGCGCCGGGCGGAGACGCGGCCGGGCCCTTCCAGATGCTGGTGTCCACGATCGACTACTCGCCGTACCTGGGGCGCCTGGCCATCGGGCGCATCGAGCGCGGCGTGGCGCGCGTGGGCGACGGCGTGGTGCTGCTGGCCCATGGCCACGGCGACGAGGAGGCGCCGGCGCCCGTGCGCTCGCGCATCAGCAAGCTGTACGTGTTCAGCGGGCTGGAGCGGACCGAGGTGGAGGAGGCCGCCGCCGGCGACGTGGTGGCGGTGGCCGGCCTGCCCAACGTGGAGATCGGCTCCACCATCTGCGACCCCGAGACCCCCGACCCCCTCGCCGGGATCGCCGTCGAGGAGCCCACGGTTTCGGTGGACGTCATGGTGAACATGTCGCCCTTCGCCGGGCGGGATGGGAAGTACGTCACCTCGCGCCAGCTCCGCGACCGGCTCTTCAAGGAGCTGGAGAGCAACGTGGCGCTACGGGTGGAGGAGACCGACTCGGCCGACACCTTCATGGTGGCCGGCCGCGGCGAGCTGCACCTGGGCATCCTGATGGAAACCATGCGCCGCGAGGGCTACGAGTTCGCCATCTCGCGGCCGCGCGTGATCGTCAAGAAGGGGCCCGGCGGCGAGACGCTGGAGCCGTACGAGGAGGTGACGATCGACGTGCCCGACAACCTGATGGGGCCCGTCATCGAGAAGCTGGGCCAGCGCCGCGGCGAGATGCTGGAGATGAAGAACCCCGGCGGCGGCCTGGTGCGCCTGGTGTACCGCATGCCGGCGCGCGGCCTGTTCGGCTACCGAAGCGAGTTCCTCACCGACACGCGCGGCGAGGGCCTGCTGCACCACCGCTTCCTGGACTACGGCCCCTACGCGGGCACCATGAGCACCCGCAACCGCGGCGTGCTGGTGAGCATGATGGACGGCGAGAGCATCGCCTTCTCGCTGGGCAACCTGCAGGAGCGCTCCACCTTCTTCATCGCGCCCGGCGTGGCGGTGTACGAGGGAATGATCGTGGGCGAGAACTCGCGCCCGGGCGACATGGAGGTCAACGTCACCAAGGGCAAGAAGCTCACGAACATGCGCGCCTCGGGCAGCGACGACAACATCCTGCTGGAGCCCCCGCGCCTGATGACGCTGGAGGACGCCATGGGCTACATCGCCGACGACGAGCTCATCGAGGTGACGCCCAAGTCGCTGCGCCTGCGCAAGCGGCTGCTCAACGCCAGCGACCGCAAGAAGGCCTCGCGCAACGGCTGAGCTTTTCACGGCGCGGCGCGTGCAGTGACACGGTCCGGGGTTCCGGCGGAGTCCCCTCCGCCGGAACCCTTGACACGTGTGGCGCGCGGTGTATGATTGCCGCGAGCGCAGGGGGAGGACGCGCCGCCGGCCTCCCGCAATCCCTCCACGCCCTTGCTGCATCCCGTCCACCCAGGAGACTTCGGAATGGCGCACGTGATGGAACACCCGGTGATCGGTGAGGAACTCGATCTGGCGGACACCCTCGTTGCGCGTTTCGAGGACGAGGAAGAGGACGAGTGGGACGGCGACCGCGAGGAAGGGTGGGACGACGAGGCCGACGACCTGGACGAGGACGATGACTGGGACGAGGACGACGAGGACTGGGACGAGGACGACGACGAGTGGGGCGACGACGAGAGCTGGGACGAGGAGGACGAGGTCTGAGCCTCGCCTTTTCAGGCGGGTCGAGAGGGCGCGGAGGAGGGCTGGAGGGCGTGATGGAGGGCCCGCCGCGAGGGGTTGACGGCGGGGTAATGGTTGCTTACTATTGATGTCTTGCCGCGGGCCACGCCCGCAGGCTGATTGAAAACCAGGGTGAGTGTCCGTGAAGGCCTCTTCGGGAGCGTACCTTCTCCTGAAAACGCAGCCGGTACGCCGGCGGCAAGAGGTCTGTCAAAGGTAAGAACCGAACGAACGGAACAACGTTTGTTCAGCGAGCAAAGTCAAAATCTCATGGAGAGTTTGATCCTGGCTCAGGACGAACGCTGGCGGCGCGCTTAACACATGCAAGTCGAACGGAGCCTTCTCTTCGGAGGGGGTTCAGTGGCGAACGGGTGCGTAACACGTGAGCAACCTGCCGGGTGGTGGGGGATAACCCATGGAAACGTGGGCTAATACCGCATGAGTTCAAGCTCTCGAGTGGGGGTTTG
>JAQBQD010000185.1 GCA_028287185.1 Gemmatimonadota bacterium | reverse complement strand
GTGCTGCTCACGGGCGCGGGGCTGCTGGGCCGCTCCTTCGCGCGGCTGGCGAGCGTGGAGCCGGGCTTCCGGCCCGAGGGCGCCGCCACCCTGCGCGTGAGCCTGTCGGGCACGCGCTACGCCGGGGCGGCCCAGCGGCGGGACTTCCACCGCGCCCTGCTGGAGCGGGCCGCCCGGGTGCCGGGCGTGCGGGCCGCGGGCACCGTCTGGTACCTGCCCATGAGCGGCGAGAAGTCCAACACCAACTTCGAGGTGGACGGCCGGCCGAAGTCCGCCCCGGGCAGCGAGCCCGAGGCCGACATCCGCCTGGTGGGCGGCGACTACTTCACGGCCATGGGCCTGCCGCTGCGGGCGGGCCGCGTCTTCACCGAGGCCGACCGCGAGGGCGGGCCGGACGTGTTCGTGGTGAACGACGCGCTGGCGCGCCGGTACTTCCGGGGCGAGAGCCCGGTGGGGCGGCGCCTGGTCTACGAGTGGGACCGGGTGGTGAACGGCAGGCCCGAGCTGTACATGCTGACGGGCACCGTCGTGGGCGTCGTGGGCAGCGAGCGCGAGGGCGGGCCCACGGCCGAGCCGTCTCCGGGCATCTACCGCTGGTACCGGCAGGAGCCGGCGCGGCAGGCCAACCTGGTGGTGCGCACCGGCGGCGACCCCGGGGCCGTCCTCCCCGCGCTGGTGGCCGCCGTCCACGCCGTGGATCCGCAGCTCGCGGTGGCCGGCGCGCGCACCATGGAGGACGTGGTGGGCGGCACCATCGCCCGGCCCCGGCTCACGCTGACCCTGTTCGGCGCCTTCGCGGCGATGGCGATGCTGCTGGCCGGGCTGGGCATCTACGGGGTGGTCGCCTTCTCCGTCGCGCAGCGGCGCGGCGAGATGGGCGTGCGCATGGCCCTGGGCGCCGGCCGCGGCGACGTGGTGCGGCTGGTGGTGGGGCAGGGGATGAAGCTGGCCGGCGCGGGCGTCGCCGCCGGCCTGGCCGCGGCGCTGGTGCTGACGCGGCTGATGGCCTCGCTGCTGTTCGGCGTGACCCCGGCCGACCCCGCGGCGCTGCTGGGCGCGGCGGCCTTCCTGGGCGGCGTGGCGCTCTTCGCGAGCTGGCTCCCGGCCCGGCGGGCGGCGTCGGCCGATCCCATCCTGGCCCTCAAGGCGGAGTAGCCCCATGGACAACCTGATGCAGGACCTGCGCTACGCCCTGCGGACGCTGCGCCGGGCGCCGGGCTTCACGCTCGCCGCCGTGCTCACCCTGGCGCTGGGCATCGGCGCCAACTCCACGGTGTTCAGCGCCGCCAACGCGCTGCTGCTGAAGCCCGCGGCGGGCGTGGCCGAGCCCGGGCGGCTGGCGCGCATCTACCAGGGCGACCACAGCCCGCTGGGCTACGCGCAGTACCTGGCCGTCCGCGAGCAGCGGCGTGCCTTCGCCGGCGTCGTGGGCGAGCGCCACGCCACGCTGGGGATGAGCGTGGGCGGCGCGGCGCCCGAGCGGGTGTCGGGGCTGGTGGTGAGCGGCGGGTACTTCGCCGTGCTGGGCGTGCCCGCGGCCGCCGGCCGCGTGCTGGGCGCGGCGGACGACCGGGCGCCCGGCGCCTCGCCCGTGGTGGTGCTGGGCCACGGCTTCTGGGTGCGGCGCTTCGGCGCGGACCCCGGCGTGGTGGGGCGGACGGTGCGGCTGTCCGGGCACCCGTACCAGGTGGTGGGCGTGGCCGCGCGCGGGTTCGAAGCCGCGTACCCCGACCGCGCGCCCGACGTGTACGCCCCGCTGGCCGAGCTGGAGCCGCTGACGGGGATGAAGCGCGAGGAGATCGGCGGCGGCCTGTACGCCACCGCCCGCCTGGCGCCCGGCGTCTCCCGCGAGGCGGCCGCGGCGGCGCTGGGCGGCGTCGCTGCCCGCCTCACCGCCGAACGGACCGACCGCCCGGCGCGCCCGGAGCCCCTGCGCTTCCGCGTGGACCACGCGCGGGGCATGCCGGCCGAGCTGCGCGTGCCGGTGATCGCGGGCAGCATCCTGCTCCTTCTCGTGGTCGGCGCGGTGCTCCTCATCGGCTGCGCCAACCTCGCCAACCTCCTGCTTGCCCGGGCCACGGCGCGGGGTCGCGAGATCGGCGTGCGGCTGGCGCTGGGGGCCGAGCGGGGCCGGGTCGTCCGCCAGCTCCTGGCGGAGAGCCTGGTGCTTTCCCTGGGCGGCGGCGCGCTCGCCTTCGGCCTGACCTTCTGGACGGCGGACCTGCTGCTGCGCTTCGTGCCCGACGACGCGGGGATCTCGCTGGACCTTTCTCCCGACTGGCGGGTGGCCGTGTTCACCGGCGCCGTCGCGGTGGGGGCCACGCTCGTCTTCGGCCTCGTCCCCGCCCTGCGCGCCAGCCGGCCGGACCTGATGGGCGTGCTGCGGGACGAGGCGGGCGGGCTGCGGCCGTCGCGGCTGCGGAGCGCGCTGGTGGTGGGCCAGGTGGCGCTGTGCACCGTGCTGATCGGCGGCGCGGGGCTCTTCCTGCGCAGCCTGGGCAACGCGCGGCACCTGGACCCCGGCTTCGACGCGCGCCCCGTGCTGGACCTGCCGGTGGACCTGAGCCTGCGCAGCTACCCGGAGGACCGGGGCCGCGACTTCTACCGCCGCCTGCTGGAGAGCGCGTCGGCGCTGCCCGGGGTGCGCTCGGCCAGCCTGGGGCGCGTGGTGCCCCTGGGCGGCAGCAACATGGAGACGCGCTTCGAGCTGCCGGGAAAGGGCGAGGCGGCCGGCGTGCACGCGTACTTCAACGTGGTGGGCCCGCGCTACTTCGCCACGCTGGGCATTCCCGTCGTCCGCGGCCGCGACGTCTCTCCATCAGACAGGGACGTGGTGGTGGTGAACGAGGCGCTGGCGAAGCAGGTGTGGCCGAGGGGCGACGCGCTGGGGCGGCAGATCGAGTACGCGGGTGCCCGGCGCACGGTGGTGGGCGTGGTGCGCGACGCCAAGTACGTGTCTCTGGGGGAAGGTCCCCGGCCCACGCTGTACCTGTCGTTCGCCGACGGCTACGGCCCGGAGATGACGCTGCACGTACGCACGGCGGGCGACCCCGGCGCGCTGCGGACGGCGCTCGCGGCGGCGGCGCAGTCGCTCGATCCCGCGCTGCCGCTGGAATCGCCCCGCCCCATGCTGCGCGACATGGACGTGTCGCTGGTGGGCGCGCGGGCGGCCGCCGCGGTGCTGGGGGTGTTCGGCGCGCTCGCGGTTCTCCTGGCCGCCGTGGGCATCTACGGCGTCGTCTCGTTCTCCGTGGGCCGCCGCACGCGCGAGATCGGCATCCGCATGGCGCTGGGCGCCACGGCGGACGCGGTGCTGCGCTGGGTGCTGGGGGGAAGCATGCGCCTGGTGGGGATCGGGCTCGCCATCGGGCTGGTGCTGGCCGTGGCCGTGGGCCGCGCCGCGTCGTCGCTGCTGTACGGGGTGGGCCCGGCGGACCCGGCGCTGCTGCTGGGTGCGCCGCTGGTGCTGGGCTCCGTGGCGCTGCTGGCGAGCTGGCTCCCCGCGCGGATCGCCACCCGCGTGGACCCGATGGCGGCGCTGCGGCGGGACTGACCGCGGCCCGAGCGCGCGGCGGCGGGGCGGAATCCGCCGTCCGTCCTCCCTCGATGCGCCCGCCCGCGCTCAGCCGGCGGGCGCCATCCCCGCGCCACGCACGACGGCGGGGCGGACACCGTGTCCGCCCCGCCGTGTTCCCCCGTCTCCCGTCCGAACCGGCCGCTCACTCGCCGTACGGGACCCAGATGTTCTTCACCTGCGTGGCCTGGCGCAGGAACTCCTCGCCCTCGCCCTGCGCGGGATCGCTCCAGTCGCGGGCGCGGCCGTAGCTCACCCAGGTGCGCTTCATGTTGCCGGCGCTCAGGCGCTCCGCGGCCGCGCTGCCTGCGGCGGGTCCGAAGTACCACAGCCCGTCCACGTCGTCGTGCGCGGCCAGCGTCTCGGTGAGCTCGTCGCGCCGGCCGGTGACGATGTTCACCACGCCGCCCGGCACGTCCGAGGTGTCCAGCACCTGGTAGAAGTCCGTCGCCGCCAGCGGCCAGCGCTCGGACGGGACGGCCACCACCGTGTTGCCCATGGCGATGGCAGGGGCCACAGCGCTCACGAAGCCCAGCAGCGGCGCGGCCGTGGGGCAGGCGATGCCCATCACCCCGATGGGCTCGGGCATGGCGAGGGTGACGTTGCGGAACGGGGTGTGGTGCACCTGCCCGTCCCACTTGTCCGCCCACGCCGCGTAGGTGTACAGGCGGCGGATGGAGGCCTCCACCTCGCGCTCGGCGCCCCTGTCGTCGCCCGTCATCTGTGCGATGCGGCGGGCGAGCTCGTCCGAGCGCGCGGCCAGGTTCTCGGCCACGTAGTACAGAACCTGCGCCCGGTTGTGGCCCGTCGTCTTCGCCCAGCCCGACGCCTTGTGCGCGGCCTCCACGGCGTTGCGCACGTCCTTGCGGTTTCCGTGGCCCACCTCGCCCAGCAGGCGGCCGCGCGAATCCAGCACGGGCAGCGAGTAGCCGCTGTCGGGGCGCGCCTGCTTGCCGCCCACGTACAGCTTGGCGGTGCGGTCGATGGGGGGCAGCCCCTTCGCCTTCCCGGGCTCGGAAGCCTTCGGGGCCACGGGCTCCGGCTCCTGCTCGGCGCCCGCCTTCTTCTCCCACAGCGGCTTCACGTACTCCCACAGCCCTTCCTTGCCGCCCTCGCGCCCGAAGCCGCTCTCGCGGTACCCGCCGAAGCCGCTGGCCGCGTCGAAGACGTTGGTGCAGTTCACCCACACCGTGCCCGCCTTGATCTTAGGGGCGATGTCCAGCGCCAGGTTCACGTTCTCGGTCCAGACGCTGGCGGCCAGGCCGTAGCGCGTGTTGTTGGCCAGCGCCACCGCCTCGGCGGGGGTGCGGAAGGTCATCATCACCACCACGGGCCCGAAGATCTCCACCTGGGCGATGGTGCTGCTGGGAGAGACCTCGGTGAAGAGCGAGGGCGGGAAGAAGCACCCCTCCTGCGGGCAGCTCCACGACGGCTGCCAGAGCGTGGCGCCCTCGTCCTGCCCCTGCTGCACCAGCCGGCGGATCTGCTCGAGCTGCACGGGGGCCACGATGGCGCCGATGTCCACGGCCTTGTCCATGGGGTCCCCCACCCGCAGCGTCTCCATGCGGGCGCGGAGGCGGGCCGTCAGCTTCTCGGCGATGCCCTCCTGCGCCAGGATGCGCGAGCCGGCGCAGCACACCTGCCCCTGGTTGAACCAGATGGCATCGACCACGCCCTCCACCACGCTGTCCAGGTCGGCGTCGTCGAACACCACGAAGGGCGACTTGCCGCCCAGCTCCAGCGACACCTTCTTGCCCGTGCCCGCCGTGGCCACGCGGATGATGCGGCCCACGTCGGTGGACCCCGTGAAGGCGATCTTGTCCACCTGCGGGTGCTCCACCAGCGCCGCTCCCGTGCGCCCGTCGCCCGTCACCACGTTCACCACGCCCGCCGGCAGCCCCACCTCGCGGCACACGTCCGCGAAGAGCAGCGCCGTGAGCGAGGTGAACTCGGCCGGCTTGAGGATCACCGTGTTCCCCATCGCCAGCGCCGGGGCGATCTTCCACGCCAGCATGAGCAGGGGGAAGTTCCAGGGGATGATCTGCCCCACGACGCCCACGGGGCCGTAGCCGGCCAGCTCGGTCCCCATCAGCTGCGCCCACCCCGCGTGGTGGTAGAAGTGCCGCGCCACCAGGGGGATGTCGATGTCGCGCGACTCGCGGATGGGCTTGCCGTTGTCCATCGACTCCAGTACGGCGAACAGGCGCGAGTGCTTCTGGATCTGGCGGGCGATGGCGTACAGGTAGCGGGCGCGGGCGTGGCCCTCCAGCCCCGACCACCCCGGAAGCGCCTCGCGCGCGGCGCGGACGGCGGCCTCCACGTCCTCCTGGCTGCCCTGGGCGATGCGCGCCAGCGGCTGGTTGGTGGCGGGGTTCGCGCTCTCGAACCACTCGCCGCCCGAGGGCTCGCGCCACTCGCCGCCGATGAAGTGGCGGAAAGTCCGGTCCCGCTCGTCCATCCAGCGCAGCGCGGGCGACGCGCTCTCGGGAGCCGGTCCGTATTCCATGGTCTCGAAGATCTCGGCGATGCTCATGGCTGCTGTCCCTCGGGGTTCCGCCGGGGCGGGGTGGCGCGATGCGAATCGACAAGTATACGCGATTTCGTCCGCCCGTGCGACCCGCGCGCGAGGACGGCGGCCTCGGAGCGGGGAAAGCGGGCGGCGGCCGACACGGTGGGGACAGGGTTGATGTCGGGGCTCCGCAGCGATTCTGCTTCGCCTCCGTCGATGGGGTAATGCGGCGCGGCGATGGAGCGCAGGCTCGTCACTGGCAGCCCGCCGCTCCCGCTCTGGAACGCGTGCCGCCCATTGACGATTGGGCGATCGGACCGCACGGACCCGGTCACGACCGGAGAATGGCACCTGCACGTATCAACTCCCAGCATAGATCGCAGACGGCTGCTCAACCCATGAGGTTGCTACGGCTGCGGTAACGCTTCGCAGTCAGCCGGATTCCCGGGCGAGCGGCGGCCGTTCCGCTGTATCAGCCGCGGCTCGGTCATACCCGGACCGACAGAAGCGTCAAGCGCCGCCCTCAACCACCGGTACTATCTCAGCGGAACCTGCCCCACGGTTCGTACGAGTCTCACGGGGGCCGGTCGGAATCCGTACACCGCCCGTACCCCCCAACCGTGGTCAATCGCGTAGCTAAGTCCGAGGGACAGACGGCTCCGGGGAAGATACATGACTGAGCCGCTCATCTCCACGGCCGGCCCACGGCCCGGCGAGATGATCACGCCAGGCATGACCAGGAAGTCGCCGTAGATGCTGCCGACGGAGATCTCGCCAGCCCACTCACGGCGCTTCGGGAGCTGTGCGAGAAGCTGCCAGCCGACCATCGTGCGCCGGCTTTCCACATTCACAAGCTTCGAAATGCTGACAAAGCCTCCGATGCCGTACAGATCGCCGGAATACCCCGAAGCCGATACTCCCCAATAAGGGCGCTCGCGTAGCGGGGCGATCTTTGGGCATAGCCGAGACCTCTCCAAGCAGGCCTCTTCCGCAATGGCGAGCAATCGCCCACGATAATAGCGGAAAGTATCGAATAGCCCGGAAACTGCAGCGAAACGGGCCTGGCGCTCCGACTCCTCGCCGAGAACTCTAAATGCCGGGCGCAGCTCACGTAGGACGCGAGCCGTCATCGCGGAAAGGAAGGGGGTCAAGGTATCTCCAGCCATCTGCCCAGCCAGCGATCCGAACCCGGCCACGCCTGCGGGGGTAGACGCTGGCATTCGCACCACGACTGCGAGCGAGTCAAGGTTCGATTGAAGGAGCTGTCGAATAGTCGTCCACTGTGTTTCTAACAGGCTGTCTCGAACGTGAGGAGCCGAACCGATGATGGTAAGCTGACCCACCTCGTCACCCAGCGACTGGATCCGACTAGCAAGCTGAGGATTGGTCGTGCTCGCGTGGACAATCTGCGCCGCCCTGTCGTACGACACCTCGATGTTCGCCAGAATCTCTTCGACCGAACGGTTCTGCGCGCGCGCGGCGGGAGCGCAGGCTGACAGGGCGGCACAGATAACTAGAGCTGTGGTGATTGTGGGCCGGAATTTCATCGGACTATCAAGGTCGTAAGGGTGGGATGCGAAGCCTTCGACTGAGCGAATTGAGACTGTCACCTACCGTGCGTGACCGTCGACTGAGCGAACGGAGACTGTCCCTCCCCGCGCGTGACCTCCTGCTGAGTGAGTCGACACTGTCCCTCACTCCGCGCAGGGTCTTTGTGAGGGTCGTGTCCTGGCCGCTATAGGGGCCAGGCTGTGCCGGTTTCGGGGCAACGAAAATGGTGTCCACGTGTACCGCTGTCTCGGGGAGGACCTTCAGAAGACTATCCAACCGCTCGCGCAGGCTGGCGAGCGGGTCCGCTTGGGTGTCGGAAGGGGTTGAAGGCTCTCCGCCCCTGGTCGTCCCGGTATCGCGCTCCGCCTCGGGCATGAGGTAGACGGGGCCTCCGCCGGTCAGGTCACGGGGACCTTCATCGATGGGCTTCGCTTGCTGCGCCACGAAGCTGGGAAGGTACCAGCTCGACTGGACGAACATCTCGCCAGGATGGCGCGGGTCCAGGTTCGCGGCATCTATCTTTGGCAGGAGCGGCACCGCGAGCAGCGTCACGAGTGCGATACCGAGGCGATATGTGTCATCAAGGATTGCCAGGCTGGTGGCTACCCTCACTGGCCGCCGTTGGAACCGTTGCAGATATGTGATCAAGAGCCCCACCACCAAGCACGCGAAGGCCGAACCGAACAGCCAGAGGTAGATCGCGCGAAGTCGGTCGTAGGTTCGCGCGAGCGCTTCCCGCGCCGTCGCGAGCCGACGCTCCTGATAGTTGGTTAGCGTCCGACGAACGGTGCCGGCCTTCTGACGGACCTTCTTGGTTTCGACGGCACGGATGGCAAAGAGCGTGGCGCGCGCTGCTTCCGAGTTGCGGAAGGTCGCGAACTCCTGGAGCGCACCGAGTTCGCCTACGCGCGTGACCAGATTGGACGCGAGCTGCTTTCCTGCGGCGCGTTGCAGCGAGTCTAGCTTCTGCGAGGCGGAGTCTGGAGCCGTCGCCGCATACTCCAAGAGCGAGTCCAAAATCGCAGCCGCGCGCTGTACCCGCGAGCCCATGGTTGTGAGGAGGGAGTCGCGTGGCATGCTGCGGCGCAGCCGCAAGCGACGCCGCACGCATTGCTCTACATCAAGTGGCAGGCCGCGAGCCGGCTCTCGGCGAAGGTCACGCGGCGCCGCGGCAGCGAGGCCGACGAGGTAATCTGCCGCCTCCTCGTAGCGGTTCGCGGCGCAGTCGATCTCGCCCATCAGCCGTGCCCTATCCATGTCGCGATGGAGCGCGGAAGTCTCGCTCACCTGGATCGTGCCAGCGCGTGGTAGGAGGTGGGTCTGGTCCGCTAGTGCCGTGTCCAGTGCGAGGATGGCGCGGCTTGACGAGAACAGGCTCTCGTAACCCTGCACCCCGCGCTCGCTGGCGCGCAGGGCGAACGACCCGGTGACCGCGAGTCCGACGAGCAGAAACAGTGGGACAAGCAGACCCGCTTCTCGTCGAGACGACTGGACGCGCAGGCGGAGGTGCGACCTCGCCGTGTTCACGACCCCGATGACCACCCCAGGCCCCCACTGTGGCACTCTAGCGGTGGCAAACCGAAGCACCACGAAACCGAATGCCAGCAACAGCGACAGTCCGGCGAGTGTGGCGGGTGCGGAGACGTTCAGCGCAAGCAGCACCGAAACCAGCCCAACTCCGATACGCGCAATTATTGGGACGCCAAGTCCGCGCAGAACCAGGTATCCCAGCGGGAGCGCAAGGAACGCGAACGTAAACCCTCTGAACACGGCCGACGGGTCGATCCCCTCGCGTTCCGCAGCCACCCTGAACAGAATCGCAGGTAGCGTGGAAAAGAGCGCAGGGATCGCGAAAAGCGCGGCCACGGAGAGGCTCTCGGCCTTCTGCAGCAGTTCGCCTTCGAGTTTACCTCTGACAACGGGTGGGGGGCTCATACCACGTGGGGCCAGGATTCACTGGGGCCAGATAGAGGCACATTTTTGTATGATGATCGCGAACTAATGAATGAACTAATGCAACCAAGGGAGCGCCGCAAGGATTTCGAACCTTCGCGCTGCCCGACCCTACCGTCCTCAACGCGGCGGAACGGGCGATTTGCTCCCATATGGGTGAAACCGGGGAACGGGGCGCTGTCGAGAACCGAATCAGTACGGACGCCCGAATTTACGAGCGATTGCGTCCAGATTGCCCGCCGTTACACCCCGCCATACCTCTCGTGCCCCCGGTCGCTCCAGTAGCCGCCGTTCCGCCCGGGGAGGAAGACGATCTTCGTCAGGTACTTGGTGTTCTTGTAGCCAGCGCCGTTCATCAGGGCCGTGCCGAAGTCTCCAATATGGTAAGAATACAAGCGTGGCTTTACAATCCGCAGAGTGGGCTACGCACCAATCCTCATGCAGGGTCAACCCGAGCCGTTGCTCAACCCGCCACCTTGCTACGGGGTCTGCTCCGAATTCCAATCAGGTAACACGCTGTTCTCCACAAGGCTACATAGCTACGGATCGCGGACCGATCTCGACTGCCGCTCTGCGGCTCTGCGTGACAGTCTTCTGCCGGATCTGGTATAAAGCATGGTCTACCCTTGTGTCTGGGGTGCACGACCGGTTCACTCAGGAGATGGCGGACTTCTGTTATGGGAGTGGCGGTCAGGGCGACGAAGGGGAATCGCCTGAGGCGGATGGCGGGTGGGCCGCCTCGCGATAGGATCACGAATCGCGCGACCCGCATATGAAAAAACGTGGCAGGGCAGAAGCCCATGCCACGCTCCATTTTCCAGACCAGCCGAGGGCCGGTCCGGAGGGCCTTCGGCCCGTCTCCGGCCGGCGCCTCCAACGCGGCACGACGACGGTAACGTGGCAGCCTTCCTCCGCTGACGCGCTCAACCTTCGTGCGGATCGCGTGGAGCCGGCGCCGTAATGGGCTGGCGGCGCTGGCGAACACACAAAGGGCGCGGGGGATGGTTTCCCCAGCGCCCTATCTTGTCTCACATGGATGCTGACCGGAAGCAAAAAGGGAGTCTCCCTCCTCGCCACGTTCAAACTATAGCACACCCCGGGGCTTGCGGGAAGGCCCGGGTCGGGCTGCAGAGTTGTCATACGCAACACAATTAGTTCGTGCCTAGCATGAGGTAGGGTTTCGCACAAACGCTGCGGATGCGTGCGGGGTCGAGGCAGACCTTCTTCCAGGCGTCGGTGGCGGCGTCGAGGAGGGCCGTGTAG
>JAQBQD010000184.1 GCA_028287185.1 Gemmatimonadota bacterium | reverse complement strand
GGCCGGCGCGGTGCCGCCCACGCGCAGCCACCCGGAGCGCGCGCGCCGCCGCCGCCGCACGTGGCGCTCGTAGAAGTCGCGCCCGGCATCCGTCACCTCCAGCACGCCCGTGTTGCGGCGCACCAGGCCCCGCCCCTCCAGCGCGCGCACCACGCGGCCGTCCAGGTCGTCCACGGGCACGGCCACCGGCTCCTGCACCAGGCGCCGCAGCAGGTCCTCCTGCAGCGTGTTCACCTTGGGCGCCGCCTCTTCCGCCGGCGCGGGCTCTCCGCTCCGGGCCTCCGCCTCGGCCGATGCGGCGGCTTCCGCGGACGCGGCCTCGGCGGCCTGGCGCGATGGCCTGGGCGCGGGCAGCCAGGGCGTGTCGGGCGAAGGCGTGCCCCTCAGCACGTCGCGCCCCTTGTTGCTGATGATGGCGAAGCCGGCCAGGCAGCGCACCATGCCGCGCTCGGACAGGCCGCGCACCACCTCTGCGTCCAGCTCGCTCTCCTCCACGGCGCCGCCGTCGGTAAGGAGGTGCGTGAGGACCTGGTTCTCCGCCACGGAAAGCGGTTCGTTCATCTCGGAGTTTTCCATCGGGGGCCGGCCGCAGCGTCCCGCGAGCGGGGACGGGCCGGTGAAGGGTCTGAGCGGCGCCATGCCGCGTGCCGGGGAAAGGCGCGGGGGCGCGCCTCTACGATAACATCCATTCCGCCCGTACGCCACGCCCGCCGGGCCTTCGCGGTGGATCGGCATCCCGCGACATGCCGCCCGTCGATCCCCTCGTGCGATCGACGCATCTCCATCATACACAGCAGATTACGCCGTACATGACGGACGCGACATGGATCAGGCGGGAATCACGTACGGCTCCAGCTCCGCGCCGTACTCCGTGAACAGCTCCGGCGGGCCGGGAACGGGCCCGCCCTGCACCATCGCCTTGAGCATGAGCGCGTTGGCGACGCCCTTGCCGCGGAAGTGGTTGTTGGTGACCACGTAGACGTCCTCCGTCGGCGGCCGGTCGGCGATCTCGCGCGTGCGCTCCGCCCACGGCTCCAGCTCGCGGGCGGGATACAGGTAGTCGTAGCGCTCGTGGGGCGCGGCCTTGTCGCGGAACCAGTCGCGGTAGTTGCGGCCGTGCACCCGCACGTAGCCCACGGAGGAGGTGGCGTGCGCGCTGGGAGCGATGCTGTCGTGGAAGAGGGGCTGGTCGATGTTGACGAACCCGACGCCCCGCTCCGCCAGCGTGCCGAAGGTCTCCGGCACGTTCCACGAGGCGTGGCGCACCTCCAGCACCATGGGATACGCGCGGAAGGCGGCCGTCACGTCGGCCAGCCACTCGCGGTTCTCGGGCGTGCGGCGGAAGGACCAGGGAAACTGCAGCAGCAGCGCGCCCAGGCGGCCGGCCTCCATCAGCGGGTCCATCCCCGCGCGCACCTCGTCCACCTCCGTTGCGGTCCACGCCGTCTTCCGCTGGTGGGTGAAGCGCTGGTACAGCTTGGCCGTGAAGCGGAAGTCGGGCCGGTCCTCCACCCGCCGCAGCCAGGCGCGCGCCGTCTTCTCCGTCGCCGGTCCGTAGAAGGTGGAGTTGATCTCCACCGTGTCGAACCAGCGCGCCATGTACGCCAGCGGATCGAAGCCGCGCGGGCGGGGCTGGGGATACACCACGCCCGCCCAGTCTTTGTACAGGAACCCCGCCGGCCCGAATCGGATCATCTCCGTGCCCTCCCCCGCTGCGCGTCCGCCTGTCCACGGGCGCGCCCCGGGGCACAAAGCGTTCCCGCCGGGGCGAGCCGGAAACCGGTACCCGCGTGCGCGCGCTTGAGATACACGAGAACATCCGCCGCCTGGGCGAAGAGGGGAGTAAGCGGGTCGCGGCGTCGACGGCCTCCGGGGAGCCAGGGCTGACGTGGCAAGTCGTTGCGGGTGAATAGATTGGCTGCAATGAAAGACACAAATCCTGCCTTCGCAGGACTGCGGGCTTCGCCCGTGGGCGGATGGTCGGACGTGCGGCGTGGCATCTCGGAGGAGAGTCGACGATCGTGCGGGCGGGCGGCGTTTGGAGTTCCGGTACGCGGGAGGATGGGGGATGGTGCAGATCGACGGGTGTGCGTCGGATCGACGGCGATCCGACAGTTCGGGCGTGTGCGGTGTATGGATTGCCGGCGGCTCGTGGCATGGCCGACGCGTCGGATCGACCGATCCGACGGGGGTGCCGTGGACGCAGGCTTCCGCGAGGCGATGCGGGACGGGGGCGGCGGATGGAACCCCGGGAGCCGGCGGGCCGTAGTGGCAGGGTCCGCCCGCACGGCAACGTTGCGGAGGGGACGGGCGGAGGATTAGATACAGGCAGCGCACCGCCGCCGCGACCGGGCACAACAAGGAGCACCCAATGGCGTTCTGGAACGACTTCGTGAAGAGCGAGCTGATCGACATCGTCGAGTGGCTCGAGGACGGCGGGAGCACGCTGGTGCACCGCTTCGAGCGGCACGACAACGAGATCAAGAACGGCGCGCAGCTCGTGGTGCGCCCGGGCCAGGCCGCCGTGTTCGTGAACGAGGGCCAGCTTGCGGACGTGTTCCAGCCCGGCACCTACACGCTGGCGACGGCCAACCTGCCGGTGCTCAGCACCCTGCGCGGCTGGAAGTACGGCTTCGACAGCCCCTTCAAGGCCGAGGTCTACTTCGTCAGCACGCGCCAGTTCACCGACCAGAAGTGGGGCACGCGCAACCCCATCATGACGCGGGATGCGGAGTTCGGGCCCGTGCGCCTGCGCGCGTTCGGCAGCTTCGCCTACCGCGTGGGCGAGCCGGGCAAGTTCATCTGCGAGATCGTGGGAACCAACGGCACCTTCACCACCGACGGCATCGCCGACCAGCTCCGGAACCTGGTGGTCACGCGCTTCTCGGACGCGGTGGGCGAGGGCAAGATCCCCGTGCTGGACCTGGCGGGCAACTACGACGAGATGGGCACCCGCCTGGCGGCCAAGGTGGGGCCCGAGTTCGCGGCGTACGGCATCGAGCTCACCAAGCTGCTGGTGGAGAACGTGTCGCTTCCCGAGGAGGTGGAGCGCGCGCTGGACAAGCGCAGCAGCATGGGCGTGATCGGCAACCTGGGCGCCTACACTCAGTTCCAGGCCGCGCAGGCGCTGGAGGAGGCGGCGAAGAACCCCGGCGGCACCGCGGCCGGTGGAATCGGCATGGGGATGGGCTTCGCCATGGCCAACCAGCTCGGCAGCGCGCTGGGCCAGAATGCCGGCGCCGGCTCGCAGAACGCCCCCGCCGGCCCCCCGCCGCTGCCCGGCGCCGCGCCCGCCTTCTGGATCGCGCTGAACGGCCAGCAGAGCGGCCCGCACGCCGCGGACGCCCTGCGCCGGCACGTCGAGAGTGGCGGCCTTACCCGCGACACCCTGGTCTGGCGCGACGGCATGGCCGCCTGGACCCCCGCCGCCCAGGTGCCCGAGCTGGCGAGCCTCTTCCCCGCCACCCCGCCGCCGCTCCCGCAGTAACCGCCCGGCGCCGGACGCCGTGGACGGGTCGACAACGGAGCCCCCGCCGCCCATCCGGGCAGCGGGGGCTCCGCGAATCGAGCAAGATCATCCCTGCTTCTCGGTCCCCCCACCCCAATCCGCCTGACCGAGGAGGGCGCTGAGCAGGACAGCAAAGTGCTCGTCATCCATTCCGGCATCCTCCGTCCACCAGGGGTTCGTTGCGGTGCTCTACTCCGCCGCCGCGCCCCCACTCGCGAGCGCCGGCAGGTAGCGGGTGCGGAACAGGCCGCGGTGGTGCAGCTCGTGGCCGGCGGCGATCCAGGCGATGGCGCGCACGGCGAACGGGGTGCCGTTGGCGACACCGCGGCGCGACCACGCCGGGGCGGGCAGGTTGCGGAACAGGGCCACGGTGGCGGCGCGGACGGCGGCCAGCTCGTCGGCGAGCGACGCCAGCGTGCGGCCGCCGAACTCCCCGGCGGGCACGTAGGTGTTCTCGTCGAAGCCCGGAAGCGGCGTGTCGTCTCCGCGGGCGGCGCGCAGGGCGCGGTAGGTGAAGATGCGCTCCGTGTCCGCCATGTGGCCCACCACCTCCTTCACCGTCCACTTGCCCGGCGCGTACGCGCGGTCCCCGTCCGCCTCGCCGATGGAGGCCAGCAGCGCCAGCGTCTCCGCGATCTGCGACTCCAGCGTGTCGGCCACGGCGCCGTCCGGGACGAGCGCGATGTACTTGTGATAGTACGGGGCGTACTCGGATTCTACGGGGCGTTCGGTCATGGTCGCGGTCGGGTGCGGTGAGGTCGGGCGATGAGGAGGCGGCGCTCCATGCGGGCAGGGTATCGCCGCGCGCCTTCCGGAAGAGATGTCGATCAGGCCTCGCGCAGCGGCACCACGCCGCGGGTGTACGGAGACGCGTCGTCCGGCTCCGCGTCCTGCGGGCCCAGGGGGCCGCCGCGGCGAGCCTTCGCGCTCCACTCCTCCACGCGGAGGGTGACGAAGGCGGTGGCTTCCAGGTGCGCATCGGGCATGGGCTCGTAGTCGCGCCCGGCGGTGCGGCCGGGGAAGATGCGCGCCACCATGCCGTCCAGCAGTGCGCGGCGCTCCTCGGCGGCCGGCTGGGGTCCCGCGCGGCCGAACGCGACCACGCTGCGGTAGTTCACCGAGTGGTACTTGGCCGTGCGCGAATACACCAGCCCGTCCACCAGCGTCACCGTGACGCACGCCGGTGCGCCGTCGGCCAGGTGCTGCATCAGCCGGCCGTGCTGCGTGCCGTGCAGGTGGATCTCGTCCGGCCGCGCGGCGTCGAAGTGGTACGTCATGGGGATCACGTACGGCTGTCCATCCACCGCGAAGCCCACGTGGGCCACGACGCCGGCCCGGAGGATCTCCGCGGCCTCGTCCGGCACGCCGCGCTGCGGCTTGCTGCGGATCTCCGCGCGCCCGCGCGCGGACCCGGCATTCGGCATCTTCCCTCCTCGATTCGGTGCGCGGCGATGGCGCTTCACCGCGCCACCCCTATGGTAGCCCGCTCCCGGCCCCGCCGAAAGCTCCAGATTCGGTCCGATCCACGGTACCAGAATCCGAAGCGCGCCCGATTTGGGTCACAGGAGTGTTACTCACCTCTGTGTTGCTGACGCAGGCATCCTACTCCCAACCAGCAAGGTCCACGTATACTTTGAATTCGCTGAAACGTGATCACGATCGCGTTAACATGATCATGAGTTGCTGAAATGACAACGTTAACGTGATCATGATCATGATCATCTCCTCGCCCTGTGAGAGATGACCGGGATCGCAGGCGGCGTTTCGAGCGATGTGTCCTCGCCCGGATTGTGACCGCGAGCAACCGGCGCCGTCCGTCGCCGCCGGCCATCAGCCTCGATCGGTGCGGTCGATCCGATGCCCATCCTGATCTCTCCGAACCCCGAATCCACGGACGATGCTCATCGCCCTCACCCGCGGCATCAGCGCGCGCATCGCGGACTGCGAGCTCACGCACCTGGCCCGCGCACCCATCGACGTGGCGGCCGCGCGGGCGCAACACGAGGCGTACGAGCGGGCGCTGGCGGAGCTGGGGTGCACGGTCCGCCGGATCGACGACGGCGGCGCATGGCCGGACGGGGTGTTCATCGAAGACACCGCCGTCGTGGTGGACGAGCTGGCGGTCGTCACCCGCCCCGGCGCCGAATCCAGGCGCGGCGAGACGGCGGCGGTCGCGGCGGCGCTGGCGGAGCATCGGCCCGTCGCGCGCATCGAGGCGCCGGGCACGCTGGACGGCGGCGACGCGCTGCGCCTGGGGCGCACGGTGTACGTGGGCCTTTCCAGCCGCAGCAACGAGGAAGGCGTGCGCCAGCTTCGCCACCTGCTCCGGCCCCACGGCTACCAGGTGCGTGGCGTGGTGCCGGCCGGCTGCCTGCACCTGAAGACGGCGGTCACCGAGGTGGCGGACGGCACCGTGCTGCTGAACCCGGCGTGGATCGATGCGGCGCTCTTCGCCGGAGCGCGGGTGATCGAGGTGGACGCCGCCGAGCCCTTCGCGGCCAACGGCGTGCGCGCCGGCGGCCGGCTGCTGTATCCCGTCGCGTTCCCCCGCACGCGGGCACGGCTGGAGGAAGCCGGCATCTCCGTGCTGGCGGTGGACGCGTCGGAGCTGGCGAAGGCCGAGGGCGCCGTCACCTGCTGCAGCCTGGTCTTTCCCGCATAGCCCCGCATCCCATCGTCCGGGAAGCCGATACGGTGCGGCGTGGGGGATGGTGGCCCGCGCTGCCGGCCGGCCTGTATACTCTACGCCTGGCGATTCACGGCGACCGCGGCGGGAGGGGGGAAGCGATGGAGGTTCGATACGAGTTCGAGGGCGCCGAGGTGCGCGCCCTGCTGGCCGAGTCGCGGGCGGCTGGCGAGCGGATGATGACCGAGGCGCAGCGGTACGTGGCCGCCGGCGTGGACCTGAACGCGCCCGAGGCCGACCCGGACGCCGAGGTGGACCACCCCGGCACCGGCGCGCCCGTGGGCCTGTGGCTGATGAACGACCGCGGCGTGTACCTGCGCAGCAACGCGAAGAAGCGGAAGCCCGACGCGGTGGCCCACGCCCGCGGCTTTCGCGGCGAGGTGCAGGTGGGCGGCGAGGCGTACTGCGAGTTCGTGGACGGGGCCGCGCTGGAGCCCCTGCGCGACGGCGACACGCTCGTGGTGCGATTGGGCGAGAAGAAGATCCGCCTGTCGCTCGTGCGCCCGTGACCTTCCCGCGCCGACGCGCGGCCGGGCGCCCTCACGGGAAGGCGGGCTTGGTTCGTACGGCAGCCCCGGCTTTCCAACCCCGGGGTGCACGCGCGGAAGCCCGCATCCCATAGGCCTCGACGGATGTCCGTGTCCGTCGATGGATGTCGGCGATGTCGATGGAGGACGTGAATCCAGTCGGTCGATGCCCGGCGTGGATGGATTCGCGCGGGGGAGCTACGGTTCGTGCAGGGGACGGGCGAGGGGACGGAAGCGCCTCAGACGGCGCAGTAGTACAGGCGGGCGGGGGGGATGTTGAGCGGCTCGAACTCTTCGCGCACGGTGCCGAAGAAGCGCTCCAGCGGGGACTCCAGGGCGCGGGTGTACTGGAAGAGCAGGAACTCGCCGTCGGGGCGCAGGGTGTCGCGCGTGGCGCGGAGCACGGAGTCGCGCACGTCGGGCGGCATGATGCGGAACGGGAGGCCCGAGACGATGTAGTCGGCGCGCTCCAGGCCCAGGTCCGCGAGCACCGTGTCCACCTCGGTGGCCGAGGCGTGGATCAGGTGCAGCCGCTTGTCGCGGATGGAGCCGCGCAGGTGCTCGATGAACTCCTCGTTGGTCTCGAACACCACCAGCGTGGCGTCGCGCCGCATGCGCGACAGGATCTCGCGCGTGAAGGTGCCCACGCCCGGGCCGTACTCCACGATCACCTTCGCCGAGCGCCAGTCCACCTCGTTCAGCATGTGACGCACCAGAAACCGCGAGCTGGGGATGACCGATCCCAGCATGGCGGGGTGCTTCAGGAAGTTGCGCGCGAAGAGCACGAACTGCCGGAACGGGTTGGGGCGGCGGTGCGGCAAGGACGGCCTCCGGAGGAACGATCGGGCGGCGGGACCCGCGCAGGGCATGGGCGCGCCGGGCGCCTTCGCGGGCTGGGCTGACGTTCGGAATCCCGAAATCTAGCACGTAGTGCGCTCGTTGACCACATCTGCGCCGCCGCGGGCCGATCCGCGCCGCCGCGCGCTCCCGTTTCCGCCGGGCGTTTCGCTGCTCCGCACCTGCCCCGCCGCGTGCTCCGCGACATCCGGGCGGCGGGGCGGTTCCTGGTCCTGCCGCCGCGCCCGGCGCCCGCTTTCCGCCACGCACCATTCGCCGGGAGCACGGCCGCGGCGGAAAAGGCGCGGGAGCATGGCTTCCGGCGGATTGACGGGGGGGATGCGCGGCGCCATTGTACCGGGCCGCGGCCTTCCGCGCGCCTTCCCCGTCTCCCCGGCACCGCACCGCATGAGCCCCCGAAACCACCGCGCCCTCCCGGCGCTGCTCGCTGCCCTCCTGGCGCCCGCCGCCCTGGCCGCACAGTCGTCCGACGCCCGCGTGAGCGCCGCCGCCGGCCGCGTGGCCCCCGCCATGGTGGAGGTGCGCCACCAGATCCACCAGCACCCGGAGCTGGGCAACCGCGAGTTCCACACGGCGCAGCTCGTGGCCGACCACCTTCGCGCGCTGGGCATCGAGGTGCGCACCGGCGTGGCGCACACCGGCGTGGTGGGCATCCTGCGCGGCGGCCGGCCCGGGCCCGTGGTGGCCGTGCGCGCCGACATGGACGCGCTGCCCGTGACCGAGAACACCCCGTACCCCTGGAAGTCCACCGACACCACCACCTACCTGGGGCAGAAGGTGGGCGTGGCGCACGCCTGCGGGCACGACGTGCACACGGTGGTGCAGATGGGCGTGGCCTCCGTGCTGGCCGGCATGCGCGACCAGCTTCCCGGCACGGTGGTCTTCCTGTTCCAGCCGGCGGAGGAGGGCTCGCCTCCGGGCGAGGAGGGCGGCGCCAAGCTGATGCTGGCCGAGGGCGCGTTCACCCTGCGGCCGAGTGCCGTGTTCGGGCTGCACACCTTCGCGCGCATGGACGTGGGCAGGATCGGGTACACGCCCGGCCCCGCCATGGCGGCGTCGGACAAGTTCATGGTCACCATCCACGGGCGGCAGGCGCACGGGGCGTCGCCGGAGCTGTCGGTGGACCCGGTGGTGACCGCCGCGCAGGTGGTGATGGCGCTGCAGACCATCCGCTCGCGCAACCTGTCCCCGTTCGAGCCCAGCGTGGTGACGGTGGGCATGATCCGCGGCGGCGAGCGCTTCAACATCATCCCCGCCGAGGTGCGCCTGGAGGGCACGGTGCGCACCTTCAGCCCCGCCACGCAGGACACGGTGGAGCGGCGCATGCGCGAGATCCTGGACGGCATCACCCACGCAAGCGGCGCCACGTACACCATGGAGTACCAGCGCACCACGCCGGTGACGGAGAACAACGTGGCGCTCGCGAAGCGCATGCGGCCCACCCTGGACCGGGTGATGGGCGCCGCCAACGTCTCCGAGATCCCGCCCACCACCGGCGCCGAGGACTTCGCGTTCTTCTCCAACGCCGTCCCCGGCTTCTTCTACCGGCTGGGCACCGTGAAGCCCGGCACCGTCTCGGGCGACCACCACACGCCGACCTTCATGGCCGACGACGCCTCCATCCCCATCGGCATCCGGGTGATGAGCGACCTGCTGCTCGACTACCTGAAGGGCGGCGCCGCGCAGTAGGCCTCGCGCCGGCCTCTCCGAGTCGGAGAGGAACGACGGGCCCGCGTGGATGCTTCCGCGGGCCCGTCTCTCTTTTGCGGTTTCGACTCTCGCCGCGTATCACCCCACCGCCTCCACCTCTTCCGCGTCGGGCTCCGCAGGCGCGGCGGGAAGGCCGCCGATTCCGGGGATGGTCTCCACGCCGGGAACGTGCTGCGGCACCGGCGTCGGCGGCTGCTCCGACGCCCCATCATCCCCGGAAGGCGCAGGTCCTTCCTCCCCGGACTCGTCCGAGCCACCCGACTCGCCTGATTCGCCCGACTCGTCGGATTCTGCTGGAGGATACGTGCCTCCTGCCGGACCCGTGGATTCGGGCGAATCAGTGGATCCGGACGATTCGCCGGCGGCATCGGCCGAGGCACGCGCGCCGTTCTCCGAGGGCGCATCAGCCGGTTCCGCCGCGAAGCCGTCCGCGGCGGCCGCGGACGATGTCGCGCGATCGATGCCGGCATCCGTCGCGGAGGGCGTTTCGGTGGATGACGGCGAATCGGCGGATGCGTCTTTCGATCGAGCCTGTGCCGTCGGCTCCACGGGACCGTCGTGGTCGTCGTCCGCGCCGGTGGGGGATGCGAGCTGCACGCCCTGCGGCGCGCTCCACGTTCCCACGGCGCCGGGGACGGTCGCGCGGGCGCGCACCTCCACGTACCCGCGGCCGGCGACGGAGGCGCGGGCGATGAAGGCCGAGGTGCCGGCCACGTCCGCCGCGGGCGCGGGGGAGACGCGCGTGCCCTCGGCATCGTCCACGCGCACCTCGTAGCCCGCCGCGCCGTCGACCGGGCTCCACTCCGCGCGGATGCCCTCGGCGCCCGCGAAGGCGCGCAGCAGCGTGGGCGGCCGCAGGTCCACGACGGTGAAGGGCGCGGCGGGCGACCAGTCTCCCTCGCCGTCGGCGGTGGTGGCGCGCACCTGGACGCCGTACGCGGCGCCTTCCTCCAGCGCGGAGCCGTCCAGCGCCGCCCGCGGGTCGTCCCCCGACACCGCGTCGCCCAGCGGCTGGCCCGCCGCGTCGGCGAGACGCGCCTGGTAGCCCATGGCGGCGGGGACGGGCGCCCACGCCGCCGTCACCCGGCGCGAGGCCGAGTGGTAGAGCGCGCGCACCTCCGCGGGCGGGGCGCCGGCCGCCAGCCCCGGCGTGGCCGGCTCGCCGAACGGCCCCAGCACGCCCGGCGCCGTGGCCCGCACGCGCACCTCGAAGTATCCCGCGGCAGCCAGCGCGGGACCGGAGATGCGCGCCGTGGTGCCGTCCACCGCCACGTCCGGTGCGGGCGCCAGCGGCTCCGCGTCGGCGTCCAGCACGTGCACCTGATAGCCCGCGGCGCCCGGCACGGCGCTCCACGCAGCGCGGAAGCCGTCGTCGCCGGGCCGCACGCCCAGGCCCGTGGGCGCGGCCAGGTCCAGCGCCACGAAGTCCGCCGTGGCCCAGGCGCCGTCCGCGTCCGGGCGGGCGGCGCGCACGCGGACCTCGTAGGCGGTGCCGGGCGCCAGCGTCGCCGCAGGCGTGGCGCGTGTGGCGTGCGTCTCCAGCGCGGGCTGGCCGGGCAGGGGGGCGCCGTCCAGCAGCAGCCCCACCACGTACGCCGCCGCGCCCTCCACCGCACTCCACGACAGCGACACGCGCCGCTCCGCCGCCAGGTAGACGACGGCCAGGTCGCCGGGCGCCGGCAGCAGGTTCGCGGCGAAGGGCACGGGATCGCTGGGCGCGCCCTCCACGTGCGGCGCCGTGGCCGTCACGCGCACCTGCAGGCCGCCTGCCGCCTCCGCCGGCGCGTCGAACCGCACGGTGGGCTGCTGCACGTCCACGGGTGGATGCGCGGGCACGGGCTGGCCGCCGTCGTCCAGCACCTCCACGCGATAGCCGGCGGCGCCCGGCACCGCGCTCCAGCGGGCGGCGAAGGTGCCGCCGGCGACGGTCGCCACCACGTCCGCGGGCGCGGGCAGGTCCACCAGCTCCAGCGGCAGCGGATCGCTCCACGCGGTGCCCTGCCCCGCCACCTCCACGCCCACCTGCACCTGAACGCGCGCGCCCCCGCCGATGCCCGCACCGGCGATGGTCGCCGAGTGGTTGAAGCCGCTGACCGAGGGCTGCGGAGAAAGTCGCGTGCCCTCCGCGTCCAGCACCTGCACCAGGTAGCGCGTGGCGCCCGGGATGGGCGACCATGTGAAGTCCACCTTGCCGCCGCGATACAGCGCGTCCACGAGCACCGGCTGCGGAACGCGGGCGGCGCGCACCGTCGCCGCACGCCCCCACGCGCTCGTGGCGATGCCGGCGGAGGCGCGCACGCGGACGCCGTATTCCACACCCGTCGCCAGCGCGGACGCTTCGATCTCCGCCGCGGTACCGTCCGTGGTAGCGTCCGGCTGCGGGTGCAGGGGCAGGCCGTCCGCGTCCAGCACCTCCACCTCGTACGCCACTGCACCGGCGATGGGCGGCCAGCTCGCCGCGATGGCATCCGCCGCGAAGGAGAGGGCGGGCGGCTGCGGGGCCTCCAGCATCACCAGCGCGAGCTCCGTCGCCTTCGACCAGGCGGAGACGGAGCGCACCCGGACGGTGATGCGCGCGCCGTCCGCCAGCGCCGGGCCGCTCAGCACCACGCTCGATGCGTCTCCGCCGGGCTCCATCGCGGGCGGCGGACCGAGCGGCTCGCCGTCCGCGCCCAGCACCTCCACCTGGTAGTCGGCGGCACCGGGCACGGTGTCCCAGTCCACGATGACGGATGCGCCGTGGATGGACACGCCCACCACCACGGGCACGAACGGATCGAGGGCGTCTGCGGGGTCCGGCATCTGGGCTCTGCGAGGGTACGGCGGGGGGAGGAAGCACGGGATCGTACGCGGCGCGGGGGCGCCTCTTCCGCCGCATTCTCGCCACGCGCGGCGGCGACGGATGATCCCGGACCACACATGCTATGCCTGCGTTCCCCGGAAGGCAAGAACGCCAGTTTCCCGGCGGCGATGGTGGCCACCCCGCGCTCTTGGCGCCGCAGGTGGTGCGGTGTCCACCTTGGCGGCATACGACCGGCCGGCATGCTTCACGTGGCTTCCGGATGATCCGATGATCGACCTCGGCCGGGAGTCGGAAGCGACTCGCGGATCGGGACCGGTCGAGCAATCCGTCCGTGTCGATCGACGGTGCCGCGGAGCGCCGGCGCACGCCGGAAGGATCAAATCGACCGAATCGAATGAATCGTCGTGGGAAACGTCCGAGGAACGACGAAGGGGCGGCTTCGCGCGTGGGAGCCGCCCCTTCGTCCAACCGATTGCCCGGCGCTTCCGCGACCGACCGACCGTCAGCCGCCGATCAGCGCTGCCAGACGTTGTTGGAGCGGTCGATGTCGATCAGCTTCTTGTCGGGGTCCAGCGTGATGCGCACGAGCTGCTTGCCGCCCAGCGGGTAGGTGCGCTCGTACGCGGCGGTGTTGGTGCTCCACACCTCGGCCGGGTAGTTGTAGTCCTGCGAGGTGCCGTCCGCAAAGGTGAAGCGGGCGCGGATGGGCAGCACGCCGCGGCCGTGGTTGACGTACGTGACCTGCACGTTGGCGCCGCTGGGCGTTACGCTGCCCACGGCCTGGTCGAACTTGGGATTCTCCAGGAAGAACTCGCGCCAGAACCAGTCCAGCCGCCGCCCGCCCACGTCCTCCATGGTGCGGAAGAAGTCGGCCGGGGTGGGGTGCTTGAAGGCCCAGCGGCGGATGTAGGTGCGGAAGGCGTCGTCGAACGCCTCGGGCCCCATCACCTCCTGGCGCAGGATCTGGAGCGCCGCGCTGGGCTTCCAGTACTGCGACAGGCCCAGCTGCGTGGGGGGCACGCGGTCGGGCTGCACGTCCACCACGTGGTCGGTGTTGTTGCGCTGGGCGTTCTCCACCCGGTCCATCTCCTCGCGCGAGCGGACGGGCTGCGTGCCCTTCTCGGGGTAGCGGCGCGCTTCGGAGAAGGTGTTGATGTAGGTGTTGAGGCCCTCGTCCTGCCACATGTGCATGCGCTCGTTGGAGCCCACGATCATGGGGAACCAGTCGTGCCCGATCTCGTGGGTCACCACGTTGTACAGGTCGTACTTGTCCTCGCTGTGGTTCTCCATCGCCAGCATGGGATACTCCATGCCGCTGATGGGGCCCTCCACCGCGCTGATCTGCGGCCAGGGGTAGCGGAACCAGCGCTCCGAGTACTCCTGGATGGACATGCGCGACTGGTCGGCCGCGTCGTGCCAGTTGTCCGCGGCCGCAGGGCGGTAGTAGCCCATGGCCAGCGTGCCGTCCCAGCTCGACGCGTCCCACTGGTAGTCGGGCGATGCGGCGAAGGCGACGTCGCGCACGTTCTGCGCGGCGAAGCGCCAGGTGAGCACGCCGTTCTTCCGCGGACGCGCGGCGCCGCTCCGCAGGTCCTCGGCGGTGATGATGCGCACCGGCGTGGCGGACGTGGCGGCCTGGCGCAGGCGCGCCACCTGCGCGGGGGGCAGCACCTCGGCGGGGTTCTGCAGCATGCCCGTGCCGGCCACGATGTAGCCCGCGGGCACCGTCACCGAGTAGGTGATGTCGCCGTAGTCCAGGTAGAACTCGCCCTGGCCCAGGTAGGGCTCCATGTTCCACCCGCGCACGTCGTCGTACACGTTGACGCGGGGATACCACTGCGCGATCTCGTACAGGGCGCCGTCGCGGCCCATGCGGTCGGCGCCGTGCTCGGGCACCGAGAAGTGCCACGACGCGTCCAGCACCGCGGTGCCGCCGGGGGCCAGCGGCTCGGCCAGGTCCACCTTGGTGACCGTCTCGTTGCCGCGCAGCTTGAGCGGCACCTCGCGCCCGCCCGCCGCCACCTGCACGAAGCGCTCGATCACGTCGCCGCCCTCGAAGCCGCGCGCCCCGAAGCGCGAGTCCTGCGGGTAGACGTACGAGTTGAGCGAGTTGTTGCGGAAGGCGTTCTGCTCGGTCTGCACCCAGACGAAGCGCAGGGTGTCGGGCGAGTGGTTGGTGTAGCGCAGGCGCATATGGCCCGCCACCGTCTTCGCCGCCGTGTCGATGGTGGCCGTCAGGTCGTAGTCGGCGCGGTTCTGCCAGTAGCGCGAGCCCGGCGCCCCCGCCCCCGTGCGCACCAGCGAGGGCGAGGGCAGCAGGGTGAGCGGCGCGAAGATGGAGGTGTCCCCCACGCCCGCGCCGCCGGGAACGATCTGGGCCGCCGCGGCGCCGGCGTGCGCCACGGCCAGGGCGAGCAGCGAGGTGCGAAGTGCGAGCTTCATTCCGTCCGTCCGAACAAACGGGTGGAGGAGGGCCCCGGCTCGCGGCCCCCCATGCGGCGACTCCGCCGCGTCGGCGCGGCCGGTCGCAAGAATCGGCCCGGCGAACGCCGCCGGGTCGAACGTCTGGATCGGTGTCGATGTACCCTTCGCGGGCCGCCTATGATCCCGCCCCGCAACGCCTTCCGCCGCCCGCTCCCGACGGCTTCGTCCGGCCGCGTCGCAGGCGTCCTCCCCCGAGCCCGCTCAGCCCTCCGGCGGGCCGTCCGCGCCGCGGCCGCGGCGCACCAGCCAGCCGGCCGCGCACCACGCCAGCGCCGCCGCCGATCCCGCCGCCGCCGGGTGCACGCGCAGGCCGAGGACGGTGGAAAGGACGGCGGCCGCGAGGAACCAGAAGAGCGCGCCGGCCACGGTTCCCGCCATCGCGCGCCCCCGCTCCGTCATCAGCGCACGCCCCAGCGCGGGCGATGCCAGCAGCGACATCACGGCGAAGAAGCCGAGCCCCGCCGCCGCCGCCGGCACCGCGACGGCCGTCCATCTCCCGCGCCCGCCGCCCAGCAGCATCGCGCCCAGCGCCGCCAGGCCCGCGACGGCGACGGACAGGACGAGGCGCACCAGCCACGCCGGCAGGCGGCCGGGGGGCATGGGTTCCATCGAACGCGTCACGCCGCGGGATGCAGGTAGTACCACGCCAGGAGCAGGAGCCCGAAGGCGATGCGGTACCAGGCGAAGCCGCGGAAGGTGTGGCTGGCGACGAAGCGCAGGAGCGCCTTGATCACCACCAGCGCGGAGAGGAACGAGACGATGAAGCCCACGGCGAAGACGGGGACGTCCGCGCCGTGCAGGTCGTGGTAGCTCCTCGCCAGGTCCAGCCCCGTGGCCGCGAACATCACCGGGATGGCCAGGAAGAACGAGAACTCCGTGGCCGCCACCCGCGACAGGCCCAGCGACACGCCGCCCAGGATGGTGGCCGCCGAGCGCGAGGTGCCGGGAACGAGCGAGAGCACCTGGCACAGCCCGATGCCGAACGCCGTCTTCGGGCGGATGTCGTCCACCGTCTCCGTATCGACGCGCCGCTTCCACGCCTCGATGACGAGGATGACCACGCCGCCCACGACCAGCGCGATCGCCACGTTGACGGGGTTGAAGAGGTGCGTCTTGATCCACTTGTGCGCGACCAGCCCCACGGCGGCGGCGGGCAGGAAGGCCAGGACCAGGTTGAAGAAGAGCCGGTTGGCCGTGGCGTCCTTGCCCAGCCGCCGCAGCACCTCCCAGATCTTCGCGCGGTAGAACCACACCACGGCCAGGATGGCGCCCAGCTGGATGATGATCTCGAAGCTGTCGCGCGTCTGCGGCCGGTCGTCCAGGAAGTGGAGCCACTCGCCGGCGATGATCAGGTGCCCGGTGGACGAGACGGGAAGGAACTCGGTGGCGCCCTCCACCAGCCCCATCACCACCGTCTTCAGGAAGAGGATCAGGTCCATCGGCACCGGTTCCGTGAAAGAGTGAAGGCGCGGGAAGCCTTCCGCGCCGCGTCCGACCGTCCCGTCGTCGATCCTACGCCGCGCGCCCTGTCGACCGGCGGAGGCGGCGGGAGGCCTCGCCCGCCCCCAGCGTGAGCGCCGCGCCCAGCAGCGTGAACCACAGCGTGTCCACGCGCCGCGGCAGGCCGCCGAACTGCTGCGCCGCCCACAGCGCGGCCATGCCGCCGATGGCAACCGCCATGCCGGCCACGGCGTCGTGCCCGTCGGCACGGGGCGAGAGCAGGCCCAGCAGGAAGCCCCCCAGCAGCCCGCCGTAGGTGAACGACGCGATCTGCAGGGCGACGATAACGATGGGCGTGCCCGTGGCGGCGAGCTGGAAGAGGATGGCCCCGCCCACCAGCGCCGCCCCGGCGGCGAGCGTGAAGCGCCGCCCGACCCCCATCAGATGCGCGTCGTCCCCTTCGCGTCCGGCCAGCGGGGCGTACAGGTCGTGCGTGAGCACCGAGGCCAGCGAGTTGATGGCCGACGCCTCGGACGACATGGCGATGGAGAAGATGGCGGCGATCACCAGCCCGCCCACGCCCGGCGGCAGATCGTTCACGATGAAGCGCGGGAACACCTCGTCGGGCCGGGCGAACGCGGCGCCGCCGTTGTGTGCGTACAGCCCGATGCCGATCACCAGGAAGAGCGCGAACAACCCCATCACCGCCACCCCGCTGGCGACCAGCGCCTTCCTCGCGTCTCCCAGCGACCGCGCGGCGAGCAGGCGCTGCACGATCAGGTGGTCCACGCCATGGCTGGCCATCGACAGGAACGCGCCGCCCACGAGCCCCGTCAGCACCCACTTCGCGTCCGCGAAGCCGCCGTCCAGGTGGAGGATGCGCAGCTTGTGCGCGGGCGCCGCGGCGGCCACGAAGCCGCTCCACCCGCCGGGCACCTTCCGCAGCAGCATCCACAGCGCGGCCCCGGCGCCCGCGAGGAAGACCACCATCTGCACCACGTCCACCCAGACGACGGCCCGCAGGCCGCCGTAGTAGGTGTAGACCAGCGTGACCGCGCCGGTGAGCGCGATGGCCTGCCAGTACGGGAGCCCCGTCACCAGCTTGAGCGGGATGGCCGAGGCGAAGAGCCGCACGCTGCTGCCCAGCGCCCGCGTGACCAGGAAGACGAGCGACGCGAAGCGGCGGGTCACGGGCCCGAAGCGGCGCTCCAGCAGCGCGTACGCGGTCGCCAGCTCGCCGGTGAAGTAGCCCGGCAGCAGCAGCGCGGCCACGGCCATGCGGCCCAGCAGGTAGCCCGCCGCCAGCTGCAGCATCCACAGGTCGGACGTGTACGCGGTGGCGGGCACGCTGATGAAGGTGAGCACGCTGGTCTCGGTGGCCACCACCGAGAAGCACACGGCCCACCAGGGGATGGAGCGGTCCGCCAGGAAGTAGTCGCGCGCGTCCTTCTGGCGGCGGCCCAGCCAGATGCCGAAGGCGGTGACGCCCAGCGTGTAGGCCACCACGATCGCCAGGTCCACGCCCGAGAAGCGGCTCACGCGCCCGCCCCAGCCGCCATCCGCCTCCCCCCGTTCCGCAGGTCGATTCGCGACGCGCCGTCGAAGCGCCAAGGGCGTGAACCTATCCGCCGCCCCCCGCCGAATCCAGCCCCGCCGGACCGGCGCCCGGTTCGACCGCGCCGTCCGCGGCGCGGGGCCCCGGCAGGGCGCGGGTATGTGGCGTCCGGGAGGCCATGGCTCACCCGGGCCGAGTCCACGCGGCGCGATGGCGGTCGGCCGCGCGATCCGAGGTCGGAGCGGGCGTCGCTGTGGCCTTCGCGGCTCGGAGTATGCACAGGCGGCCCGGCTCTTCCGCCGTCCGGGCGAACGCCTGGACCGGCGGCGGCTCCCGATCCGACTCATCCCGTCCGATGCCGTTCTCGCTCCAGACGTTCGACCTTGGCGACATGCTGCGCTGCGGGCTGCAGGCGCGGCGCGCGTGCGAGGGCGCGGGCAGCATGGAAGAGGCCGCGCAGGCGCTGGTGCGTTATTTCCGCGAGGAGGCCGTGGGCGCGGACGGGCAGCCCGAGTGCGCCCTGGTGCGCTTCTACAAGACGCACCCGTACGGGATCCTGGAACCCGAGCAGCAGGCGTTCGCGCAGCGGGCCATGGGCGAGCGCCAGCCCTGGGACGAGATGAAGTGCCTGGTGCTGCTCGCCACCGCGGGCGACCAGCCCCAGTGGAACGCGCGGCGCAGCTCCAGCGGGCACCAGGCCATCCCCCTGCCCAGCGCGCAGATCGTGGAGCAGGCGCCCATGATCGCCGAGCTGATCCGGCAGATGGGCCTGGACATCGAGTCCGTGGTGTCGCCCCGGCCCGAGCTGCTGCGCGGGGTCGAGGGCAAGACGTACAACGTGTTCTACGTGCCGGAGGCGCTGGGAAGCCCCTACATCCCCGCGCAGGACGACTTCGTGCGCCCGCACCGCATCCGCTCGGTCGTCGGCTTCGGGGGGCTGCTGTCCGGCGGCGAGCTGTTCGCCGTCATCCTGTTCTCGCGCGTGGAGGTCCCGCAGGAGAGCGCTGCCCGGTTCCGCAACATCGCGCTGGACCTGAAGCTCGCGGTCTCCGCGTTCGGTCCGGACCACGTGTTCGCCCCGCCCTCGCTGGCGACCGACGCCCTGCGCGGCTCCACCGACAGCCGGCCGGCCGCCGCCCCGCCCTCCGCCTAGCCGGCCGAGCGGCCGCATCCACGACCGCGGGTCGCCGGTCGATCTCCGCCTCGCTTTCCCAGGTATCCGCAGGCTCGACCTTTCATCGATCGAACGAACCCGCGCCGGTTGGCCTCGGTTGAGCCGGTCGCGCGGCCCGGTGCGGCGTCGTACATCGGATGAATCGAATTCGACCGCGCCGTTCAGCCGTGTCCCTCCCTCCATCGAACGACGTGCATCTCGCCCTTGCTCCCCCTGGCGTGGCCGGCGGCCGAGGATAGGTTGGCGGAGGCCGGCCGGTCTCAGGTCCGCGGATTGGAAGGGAACGGAGGAGGGGACTTGCCGGAGCTGGACGTCGCCATCGTGGGGTCGGGGCACAACGCGCTGATCGCCGCCGCCTACCTGGCGCGGGCGGGCAGGCGGGTGGCCGTGTTCGAGCGCGCGGCGCAGGCGGGAGGCGCGGTGCAGACGCGCGACGACGTGATCCCCGGGTGCCGCATCGACGTGGGCTCGTCGGCGCACATCCTGATCCACCTGACGCCCATCCTGGGCGAGCTGGACCTGGCGCGCCACGGGCTGCGCTACGTGGACTGCGACCCGTGGGCCTGGTATCCGCTGGAGGACGGGCGCGCGATCGAGTTCTGGAAGGACGTGGACCGCACCTGCCGGTCCATCGCCGCCGTCTCGCCGCGCGACGCGGAGGCATACCGCCGCTTCGTGGACGAGTGGCGGCCCATGAGCCGCGCCGTGCTGAAGGCCTTTCTCGCGCCGCCCGCGCCGGGCCGGGTGGCGTGGAGCATGGCCTCGGCTGGCGGCTTCCGCTCCGGCGGGATGGAGCGGCTGCGCACCATCCTGGGATCGTACCGCGCGCTGCTGGACGCCACCTTCGAGCATCCCGCCGTCCGCGCCGCGATCGAGTGGATGGCCGCGCAGAGCGGGCCGCCGCCCACCGAGCTGGGCTCCGCGCCGCTGGCGGGGTGGCAGGCGCTGTATCATGAGAGCGGGGTGAAGCGCGCCGTGGGCGGGTCGGGCGCGCTGTCCGAGGCGCTGGTCGCCCTGATCCGCGCGCACGGCGGCGAGGTCCACACGTCCAGCCCGGTGCGCCGCATCCTCGTCGAGAACGGGCGCGCCGTGGGCCTGGAGGTGGGCGAGGGCGCGGAGCCCGGCCTTCCGCTGGACGCCGAGCACCGTCCACCGACGGGGCCGACACGGACGGTCCGGTCGCGCGCCGTGCTGGCCGGCTGCCACGTGGCGACGACGTTCGGCCCGCTGCTGGCGCACGCGCCCGAGGCGGCGGCGCTGCGCGAGCGGGTGCGCAAGCTCCGTATCGGCAACGGCTTCGGGATGATCCTGCGCTGCCTGGTGAACGAGCTACCGGCGTACGCGGGATGGGAGGGCGACCCCCGCCGCGGCGGCGACGGCGCGCCGGGGCCCATGCACCGCGGGCTGCAGCTTCTCTGTCCGCCGGCGCCGTACCTGGACCGCGCGTGGGCCGACCACGCAGCAGGCGTCCCGGCGCGGGACCCCGCGGTGGTCGCCATGACCTGGAGCGCGGTGGACCCCACGCTCTGCCCGCCGGGCAGGCACCTGCTCTTCCTGTGGGCGCAGTATCACCCGTACGCCCTGTCGGGCGGCCGCACCTGGGCCGGCGAGCGCGCGCGCGCGGCGGACGGCATCCTGCGCGCCACGGCCCGCTTCGCGCCCAACGTGCCGGGCTCGGTGGAGGCCATGCACATCCAGACGCCCGCCGACCTGGAGCGCGAGCACGGGATGTACGGCGGCAACGTGATGCACCTGGAGATGGGGCTGGACCAGATGTTCTTCTTCCGCCCCCTTCCCGAGCTTGCCGGCTACCGCACGCCCATCCCCGGCCTCTTCCTCACCGGTGCGAGCACCCACCCCGGCGGAGGCGTCTTCGGCGCATCGGGCCGCAGCGCCGCCGAGGTGGTGCGGAAGGCGCTGAGCTAGACGGTCGGAGCCTGCGTCTCCCCGGCCGATCTGCTCCGAGGGTCACGGACGACGGGGGCTCGGCGGGCGGAATGAACCGGCGAACGGAACGAGGCGGCGAGGACTCCAGCGTGTCCCCGCCGCCTCTCGATCCTTTCCGATCGCGCCCGCCTGGCCGATGGGTCGATGGCGCGGCTCTACTGGCCGATCACCTCGATCACGCCCGCCTCGTGGCCGAAGCCGAAGCGGGCACGGGCGATCACGGAGTCGTACCAGCGGATGGACTCCACGCCCTCGACGCGCACGCCCTTCAGCAGACCCGCCGGACCCAGCTCTCGCTCGTTGTAGAAGGCGACCACGTAGTCGGAGCGCGGCGAGCGGTTGTGCAGCCAGTTGGGATGCAGGCGCTCCACCACGTCGTAGACGGTGGTGACGTGGCTGGCCTCGATCTCCTCGCGGGTGATGAGGTCCGACCGGCGGCGGGAGCGGGGGGACGACTCGCCCGCGTTCGCGGGAGCGGCATCCGGCTCCAGCTTCGGCACCGGCGCGTGCGAGGCTCCCCGGCCGCCGCACGCCGAGGCGGCGAGCAGGGCGGCCGCGGCGACGAGGGCGGGAATGGCGGGCAATGGACGGCGCATGATGATGGCCTGCGAGAGGAAGGATGTGCCGCCGTGGGCCGTGGCGCGACCCGACGCGGGTCCGCATCGTCGGCCGGCGGATCGGCCCGCCGCCGGAGCGGTCGGAACGCGGCGGCTGGGAACGCGCCATGGCGTGACACCGATCCACGGTACGATGCCCGCGGGTCCGCGGCAACGGTTTCGTCGTCGGGCGGCCCCTGGCAGCGCCGTGGAGGTGCAGGCGCCGGGCGGGCACGCGAGGGGGCGCCGGAAGGCCGGGAGGAAGCCCCGGGACCGCGCGGAACCGGGGCCCGGCGTACGGCTCCGGCGGCGCCGGGGGCAGCGGGAACAGGGCCCGCCGCCTGGCGTTTGCTGAGCCCGGTTCACCTTGCCTGGCGCCGGGGGCCGTGCTACTCTACTCCCCTTCGCTTTCCACCGGGACGCGGCGGGCAGGGCCGTGCCGCGACGGTGGAGTGGACCGCGAACACTGAAACCTTCAGGCGCATGTCGACCACGATCACTTCCGATGCCGGCGCCCCGACGTTCGGGCGCGCCAGCAGCTACGGTCTAGAGAACCACGGCCTCCGGAACCCCGGCACCGTGTACTGGAACCTGATCCCGGCGGAGCTGGTGGAGCACGCCGTGCGCCGCGGCGAGGGCATCCTGGTGGACGGCGGGCCGTTCAACGCCGTCACCAAGCCGCACACGGGCCGCTCGCCCAACGACCGCTTCGTGGTGAAGGAGCCGACGTCCGGGGAGCGGGTGGACTGGGGCAAGGTGAACCAGGCGCTCTCGCCCGAGCACTTCGACGCGCTGCGCGAGGACGTGGTGGCGCACCTGGAGGGCCAGGACCTGTACGTGCGCGACATGTGGGGCGGCGCCGATCCCGAGTACCGGCTGGCGGTGCGCGTGGTGACCCCCAATGCGTGGCACAACCTGTTCGCGTACAACATGTTCCGCCGGCCCGACGGCCACGAGCTGGACGGCATGGTGCCGGGCTTCACCATCCTGCACGCCCCCGAGATGGAGGCCGACCCCGCGCGCCACGGCACGCGGACCACCACCTTCATCGTCATCAACTTCGGGCGCAAGGAGATCCTGATCGGCGGCACCCGCTACGCCGGCGAGATCAAGAAGTCCATCTTCGGCATCCTGAACTACCTGCTGCCGGTGCGGGGCGTGCTGTCCATGCACTGCTCGGCCAACGTGGGCCCGGGCGGCGACACGGCGCTCTTCTTCGGGCTTTCGGGCACGGGCAAGACCACGCTGTCGGCCGATGCGGAGCGCGGGCTGATCGGCGACGACGAGCACGGATGGAGCGACGAGGGCGTGTTCAACTTCGAGGGCGGCTGCTACGCGAAGGCCGTGAAGCTTTCCCCCGACGGCGAGCCCGAGATCTACGCGACCACGCGCATGTTCGGCACGGTGCTGGAGAACTGCGTGGTGGACGACAGGCGCCGCGTGGACTTCGACGACATCTCCATCACCGAGAACACGCGCATCTCGTACCCGCTGGAGTACATCTCCAACTTCGTCCCCGAGGCCAAGGGCGGGCATCCGAAGAACATCGTCTTCCTCACCGCCGACGCGTACGGCGTGCTGCCCCCCATCAGCCGGCTCACGCCCGAGCAGGCGATGTTCTACTTCCTGAGCGGCTACACGGCCAAGGTGGCGGGCACCGAGCGCGGCGTGAAGGAGCCGCAGCCCACCTTCTCGGCCTGCTTCGGCGCCGTCTTCCTGCCCCTGCACCCCGGCGTGTATGCCGAGATGCTGGGGAAGAAGCTGGAGGAGCACGGCAGCCGCGTGTGGCTGGTGAACACGGGATGGACGGGCGGCCCCTTCGGCACGGGCTCGCGCATGAAGCTGGGCTACACCCGCGCCATGGTGCGCGCCGCGCTGGCCGGCGAGCTGGACGGCGTGGAGACGGCGGAGGTGCCGTTCTTCGGGCTGCACGTGCCCACCTCGGTGCCCAACGTGCCGGCCCAGGTGCTGCAGCCGCGCGAGACGTGGCCCGACCGCGACGCCTACGACACCAAGGCGCGCGAGCTGGCCCGGGCGTTCCAGGACAACTTCGCCCGCTTCGCCGACCGCGTGTCCGACGCGGTGAAGGCCGCCGGACCCAGGCCGGACTGACGGCGGGCGGATCGGGTGCATGATGCGAAGGGCCCCGGAGCGAACGCCGCTCCGGGGCCCTTCGTCCATCCATCGATCCGAGCCGCGGGGATCAGCCGTCTCGGCGGTCCACCCGGCGGGCGTCTCCCAGCAGGCCCGGCAGGTCGCCGTCCGGCAGGGCGTCCCAGCCCTGCGGCACCGGCGCCAGGCGCCGCTTCTCGCCGGCCTTCTCGAAGCAGAGCCAGCCGTGCTCCATGACCGCGGCTCCCCTCCGCCGCTCGGCGGCCGCACCCTGTGGAGCCCCCGCCGCGTGCAGCGGACGTAGCGTCCGTGGCTCCTGCGGCGCCACGTCCCACACCTTCCATCTCGTGCCGTCCCCGTCCATGAACTCGCGTAGTGCCATCGCCCAGATCCTTTCCCAGGAGTCAGGCTGGGGCCACGCAGGTTACGTGCCCGTAAGGCGATGTGGGGGATTGGTTTGGCCGCCCGTCCAGGCGACATCCGGTGCTCCGCCGCCCCCCCCGGGGGCACGGATCACCCGAAGACGAAGGAGCCCCGCGCGAACGCCGGCGCGGGGCTCCTCTTGGTCCATCGCCCGACATGCGGCCGGCTACGGCATCCGGAACGAGGCGCCGAGCCGCAGGACCAGGATGTTGCTGGTGCTGTAGCTGTAGTGCACGGTCACGGGCACCGCGGCCGTGGAGTAGAAGGCGGCGTCCTGCGCCTCCAGCTTGCCCTTGTCCCAGAAGGTCAGGTAGTCGTCGACGGCGAGCTGGAACGCCAGGCGGCGCGAGCTGCCCAGGGGGGCGGTGGCGGCCAGGCCCAGGTTGACGGCGGGGTTGTTCACCTTGCCCAGGCCCGCGCGGTCCAGCCGCACCAGCGCCGGCGCCAGCGTGACGAAGCCGCCAGGGTGGAAGCGGCGCGTGTCGGGGCTGGGCTCGGGCAGGCGGTACGAGACGCCGGCCTTGGCGAAGAAGAAGCGGTCGCCGTCGGCGCCCAGCGTGTCGGCCGAGCTGGGGGTGCTGAAGGTGAGCACGTCGTTGCCGCGGGCGCTGGCGGCCACCCCGCCCACGAAGCTCCAGTGGCGGCGGAAGCGGTACTCGGCCTCCAGCCCGCCCAGCACGGCCCCGCCGCGCTCGCGCGAGACGGCGTGCGTGGACACCGCTTCGCCGTTCTGGTACTGGAACTCGTTGCCGGTGGTGAGGGGCGCGCGCACGCCGATGTAGGGCGTGACGGCCCAGCGCGCGTACGGAAGCTGCGGCCCCGTCTGGCCCGGCGGCAGGGTGGTGCGCTGGGCGCTGGCGAGGGCGGGCAGGGCCAGCAGCCCGGCGAGTGCGATCACGCGGCGTGGGATCATCGGTCCTCCTGCATGGGGAGCGCGAGGGAGAGGCGAGGGCGGACGCGGGCGTGCGCGGCGGGCGTGGGGGCCGGCCAATGCGGCCGGTGGGGCGGCCGGAGTGTCCGTCGGGTTTGGGGAATGATATTGGCGCCGCGGCCCATCTGGCAACGGTGCGGCCCCTTCGTCACTCTCCCAGCAGCCGCGCGAGCGATGCGTCGTCCACCGTCGAAGGAGTCCGGGGAAGGCGCTTGACGCTCCAGCGCGGCACCAGCTCCGCCGCCGTCAGCTCCTCACCGGGGGCCGCGAGGCCGCAGGTGGAGGCCAGCCACGCCACCACCCGCTCCGGCGCCACGCCCGCCGCGCGCGCGTCCGCCAGCGACACGGCGCCGTGCCGCTTCGCCAGGCGCTCGCCGTCCGCCCCAAGCAGCAGGGGCACGTGAAGGAAGGCGGGCGCGGCCAGGCCCAGCGCGCGGTACAGCAGGATCTGCCGCGCGGTGGAGGGCAGCAGGTCGGCGCCGCGCACGGCGTGGGTGATGCCCATCGCGGCGTCGTCCACCACCACCGCCAGCTGGTACGCCGCCACCCAGTCGCGCCGGCGCACCACGAAGTCGCCAGCGTCGGCGGAAGGATCGAGGCACACGCGCCCCTGCAGCAGGTCGTCGAAGCACACCTCCCCCGGCTCCATGCGGAAGCGGAGCGCCATCGGCCGCGTGTCCGCGGAACCTCCCTCGCCTCCGTTCGGCTGATCGTCCGATGGGGCGAGCCATGGCCGCGGGTCGCGCGCGCGGCAGGTGCCGGGGTAGCGCGGGCCCTCGTCCCCGCCGCCGTGCGGCGCGCTGGCGGCCGCGGCCAGGTCGCGCCGCGAGCACGCGCAGGCGAACAGCCGCCCCGCATCCGCCAGACGATTCAGCGCGGTGTCGTACAGCGCCGTCCGCCGGGTCTGCACGTAGGGCGCGTGCGGGCCGCCCACGTCCGGCCCCTCGTCCCAGTCCAGCCCCAGCCAGCGCAGGTCGGCGAGCTGCGCCTCCATCAGCCCCGGCCGGACGCGCCCGGGATCAAGGTCCTCCACCCGCATCACGAACCGCCCTCCGCTCGCCCGCGCGTGCAGCCACGCCAGCAGCGCCGTCCGCGCGTTCCCCAGGTGCAGCGCCCCCGTCGGGCTCGGCGCGAACCGTCCGCGGATCATCGCAGACCTTCCGCGGAACGCCGGTCGGACGATGCGATGCTCGCCGCCGACCTGCCCCCGCAGGCCGTCCGCCCCCCGACGATGGGCTCCGCCTCCGCCCCGGAGCCCGCGGAGGCGGGCTTTGTTCCTACGGCAGCCCCGGGGTTCAACCCGACGGCGGGCCCGGCGTCCACCGCGATGTCGGCTATGATCACGAGATCATCATCCATCGAACGAGTCATCGAATCGCTGATCGCGGAAACAGCTACGGCCACCCCGGGAGGTGGCCGTAGGATACTCGATGTCCCATGCCGCTGCGAGAGGGCTGGGCGGTCGATGGGTCGCAAGCGAGTCGAGCCGGTCCGGACGATGCCCTACAGGTCCCCCAGCATGCGGTCGATCCGGGCCTGGAGATTGGGCTTGGTGTCGCCGGCGAGGGCGCTCTCCAGCAGGTCCGCCAGCTCTTCGGAGAAGTCGTTGGGGAACTTGCGGGCCAGGCGCACCAGGGGCGCGAAGGCCAGCAGCACCGTTCGCCCGCCGCCCTCCTCCCGGTCGTCGTCGCCCTCCGACTTCCACGCGTCGGCGTCGGCGCTCGTCCAGGGCTCGGACGAGTCCTCGTCGTCGTCGTCCTCGTCCTCCACGACGAGTGTGTCGGGCATGTCGCCGGGGGAGAGCGAGAGGCCCACCATGGCGCGCACCTCGCCCGCGGGGTCCTCGGGCTCCTCGGCCAGCAGGCCCAGCATCACGGGCTTCTGCGTGGCCTCCTCCAGCATCACCAGCGTCTCGGGGGGCAGAAGCGCGCGGAAGCTGGGCTTCTGGTTGCCGGTCACGAAGAACGCCACGGGCACCAGGCCGGCTTCGTCCTCCACCAGCCCCTCCGCGTCCACCTCGCGCATCTCCAGGGCGACCGGCTCTTCCTTCAGGTATACTTGCATGCTCTCGGCGTCCGTCTCGGGTCGCCGCGCCGTGCGGACGGGCGCGGATCGTGCCTGCTTCATAGCCGCCCGCGACCCGTTTGGTTCCCACGCACACGCTGTCCACACCGGAGCGCATGACCCCCATCCCCATACTGCGCAACGAGAAGGCCGGCGCGGGCGGCGCCGACGACGCGTTGCGCGATGCGTTCCGGGCCGCCGGCGCCGTCCCCGACCTGCGCTCCCTGCCCGTGGCGGAGATGGCGGACGAGGCGCTGCGGCTCGTCAGCAGCGGGATCCGGACGATCGGCGTCTCGGGCGGCGACGGGACGGTCTCGGCGGTGGCGGGGGCGCTGGCGGGCACGGACGCTACGCTGGCGGTGTTCCCCGGCGGAACGCTGAACCACTTCGCCGCCGCGCTGGGCATCCGCACGCACGAGGACGCGCTGCGGGCGCTGGCGGCGGGGCAGGCGCGGGCGGTGGACGTGGGCGAGGTGAACGGCCGCGTGTTCATCAACGGGGCCAGCATCGGCCTGTACCCGCGCCAGCTCCGCATCCGCCAGGCGTGGCAGCCGCGCATCGGGAAGTGGCCGGCGGCGGCGGTGGCGGGCGTGCTCACGCTGGCGGGCTTCCCGCGGCGCCCCGTGACCATCCAGGGGGGAGGGCTGAGCGCCACCCGCAGCGCGCCGCTGGTGTGGATCGGCCCCGGCCGCGGCAGCTTCCGCGACCCCGTGCAGGCGCCCCGCGAGCTGGACTCGGGCACGCTGGAGCTGGTGGTGATCGGGGCCGCCGGCCGCCTGCGCCTGCTGGCCATCGGCGTGCAGGCGGCGCTGCGCGGACGCGACGGGCTGCGCGTGGCCGAGGACGCGCGGGACTGCGCGGTTCACCTGGCGGACCGCTTTACCGTCTCCGTCGCGCGCCCGCGCCTGGACGTGGGCGTGGACGGCGAGCTCGTGCGCCTTCCGGCGCCGCTGCAGTTCCGCGTGCGCCCCGGCGCCCTGCGCGTCCTCGTCGCTCCGCCGGCGCTCGACGCGGCCGACTCGGAGGATGCGGGGACGCGCACGTAACTTGCCCGCCCGCGGCGGATTGCGCCGCCGCACCCTCCTCGCCGGTCCGCATCTCGGGAGGATGCAACACGACGTGCGGACGTGCCGACATCCACCGATCGAATCACCTTCCCGCCTTCCGCGCGCAGACCGCGTGTGGAGGGCGGTGCTCCCCGGCCCCGATCCCGATGACCGACGCCGTGCACCCGCCCGACGCCCCGCCGAGGAAGTTGCGCGGCGACCCGTCCGACCCGCATTCCGGCGCCGACGCGCTGGACCCGCTCGCCCGGCTGGCACCGCTCGCCCGCCGGGCGCTTGCGGGGGCCGATGCCTGCGTGGCGCTGGCGGGGGGGCCGCGCTTCTACTGCGCGGACGCGGCGGGGCAGCCGGGGACGGCGGCGGCGCTCGACGCCGCCGTGGACCGCGTGCTGGCGGGCGGCCGGGAAGCGCGGGCGGAGGGGGAGGGAGGCGTGGCGATGGCCGTTCCGGTGACGGACGCGGACGGGAAGGTGGCGGGCGCGGTGGCGGCGGCGGACGGCCCGGGGCGGGCATGGAGCGAGGACGACGCGTGCGCGCTGCGCGAGGTGGCGGACGCCGCCGCGGCGGTGCTGGCGCTGGAGCGCGGCGCCGAGGCGCGCGCGCGGGCGCTGGTGCGCGGTGAGGAGCGCTACCGCTTCCTGGCGGAGACGGTGCCGGCGCAGATCTGGACGGCGCAGCCGGACGGCGCGCTGGACTTCGTGAGCGCCGCCACCGCGGCCTACTTCGGCTACACGCGCGAGCGGCTGCTGGGCGAGGGGTGGCAGCACGTGGTGCACCCCGACGACCTGCCGGCGGTGGCCCGGCGCTGGGCCCGCTCGCTGCACCGCGGCGCCAGCTACGAGGTGGAGTTCCGGCTGCGGCGCCACGACGGCGCGTGGCGCTGGCACCTGGGGCGGGCCGAGGCCATGCGCGGCCCGGGCGGCGAGATCGTGGGCTGGTTCGGCGTCAACACCGACGTGGACGACCTGCGCCGCGTGGAGCGCGCCCTGCGGCGCAGCGAGGCCGCGTACAGCCGCCTTGCCGACGCGATCCCCCAGATCGTGTGGACCACCACGCCCGACGGCTACCACGACTACTTCAACGCCCGCTGGTACGAGTACACGGGCATGTCGCGGGAAGGCGGCCAGGGGTGGAACTGGAAGGACTTCCTGCATCCCGACGACTACGAGCGCACGCTGGAGGTGTGGTCGCGCTCGCTGCGCACGGGCGAGTCGTACGAGACGCGCTACCGCTTTCGCCGCGCGGCGGACGGCGCGTACCGGTGGTTCATCGCCCGCGCCCTGCCCGAGCGCGACGGCGACGGCGCGGTGGTGCGCTGGTTCGGCACCTGCACCGACGTGCACGACCAGAGCCTGGCCGAGGCCGAGCGCGACCGCCTGATCGCCACGCTGGAGACGGAGCGGGCCCGGCTGCACGAGCTGTTCATGCAGGCACCCGCCCTGATCGCCGTGCTGCGGGGGCCGGACCACGTGTTCGAGCTGGCCAACCCGCCCTACCGCGCGCTCTTCGGCGGACGCGAGCTGGTGGGGCGGCCGGCGCGCGACGCCATCCCCGAGGTGGGGCGGCAGGGCTACTTCGACCGGCTGGACGGCGTGTACGCCACGGGCAAGGCCTTCCTGGGCAACGAGATGTACGCCGAGGTGGATCGCGGGCGGGGCGCGCCCGAGGCGGCGTACTTCAACCTCGTCTTCCATCCCCTGCGCGAGGTGGACGGCGGCGTGGGGGGCGTGCTGATCCACGCGGTGGAGGTGACGGAGCAGGTGCGCACCCGGCGCGAGATCGAGGCGAACGCCGAGGAGCTGGCGCGCACGGCGGCGGCGCTGGAGGCCAGCAACCGTGAGCTGGACCAGTTCGCCTACGTGGCCTCGCACGACCTGAAGGCGCCGCTGCGGGGCATCGCCAACCTGTCGCAGTGGATCGAGGAGGACCTGGCCGAGCACGTGACGGACGAGGTGCGCGGCCACCTGGAGCTGCTTCGGGGGCGCGTGCACCGCATGGAGGGGCTGATCGACGGGATCCTGCAGTACTCGCGCGCCGCCCGCGTGCGCGAGAAGCCGGAGCGGGTGGAGGTGGGCGGGCTGCTGGACGAGACGCTGGACCTGATGGCCCCGCCGCCCGAGGTGCAGATCCGCGTGCAGCCGGGGATGCCCACGGTGCTGGCCGAGCGGCTGCCCCTGCAGCAGGTGTTCATGAACCTGGTCGGCAACGCCGTGAAGCACAACCGGCGCCCGGGGGCCGAGGTGCGGGTGGAGTGGCGCGACGCGGGCCCCGCCTGGGAGTTCGCGGTGGCCGACAACGGCGCGGGAATTGCCCCCGAGTACCACGCGCGTATCTTTGGCATCTTCCAGACGCTGGAGGCGCGCGACAAGGTGGAGGGCACGGGGATCGGCCTTTCCCTCGTCAAGAAGATCGTGGAGTCGCGCGGCGGACGCGTCTGGGTGGAGTCCCGGGAAGGCGCCGGCGCTACCTTCCGGTTCACCCTTCGCAAGCCGCGCCCGTCCGATGCCGACGACGAGTGAGAAGCTGCTGAACATCCTGCTCGTCGAGGACGACGAGGTGGACGTGATGAACGTCCAGCGGGCGTTCAGGAAGAACAACATCTGCAACCCGCTGTGGGTGGCGGCCAACGGCGAGGAGGCGCTGGCCGCGCTGCGCGGCAGCGGGATCCCCCGCGACCGGCGCCTGGTGCTGCTGGACCTCAACATGCCGCGCATGAACGGCATCGAGTTCCTGCGCGAGCTGCGCGCCGACCCCGAGCTGGGCCTCACCCCGGTGGTGGTGCTCACCACCTCGGACGACGACCGCGACCGCGTGGACGCCTATCACCTGAACGTGGCGGGCTACATCCTGAAGCCCGTCACCTTCGTGAGCTTCGTGGAGGCGATGGCGACGCTGAACAAGTACTGGTCGCTGGTCGAGATGCCGTGAGCGAGGGGGCGACGGCGGCGCTGCGCGTGCTGGTGGTGGACGACGACCGCGTGGACCGCGCGGCCGTGCGCCGGGCCCTGCGCAGCGCCGGGGTGGAGGCGGAGGTGGCCGAGGCCGACGGCGTGGCCTCGGCCCTCGACGCGTTGCGGGAGGGCGGCTTCGACTGCGCCTTCCTGGACTTTCGCCTGCCCGACGGCGACGGGCTGCGGGTGCTGCGCGAGATGCGGAGCCTGGGGATCGACACGCCGGTGGTGATGCTCACCGGGCAGGAGGACACGCAGCTCGCGGTGGAGGTGATGAAGGCGGGCGCCTCGGACTACCTGCCCAAGAGCGCCGTGGCCCCCGAGCGGCTGGCCCAGAGCCTTCGCCACGCCGTGCGCCTGCACCGCGCCGAGCGCGTGGCCCGCGCCACCGAGGACGCCCTGCGCGAGAGCGAGGCGCGCTTCCGCGTGCTGCACGAGACCTCGCCCGACGGCTTCACCATCTCTCGCGCCGTGCGCGACGGCCAGGGGCGGGTGGCGGACTTCGAGTGGGTGTACGCCAACCCCGCCGCCGAGCGCATGCTGGGCCGCGGGCCGGGCGAGCTGCTGGGCCGGCGGATGCTGCAGGCCTTTCCCGGGCTGCGCGGCACGGAGCTGTTCGGCTCCCTGGTGGCGGTGGTGGAGGGCGGCGAGCCCTTCCAGACGGAGCTGCGCTACGCCCACGACGACGTGGACCTGTGGGTGCGCGCCACGGCCGTGCGCCTGGGCGACGGCTTCGCCATCGGCTTCAGCGACATCACGGCGCGCCGCACGGCCGAGGAGGAGCGCGAGGCGGCGCTGGCGGCCCGCAGCCAGTTCTACGCCGCGATGAGCCACGAGCTGCGCACCCCCATCAACGCCATCCTGGGCTACAACGACCTGCTGCTGGCGGGCGTCTACGGGCCCCTGGCGCCGCAGCAGGAGCACGGCATCGAGCGCTCGCAGAACGCCGCGCGGCACCTGCTGGAGCTGGTGAACGACGTGCTGGACGTGAGCAAGCTGGAGGCGGGGAAGATGGAGGTGCAGGTGGAGGAGGTGCGGGTGCCCGAGCTGATCGAGGACCTGTTCACCACGGTGGGGCCCCTGGCCGAGGGGCAGGGCACCGAGCTGCAGAGCGACTGCACCACCACCGGCACCATCGCCACCGACCCGCGCCGCGTTCGGCAGATCCTGCTCAACCTGCTGTCCAACGCCATCAAGTTCGGCGACGGCAAGCCCGTCCGCATCCGCTGCTCGGAAGGGGCCGACGGGTGGGTGACGGTGGAGGTGGCGGACGGGGGGCGGGGCATCCCCCCCGAGGCCATCCCGCGCATCTTCGAGGAGTTCGTGCAGCTTCCCAACGCCAACCAGGGCGGCACGGGCCTGGGGCTGCCCATCTCGCGGCGCCTGGCCGACCTGCTGGGCGGCCGCCTGGAGGCCGAGTCCGAGCCGGGCCGCGGCAGCACCTTCCGCCTGCACCTTCCCCCCGCCGCCCCGCCCTCCGGCGACGCGGCGCTCCCCGACGCGCAGGCGGAGCCCGCCCCCGCGCTGGGCTGACGCGCCAGGCCGGCCCCGGGACCCGCCCATGGACTCGCTGCGGCGCAAGATCGCCATCGCCTACGGCTCGGGCGTGCTGGTGCTGGGGGTCGGGGCCGCCTCGCTCGCGGGCGTGGCCCTGTGGCGCCGCGCGACCGAGTGGGTGGTGCACACGCACCGGGTGATGGAGGGCAGCGAGCGGCTGATGTCGCTGCTGAAGGACGCCGAGACGGGCCAGCGCGGCTACCTGATCACGGGCGACACCACCTACCTGCGCCCCTACGCGTCCGCCGCCCGCGACCTTCCCGCCCAGCTCCGCGCCGTGGACGCGCTGGTGGCGGACAATCCCGTGCAGCACGCTCGCGTGGACTCGCTACGCGGCGTGGCGGTCGCCAAGCTGGCGGAGATGGCCCGCACGGTGGAGGTGCGCCGCCGCGCCGGAGCCGACTCGGCCGCGCGGTTGGTGGCCACCAACCGCGGGCGGCACCTGATGGACGACGCCCGCGCGCTCGCCCTGCACGTGGAGGCGTCCGAGCGCGCGCTGCTGCGGGAGCGCACGGCGCGGCAGCACCGCATGGGGCTGGCGGTGCTGGGCCTCATCGGCCTGGGCACCGCGGCGGCGGTGCTGCTGTCGCTGCTCACCACCCGCGCCATCCGCCGAGACGTGGCCGAACGCGACGCGGCCGGCGCCCAGCTCGCGCGGCAGTCCACGGAGCTGCAGGAGCAGACGGCCGAGCTGGAGATGCAGACGGAGGAGCTGACGGAGGAGGCGGTGCGGTCGCAGGCGCTGAGCGAGCGGCTGCGCGACGCGCTGGCGGCGCGCACCCGCTTCTACGCCGCCATGAGCCACGAGCTGCGAACCCCCATCAACGCCATCCTGGGCTTCAACGACCTGCTGCTGGCCGGCGTCTACGGCGACCTGCACGAGGGGCAGCGCCTGGGCATCGAGCGCTCGCAGCGCGCCACCCGGCACCTTACCGAGCTGGTGGGCGACGTGCTGGACCTGTCGCGCCTGGAGGCCGGCCGCGCGGAGCTGGCCCCCGAGGCCGTTCCCGTCGCCGCGCTGGTCGCGGACGTCGTCGCGACGGTGCAGCCCCTGGCCGCGCAGCGGGGCAGCGAGCTGGCCGTGGACGCGGCCTGCGTGCGCACGGTGTGGACGGACCCGCGCCGCGTGCGGCAGATCCTGCTGAACCTGCTGTCCAACGCCATCAAGTTCGGCGACGGCAACCCGCTGGAGGTGCGCTACGTGGACGAGGGCGGGGACGGCGTGGCGGTGGAGGTGCGCGACGCCGGCCGCGGAATCGCGACGGCGGACGCGGAGCGCATCTTCGACGAGTTCGTGCAGCTCGACAACCCGGCGCGAGGCGAGCTGGCGGCGCAGGGCACGGGGCTGGGCCTTTCCATCTCGCGCCGCCTGGCCGAGCTGCTTGGCGGCACGCTCACGCTGGTCTCCGCCCCCGGCGCCGGCAGCACCTTCACCCTGCGCCTGCCGAGCCGCCTTCCCGACCCGCCTCCGCCGTCCGCGGAGGAGGGTGGCTTGGAGGACGTCCGCTTCGTGGGTGGTCGATCCGGGTCCGATCGGTCCGTCGACGTTCGGTCGGCAGACGTTCGGTCCGTCGACGACCCGATGGCGGACGGCCGGCTTCCCGAGGGAAGGGCTTCCGTAGACGGCGCGGAATCCCGGCCGTGAGCCCGCGTCCGCGTCTCGGTCCGCGGGCCGCGCGGCATCCATCCGCCGACCCCATCCCGACCCGACCGCCACCGGGTGCGCGCCCGCTCGCGCCCCCGCCGGAGACCCGATGAAGCTTCCCGTGGTGCAGCAGCCCGACGCCCGCGCCGAACGCCTGGAGCGCGCCCTGAAGGAGCGCGTGCGGGGCGAGGTGCGCTTCGACGCCCACTCTCGCCTGCTGTACAGCACGGACGCATCGCTCTACCAGATCCTTCCCGTGGGCGTGGTGCTTCCCCGCGACGCGGCGGACGTGGAGTGGGCGGTGCGGCTGGCGGCGGAGCACGGGGTGCCGGTGCTGCCCCGCGGCGGGGGAACGGCGCTGGCGGGGCAGACGGTGGGCGCGGCGCTGGTGCTGGACTTCGGCAAGTACATGAACCAGGTGCTGGAGATCGACCCCGGCGCCCGCCGCGCCCGCGTGCAGCCGGGCCTGCGGCTCGATCGGCTGAACCGCGCCGCCGCCCCGCACGGCCTGCAGTTCGGCCCCGACCCCGCCACCATCCGCCAGTGCTGCCTGGGAGGGATGATCGGCAACAACTCGTGCGGCGCGCGCTCGCTGGTCTACGGCAAGACGGGCGACCACGTGCACACGCTGGACTGCGTTCTGGCCGACGGCGCCTGCGCCACCTTCGGCCCCGTGCGGCGGGACGCGCTCGCGGAGCTGCCGGGGCGCGAGGGCGAGCTGGCGCGTGCCGTCCTGGGCATCCTGGAGCCCGAGCGGGCGCGCGTGCTGGAGCGGTATCCCCGCATCCCCCGGCGCGTCTCGGGCTACAACTTCGACGCGCTGCTGGAGTCGCCGGAGCTGAACCTGGCGGACCTGGTCGTGGGATCGGAGGGCACGCTTGCGACGGTGGTGGAGGCGACGCTCGGGCTCGTCCCCATCCCCGGTGCCCGGGCGCTGGTGCTGCTGTCGTTCCGCGAGCGCTTCGCATCGTTCGACGCCGTTCCCGCCATCCTGCCGGAGCGCGGGCTTTCCGCGCTGGAGATCGTGGACTCGCGCGTGCTGCAGGGCGCGCGGCAGCTCCTGGAGTACCGGCCGACGGCGGCGTTCGCGGCGCCCGACGCGCTGGGCGTGCTGTTCGTGGAGTTCTCGGGTGACACGGCGGAGGACGTGGCGGAGCTGGCGCACGGCTTCGCCTCTCGCGCATCCAGCCTGCCCGGCGCCCCCGCCGCGGGCGTCTTCACGGACCCGAAGGCGCAGACGGCCGCGTGGGAGCTGCGGCAGGCGGCCACGGGGCTGCTGTACCGGACGACGGCGACGCGCGACATCAAGCCGCAGGAGTTCGTGGAGGACACGGGCATCCCGCCGGAACGGCTGGGCGCGTACGTGCGGCGCTTCGAGAGCATCGTCCAGCGGCACGGGACCACGACGGGGTGGTTCGGGCACGCGGGCCAGGGGTGCCTGCACATCCGCGTGGACCTGAACCTCAAGCTGGGCGACGACGTGCGCCGCATGCAGGGCATCGCCCGCGACGTGGCCGAGCTGGTGGTGGAGTTCGGCGGCTCGCTGAGCGGCGAGCACGGGGACGGCCTGGCCCGCTCCGAGTTCCTGCCGCTCATGTTCGGGCCCGAGATCCTCGATCTCCACCGGAAGGTGAAGGACGCGTTCGACCCCGAGGGGCGGATGAACCCCGGGGGCAAGATCGTGCCGCCCTATCAGCGGATGTCCGACAACCTTCGCTTCGGCGAGGCGTACCGGGCGAGCGCGCCGGAGACGTGGTTCGACTACTCGGCGGACGGCGGGTGGGACAAGGCGGTGGAGAAGTGCAACGGGATGGCCGTGTGCCGCAAGCTGGACGCGGGCACCATGTGCCCCTCGTTCCAGGTGACGCTGGAGGAGGAGCACAGCACCCGGGGCCGCGCCAACTCGCTGCGCGCGGCCATGACGGGCGGCCTGCCGGGGATGAAGAGCGCCGAGGTGCTGGAGGCGCTGGACCTGTGCCTGGAGTGCAAGGGGTGCAAGACGGAGTGCCCCGTGGGCGTGGACATGGCGCGCTACAAGGCCGAGTTCCTGGCGCAGCACTACAAGGCCACGGGCCACACCCCGCGTGAGGCGCTGTTCTTCGGCCGCATCCGCGACTTCGCGCGCGCCGGCAGCTTCGCGCCGCGGCTGGCGAACCTGGGCAGCCGGGTGATGGGCCGCGGCCTGAAGGCGGCCGCCCACGTCCACGCCAGGCGCAAGCTGCCCGAGTTGGCGCGCGAGCCCTTCCGCCGCTGGTTCCGGCGGAACCACCCGCGCGCGGCGGACGCCGGGCCCGAGCGGCGGCCCACGGTGATCCTGCTGGACGACACCTTCCACAACTACTTCCAGCCCGCCCCCCTGCGCGCCGCCGTCACCGTGCTGGAGCGCGCGGGCTACGAGGTTCGCATCCCGAAAACCCAGGTGTGCTGCGGCCGCGCGGCCATCAGCAAGGGCCTGCTGGACCACGCCCGCGAGTTGCAGACGGCGCTCGTGGAGACGCTGGCGCCCGAGGTGGAGCGGGGCACGTGGATCGTGGGCCTGGAGCCGAGCTGCCTGCTCACCCTGCGCGACGAGCTGCCCGACCTGGTGCGCGGCCCGCGCGCGAAGGCCATCGCCGGTGCCGCCGTGACGCTGGAGGAGTTCCTGGCCGGCCTGCCCGACTGGAAGCCCGGCCGCCTGGAGCGCCGCGCCGTCGTGCACGGCCACTGCCACCAGAAAGCCATCGTGGGGATGAAGCCCACGGTGGACGTGCTGTCGCGCGTGGAGGGGCTTGAGTTCACGGTGCTGGACTCCGGCTGCTGCGGGATGGCGGGGTCGTTCGGCTACGAGAAGGGCCACTACGACGTGTCGAAGGCCGCCGGCGAGCGCGTGCTCTTTCCCGCCGTCCGCGGCTCCGCGCCCGACGACCTGATCGTGGCCCCCGGATTCAGCTGCCGCACCCAGATCGGGGACTTCTGCGACGGCCGCAAGGCGATCCACACGGCGGAGCTGCTGGCGATGGCGGAGTAGGATGCGATGACGGGATTCGGAAACGGGTGTGCGGGCGCACCGCGGCGGCCGGCCGGGCGCCGCGGCACGCCCTCGGGGAGCTTCGGGAGTCGCTGGAGAGCGTTCGCGTGCTCTGCAGGCTGCTGCGGAGCGAGGACGAGTCGGCCACGCGCCTCCGGCAGAGCCTTGCCATCGCGGAGCTTCTGACGCCGGCGGAGCGCGCGCGTGCGGAAGCGGGGACCGCGTGAACCGGGAGCGGCTTTGCCACGCCCTCTCCGCCACCTCTGAGGTTTCGGGAGACGTGGAGCTTTTCGTCTTCGGTTCGCAGGCCATCCTGGGCGACCACCGGACGGCGCCCGAGGCAGTGCGCATGTCGATGGAAGTGGACATGCAGCCCACGACCTATCGTGCCGTGGTGAGCCTCGTCGTCGGGACGGTCGCGCGCTCAGCCGCACCGCGTATCGCCACTCGTCGTCTCGACTACGGTGGAGACCTTGCAGCCCTCGGTCGGTGGCGGCATATCGAAGTGTGACGGCGCGGGTGGATCTGCATCAACCGAGCGGGAGGCGAGCGTGGAATACAGAAGACTGGGGCGTTCGGGGCTGAAGGTGAGCGAGGTCGGGCTGGGATCGTGGCTCACCTACGGCGGCGCGGTGGGGAGCGACGCGGCGCGGAGCTGCATCCGCCGTGCGTACGAGCTGGGCATCAACTTCTTCGATACCGCCAACGTCTACCGCCGCGGGGCGGCGGAGCAGGTGCTGGGCGAGGCGCTGGCGGAGTATCCGCGCGACTCGCTGGTCGTCGCGACCAAGGTGTTCTTCCCCATGGGCGACGGACCCAACGACGGCGGGCTTTCGCGCAAGCACATCATGGAGCAGTGCCACGCATCGCTGCGCCGCCTGCGCACCGACTACGTGGACCTGTACCAGTTTCACCGCTACGACGCGGGCGTGACGCTGGACGAGTGCCTGCACGCGCTGGACGACCTGGTCACGCAGGGCAAGGTGCTGTACGGCGGCGTCAGCGAGTGGCGCGCCCCGCAGATCGAGCAGGCCGTGGAGCTCCAGGAGCGCCGCGGGTGGCACCGCCTGGCCAGCAACCAGCCGCAGTACTCCATGCTGTTCCGCGACATCGAGGCGGAGGTGATTCCCACCAGCGAGCGCCTGGGCCTGGGCCAGGTGGTGTGGTCGCCGCTCGCGCAGGGCGTGCTCACGGGCAAGTACCGGCCCGACGCGCCGCCGCCGCAGGGCACCCGCGCCACGGACCCGACGCAGAACATGTTCATGGAGCCCCTGCTCCAGCGTTTCGTGCTGGAGGCCGTGGAGCGCCTGCGCCCCATCGCCGCCGACCTGGGGATCACGCTGCCGCAGCTCGCGCTGGCCTGGGTGCTCCGCCAGCCGAACGTCTCCAGCGCCATCGTGGGCGCCACCCGCGTGGAGCAGGTGGAAGGCAACGCCGCCGCATCCGGCGTGAAACTCGACGCCGGCGTGCTGGAGCGCATCGACACCGCGCTCAAGGGCGCCGTGCGCTGGACGAAGGACGGTTGACCGGACGCCAGTCGAGCCCGCGTCCACGCCCTCCGACGCGGCACGAAAGGCGCCGGCGTCGATCGGAATGCGATCCCCGCACGGGGCATTCGATGGACGTAGCGGCGGGGGGAGGGTGAAGACGGAAGGGGAGGTGGAGACAGGCGCGTCTCCACCTCCCCTTCTGCAAACCGGCCGCAGAGCTACGCGCGCACCAGCTTCTTGTACTTGATGCGGTGCGGGATGTCGGCCTCGGCGCCCAGGCGGCGGCGCTTGTCGGCCTCGTACTCGCGGTAGTTGCCCTCGAACCACACCACGCGGCTGTCGCCCTCGAAGGCCAGGATGTGGGTGGCGATGCGGTCCAGGAACCACCGGTCGTGGCTGATGACGACGGCGCACCCGGCGAAGTCCAGCAGCGCCTCCTCCAGCGCACGCAGGGTGTCCACGTCCAGGTCGTTGGTGGGCTCGTCCAGCAGGATCAGGTTGCCGCCCTCCTTGAGCACCTTGGCCAGGTGCACCCGGTTGCGCTCGCCGCCGGAAAGCGTGCCCACCTTCTTCTGCTGGTCGCTGCCTTTGAAGTTGAACCACGAGCAGTAGGCGCGGGCGTTCACCTTCAGCTTGCCCAGCTCCAGCGTCTCCTGCCCGGCCGAGATCTCGTCGTACACCGTCTTCTCGGCGTTGAGCGAGTCGCGGCTCTGGTCCACGTAGGCGAGCTGCACCGTGCTGCCCACCTTCAGCGCGCCGCCGTCGGGGGCCTCGCCGCCGGTGATCATGCGGAAGAGCGTGGTCTTGCCGGCGCCGTTGGGCCCGATCACGCCCACGATGCCGCCGCGCGGAAGGCGGAAGTCCAGGTCGTCGATGAGCAGCTTGTCGCCGAACGCCTTCACCAGGTGGTCGGCGATCACCACGTCCTCGCCCAGGCGCGGGCCGGCGGGGATGATGATCTCGGCCGCGCCCGTCTTCTCCTTCTGCGCCTCGTTCAGCAGGTCCTCGTACGCCGTCACGCGGGCCTTGCTCTTGGCCTGGCGGGCACGCGGGGCCAGGCGCACCCACTCCAGCTCGCGCTGCAGCGAGCGCTGGCGCGCGGAGGACTGCTTCTCCTCCTTGGCCATCCGCTCCTGCTTCTGCTCCAGCCAACTGGAGTAGTTGCCCTTCCAGGGGATGCCCTCGCCGCGGTCCAGCTCCAGGATCCACTGGGCCACGTTGTCCAGGAAGTAGCGGTCGTGGGTGATGGCCACGATGGTGCCCTTGAACGCCGCCAGGTGGTGCTCCAGCCACGCCACGGACTCGGCATCCAGGTGGTTGGTGGGCTCGTCCAGCAGCAGCAGGTCGGGCTCCTCCAGCAGCACCTTGCACAGCGCCACGCGGCGCCGCTCGCCGCCGGACAGCTTGGTGACGTCGGCGTCGCCCGGCGGCAGGCGTAGCGCGTCCATGGCCACCTCGATGGTGCGGTCCAGCTCCCAGGCGTTGCTGGCGTCGATGGCGTCCTGCACGCGCCCCTGCTCGTCCAGGAGCTTCGTCATCTCGTCGTCCGTCATCGGCTCGGCGAACTTCGCGTTGATCTCGTCGAAGCGCCGCAGCAGGTCGCGCGTGGCCTTCACGCCCTCCTCCACGTTGCCGCGCACGTCCAGCGACTCGTCCAGCTGCGGTTCCTGCGGCAGGTAGCCCACGCGGGTGCCCTCGGCGGCCCAGGCCTCGCCGTTGAAGTCCTTGTCGACACCCGCCATCACTCGCAGCAGCGAGCTCTTGCCGCTGCCGTTGGGGCCCACCACGCCGATCTTGGCGCCGGGATAGAACGACAGCCAGATCCCGTTCAGGATGATCCGGTTGGGCGGAACGACCTTTCGCAGGTCCTTGATGACGTAGATGAACTCGGGTCCAGCCATTTTCGTTGCCCTTTGGCGAAGCGATGCGCGGGAGCGGTGCGGGCGCGGAGCCCGTTTCGGCGCCGCAAATCTAAGGTCCCGAGCGGGGGATGCCTACCCCCCGCATGCGCGGCGGCCCGGCCCCCGCGAACGGGGGCCGGGCCGTCCTTCGTGCATCCGCCGGCGGCCGGCCCCGGTCGGCCGGCCGCCGCCGCGGGCTACGACAGCAGGATGGAGGTCCAGATGTTCTGCTGCCCCGAGCCCTGCCAGATCATGTACAGGCTGTTGGCGACGGGCGTCAGCGCCGGACCGCTGTTGGTGGAGCGGTCGGTCAGCTCCTTCTGCGGGGTCCAGCTCACGCCGTCGCTGGAGTACGACACCCAGATGTTCTTCTGGCCCACGCCGCGCCACGCCATGTAGAACACCTTCAGGCTGTCGCTGTGGGTGATGGCGGGGTTGGCGCTGGTGGCGCGGTCCTTCAGCTCCTGCTGCGGGCTCCAGTTCAGCCCGTCGGTGCTGGTGGACACCCAGATGTTGTCCTGCTGCAGGCCCCGCCACGCCATCACGTACTTGTGCCCGCTGGGGTCCTGGATGGTGCCGGTGACGGCCGGCCCGGACTGCGTGGCCCGGTCCTTCAGCTCCTTCTGCGCGCTCCAGTGGATGCCGTCGGTGCTGGTGGACACCCAGATGTTGTTCTGCTGCAGCCCGCGCCACGCCATGACCGCCAGGCCCCCCGCGCCGGCAAGCGCGGGGCCCGACTGCGTGGCCCGGTCCTTCAGCTCCACCTGCGGCGTCCAGTCCAGCCCGTCGGTGCTGGTGGACACCCAGATGTTGTCCTGGCCCACCCCGCGCCACGCCATGATGAAGCGGTCGCCGATGGCCGCCATGGCCGGGTTGTCGCGGGTGGCGCGGTCCTTCAGCTCCTTCTGCGGGCTCCAGTTCGTGCCGTTGTCCTTGGAGATGGAGACCCAGATGTTGTTCTGCCCGCTTCCGCGCCACGCCATGCACAGCACTCCCGTGGTCGCGAGCGCCGGTCCCGACGCCGTGGAGCGGTCCTTCAGCTCGCGCTGGGGCGACCAGTTGGTGAGGCCCGCGATGTTCAGCGCGCCGACGCCTTCCTGCTTCACGTTGCTGCTCATGGGAATCCTCCTGATGGGACGGTTCGCCGCGCCCGTGGAAAGGAGGGCACGGCTGGTATGGGGATGACAATGGTACGTCGTTAAAGGCGCGCGCGCAAGACAAACATTTGCGCTGCTCCCAAGTTCCGTATCAGCAATGGGATGCGCACCAAACTTCTTCTCCCACAAGCGTTTCCGCCTTCCGATCCGACGCGGCGCCCTCGCGGCCGCGCACGAAGACGACGGCGGCCCGGCTCACGTGGAGCCGGGCCGCCGTCACATCCCACGCGCTCCGTCGGAGTCGCGGGCGATCACGTATCGACCGGAAAGTCTAGGCGGAATCCGGAGGGCGACTCACCGCGCCAGGTCCGCCCGGCTGCAGCGGCCTCGACGACAGTGCCCGGGGCGCGGCACGGCTGCGGGGTCCACGAATCCGCCGCCCGTGGATCGTGACCGCGGCGTTAGATCCGTCAGCGGAGCTTGGCGGCCAGCCAGTCCGCAAGCGCGCCCAGCACCTCCTGCGGCACGTCCCTGGACGGAAGCGCGGCGTAGTGCGCGGGATCCGGTGTGCCCTCCGGGTCGCGCAGGAAGAGGTGGTCCAGGCCCGGGAAGACGCGCACCGTGACGTCGCCGTTGCCGCCGGCGCGGATGGCGGCCGCCAGCTCGCGCGCCTGCTCGGGGCCCACCTGCCGGTCGCGGCCGCCGTGGAGGACGAGGACGGGAACGCGCAGGGCGCGCGCGGCGGGCAGCGGATCGTACTCCAGGTAGTAGCGGAACCACGGCAGCCGCGCCGCGAGGGAGTCCACGCGCGGCCCAAGCGCGGCCAGCGCGGAGTCCAGCCGCGCCCCGGAAAGGCCGGAGCGGGCAAGCGCCTCGCGGTTCTGGCTCCGGTTCAACCGGCGCCCCGCCCACGCCTGGCCCGCGAGCAGCGCCACGGCGCGCACGTCCGAGTCCCCCGCCGCCACCATCGTAGCGATGGCGGCGCCCTCGCTGTGGCCGGCCACGGCGAGGCGGCGCGGGTCCACCTCCGGCCGCGTGCGCAGGTACGCCACCGCCGCGCGCACGTCGTCCGCGAGGTCCGCCGTCGTGGCGCTCGACGGGTCGCCCCCGGACGCGCCCACGCCGCGGTCGTCCAGGCGCAGCACGGCGATGCCGCGCCGGCCCAGCGTGTCCGCCACCTGCCGGAACGGCCGGTATCCCGGCACCTCCGGCGTCCCCGAGTCGCGGTCCTCCGGGCCCGAGCCGGACACGAGCACCACCGCGGGCACGGGTCCGCGCGCAGCGGACGGCAGGGTGAGCGTGCCGGCCAGCGCATATCCGCGCGGCGTGGGCACGTGCACCTCCCGTGCGGCGTAGGGGGCGCCGGCGGGCGCGGAATAGTCCGGCGCCGGACCGGCGGTCGCGCCGCAGGAGAGGGAAAGCGACGGGGCGGGCGAGGTGCGGACGAAGCCCACGCCCTGCGACGGAACGCACCCGCCCTCCAGCCGGCCTCCCGCGTCCATGAACAGGCGCAGGGACACGGAGGCGAGATCCACCCTCGGCGTCCGGCCCGCGGCCTCGCGGACGACGGCGGGGAACGCCGCCGCCGACCCGGGGACGAGCAGCGGGACCACGGCCGAGTCGCCGCCCAGCGCACGGGCGCGCAGCACCACCTGCTCCAGCGACGCCGCGGAGAGGTTCAGGTACGGAAGCGCGCCCGCGGGCATGGCGCGCTTCCGCGCGGGTGCGGCGCCGGAATCGAAGAGCGAGCTGTCGCCGGAGAGGGTGAGGACGACCGGGAGCGCACCGGTGTCCGCGCCCGTGCGGAGCTCCATGCGCGACACCAGGCCGCCGGCCGCCAGCGCCAGGCGGTAGCTCACCGGCTGCCCGCCGCGGGGAACCAGCGCGCCTTCCACGCTGGAGGCCGTGCGGGTGAAGCGCTCGGTGGCCAGCGTGTCGCCGGCGCGCAGCACGGCGAAGCCCGACGCGGGGTCGGCCGCCTGGGCGCGGAGCGCGTTCGCCGGCACGCACGCCGCCAGGGCGCACGCCGCGCGGGCGAGCGCCGCACGCCAGGCGGTCATTCCTGCGTCGACAGGACGTGCACGCGGCGGCCGTCCGCCTCCGGGCCGGGCTCCGGGATGCGCAGGCGGGGAAGGGAGAACGGCTGGTCGTGGGGACGAAGGTACAGCACGAGCGCGGCCCACATCGCGAACGCGAAGCTCACCAGGCCGTGGAGCAGCGCGATGCCCAGGTGGAACGCCAGTCCCACGGGAAGCAGCAGCCTCCACCATCGCCTCTCCATCACCAGCGCCATGAAGAGCACGGTCTCCAGCACCAGCACGCTCCAGGTGAGCAGCGCGACCCCGATCCCGCTGGTCAGCACCGGCAGGAGCGCCCAGCGGAACCAGGGCGGCATCCCGTGCACGGGGTCCGTCAGCCAGTAGTACAGCACCGTGCCGTCCGTCCATTCCTCCACCCGGAACTTGCCGATCGCCGCGTGGAAGTAGATGGCGGCCACCTGGATGCGCGCGACCAGCAGGCACGACCACGCGACCAGCCGCATCGCCCGGCCCGTCGCGGAAGGCGCGCCGGCGGCGGGCGGGTCCCAGTGCCAGGCGCGGGCGTCGCCCAGGGTGACGGGGATCAGCAGCAGCGTCAGCACCCCCGTGACCTGGTCGCCGCCGTCCACCAGCGTCCCGGACGTGAAGAGGCTGAACGCGACCCACCAGTGCGCGATGCCGGTCCAGCGCGGGCGCCACCCCGACGCGACCACGGCGAGGATGGCCACGGCCAGCCACCGCGCCGGCTGCAGGTGCGCGAACGGCAGCTGGCAGAAGAGCCCCGCGCGCGCGACGCCGTAGCAGACCGGCACCCGCGCGAGCCCGGCCACGGGATGGAAGATCCACGCGGGTGCGTTGAAGGCCAGGGTGAGCAGCGTGCCCACGGCGAGCAGGCTACGCGCCACGCCGTACACGTTGGTCCACGGGTCGGCGTCCGACCGCTTCCACGCCCAGCGGCCCAGGCGGGTCAGCACCGGACCCTCACCGCAAGCACCTGCGACGGCATCACCACCTGCTCATCGGACTGCGCCCAGGCCCAGGGCACCGGCGCCTGGCGGGCGAAGCCGACGATGCCGCACAGCGACGGCCGGCCCGACGGGTTCCGAAGGTCCGCCGCCGGGGCCAGCGAGGCCAGGCACGCGGCCGGCAGGCGGCTGCACGGGCGCCAGGCCGCGCCGGGCAGGGCGCTCGAGAGCAGCCCCGCTTCGGCGCCCTGGGCCCGGGCCGCGCGCCCGATCCCGAACAGGTTGCGCGGCAGCCCGTTGGGCCCCAGCGAGGCATTCACCCACCGCCCGCCCGTCTGCCGGTACATCAGCAGCCGGGGCTCGCGGGGGTTGCGCGTGAAGAACGCCCATCCCTCGGGCGCGACGCTGGCGGCGTTCAACACCTCCTCCAGCGGAAGGTGGATGGGGTTGAAGGGGAGGGCGGGGTGGATCACGTACGCGAGCACCACGGTCCAGAAGCACGCGACGGCGATCACGAAGGCTCCCAGTGGCCGCAGCGCCTCGTCCGCGAGGGCGGCGGGCGTGGGACGCGAGGGGGGAGGAGCTTCGCGCGCGAGGGTCGAGGGCAAGGGGCTGCTCTGCCGTTGGGGGTGGACGGGCGGGATGGGGGCCGAAAACCGGCGTGCCGGCGGACGCGCCCTTCGCGGGCGCGTCCGCCGGGGAGGGACGTCAGTGCTTGAGGCGGGTGGCGAGGAGGTGGACGATCTGGTCGCGGCGCAGCTCCGACGGATCCGTGGCGCTCGCGTCGAGCACGATGGCGACGCTCTTCACGACGATCGCGGAGCTGACGACGACCACGTACTTGTAGACGGCGACCACGATGCAGGTCCCGGAGCCGGTCGCCGGATCGACCTCCTGCACCGCCCGCGACTTCGCGACCATGTCCGCCGCCTCGCGCATGGCCTGGTCCACCGCCACGTGGCGGCCGCTCTGCAGCGCGGCGCCGAAACGGTCGAAGAAGGCGGGGTCCCGCAGGCGCATCTCGGCCACGATCTCGTCCTCGACGGCCGCCGTGGCGTGCGCGGCACCCACCGCCCCCGAGTACGTTCCCAACCGCCGCTCCTTCCACATCTCCGGCAGCCGGGCCGCGACGGGGCCTTCCCCGAAGAAGACCCCCCGGAACACCGTCTCGCCGTCGTACGCGGCGCGGGCCTCCGCGCGCACGGCCCGGTTGGGGGCGAACCCCGCCACCGACGCCGCACCGCCCAGCACCGCGACCGTGGTGACGGTCAGAACTGCCAATCGCCTCGCGTGCATCCCTTTCCTCCTGGTCTGGAGTCGACGAACGGGCCCGCTGGTGGCGGCAAGTAATTGCTCGCTCAAGACGTGTCGTCAAGGGAATTGTACAAAGGACGATCCTGCCGGCGTGCGCTGAAAATCCCGATGTCTTCGAGCGAGTGCGCGAGGACTCGTTCGGAGCGCGCGCGCGGCCGCGCCGCGGGCCGGAGCGTGGGCGCTCCCGGGTCGTGCCGGACGGTGGCCGTCCGTCGCATCCGCTCGCGCGCGCTGCAAACGTTCGTTTTCATCGCACTGGCCCGCTTCTGGCAAACCGCTGCCCCGCGCGCACGCTGCGCGCTCCGCCGTGGACGCCTGCGCGGCGGGCGGGAACCCGACCCGTCGGTGCCATGCTTCGATCCGTCAAGCTGCGCTTCGGTGCGGGCGAGGGGGAGCCGCCCCTCGCGTTCGAACCCGGTCCCATGACCGTGTTCGTGGGGCCCAACAACTCGGGCAAGAGCCTGGCGCTGCGCGAGATCGAGGACTTCCTGGAGACGGGCGGCACTGCCGAGCGCCGCATCGTGGACCGGCTGACGCCGCACTTTCCGACGCCGGAGCAGGCCGTGCGCATGGTGGGCACCCGCCGCGTGGACGACCCGCAGGTGCCGCACCCCAACGGGTGGGCCAAGGTGTCGCGGCTCAAGTCGCTGGGCGAGCAGGCCCGCAAGCGCAGCACCGACCTGTACGAGCCCCCCGGCGACCAGCTGGTGAACCTGCCCGCCGTGCTGGAGGCGCTGGAGCATCCCGACGACCTGTCGGCCGCCGAGTTCATGCTGCTGTGCCGCGACTTCCTGGCGCTCTTCACCGTGCGGCTCGATGGGCAGACGCGCCTGGCGCTCACCCAGCCGCGCATGGTGGGCGACCTGAACGGGGCCCCCGGGAACCACCTGGCCGCGCTCTTCCGCGACGACGCGGCCCGCGAGCTCATCCGCGAGATCACGGGCGAGGCGCTGGGGCGGTACTTCGTGATCGACCCCACGGCCATGCACGTGCTGCGGGTGAGGATGTCCGACCGGCCGCCCCACGACGCGCTGGAGGAGCAGGCGCTGGACGCCCGCGCCCGCGCCTTCCACGGGCGCGCCACCGACATCGCTGAGCTGAGCGACGGGGTGAAGGCATTCACCGGGCTCACCGCCGCGGTGCTCTCGGCCGACTACCGGGTGATGCTGGTGGACGAGCCCGAGGCCTTCCTGCATCCCCCGCTCACGCGCAAGCTGGGCAAGCGCCTCACGCAGCTCGCGTCCGAGCGCGGGGCCAACGTGCTGGCCGCCACGCACAGCCCCGACTTCGTGATGGGGTGCATCCAGAGCGGCAAGCGCGTCAACATCGTGCGCATCACCTGGCGCGAGGGGGTGCCCAGCGGCCGCCTGCTCGCGGCGGACAAGCTGCAGACCCTCATGCGCGACCCGCTGCTGCGCTCCACGGGTGTGCTGGGGGCGCTGTTCCACGACGGCGCCATCGTGTGCGAGGCCGACGCGGACCGCGTCTTCTACCAGGAGGTGAACGAGCGCCTGCTGGCCGGCCGCGCGGGCGGCGCCGACGGCTCGGTGTTCCTGAACGCGCAGAACAAGCAGACCATCCGCCGCATCGTGCGCCCCCTGCGCGAGATGGGCATTCCCGCGGTGGCGGTGGTGGACCTGGACCTGCTGAAGGGCCGCGAAGACTTCCGCGACCTGATGAAGGCGGCGTTCGTGCCCTCGGTGTTCTGGGAGCCGTGGGAGGAGACCCGCGCCCGCATCCAGCAGAAGCTGCGCAACGAGGAGTTCAAGGCGGGCGGCATCCACTCCCTGCCGCGTGACGTGCGCCCCGCGGCCGAGGCGCTGCTGGCCAGCCTGTGCGGCTACGGCATCTTCCTGGTGCCGCGCGGCGAGCTGGAGTCGTGGCTGCCCGAGTTGGAGGCGGGGGGACACGGGCCGGAGTGGCTCACGCAGGTGTTCGAGAAGATGGGCACCGATCCCACGCGCGCGGGCTACCTGCACCCCACGGACGGCGGCGTGTGGCGCTTCATGCAGGCCGTGGCCGCGTGGATCGCCGACCCGCGCCGCAAGGGCATGGGCGAGGACCGCGTGCCCCTGGACCACCTGCTCCCGCCGCCCCCGCGCGAGCCCGATCCGGACGCCGCCGCCGCGCTCCAGGCCGTCGCCGTGGAAGGCGGCGTGACGGACGACGGCATCGTGGAGGACGCCCTGCTGACGGTCGCGGCCGCTCCGGGCGAAGCTTCGGCCCCCGCGCCGGGGCAGGCCGTCACGGCGTCAGCGGATGCGGATCGATCCGATGGCGTTGCGGATTCCGCGGACTCGTCCGGTTCGATGGATTCGGTGGATGGGATCGTCCTCGCGGACGCCGTGGAGCTGGCGGATGCCGTGAGCATCGTCGATGCCGGCGGGCCGGTGGATCCCGGTGATCCGACGACGCTGGTGGATGCCGCGATCCTCAATGACGAGGCACGGGCGACGGGTGGCGACGGCGGACGGCCTCAGGCGGCCTAGGAGGATCGCGAGACGTCGAGATCCTCGGAAATCGGAACGGCATCGGCGGAAACTCCGCGGATGCCGTTTTTTCACGTTCATAGCGCGCCGCCGGCCTCACGACAACGTTCAGGTCCGGAGATCGCGGGCTACGGGACGCGGTACGACTCCGTCTCGGGCCGTCGCAGCGGACAGGACACCGCAGGCTACGGACGCCACGGTCCCATTCGATCACCCAGCCGCCCTCGACCGCAATGCGCTACAGGTCGCGGCCGATCCAGCCCTTCCGGCGGAAGTAGATCAGCACGAGGATTCCGACCACGGCCATCACGCCCAGCGCGAACGGGTATCCCCAGGCCCACTCCAGCTCGGGCATGTTGAGAGCGCCGGCGTTGTGGTCGAAGTTCATGCCCCACAGGCCGGCGATGAAGCTGAGGGGGATGAAGAAGGCCGAGAACATGGTGAGCACCTTCATGATCTCGTTCATGCGGTTGCTCACGGACGACAGGTACAGCTCGGTGAGCGACGACGACAGGTCGCGGTACGTCTCCACCAGGTCCATGATCTGGACGAGGTGGTCGTAGCAGTCGCGCAGGTACACGCGCGTCTCGTCGGTGATCTGCGGCAGCGGGTCGCGGAGCAGGGCGTTCACGGCCTCGCGCTTGGGCCACACGGCGCGGCGCAGCGCCATCATCTCGCGCTTGATGCGGTGCAGCTCCATCATGCTGGCGCGGCGGGGAGCCGTCAGTACCTCCTCCTCCATGCGGTCCAGCGCCTCGCCGTACGACTCCAGCACGGGAAAGAAGTTGTCCACCACCGCGTCCAGGATGGCGTACGTCAGGTAGTCGGGCCCGCTGCGGCGGATGCGGCCCACCGACTGGCGGATGCGCTGGCACACGGGCTCCAGCATCTCGGACGGACGCTCCTGGAAGGTGAGCACGAAGCCCGCGCCCAGGAACACGCCCAGCTGCTGCGTGCACGGCTCGGGCAGCAGCATGGGCGCGCGCAGCACCAGGAACAGCACGTCGCCGTAATCCTCCACCTTGGCGCGCTGCCCCACGTTCAGCACGTCCTCCAGCGCCAGGCCGTGGAGCCCGAACGCCTCGCCCAGCGTGCGCACCGCCTCCAGGTCCTGGAGCCCCACCACGTGCACCCACAGCACCGGCGCGGTGCCCACCAGGGCGCGCACCGCGTGCAGGTCGCGCGTGGACTCCTCGCGCAACTCGTCCGGCCCGTATGCGATCACCCGCACGGTGGTGGGCTCGGCGTCGGGGTCGGCCCTCAGCGTGCCCGGCGCGACGCCCGGCTCCACGCGCGGGATGACGACGCGGCGGTGGCGGCGCGGGCGCAGCAGGTTGTTCGGCTTGAGCATTCGGGAGATGCAAGGCGGGAGGGACGGCGCGGGAGAACGCATCCGCCGGGTCGGCCGATCCGCGGCGCTCGGGGCCCGGCGCAGACGGATGGATGTGCACCGTCGATCCACGGAGCCGCGGAAACGAAAGGCCATGCGTCGAGGCGTGCAGCCGCGGACGCGGGACGTCGCCGGTCGATCCGCGGACACGCGGAGCTAGGCCCCGCCGTTGTGCTCGTAGTTCACGAAGACGCCGTCCTCCACGTCGTACACGGCGCCGAACTCGCCGCGCCCGCCGCCGCAGGTGACGGCCGGCGCGTGGCGCCAGGCGTCGCCCCGGGCGGGCGCGTGGCGGAAGCCGTTGACGTAGATCATGCGGCGGCCGGCGGCGACGTAGCCCACGTACTGGCGGGTGTACGCGGCGATCAGGCCGTCGGGCCGGTCGGGCCGCCCCGCGACGAACGCGGGGAGCGCCGCCTCCAGCGCCGCGACGTCGGCCGGCGTGGGCGTCCACAGCGCCTGCACGTCCTGCGGAGCCGGCCGCGAGCACTGCTGGAAGACGCGGCGCGCGCCGGGCCCGGACAGCACCACGCCGCGCTCTGAGAGGATTTCGGGAATGCGCTCCGGGTCCGCGCGGGAGCAGGCCGCGGCGGCCATCATCACCATCGCCGCCAGCGGCGGAAGGGGGCGCCGCACGGGCCTCAGCTTCCGGCGCCGCGGGGCGTCGCGGTGGCCTTCCTCTCGTTGGGATCGCAGCGAGGAGGCTGCGTTCCGGCCGCGGTGCCCGCACGCGAATCGCCCGCCATCACCTGCCGCAGCCGCGACATCGGGCCGCCGGCGGATGCGGACGTGGCGGCGGCGGCTTCCGTCGCCGGGTCGCAGTCGGGGTCCGCGAGCTTTCTTCCCGCGGCGGGCGCGGCCTTGACGGAGGACTCCGCGGACCGGAGAGCGGGCGCGGGCGCGTTGCCGGCGGACGCGCGCACCGGCGGCGTCTTGGCGGCGGCGGCCTCGGCGCGCGGAGAGTCGCCGCACGCGGCCAGCAGGGCCAGCGGCGCCACGAGCGCGAGGGTGCGGAGCGAAGCCGGCATCAGACGCCTCCGGAACGGGATGGCTCCCCCGGGACGGCGGGGGAGATGCACGCCGCGCGACACGGCAGCGCGCAGTGCACCAAGAAGTTAGGCCGCCCCCGGACCGCGGGCAAGTCGGCCGGGGCGCATCGATTCCTAGGCCGCGCCGGGGAAGACGGCGGGCACCTCGCCCGCGGCGCGCACCAGCTCCCGGGCGGCGCCCGCGTGCTTCGCCAGGGCGAACAGGCCGCCGCGGGCCAGGCGCAGGCGGCCGGTCATGAGCGCCGCCACGGGCTCCAGCGAGCCGCCCAGGATCTGCTCCCACGCGGAGGGCGAGGCGGTCAGCACGTAGGGCGTCGTCTCCAGGTCCGCCGCCGTGGCCGGCCGGGCGCCCCGGCAGCGGCCGCGGTGCAGGTCCAGGTGAAACGCGCGGTCCTGCGCCACCCCGCGCGCCGGATCGGCCAGCATCACCAGCACCACCGCGTCCGCCCACTCGGCCCCCGCCTCGCGGAAGCCCGCGTGACCGTCGATCCGCGCGCAGCACGCCGCGGCCCACTCCTCCGTGAACACCTCCAGCGCCATCCTCCGCTCCCTTCCGCCGTTTCCCCGCGGGCGTGCGCGCCACGCGCCGCCCCTCGCCGGGCCCAACGCTACATCCTGGCCTCCGCGGCGGCAACGGGGCGCGGCGTCCGGGCGCTGTCCACCGTGGACGAATCCGTTGCCGGGGCGTGCGATCGGCGCTACTGTGCTGCTTGCGCGCGCCCTCGTCCGGACCCTGCCGCCCCGCGCGCCTCCCCTCCCCACCGGCACTCCCCGCTCCGCCGGAAGGACGCTCCAGATGAACCGCCTGCTTCCCCTCCGCATCGCGCTGGCCGCCGTCGGCGCCGCGCTTTCGTGCGCCGCCTGCCGCGACCTCCTGCCGCCCGCCCCGGCCGGCCCATCGCAGCAGCCCACCTCCGCCCGCGCCGCCATGGAGTGCAGCGTGAGCCGGGTGGACCGCACGCTACGCTGCGCATCCCCCGCCCCGGTCGCGGGCGGGCCGCGCGCCAACCTCACCTACGGCGGCCAGGGCATCCACGTACGCCTGGCGTCGTCGGGCGTGACGTACGACGGCGGCGCGGAGGAGCTGCACGCGGACGTCACGGTGCAGAACCTGTTCGACGAGCCCATCGGCACGCCCAACGGATACACGGTGGGCCAGACGCGCGTCTTCTACAGCATCCTGCCGTACGTGGTGGGAGGCACGGGCACCGTGGCGGTGGACAGCGCCGACGGCACCGACACCTTCCTGGCCCCCGACCAGCCGTACTACGCGTACGACGAGCTCATCCGCCCGGGCGCCATCTCATCCCCGCGCACGTGGTGGTGGTCCGTTCCCGCCACCGTGGACTCGTTCCGCTTCACCGTCTACGTGGAGACGGAGGTGCCCTTCGAGACGGGGGTGCTGCACTGGACGCGGCAGTCCGGCGGGCAGAGCCAGCGCAACGTGCGGGGCATCTGGGGGTCGGGCGCCAACGACGTGTACGCCGTGGGCGACGACGGCGGGCTGCTGCACTGGGACGGCGCGGGATGGGTGGCGACGCCCATGCCGTGCGGGTGCGGGGACCCCTTCCACGCGCTGTGGGGATCGGGCCCGCACGACGTGTGGGCCGCCACGGACTACGGCACCATCCTGCACTACGACGGCAGCGAATGGGGGCCCACGTACACGCCGGGCTACACGCACGTCTACGGTCTGTGGGGCAGCGGCCCGGGCGACGTGCTGGCGGTGGGCGACTCGGGCTCGGTGAACCACTTCGATGGGTCGGACTGGACGCCGCAGGCCACGCCGACGCTCATTCCGCTCAACGGCGTGTGGGGCGACGCATCGGGCCCGGACCGCTGGGCCGTGGGCGACTCGGGCACCATCCTGCACGACCTGGGCGGGGGATGGGAGCCCCAGGCCAGCGGCGTGTCGATGCCGCTGTGGGGCGTGTGGGGCACGTCGGCCACCGACGTGTTCGCCGTGGGCGACGCCGGCACCGTGCTGCACTGGAACGGCACGGCGTGGAGCGCGATGGACCCGGGAACGACGAACGACCTCCAGGCGGTGTGGGGCCGCTCGGCCACCGACGTGTACGCCGCCGGGAGCGGGGGCGTGCTGGTGCACTGGGATGGCGCGGCCTGGTCGCCCGTGGACGCGGGAACCTCGGACGACCTCCACGCGTTGTGGGGAGTGGGCGCCTCGCTCGCCTACCTGGGCGGCGACAACGGCACCATCCAGCGGACGAGCGGGGGCGGTGCCTGGACGCCTGTCTCGGGGATGCCCGGCAACCAGCTGAACGGGGCGTGGGCCGCCGGCGCATCCAACGCGTTCGCGGTGGGCGACTTCGGGCAGGTGCTGCACTGGGACGGTGCCGACTGGACCTCGCAGACCAGCAACACCGTCAACCGCCTGCAGGCGGTGTGGGGCGCGGCCGCGAACAACGTGTGGGCCGTGGGCAACGGCGGCACCATCCTGCACTACGACGGGACCGACTGGACGCCCGTGGGTCCCGAGCCCGAGACGGTGCTGCACGGGGTGTGGGGATCGTCGGCCACGGACGTGTACGTGGTGGGCGAGGCGGGCGTGGTGCTGCACTGGGACGGCGCCGCGTGGACGCCGGTGGACGTGGGCGGCGGCGTGGAGGCCTACTGGTTCGCCGTGTGGGGCAGCGGCCCCGCGGACGTGTACGTGGTGGGGATGGACGGCGCCGTGGTGCACTGGGACGGCGCTTCGTGGACCCCCGTCGACGCCTACGTGAGCGAGAGCCTGTACGCCGTCTGGGGCAGCGCGCCCGACGACGTGTACGTGGTGGGCCAGAACGGCACGCTCATGCACTGGGACGGCACGGACTGGAACCCCGAGATCTTCGGCGCGCCCTGGACATTCCGCGGCGTGGGCGGCTCGGACGCGGCGCACGTCTACGCGGTGGGCACCGACGGCATTATGCTGCGGCGCGGTCCGTACGGGTGGTATCCCATGACGACGGCCACCGACGTGGACCTGAACGCCGTGTGGGTGCAGGCGCCCGGGCAGGCCTTCGCCGTGGGCGGCAACGGAGTGATCCTGAACGGGCACCGCTGACCCCCGGAGTACGGCGTGGCGGGTGCCCAACCTTCCCATCCCTCCCGAGACGGAGACGATCGTGGCGAAGAGGCACCTGGCGCACCGGCACCACTGGGTGGTCCGCACGACGCACTGGATCAACGCCCTGGCGCTCACCCTCATGGTGGGCAGCGGGCTGCGCATCTTCCAGGCGTATCCCGGCTTCGCGCGCAAGGGCGAGGCGTTCTGCTGCTACCCGCTGGAGGGGCACGACCCGCCGCGCTGGCTCACCTTCGGCGGCGGGCTGGCGGGGGCCCGCAACTGGCACTTCGCCATGATGTGGGTGCTGGCGGTGAACGGCTTCGCGTACCTGGCCTTCATCTACATGCACGGCGAGTGGCGCGACCTGGTGCCCCGCCGCGGCGACCTGCGCGACACGGTGCAGATGGTGAAGTTCTACCTGCACCTGCGCCGCGACCATCCGCACCAGGGAAAGCACAATGCGCTGCAGAAGGGCGCCTACTTCACCCTCCCGCTCCTCGGCGTGCTGGCCGTCCTCACCGGCGTGGCCATCTGGAAGCCCGTTCAGCTCGCCCCCCTCACCGGCCTGTTCGGCGGGTACGTGTGGGCGCGCTACTGGCACTTCCTGGTGATGCTGGCGCTGGTGGTGATGGCCGCCGGGCACGTGTTCATGGTCTTCGCCGTCGATCCCGCCTCGCTCCGCTCCATCGTCACCGGCAGCTACGACGAGAGCCGGTCCCCCGAGGCCCGGAACGCCCGCCCCTTCCAGCGCGGCGGCAAGACCCCGCCGCCAGCTCTCCATCCCACCGCATCGTCAGCAGGTTCGGTGGACTCGGGCGTTTCCGGAGATTCGACGAGATCGCCGGATTCGGTCGATTCGGTCGATTCGGCCGATTCGAGGAATTCGGTCGATACGAGGGATTCGGCAGGTTCAATCGATTCGAGCAATGCGTCCGATCCCACGGCCGAACCGATCGATCGGTTCCGGACGCCCGTCGCCGCGCCTGCGATGGCCCGGCCGTTGACTGATCGAGCGGATGCAGCCGCGGAGCCCCGCCCAAACCCGCGCGCGGAGGACGACCGATGAGCATGGACCGCCGCCGGTTCCTGGCGCTGGGTGCCACCTCGCTGGGCGCGATGGTGCTAGGTGCGTGCGACTCGCACGGGCCCGCCGCCGCGCGGGGCGCGCTGCGTTTCGCCATGCGCGAGAACGAGGGCGTGGAGCGCTTCCTGTTCCGCCATACGTCCATGGACCATCCCGCGACGGAGCGGCTGGTGGGCGGCGCCTTCCCCTCGTACTACGTTTCGCGCGGCGTGCCCACGTGGGACGCCGCGCGCATGGGCGAGTGGGCGCTGGAGGTCTCCGGCCTGGTGCGCCGTCCCCTGCGCCTGACCCTGCCGGAGCTGATGCGCCAGCGGTCGGTGACGCAGCGCGTGAACCACTACTGCGTGGAGGGATGGACGGCCACCACGCAGTGGACGGGCGTGCGCATGAGCGAGATCGCGCGCCTGGCCGGCGCGCTGCCCGCCGCCGGCTACGTGGATTTCCAGTCGTTCGACGACGGCTACCACGAGAGCTGGGACCTGGAAAGCGCCATGCACCCGCAGACCGTGATCGCATACGGCCACGAGGGCAAGCCGCTCTCCCCCGCGTACGGCGCGCCGGCCCGCCTGCACTCGCCCGTGAAGCTGGGCTACAAGAACACCAAGTACCTCACGAAGATCGTGTTTCTCCCGGAGCGGAACGGCGGGTACTGGACGGACCGGGGCTACGAGTGGTATGGGGGGACGTGAGTTAGACACGGCCGTGAGGTGCACGGACCCGGACGCCGCCTTTGTGGGAAGCGGCGGTACGCGTGCTCCGGTGGTCCACCGACAGCGTGCACGCCTGAGCCGGTTACACACGGCGTGGCGCTGGGAGGGTAGGCCCATCTCCGCTGGTGGGAACAGGTGCACGGAGCGGCCGGGGGAGGAAAGCCGGTCTTCCAACGTTTCTTTGAGGTCTCCGCGGTGTAATTGTGCGGATCAGCTTTTATCTGGCGGCTGCGTCGGGCGGCGTGCTTATGAACCGGCGCACTTCTACGGCGTGGCGCCCGGCCGCAGAGGCAAATATACTGTGAGCGTCGGCCCGAACTCCGTCGACTACAGCGCGCTGACGGGGAACACCCCGACGCGCTCGACGGGCCCAGTCCCGTAGGCCAGTCGGTGTGCCGAGCGGCGTGTGTCCGGCCGAGTCGCCGACTCCACGGACGCTGTTCACCTTACGACGGCATTTGCAATGCAGAGCAACGACTCGTCTCCGCCGGGAACAATTGGAGAAATCGGTGAGCGCGGTCTGATTACTGAGATTTCGCGGCTGGCAGGCCGCGCCCGGCCTCCGGTCAAGACTGGGATCGGCGATGACGCCGCGCTCATTACTATCAGCCCCGGATACGACCTTGTCGCGTCATGCGACAATGTTCCCGAAGACCTGTTTGCTTGGGCACGCGGACTGATCTCCCCGGCTGAACTGGGTGAGTACGCTGTCCGCGTGAATATCAGCGACCTCGCGAGTATGGGAGCCACCCCGATAGCGCTTCTTTGGATGGTCCGGGCGCCTTCCTCCACCCCGGTTCGCGACTTCCTATCGCTCGCTGGGGGCTTCATCCGCGCGGCTCGGCGCTACCGGGCGGCGCTCGCCGGTGGTGACACTAAGGAGAGTCGCATGCTCTCCATCGGAGCCACTGCGCTTGGGGAACTCCAGCCCTCGCGGGCGTTGACTCGGGGCAGTGCGCGGCGGGGTGACGCGGTCTTCTGCAGCGGAAGCCTGGGACTTCCTAGTGCAGCGATCACCTACTTCGCCCGCTGGGATCGTCATACCGGGCCATTGGGCGCTCGCGAAGTAGCAACTCTTCGCCGGTCGCTCTGGTCTCCGGAACCCCGTGTAGCGCTCGGCGTGCAACTGGCTGCCGATGGTGCATGCACCTCGTGCATCGACAATACGGACGGGGTAGGGAGATCGCTCCTCGAGCTGGCGAAGTCGTCCGCCTGTGAACTCGAGATCGATGAGGAGCGGCTCCCGCTTCATCCGCTCGTGCGTAAGGTGGCGCAACTCGTTGGGCGTAGTCCCGTGGAACTCACCTTTGCTATGGGCCTCGACCTGAATCTGATTGGAACTCTTGCTCCTCATCGCCCTGTGCCCGATAGCGTCACAGTGATCGGACGAGTCACGCGGGGGAGGGGCGTCATAGTGCGGAACGGCCGTGGTAGCCGTATAGAGTACGATAATGGGAACACCTTTGAGCATTTCGGAATCCCATTCGCGGAACGAGCGGCGCGCATGGTGGACGGGATGGAAACATGACCGCCTTGCAAGTCCGCGAGAGGCTCAGACTCAATCTCGGCACCCTGTCGCGAACTCTGATGACGGGTCACGTGAGCACCGGCTCTACGCCAGGGAAGGACGAGGCGCTCGCCTTGGCTACGAAGGATGACGTCCGTCGCACGACGGAAGCGAACGCGGGCACCGCGTTGGATCTTGTAGAGGAACTCCTAGTGGACGCCGCCGCGCCGCTTGATCTGCGCGTCGTCACTGAGGAGATCAACGCCATATTCGGCTGCGGCGTGCTGAAGCCGGGCTTACTATACCGCAAGAATGACCCTGCGTCTGGGTTTCCGTACCTCCCAGCCGCCGCCATATTAGAGTATGCCGCGTTCTTCTATCGGATGGGTGGACAGTCGACCGCTGGCGACGTGGATGTGGCGGCTTGGGCCATATGGGCGATCGATCTGCGGGGCCACCTTTTCGCTGATGGGTGCGGCAAGACGGCTACGTTGGTTTCCGGGCTGATACTTGCCCGGGCGGGGCTAACCATTCCCCTATACACCTCGCGCGATGCATACTATGCCGCTCCATACGCGATGTCTGGAGCGATGTCGTGGCGCGCATGGCGCGCCTATTTCATTTCGATTACAGGATAATCAATGACACGTCAGCGTTTGGTCAACGAAACGATTTCCGCCTCGCATCTCGATCTCCTTAAGAGAGCGCTTGACCGTGTCAAGGAGAAGCGCGCGTCAGTGTCAATGTTCGAGCGGTTTGGACTTTCGGGCGCAGTTCTGTATCGGCTTACTCCTCCGGGCGCCATTCCATATGTGGTAAAAGTGGACAGCGTGATGAAGATCGAGAGGGAGTACGCCGCCGCATCCGGAGTACGGAACAAGTTCGACGACCTCCACGTCGAAAAACCTGTCGGTCCAACAAGAGAGGGGCAGAAGGCGCTTTTGTATCGACTAATCTCTGCGCAGGGCGGCGTCGGCAGGGTCGTCGAGTTGAAGCACAAGTACGAACTCGCCTTGCGGCCGAGGGTTGCAGAACCTGACGAACATCTTAGCGAGGTCATCACAGCGATCCAAAGGACATACACGAAGTTCTCCGTTGCCCACGTATTTACGGAAAAGGGAGACGTAAGGAAGTTCAAGGATCAGTATGGAGGGTATGTGCGGCTGCGAAATAACTCTACTGACCGGCTCTCCCGGCTTTTCGAGAGCCACGAGGCACCGCTCGTCGCCTATGGAATGAAGTTCACCAACCCCCGTGGCATGATTGAGCGAGTCCTCGACGTGCCTCTTCGACCCCTGTGGGTAGGCGCCACGCACGGGGACCTTCATCTTAGCAACGTCGTTTTCTCGTCCTCCGGCGACCCTCGGCTGATTGACTTCGCGCATGCGGGTTGCGACCAGCACCTATTCAAAGATTTTGTGATGATGGAGTCGTCGCTCCGCTTCATGATGTTTCCCCGCCATATCCATCCCGGGCTCCTCGGGCCGGTCGACGTAGCGCTCAATGAGCATTGGTCGTGCGACGTCGCTGGACAAATCGTGGCTGCGGCCGCGCCGTCGGAAGGCGCTCGGGCTCTGGCGGCCATGATCGCCTGCGTCCGGGCGGTCCGCGAGGCTTGCGACCGCGCTCTCCAAGGAGGGCCGGTGCTTACCGAGGAAGCAAAGAAAGAGGAATACTTCCGCTGCCTGTCGCTCCTCCTGCTAGGTTTACAGCAATTCGACACGTATCCGCTGGTCCGCGTTGCTGTAAACCTTCATCTTCTTGGCACACGCTATGTCTGAGGATTCGCAAATACATCCGCCTAGCTTTTGTGACGACTCAGGTATTTGTGAGGAGATCGAAAGAGTCGCCGAAAGCGATCGCCTGGTCCGCTCTGGGCGTGTCGCCGCACTTCTCGTGGACGCGTCACCGATGATGTTAGGACACTGTTTATGTGTCACCCGACAACATATTATGCGCTCTTCAGCGCTGGCGTGGAACGAGTATAGCGAGTTGCAGGTTTTCGTTGGTGAGTGCCGCGCCGAAGTTGAGGCGGCATTCGGGACGGGGACACTTCTGGTGGAGCACGGTGCGGCGGACTTCCACTCGCTATGGGATTGCGTCTGCCACGCACATGTCCACGTCGTGCCCATGTGCGAGATCGAGGTGGCATTGCGAGTGCCGGAGGTCGTCCCGAGATACATGAACGGAGTAGCTACTTTCCGTCAAGACGATTACGCGTCGATCCGTGGTCACCTTCTTCATCTGCCGGAGTACCTCACCCTCACTGTTGGCGGGGAGATCTGGATCGGGACTCCCAAGCCGCTGGTCCGGCATGGGTCCCGTTACCTGATCGCGGATCTGTGTGGTGTCGGGGAGGAGCGGGTGGACTGGGGCGTTGTGCCACGCGGCACACTATTCCGAGAGTCGCTCGAGTTGCTCACCTCGCGCCGAGGGTCGTATGGCTGATGAGAAATCGCGGGTCGCGTGGCTGGTCAACGCGCTTCCGAGCATTGTCAGCGGTGGAGTGCATGCGGTGCAAGGGTGTGACTACAGTATCCGGCTGGACGCCCGCGATTCGGACGACTGTGCGGTTGTCTCCATTGACGGGGTGGGCGACCTAGTGGTGGGGACTGACTACATACGTGGCCCCAAGTTCCTGCTTTATGAGAAGGGGTTTTTAGGGAATGCCGATATTGGCCGGTTTCTGGTGACGGCAAACATCAGCGACATCGCAGCAATGGGGGCCGCACCTATTGGTATTCTAGTGGTTGTTCGGTACCCGTCGGAGATGGGACTCGAGCAGTTCCGCGACGTGATGGCTGGGATCGATGACGGGTGTCGCGCCTATAACGCGCGCCTCTTAGGGGGTGACACGGGGAGCGCCGAGCGCCTGATCCTCTCCGGGACAGCGATCGGCCTCACCACAGCCGGGAAAGCGTTGTCACGGTCCACCGCGGAGCCTGGCGATGTGGTAATCGTGACAGGACTAATCGGGGGCGCGGGTGCGGCAATCCAGGCGGGGCGTGTGGAGCTAGTGCGCGATCTCACCTCGGCCGTCTGGGAATCGCTCCTTGACTGCTGGCGGCGTCCGGTTGCGCAGCCTCGCTTGGGCCGTTGGCTCTCCGATGCCGGCTTCCGTGTCACTTGCCAAGATGTCTCCGATGGGCTACGGGCAACTGCCCGTGAAATCGGTGAGCTCAACTCCCTCGCGGTCGTACTACAGGGTGAGGCGCTCCCTTTGCATCCCGGCGTCGAGCCCGTAGCTCGGCTGATGAACGTTGACCCGGTTGGGTTAGGGTTGAGCGCGTCGACCGACTTCGTGCTCGTTGTGACCTGCGCGGCCCACCACGCCGACGCCATTTTGGAGGGCGTCAGCGCCTGCGGGTACGAAGGGCGGGCGGTGGGCCACCTTGAGCCTGGCAGCGGGGTGTGGCTCCAGCACGAGGATGGATTGCGGGTGCCAGCACCGGGAGTTGAATGGCGGAACCAAGTTGGAGAGGTCACCGAGGATATGCTCCGTGGGCTGCAGGAGGAGACTTGAAACCTCCGTCGGCCTTTGTGAAGAACTGCTCACAAAGAATTTGGAGCGTTCGCGCGCTACTTGTTGCAGCAACGGTTGAGGTAGTCTTGCGCGTGCGATAGGCCGCGAGGTTGGGACCGACGAGGAGGGGGGCTATGATCCGCGGATTTCCAAACCTACACCATGTGGACCGCCTTTTCCGATCGGCCGCGTTCACGCCGTAGCGTAGTTTGGATTAGGCTAACGCTGACACACGATGGTATCTCATACGCAACACAATTAGTTCGTGCCTAGCATGAGGTAGGGTTTCGCACAAACGCTGCGGATGCGTGCGGGGTCGAGGCAGACCTTCTTCCAGGCGTCGGTGGCGGCGTCGAGGAGGGCCGTGTAG
>JAQBQD010000139.1 GCA_028287185.1 Gemmatimonadota bacterium | reverse complement strand
GCCACACCGCCGCGGCGCCGGCGTACACGGCCAGGTCGTACGCCGCGCCCGCCGCCAGCGCCCCGGGGGAGGCGTGGCCCGGAACGGGGAAGGCGGCGATCTCCGCGTCCAGCATCCCGGCCGCGGTGGCCGCGGCGAGCGCGCCCAGGTGCATGCCGGTGAGAACGGAGGCGGCCAGAAGGTGCGGCGGCAGATCCCGCGCCCGCCGGGCGGGTACTCGGCCGGCGACGGCGAACGCGGCCAGGGTGAGCAGCGCCCACGACAGGTGCAGCACCGTCTCCGTCCACAGCACCGCGCCCAGGTGCACCGCGGCGCCCGCGCGCAGCGACGCCAGGCACGCGCGCGCGGCCTGCATCACGGCGAGCAGCAGCCATGCGAGAAGGCTCCCGGAGGCCAGGGCGAGGCGGGGGCGCATCAGCGTGCGCGCGCCGACGCCGGAAGAAGCCGTCCCGGCGTGGCGGGAGGCGGGCTCCCGGGCGGCGCGCGGAGGCGGCTGCGCCGGAGGACGCGCGGTGTGGGGAACGGCGCTGGCTGCATGGCGGAAGCAGGAGGACGGGAGGCTCGCGGTTGGCAGCGCCGCCCGAGCCGCCGGTTTCGGCGCGGTGCTGCACGGCGGATACGCCCTCTCGGCGTGCACCATGGATAGCCCCCGTCCACCGCCCGCCCAACCGTCCAGGTACGAAACCACGGATTCGCGGCGCGAACGGCACCTGGGTGGGAACAAGCGTCGGCGGCGGAACGGACGCGCCCGCGTCCAATGTTCGCCGAATAACCGCGCAAACACTTCGTGCAACCTGCGGACGACGGGAAGGGATGCAGATACGGGCCGCAAGGCCATGCCTCCGCACCTGTGCTACGGTCGAACGCCGTACCTGGCCTGCGATCGACTCGGAAGCTATGTCACGTCCGCACACTCGGATGTTCAGACCCTAGCTCACGTGGTCGGCAGGCCGAGGCCGCGGGCAAGCGTGGCGACGTCGCTGGCTCCCTGCCGAACCGGAGCGAAAGCCCGTCGCCACAACCCACGGAGCATCGGGAGATCGTGTGCTTCGGCTCGCCCCTCGGCGTCTGCGTCCCAGAGCACATCTACGCGGTGCGCGTTCTCGAACCAGTCGCCGTGCCCAACATCAAAGTGATACCGATAGGCCGGCAGGCCAGGATGTACCGTTGTTACCTGCCGTGTCCGGGTGTCCCGAATCACCACCGCGCCGATGTGCACCAAATACGGATGCTGCTCCGATGGCATCAGAACGATGTCTCCCGTCCGAATCGTAGAGAATTGCTGAAGGTAGCTGCGGTGATGCGGTTGCATAGAAGGTGAATAGATGTGGTCCGCGCGCGCTTCCCAGCCGGGCTGGCGCAGATCCCCGGCAGCGGGCCATCCCACCCGCACGAACCCATCTCGAAGGCATTCTTCTCGGTACCGAAATGACCGCTTCGGGAAGGTGGGCGGTTCACCCGGGACGAACGTCGGGAGGTTCGGATCGTTGTGCAGCGTTTCTCCGTTGCTTCGTACAAACCAGATGCCCATGCGTTTTACCTCGGTGCTCTCGTTTGTCGCTGGCGAACCAAGTCTCGGAGCGAACCCCTCCTCCAATCGTGCCACAGACGGCGCCGGAGCCAGGAATCCGGCGCGGTACTCACGCCGTGCGGAACGCCCACCCCTCGGGGATGTGGACGTGCACGCAGATGCCCGATCCCGCGGCCGTGTCGCGGCGGAGGGTGGCGCCCTCGCCGCAGATCCGCACCAGGCGCGCCTCCACCGCGTCCAGCAGGCCGGCGCCGTCGTCCGCCGCGGGCGGGCGCGGTCCGTCGACGCGCAGGGAGAGGCGCAGGCCGCCGGGGACGCGGGCAGCGCTCACCTCCAGGCGGGCGGCGGCGTCCGCCGGACCGGCGCCGGAAAGGAGCTGGTCGGCCAGCGGCTGCAGAAGCGCGGGGGGCACCAGCGTGTCGCGCACGGAGTCGGGGACGGACAGCCGCAGGCGCACGGCACCGCCGCGGCTCATGGCGCGCACGGCGAAGTATCGCTCCAGAAGGTCCAGCTCGTCGCTGAGGGGCACGGGGCGCCCGCCGCCTTCGTTCAGCGACAGGCGCAGCAGCTCGCTCAGGTCGGCCAGCGCCTTCCGCGCGCCGCGCACGTCGCTCTCCATGAGGCCCGACACGGCGTCCAGGCTGCCGAAGAGGAAGCGGGGCTGGAGGTGGGCGCGGAGGGCGTCCAGCTCCGTCTGCGCCAGGCGCGTCTCGAGCTGCGCGTCCTTCACGGCGCGGGCCACGTAGGCGCGGTGGTAGGTGACGGCGTGGTAGACGCCGGCGACGGCCAGGTAGAGGACGACGTCGTACGGAAGGTATCCCAGCAGCGTCATGCCGAAGACGGCCGCGCCGGGCATGCGGCGGATGCCTGCGTAGGCCAGGGCCGCCAGGGTGAAGGCGACGGTCTGCACCGCGACGTACGCCGCGCAGCCGGCCAGGTGCACCAGCACGTGCCGCCACGCGCCGCGCCCCGCCACGGGAAAGCGCCGCGAAAGCACCCACACCAGCGGCGTGAGGGCGCCCCAGATGAGGTAGCGCGGCAGCGAGGTCCGCAACTCGTCGCCCAAGAAGCTGGGGCTGCCGAGAAGGACGTTTCCCCACCACCGCTGCACCGCGGTGCCGGTGCCGATCAGCGCCCACACGGCGAGCGCGACGGCCCACGGGCGCCACGGGGAGCGCCGGTCCGGCGCGTTGGCGGCGGCCGCCTCCACGGCGGTCACGGCGCCTCCGGCAGGGCGCCGGCCCGCCGGAGCCGGAGCCCGGGTTCCGGCGGGACGTCCTGCCTCGGCCGCTCCGGCACGCCGTTCTGCGGCGCGGTGGCGTAGGGCACGCGGATCTCCACGCGGAAGCCGCCCTCCGGCGGGCCGGCGGCGTGCAGCGACTGCCGGTCGCCGTACAGGGTGCGAAGGCGCGCGCGGGTGTTGCCCAGGCCGATGCCCTCGCGGGCCGGGCGCCCGTCCGGAGTGGCGACGCCCACGCCGTCGTCGGCGACCACGAGCAGCACGTCGCGCCCGTCGCGCTCGGCCCGCACCTCGATGCGGCCGGGCTCGCTGCGGGGACCCTGGCCGTGGCGGATGGCGTTCTCCACCAGCGCCTGCAGGACCAGGCGCGGGACCACGGCGTCCAGCACGCCGGGATCGACCACGTAGTCCAGCGTCAGCCGGTCGCGGAAGCGCGTGCGCTGGATGGAGACGTACTGGTCCAGGAACTCCAGCTCGGCCGCCAGCGTCACCTCCTGCGCGTCGCTGCGCTCGGTGGCCAGGCGCAACAGCGCCTTGAGGTCGCCGATCATCTTGCGCGCGCTCTCGACGTCGGTGCCCATGAGCGCCGAGATGGAGTGCAGCGTGTTGAACAGGAAGTGCGGCTGGATCTGGCTGCGAAGCGCCTCGAGCTGGGCCAGCGACAGGCGCGCCTCCAACTGCGCCGCGCGGATCTCGCTCGCCCGGTACGCGCGGTAGTACGACACGGCGTGCGCCGCCAGCAGGATGGCGAAGTAGGCCAGCAGGTCGTCGCTGAAGTGGATGGCGAACACGTACCGCGTCCGGATCCAGAGCGGCGGCGGGCCCACGGAGGGGACGGTGGGATACAGGTCGGAGTCCATCCACGCCGCGATCGCCGAGGCGCCGAGCGAGAAGGCCAGGCCGAGGGGCAGGTGCAGCAGCAGGTTGCGCCGCCGGTGCGCGCCCAGCACGGGCAGGCGGTCGGCCAGCATCACCACCATCGGCGTGAGCAGCGCGTATCCCACGTAGTCCGGCGCCAGCCCGTGTATCATCCGCCCGAAGTACGCCGGCGGCCAAACGATGCGCCGGGTGACGTACTTGCGCAGGCCGAGAAGCAGCACGGCGCCCGCCCAGAACGCGAAGCTGATCCCCCACAGCGCCGCCGTGCGCGTCCACCGGCGCCCGCCATGAGCGCCGGGCGCGGGCCACGGTGGTGCGTCGGGGTCGGGGCGGGTCGGGTTCCGCGGGGGGACGGCGGCGCGGGTCACGGCGGATGGCTCGGGGGCGGCGGGATGCGGGCCGTGCGGCGAAAGGTGCGGCCGGCTGCGGGAACCGGCAAGCTCGCGACGGGGCGGCGGCCCGCCTGGTCAGCGGCGCGTGAGCGTCACGTCGTCCAGCAGCACGCCGAAGTTGTCGCCGCCCTCGTGGGCGAACTCCAGGCGCGCGACCGTCCGCCGGCGCACCACGAAGCGCCGGACGAACGCGCGCATGGGCGCATACTGCGGCAGCGTGGCGGAGTCGCGGAAGACGCCGCCCAGCGACACGTGCACGGTGTTCGGGTCGCTCACGCGCTGGCTTCCCGCCAGCCGATACGACAGGGTGTACTCGCCCGGCTCCAGCACGAGCGCCCGCCGGCTGCGCAGGACGGCCGCCTTTCCGCTCGCGCCGTCCAGGTCCAGGTACATCCCGTTGCCAGGAGGCAGCAGATCGAAGGGATACGTCCCGGCGAGGTCCACCGATCCCGTCACGATCTCCCACTGCCGCAGCCCGGTGTAGTTCGCCCGCGACACCAGCCCGTTCTCCGTGTCGAAGTCGTCGTGGAACACCACATGCGCGCGCTCCGACTTGCTGGCCTCGCATCCCCCAACCGCCAGCAGAAGCAGCGCCGCCGCGATGCCGGCAAGCGCGGGGAAGGTGCGCGTGCGGACCCCCGATCCCGTGCGTCCACCCGTCCGACCGTAGCGCGCGGCGCCGGCGGGAATCCGGGCATCGTTCGCCGCACCGGGAAGTCCGTCGGACGGCTCCTCGCCCCGGAGAGGAGCGACGTGGGCGCGTTCCATCGTGGAATCACGCCGGATGTCAGGACCTGCGGGCGGCGGTTTCATCGGCGGATCAGCTCCACGTCGTCCAGCAGCAGCCCCATGTCGTCGCCGCCCGCCTGCGCGAACTGGATGTGGGCGCGGGTGGGTGCGCGCACCGTGAAGACGGCCTGGTATCGGTGCACGGGCGCGAAGGCGGGGAGGGTGACGGCGCGGTGGAGAACGTTGCCCACGGACACGCGGACGGTGTTGGGAGCGCTGACCCACTGCGTGCCCGCCAGCGAGAAGCGCAGCACGTACTCGCCGGGCGCAAGCCGCAGCTCGGCGCGCGTGCGCAGGGTGCCGGCGTGGCCGCGCGAGCCGTCCAGGTCCACGTACATCCCGTGGCCCGGCGGCAGGTACGCGAACGGATAGGTGCCCTGCAGGTCCACCGATCCGCCCGCCACCTCCCACTGCCGCAGGCCGTGGAAGTCCGCGCGCGACACCATCCCGTTCTCGCGGTCGAAGTCGTCGCGGAACACCACGCGCCCCTCAGCCGCCGGCGTCTCGGCGCAGGCGCCGGCCGCGAGCGCCGCCAGGATGCATGCATGGGACCGGCCGCGTCGGATCACCGGCATCGGCTGCGGGTGGGTGGGCGCGGAACGGAGTTGCGTCGGATCGTGGATTCGGCAGGGAAGATAAGCCGCCTCATCCGTGCCCGGAATCTCCCACTCGACAACGCGCGGACGACAGTCCGTCAGCGGGCGCGCGCCGCGTCGATGCGTGCGACAGGCCTTTTTGTCGACACAACCACGGCGGCCTCCGTTCGGGATGCGGAGGCCGCCGGGTCGGACGGATTCCCGGACACGATCATGGCCGGCGCCCTCCATCGAACGTGCGGTTCGACTCGCCCGTGACCGGTAGAAAGGGCTACGTGGCGTTGATCCGATCCCACTCCGAACGCAGGCGCTGGAGCAGGTCCGCCACGGGGGAGCCGGGGATGGCGGATTCCGCGGCGCGGTCCTCGAGGATGAGCTTGATGAGGACGAGGCAGATGGTGGCGGCGCCCACCTCTTCCAGCGTGTCGAGCTGGGCGGGGTCGTCGAACCAGAGCGCCGTTGCCATCTGCTCGGCCTGCTTCGCCTTCGCCACCAGCGCGGGGTTCGGCCGTAGCCACGGGTGCTGTCCGAAGAGCTTGGGCCGGCTCTCCTCCAGGCCGTAGACCAGGCACGCCATGCGCCGCTGCTCGAAGCGCGGGTCCTGGAAGACGCTCTTGTAGACGAGTGAGCGGATGCGCTTCATGAACACCGACGAGGTGAGCGCGATGAGCGACGACGCGCGCAGCTCGGCCATGCCTGCCGCCTCGCCCACCGTCAGCCGGCGCAGGTCTGCCCAGATCCCCTCCACCCGCACGTCCGCCCGAAGCTGCGCGGCCCCCACCTTCAGCCGGTGGTGCAGCCAGCCGAGGCCGACGGCCGTGGACAGCGCGAGGGCGCCGGGCACCACGTACAGAAGCCAGTCCGCCGCGGTGCCGGTCCAGCGACGCATCGCGGTGACGAGCAGGACGCCGAACGACAGCAGCGCCAGCGCAAAGAGCGCCCATCCCAGCCAGTTCACCAGACGGATCGTAACCCAGCCGGGTCCGCGCGCCGCCGGGAACGTGAAGAAGTCGCTCTGGCGCGGGCTGGTGTCCGAGATCAGCAGGGTGGCTGCCTGCCCGTGGTCGTACGCCAGCACCAGGCTCTCCACCCCCTGGTTGTCGTAGATGCCGCCGTCCATCAGCGGCAGCCCGCCCTCGAACGCCGCGCCCAGCGCCTTCTTCGCCTCGGCGAGCGGATAGTCGGCCGGCCAGGCGAACTCGTCCGGGAACTGGAAGGGCTCGAACGCGCCGGGAAAGCACGACGAGGCCGCCACGACATCGGCAAGGCGCACGTGGTTCGCCACCTCGCGCGGCATCCACACGTTGCCGTTGCCGATCTTCGCCAGCGGGTTGTCGCTGCGGCGGAAGCGGAAGTCGACGCCCGTGTGGAACTCGGTGCTGTTGAAGATCACCTCGCGCAGCGGCAGCCGCGGGTCGTACAGCTCCGCGAACTTCCGCTCGCCCAGGAAGCCCGGCGCGGAGTACACGTGCGCCGCCGAGCCGATGAGGCTGGGCCAGCGCGGGTGCCCCACCCTGCGCCGCCCCACCAGGTGCCGCAACGCCTCGCCGATGACGTTCGTCCGCCGCAGGAAGGCACGGAAGCGGTCGCGGAAGGCCGCGAACGCCACCCCGTCCAGCACCGACGTCACCCACGCCGCCCCCACTATGCTTCCGCCCGAGACGGTGGACAGCGCCGAGACGCTCTTCAGCAGCCCCACCCTGTCGAGGAACCCCAGCACGCCCAGGTGGAAGCCCGCCGCGCGGTACCCGCCGCCCGAAAGCGACAGGGCGATGTCGCCGAGCGGGCGTTCGGGGGTGGGGACGGGGAGCGGGGCGGGGGAGGAGGCAGCGTCGACGGTGGCGGACTCGACCTGGGCGGTATCGGAGGCGAGTTCGTCGTCGGCCAGCGGCGGCGGCGGGAGCGGATCGCTCATCGGGAGGGGTCGGGCGAGAGGCGAGAGCGGAGCGTCGGGAGACGAATGCGATAACATGCGCCCGTGCGCGGGACCGGTCAACCACGCGCGTCCGGTCAAGCCTCACGCGCGTGGACCGCTCCCGCGCGCCCGGGAGCCACGTTTTCGACGCGGCGCGCGGTCGGACGCGGACTCGCGTCCGTCTCTCCAGCGCTTCGGCGCTCCCGATGGGGTGCGGGGCGGGCTAGGGCGCGCCGGACTTGGTTGGTCGTGCTCACGCGTGCACTCCTTGCGTGGGTTCAGGTGTGCTGCGCGGAAAGTGGCCGCACTGCAGGAGGCGCGTGGTGCGCTCGGGGGAGGGTTACGCAAGCCCGTGTCCCCACGGCGCTCGGCCGCGGCGGGAGGAGGCTGCGTGCGCGAGCCGCCCGTCATCCACCGCTGCGAACGTTCAAGAGTTGAATACCAGCGATCACCACGGCAACACTCTTTGCGGTTTGCGGCGGATGCAGATGCGGCAGGTCGGCGGCCGTCCATTTGCGACACAGCGCAATCCAGTACCTCTCCGCGAGCTTCCAGTCCGCCACGGCGGAGATGCGCTCTAGCACGATGATTTCGGGAGACAACGTTTCAGTCTGAAGTGTGCGGATCTAATCGTATACCGGTGCTCTTTGCCCCGCCGCAGCCTTCGTCAAATGCTCAGCGAGGCGGATCTCAATCTTTCGCCCGGGAAGGAGGCTGTGCTTGTTCACGGTCGTTACGAAGACGGCTTCGAGTAAGGGGACGCCTATGCCACGGCGCAAGCCGACTCGAGGGCTGTGCTATGGCGGCAGATTCGGATCTAAAGGCCGAACCGAGAGACGTTGACGGCAGTTCCGGGTCGAAAGCGAACTGCCGCGCTTTTCGATGCGCGCGCGGACGCACTTTTGTGCGCGGGTCCGTACGCTACATCTCGGATCCTACCGCCCCGTGTGTCTCCGCGCCACCAACATGCTGACAGAAACGGTCTAGGCGACAGATAGGTTACAATTTGTTCCTCCCCGTCATCCGCCCCGGCTGACGTGAAGCACCTCGCCGGGCGTGACGCTCGCGACCGCCTCGCGCAACGCATCTCCGAGCAGGTGCAGATCCTCCAGCTTCGTGCCGCCGGCGGCGATCACTACCACGCCGAAGGTGCGTCCGGACAAGCGCTGCTGGTACTCCATCTTGCGGTCAGCGGTCAGGAATACCTCAACACCCGCCGCTTCCGCTCTCCGCAGCAGCTCGCCGTTTACGATTCCAGTCCAGCCCTGGGCAGCAACGGTGGCCACCCGATGACCCGGGAGTTCGCGGGCAAGCAGCCGCGGCAGCATCTCATCGAGCAGGACGAACCGGCAGGGTTGAGGCTTTGTCGTTCATGCCGCGTCGGGAACGTGCGAGAGGAACGCCTCCGTGGCCTGCTCGAGGAATGCGATCGCCTGGTCCCGGGTCACCGACGGGAAGTTGTCCAGGAACTCGTCCAGCGTGTGCCCCCCTTCGATCCAGTCCAGCAGGTTCCGGGCGGGCACGCGCGTGCCGATGAACACGGGCTCGCCGCTTACGATCTCTGGATGGCTGTGGACCACTGGCTTGCTGGCCATAGCTGGGCTTCTCCGGACTGCGGTTGCGGACGACTCTGCGTTTGGAACGTAACTGCCGGGATTTGCGGTGAAAAGGCCGCTGATCGCACTTTCCCCGCAGCTCGCCACCCCCTAGATTCCCGCCTCGACCGCCACCGTGCGTCGCGCCCGCGCCGGCCCAGCCCCCACGACGGGCGCGGGCCGGCGCTCGCTCTCGCACATTCGCTGGCAAGAGACGGAAGATGCCCACGCGCACCGACCTGAAGAGCATCCTAATCCTCGGCAGCGGGCCCATCGTGATCGGGTAGGCGGCCGAGTTCGACTACAGCGGCACGCAGGCGGTGCGGGCGCTGGCGGGAAGACGGATACTGCTGATCCTGGTCAACCGCAATCCGGCCACAGTCAAGGACGCGATTTTTTCGCGGCGTGATGAGCCAGTGAATCGAGTAGTTCATCTAGACCATGCTGATGGTCATGTCGGAAATCCGCATATTTTTTGGTTTTCAGCAGGGTAGGCACGGTGCAATCCTCGATAAGCAGAGGTAACACTCGAACGCGTCCCTGTTGGACCTCGTCCCAGTGCTTTGCGTGCCACTCATTTTCGACCCAGCGAGAATTTACCGCGTGAGACGATAAGACAACTGCGACAAAATCGCACACATCGAGGCCGACTCCTACGGCGCTTGGAATTGACTCCCCCACCTTGATATTCCACGAATCGAGCCACACGTCGTAACCAGAATTCTTAAGGTCTACGGAAATCCAAATTGCGAACTCTTTGTCCAAAGACGAATGTGAGATGAATACACGCGTCTTCTTTCTTGCCTTCTTACCACGTGCAGTTAACATCCGCTCCGCCAGCAACCCTTCGATAAGCTGTAGCTCTTCCAGCGCGTCCGCGCGTTTGTTACCCTTTAACGGAGCTTGGGCGTATGGGGTAACTGCTTGCGTCAGGGCTTCATGCCGGCGGATCAGTGCTTGGGTCGTGATCTGCGCGAGATGCTCAAAAGGGATCACTGTGTAGGTTCGCGCGTAAATCATCCGCCCAAAGTAGACGATAGCATCGTCGCGCTCGCGTTCCTCATTGTACGCATCATCATCATAGTAACCAATGCGACCCTTCATTGCTCCTTCACATACCAACACTGGGCCATACTGAAGCGGCTTCCTTCTCGATGTTTTCTTCACCATGATCGGGGTAAAGTTTAGTGAATGTCTACAAGTGAACAGGGAGGTTTGGCGTCAGCGGCGTAGATCCCGCTCTGTGAAGAAACCTCCCCGCGCGGCTACTCCCAGCGTTCGAGTCATTCCCGCTTCACCGATGCACGAAGTGGTCCGTGCGGAGGCAGTGCAACCTCAGAACGTGCCCTTCAATCACGGTACTATCGCGCTGCGAAGGCGCAGTGGCAACGCAGAGACCTGCGTGTTCTTTCGTCACCGGCCTTGTAAGCGTAGATTCCTGCCCCGACGAAGACTCTCGCGTCGCGCCCGCGCCGGCCCAGCCCCCACGACGGGGCGCGGGCCGGCGCTCGCGCACGCGCGCTCGCACATACGCAGGGAAGACGGCAGATGCCCAAGCGCACCGACCTGAAGAGCATCCTGATCCTCGGCAGCGGGCCCATCGTGATCGGGCAGGCGGCCGAGTTCGACTACAGCGGCACGCAGGCGGTGCGGGCGCTGCGCGAAGAGGGGTACCGCGTGATCCTGGTCAACAGCAACCCGGCCACGATCATGACCGACCCCGACCTGGCTGACGCCACCTACATCGAGCCCATCACCCCCGAGTGGGTGGAGCGGGTGATCGCCAAGGAGAAGCCCGACGCCATCCTGCCTACCATGGGCGGCCAGACCGCGCTGAACGTGGCGCTGGAGCTGCACGACAGCGGCGTCCTGGAACGCTACGGCGTGGAGCTGATCGGCGCCAACGCGCGGGCCATCCGCATGGCCGAGGACCGCAGCCAGTTCGCGCAGGCCATGCGCCGCATCGGGCTCAAGCTTCCGCACGGCGGCTTCGCGAAGTCGCTGGACGAGGCGCTGCGCATCGTGGAATCCACCGACTATCCGGCCATCATCCGCCCGTCGTTCACGCTGGGCGGCACGGGGGGCGGCATCGCGTACAACCGCGCGGAGTTCGAGGAGCAGGTGCGGCGCGGGCTGGACCTTTCGCCCGTGCACGAGGTGCTCGTCGACCGCTCCGTGATCGGGTGGAAGGAGTTCGAGCTGGAGGTGATGCGCGACCACGCGGACAACGTTGTCATCATCTGCTCCATCGAGAACTTCGACCCCATGGGCGTGCACACGGGCGACTCGGTGACGGTGGCGCCGGCGCAGACGCTGAGCGACGTGGAGTACCAGGCCATGCGCGACGCCGCCATCGCCATCATCCGCGAGATCGGGGTGGAGGCGGGCGGGTGCAACGTGCAGTTCGCCGTGAACCCGGCGGACGGCGAGCTGCTGGTGGTGGAGATGAACCCCCGCGTGTCGCGCAGCTCGGCGCTGGCATCGAAGGCCACGGGGTACCCAATCGCGCGAATCGGGGCCAAGCTGGCCGTGGGCTACTCGCTGGACGAGCTGCCCAACGCCATCACCGGCACCACGCCGGCCTCGTTCGAGCCCGTGCTGGACTACGTGGTGGTCAAGTTCCCCCGCTTCGCCTTCGAGAAGTTTCCCGCGGCCGACGCCACGCTGGGCGTGCAGATGAAGGCGGTGGGCGAGTCGATGGCGATCGGCCGCACCTTCAAGCAGGCGTGGCAGAAGGCCATCCGTGCGCTCGAGATCGGCCGGATGGGGTGGGAGACGGGGAAGACGCCGGCCGAGGACCGGTTGAAGGACGACACCGCCGCCACCCTGCGCGCCGCCCTCCGCAGGCCGACGCCGGAGCGGTACTTCCAGATCCGCCGCGCGCTGGTTGCGGGGTGGAGCATCGAGGAGGTTGCCGAGCTGACGAACATCGACCCCTGGTTCCTGGCCCAGCTCCGGCAGCTCGTGGACGCCGAGCGCGAGTTCGCGGCGCTGGCGGACCCGACGGCGGACGACGTGCGGCGGATGAAGCGGCTGGGCTTTGCGGACGCGCAGATGGGCGCGCTGCGGGGCGAGTCGGAGACGGCGGCGCGGGAGCGGCGATGGGCGCTGGGCGTCCGCCCCGTCTTCAACACGGTGGACACCTGCGCGGGCGAGTTCCCCGCGAAGACGCCGTACCTGTACTCCACCTACGGCGACGAGAACGAGTCCGAGCGCTCGGACCGGCGCAAGGTGGTGATCCTGGGGTCGGGGCCCATCCGCATCGGCCAGGGGGTGGAGTTCGACTACTGCTGCGTGCAGGCGGCGCTGGCGCTGCGCGAGGCGGGGTTCGAGACCATCATGGTCAACTCGAACCCGGAGACCAACTCCACCGACTTCGACGTCTCGGACAAGCTGTACTTCGAGCCGCTGACGCTGGAGGACGTTCTGGAGATCGTGCACCTGGAGCAGCCCGAGGGGGTGATCGTGCAGCTCGGCGGGCAGACGCCGCTGAAGCTGGCGGAAGGGCTGCAGGCCAACGGCGTGCGCATCCTGGGCACCTCGGTGGAAGCCATCGACCGCGCGGAGGACCGCGAGCGCTTCGAGGCGCTGGCCCGCGAGCTGGGCATCCGCCAGCCCCCCAACGGCCTGGCGACGAGCGTGGACCAGGCGGCCGAGATCGCGAGCCGCATCGGCTATCCCGTCCTGCTGCGCCCCAGCTACGTCCTGGGCGGGCGGGGAATGGAGATCGTGTACGACGAGGCCGGCCTGCGCGGCTACTTCGAGCGCGCGGTCAGCGTGAGCCACGACCGGCCGGTGCTGATCGACCGCTTCCTGGAGGACGCGTTCGAGGCGGACGTGGATGCGCTCTGCGACGGCGAGACGGTGGTGATCGGCGGGGTGATGCAGCACATCGAGGAAGCGGGCATCCACTCCGGCGACTCGGCGTGCGTGCTGCCGCCGTACATGCTGGGCGACCGGCAGGTGGAGGAGATGCGCGAGCACACCAGGCGCTTCGCGCTGGCGCTGGGGGTGGTGGGGCTCATCAACGTGCAGTACGCCATCCTGGACGGCGTGGTCTACGTGCTGGAGGTGAACCCCCGGGCGTCGCGGACGGTGCCGTTCGTGAGCAAGGCCACGGGCGTGCCGCTGGCCCGCATCGCCGCGCGGCTCATGGGGGGCGAGTCGCTGGCCAGCTTCGGGCTTCCGGAGCAGATCCCGGTGGGCGGCGTGGCGGTGAAGGAGGCGGTGTTCCCCTTCAACAAGCTGCCCGAGGTGGACCCCCTGCTGGGGCCCGAGATGCGCAGCACGGGCGAGGCGATGGGCTTCGACGACTCGTTCGGGATGGCGTTCGCCAAGGCGCAGATCTCCGCCGGCATGTCGCTGCCGCAGTCGGGCACGGCCATCATCACCGTGAACGACCCCGACAAAGCCACGGTGACGCCCATCGCGCGGCGCCTGCACGACATGGGCTTCCGGGTGATGGCTACCGAGGGCACGGCCCGCTACCTGCGCGCACGCGGGGTGCCCTGCGACCGCGTCTTCAAGGTCAACGAGGGCCGGCCGAACATGGTGGACCACATCATCACGGGCGACGTAGCGCTGCTGGTGAACACGCCGCTGGGCAAGCAGAGCCAGTACGACGACTACGCCACGCGCCGCGCCGCCATCCAGTACGGCGTGCCGTACGTCACCACCATGTCCGCCGCCAGCGCCGCCGCCGACGCCATCAGCGCCCTGCGCAGCCGCGAGCGCACGGTGAGGTCCATCCAGGAGCGCACGGGCGGGCTGGTGAAGACGAAGCCGGCCTGAGTGCTTGGCGCGGTCGATCGGAGGAACGAGGAAGGCGGCGTCCCGCGTGGGGCGCCGCCTTTCTGTTGATGTGGGCGAGCGTGGTCCGTCCCATGTGATCGCCCCCTCCCGAAGGAACGGCCGTACGCCTGGATTCCAGCGTGGGATCGTCAGCAGTTCTCGTATTTCCAGTTCCGCTTCTTGCCCTCCGCCACCCACTCCAGCGTCTGTGCCAGGCGCTTGGCCCGGGTGGCGCCGGTCTTGGCCTCGGTGATCCACTCCACGTACTCGCGGCGGGCGCTGGGACTGAAGCTCTCGAAGTGCCCGCGCGCGGCGTCGTCGGATGCCAGCGCGGCGGCCAAGTCGTCGGGGGTGGCGAGCTCCGGGCGGGGCGCCTTCTTCGCGCGCTCGGGCGACTTCACGCCCTCGTCGTTCAGGCGCATGGCCTCGCGCACGTAGCCGGCGATCACGTCGTCGGACGGCAGGTCGGCCAGGGTGGCGATACGGCCGAACTGGCCCATCGCGTCCTCGGTGGGCTCCCCGTCGCCCGCAGCGGCGCCCGCGACGATCAGCGATCCCTTCCAGAACCCAAGCGCGCAGTGCTGCTTGAACGCGGCCATGCCGCACAGCATCCCCTTGTACATGAAGTGCGGGAAGCTCCACTTCATCGTCTCCTCCACCTGTGGACACGCATCGTGCACCACCTGGCGGATGTGAGCCAGGATGGGCCGCGCGAACTCAGCGGACTTCTCGATGTAGGCGTCGATGCGAGGATCTGTGGTTCCCATGGTCCGTCTGCGGCAGTGAATCGGGTGATGCGCGGCGACAGGCGAAGGGTGCGGAATGCGGCCTGTCGGCGCAAGGTACGCGTTGGGATGCACGCCGCGTCAAGTCCCCTTGGATCTTCGATCTTCGATTGTCCGTCGAAGTCGTGGCGGATGAGCGCCCGCGCCGCTTCGATCGATCAGCCGACATCTGCAGCGCCGGAGACGGGCTCCGCTTTCCGCCGCCACCGACCGGGCTCCGCGTGAACCGGTCGCTCGCCGCCGGATCCGTGGATCGGCTCGCCCATCGATCGACGCGTCCCGCCGGCGGATGCGCGGGACGCGGCGTTCAGGTACCTTCCGCGGAGCGTCCGTCGCGCTTCCGCCGGCGATCCATCCCCCCCCGCACCGCCCGCCCGTGTCCGAGAAGACCACCGCGTTCGTCAGCCACCACGACTGCCCGCGCCACGACACCGGGTGGGGCCACGTGGATCACCAGGGACGCCTGCCGGCTATCGTGCGGGCCGTCTACAAGGACATGCTGACGCTGTTCGATCCGTTGCTGGAGGTGGAGGCGGTGCCCGCGACGGAGGACGATCTTCGCCTGGTCCACACGGCTGAGCACGTCCAGCGTGTGCGTGAAACCGCGGAGCGCGCGCTGGCGGAGGGCGCGATCCTGGAGGTGGACGGCGTCCCCGTCTCGGGCGCGACGTGGGAGGCGGCGCTGGCGGCGGCGGGCGCCGGCATCACCGCGGCCGACGCCGTTCTCCGCGGCGACGCGCGCAACGCGTTCTGCCTCGTGCGCCCGCACGGACGCGGCGCGCGGCCGGACGCGGCGGGGGAGCTGGGCTTCTTCAACAACGTCGCCATCACCACACGGCATCTTCGCCAGCGCGAGGGGCTGGAGCGCGTGCTGGTGGTCGACCTCGGCATCCGCCCGCCCGCGACGGCGGAGATCGTCGGCGCGGAAGAGGGCGTCACCTTCCTCTCCATCCATCAGCATCCCGGCTCGTTTCCCACGCCGGAGCCCACGGAGCCTCCGCCCGCCGGGGTTGTGCCGGAGCGGTGGATCGCGCTCGCCCCAGGCAGCGGCGGCGCCGAGGTGGAAGCGGCGCTCCGCAACGCGCTCGCGACCATCCCTGCCGCCGAATCGCCGGATATCGTGCTGCTCGGGCTCGGCCTTCACGTGCTCGCCGGCGACCCGCTGGGCCAACTCGCCGTGCAGCCCGACGAGGTGTACGCGATCACCGCGCTCCTCCGCGCGTGGGCGGACGAGCACGCGGCGGGCCGACTCGTCTCGATCCTCGAAGGAGGCTATGTGCGCGAAGGACTGGGCCGCGCGTCGGTGCAGCACCTGCGCGCGCTGGCGGGGCTACCGAGGCTGCCAGCGGGTGAGTGATGGCCCACGAGCGCGGCAGGGTCGCCGCGGAGATCATCCGCTCGTCCAGCCGCGGTTCCGAGCCACCACCATCTGCGTGCAGCGGGGACCCACGATCCCGCCCGGAGCCACCCTCCGCAGGGAGGATTCGCGTGTTCGTGCCGCGGATTCATCCGCCCGGCCGCTCCCGCGAACGCCCGACCCCGCATTCTCGCATCTCACGATCCCCCATCCGCTTACCACGCTTACCGAGATCCATCGCGTTCGGAAGACCATGCGACTCCCGCGGGGTAGCGTGCCCGTAGCGCGCGGACTATACTTTCCCTCCATGCCGCAGCCGCCCGTGGAAGCGCCCTCCGCACCGGCCAGCCGGCAGGGCGGGCCGTCGATGCTGGACCTGGTCCGCCTGAGCCGGGACGCCGTGTTCCCGCCCGGCGGCGAGGACCTGTACCGCACCATCGCGCGCCTCACCGAGATGCGCGGCGGGTGCGAGGTGCTGGTGGCGGCGTCGGGGCGGGGGATGTCCACGCTCTTCCTGGCCCGGTCCACCGGGTGCGAGGCCGTGGGCGTGGAGACGGACGGCCGCCTGGCGGACGAGGCCGAGCAGCGGGCGCGCGAGGCGGGGCTGGAGGGCGTCACCTTCCAGGCCGCCGCGCCCGACGACCTTCCGTACCGCGACGGCATCTTCGACGTAGCGCTGGGCGAGATCGGGCTGGCCGCCGCCGCCGACCCCGCCGCCGCCGTCCGGGAGCTTGCGCGCGTCACGCGGCCCATGGGATGCGTGGTGCTGGTGCAGCTCATCTGGACGGGCAACGTGGATGCCGAGCGGCGCGAGGTGCTGGTGCCGCACCTGGGCGCGCGGCCGCTCTTCCTGGTGGAGTGGAAGCAGCTCCTGCGCGACGCGGGCGTGGTGGACCTGCGGGTGGAGGACTGGTCGCACGCGCCGTCGCCCTTCCGCCCGCAGAACGGGGGGGCGCCCTTTCCGGACATGGCCGTCTTTCCGTTGCGCGAGCGGCTGGCCATCCTGCGCCGCGCGCTGGGCCGCTGGGGGTGGCGCGGCGTGCGCGGCGCGGTGCTGCGCGAGCGCGAGGTGCACCGGCTGCTCACCCGCGAGCGCGTGCTGGGCCTGTCCCTGATCGTCGGCACCAAGTGGCCCGCGCCGCTGCCCGAACCCGCCGCGAAGCCGGCGCCCTGAACCCGCACACCTGGACCGCCGAATGGCCGTCGTAGAACAGACCGTCTCGCTGACCGAGGACACCCTGTCGCGCATCCAGGACGAGCTGCGCGCGCTGGGGCTGGACGGGTGGCTGCTGTACAACTTCCACGGCAACAACCCCATCGCCGCGCGCATCCTGGGCCTGCCGGCCATGACGCGGCGCTGGTTCGTGCTGCTGCCGGCGGAGGGAAGGCCGGTGGCGGTCACCCACCGCATCGAGCAGCAGCCGTGGACGGGGTGGATCGGCGAGAACCGGCCGTACCTGGCGTGGCGCGAGCTGGAGGAGCGGCTGGCCGACCTGGTGCGCGGGCGGCAGGTGGCGCTGGAGTACTCGGCGGCCGACGCCGTTCCGTACGTGGACCTGGTGCCCGCGGGAGTGGTGGAGATGCTGTCCGCGGCGGGCGCGCGGCTGGCGTCTTCGGCCGACCTGGTGAGCGCCTTCTACGCGCGCTGGAGCGACGAGGGGCTCGCCAGCCACCGGCGCGCCGCCACCACCCTGCACGCCATCGTGCACGAGGCGTTCGCGCGGGCGGCCGCGGCGGTGAAGGCGGGGGAGACGATCACGGAGCTGGAGCTTCGACGCTGGATCGCGGGCGAGCAGGCGGCGCGGGGGCTCACCGTGGGCGCCGAGGCCATCGTGGCCGTGAACGGCAACGCCGCCAACCCGCACTACGCTCCCACGGCGGAGAACCATGCCCCCATCCGCGAGGGCGACACGCTGCTCATCGACCTGTGGGGCAAGGAGGAGGGCGACGACGCGGTCTACGCCGACCAGACGTGGATGGCGTACGTGGGCGCCGAGGTGCCCGACCGCATCCGGGCCATCTGGGAGGCCGCCCGCGACGCGCGCCTGGCCGCCTGCGCCCTCGTCCGCCAGCGGTGGGACGCCGGCGAGCCGGTGACGGGCTGCGAGCTGGACGACGCCAGCCGCAGCGTGATCGTGCAGCGCGGCTTCGGCGAGGCGTTCATCCACCGCACCGGGCACTCCATCGACCGAGAGCTGCACGGATCCGGGCCCAACATCGACAACCTGGAGACGCGCGACACGCGGCGCCTGATCCCCGGCGTCGGCTTCTCCATCGAGCCTGGCATCTACCTGGCCGGCGACGTGGGCTTCCGCACCGAGGTGGACGTGTACATGGGTCCGGACGGCCCGGAGGTCACCACGCCCAATCCCCAGACGGAGCTATATCCACTCCTGCATCCTGACTTCGGCCGATGAGCGATCCGCGTCCGGCGCCGGTGGACGAGACGGCATCTCCCGATCCGTCTCCCCTCGCGCCGCGGCACGATTCCGCCGCGGACCTGCCGGTGGACCGGCGCGAGGCGGCCGAGGAGATGCCGGGTGTGCTCGCCGGCCCGCCGTCTCCGGAGGCCGCGCAGGCACCGGTGGAGGCCGCGCCCGGAGCCGCGCAGCCCGCGCCGGACCCCCGCGGCCCGCGCGCGCTGCTGGCCGTGGTGCCGGTGGAGTCCGACACCTTTCCGGCGTGGGACGCCGCGGACGTGAAGCTGGGCGTCACCCTCGTCCCGTACCGCGACCTGGCGGCCCTGCTGGTGCCGTCCTCCGCCGACCCTGCTGGAGCGGCCGATCCGCAGCGGGTGAAGGAGCGGCACTGGGAGGTGCACCGCGCGCTGCTGCGGGGAAGCGTGGCCCCCGCCCCGCTGGGCGTGGTGTTCGAGTCCGACGACGAGGTGGTGCGCTTCCTGACGGAGGCCTACGCCACGCTCAAAGGCGCGCTCTCCCGCGTGGAGGGACGCTGGGAGTTCCGGCTGCACGTGGACCTGGTGGAGTCGGCCCTGTCCGAGTCGCTGGCGCTGGACCTGGTGACGCACATCTACGCCGAGCTGCGCCGCATCGCCCACTCCGCCATACCCTTCCCCCGCGACGGCAAGCGCCTGCTGAGCGCCGCGTTCCTGGTGGATCGCACGAGCTCCTCGAGCTTCCAGGACCGCGTGGTGGAGCTGGGAAGGGTGAACGGTGCGCTGGACCTGGACCTGACCGGCCCCTGGCCGCCGTACGACTTCGTGCAGATGAAGACGTAGCCCGCCGGCCCCGCTCCGACCGTACGGACGCGGGGCCGATTGGTGGATGGGGCGACGTTCGGGGATCGGCCCTCACCCGGAAGCGCCCTCACCCGACAGGTGTTCCGCGCGGGATCGACCGACTGCGATTGCTCCCACGCGTCGGCGGAGGTGCGATCGAGCCCTCCGGCGAGCACCCGCCTGCTCGCTGATCGACGCTCCGCGGAGTTGCCGGCGATCCGCAAAGGCCAAGCGTGAGACACCCCCTCTTGCTGCGGGAGAGGGCCGGGGGTGAGGGCCGCCCGCCTCTCAACCCACCATCCATCAACGCGTTACCACGATCCAGAGCCCGCGCATGAAGATCGAGTTCGACGCCATCGCACTCCCCACGAAGCACGCCTTCCACATCGCGCGGGAGGCGACGGCGCGCACGCGGGTGTCCGTGTGGGTGCGGCTGACGGACGAGGACGGAATCGAGGGCTGGGGCGAGGCGGCGGCGACGCCCTTCTATGGCGAGACGGCGGAGACGGTGGCGGCGGTGCTGCCCCGCTACGCGCAGGTGCTGGAGGAGGCGGCGGCGGGCGATCCGTTTGCGCTGGAGCGCACGGAGCGAGCGCTGGAGAAGGCCATCGGGCGCAACCCGGCGGCGCGGGCGGCACTCTCGTGCGCGCTGCACGACCTGCTGGGCAAGCGGCTGGGGCTGCCCGTGTGGAAGCTGTGGGGGCTGGATCCGGCGGCGGCGCCCCTTTCCTCCTTCACCATCGGGATCGACGATCCGGAGGTCGTGCGCGACAAGGTGCGCGAGGCGGAGTCGTATTCCATCCTGAAGGTGAAGGTGGGCACGTCCCACGACGAGGCAATCCTGGCCGCCATCCGCGACGTGGCGCCCACCAAGCCGGTGTTCGTCGATGCCAACACGGGGTGGACGGCGCGCCAGGCGGTGCGTGCGCTGCCCATGCTGGAGTCGTTCGGCGTCACCCTGCTGGAGCAGCCCGTCACCAAGGCGGACGTGGAGGGCTTGAAGGAGATCCGCCGCCATTCGCGCATTCCCATCGTGGCCGACGAGTCGTGCGAGACTTCCGCCGACGTGGCGAAGCTGGCCGGCGCGGTGGACGGCGTGAACATCAAGCTCGCCAAGTGCGGCAGCCTGCGCGAGGCGCTGCGCATCGTGCACGCGGCGCGGGCGCACGGGATGAGCGTGATGCTGGGCTGCATGGTGGAGTCCACGCTGGGCATCGCCGCCGCGATCCAGCTCGCACCGCTCGTGGACTGGGTGGACCTGGACGGCGCGGCGCTCCTGGCGAACGATCCCTTCCGCGGTCCGGGCCTGGAGTCGGACGGCCGCCTGCGCTTCAACCGGGAGCCGGGCCTGGGCGTGGAGCGCGCCGGCCTCTGAGCGCCCCGCAGCCGGCGGCGGCGGCCTACGCCGAGGTCGCCCTTCCGCTTCCCATCCCGCGTACCTTCACGTACGCCATCCCCCCCGAGCTGCGCGCCGCCGCGCGGTCGGGGATGCGCGTGCTGGTGCCCTTCGGCAGCCGCGAGCGCGTGGGGTGGATCGACCGCGTGGTGGAGACGGTCCCCGCGGGTGACGCGGCGAAGCTGAAGCCGCTGCTCGGCGTCCTCGACAAGGTTCCCAGCGCCCCGCCTCCCATCCTGCGCCTGGCCCGCTGGATCGCGGACTACTACGTGGCGCCGCTGGGCCAGGTCCTCCGCACCGCGCTTCCCGCCGGCCTGGCGGACGCGTCCACCGACCACCTGCAGCTCGTCGCGGACGCCGCCTTCGACGGCGCGCTGACGGAGGCGCAGGGACGCGTCCTTGGATGGCTGCGCAAGCGCGACGGCGCGCAGCCGGTGGCGCGCCTGCGCCGGGAGCTGGGCGACCGCGTGTGGTGGCCCGCCATCCGCGCGCTGGAGACGGCGGGGCTGGTGGAGGTGCAGACGGAGCCGCCGCGCACCGCGCCCGTGGTGCGCACCCGCCGCGTCCTCCGCATCACCGACGATCTTCCCACGCTTACCCGCCGCGACGAGGTGTTCGGCCGCTCGAAGCGCCAGCGCGAGTGCTACGAGACGGTGGAGGCGGACGGGGGATTCGCGGAGGTGGCGCACCTCGTCAACGACATCGGCTTCTCGTACGATGTCGTCAACGGCCTCGTCGCGAAGGGCGTCGCGAGGATCGTGGAGGAGGAGGTGGTGCGCGACCCGTACGCCGGGATGGCGCTGCCCGCCGCGCACGTGCACGAGCCCACGGGGCCGCAGGCGGGCGTGATCCGCGCGCTCGTGGAGGCGTCGCGCACGCCCGAGCCCGGCACCTTCCTGCTGCGCGGCGTGACGGGATCGGGCAAGACGCTGGTGTACATCGAGCTGCTGCGCGAGATCGTGGACCGGCAGGGGCGCAGCGCCATCGTGCTGGTGCCCGAGATCGCGCTCACGCCGCAGACGGTGGGGCGCTTCAAGAGCGTGTTCGGCGACCGCGTGGCGGTGCTTCACTCCGCGCTCTCCGACGGCGAGCGCTACGACGAGTGGCGCAGCCTGCGGGCGGGGGAGAAGCGCATCGTGGTGGGCGCCCGCTCGGCCATCTTCGCGCCGCTGGAGGATCTGGGCGCCATCGTGGTGGACGAGGAGCACGAGGGCAGCTACAAGCAGGGCGACGCCCCCCGCTACCACGCCCGCGAGGTGGCCGTCGTCCGCGCGCGGCTGGAGGGCGCCGTCTGTCTCCTGGGCTCCGCGACGCCGGCGCTGGAGAGCTGGACGAACGCGCGGGCGGGCAAGTACCGCCTGCTGGAGCTGCCGGAGCGCGTGGGCGGCCAGCCCCTGCCCCCCATCCGCGTGGTGGACCTGCGCGTGGAGCGGAAGAAGCAGCAGAAGGGCACGGGGCCGCTGCAGGAGCGCGGGCCCACCATCCTGAGCGACGTGCTGGTGGAGGCGGTGGGCGCTCGATTGCGGCGCGGCGAGCAGACCATCCTGCTGCTGAACCGCCGCGGCTACGCCACCTTCGTGCAGTGCCGCGAGTGCGGCGCGGTGTGGCACTGCCCGCACTGCAACGTGTCGCTCACATATCACCGGCGGCGCTCGCGCCTCACCTGCCACTACTGCCTGCACGAGGAGGACTCGCCCTCGCGCTGCTCGGCGTGCGGATCGAAGGACCTGAACTTCAGCGGGGTGGGCACGGAGCAGGTGGAGCGCGCCGTGGGCGAGGCGTTCCCGAGCGCCCGCCTGGCGCGGATGGACGTGGACACCACGGGGGCCAAGTGGGCCCACCACGAGATCCTGGGGCGGGTGGAGCGCGGCGAGGTGGACATCCTGCTGGGCACGCAGATGATCGCCAAGGGCCTCGACTTCGCGAACGTCACGCTCGTCGGCGTCATCAACGCGGACGTGGGGATGAACCTGCCCGACTTCCGCGCCACGGAGCGCACCTTCCAGCTCCTGACGCAGGTGGCGGGGCGGGCCGGGCGCGGGCCCAAGGGCGGCGAGGTGTTCATCCAGACGGCGCTGCCCAACCACTACGCCATCACCCACGCCACCGAGCACGACTTCGTGGCCTTCGCCGAGAAGGAGCTGAGCGAGCGCATCTCGCCCGCGTACCCGCCCAACTGCCGCCTGGTGAACCTGGTGGTGAGCGGGGTGGAGGAGGCGCCCACGCAGGAAGCGGCGGAGCGGCTGGCCACTTGGGTGCGGGCGCTGCTGGAGGCGCGCGGCGCGGAGGAGGTGGCGCTGATCGGCCCCGCTCCGTGCCCCATCGACCGCATCCGCGGCCGCTGGCGCTGGCACCTGATCCTGCGCTCCACCAGCGCCAAGCGCCTGGGCCAGGTCGCGCGTACGCTGCTGGAGCGCTTCGACCTGCCGGGTGGCAAGGCGGACCTGCGCCTGGCGATCGACCGGGACCCGGTGCAGTTGTTGTAGCGACGCGGCGGGGCGGGGCGGCTGAAGCCGCGGCAACAACTGCCCGAAGCCTCCCTTCGGAGGCTGTGGTGGTGTGGAAGCAGGCTCGTTCTTGAACCCGATCATCGCTGACGCGAATCGATGCGCGCTCCCTACACGCAGCTCTACGTTCACCTCGTCTGGGCCACGTGGGATCGGTGGCCGTGGTTGGGGCCGGATCTCAGGCCTGCGGTCTACTCCGCGATTCAGGCCCAGGCAAATGGCGCCGGCGCGGACATCGTCGCGATCGGGGGGATGCCGGATCACGTGCACGTCGTCACGCGCTTTCCGACCACGATCAGCATCGCCGACCTTGTCCGAAGACTGAAAGGTGCAACCTCGCACCTCATGACGCACGAGGTCCGCCCCGGCGAGAGCTTCCGCTGGCAGGGTGGATACGGCGCGTTCACAGTCTCAAGAGCCGTCCTCCCCCGCGTTCGCGACTACGTGCTCAACCAGGAGCAACACCACGGTGCCGGCTCTCTCCACGCCGCACTCGAGGCAACACAAGAGCCATAAGCCGTCGCACTCGGCCGGAAATGGGGTGGGCTCCACCTCCCTGAGCTTTCCCGCCGGCTCGGAGATACGATCCGCCGCGGAGCAGCCTCCGAAGGGAGGCTTTGTGCCGTTGTTGCCGCGGCTTCAGCCGCCCGTCCAACCCTCCCCCATGCCCCCCATCCTCGTCCTCGGCGCCGGCGTCACCGGCCTCTCCACGGCCATCCGGCTGAGGCAGGCCGGCGCTTCCGTGCGCGTGGTCGCGGCCGTACGCCCGTCCGAGCACCCGCGTGCGCATGCCCCGGGAACGTGGCCGCCGTACCCAGCGTCGCTGCGGGCGGCGGCGGTGTGGTATCCGTATCACGTGTCCGATCCGCGCGTGGAGCGCTGGGCGGCGGCGACGCTCCACGAGCTGCACCGGCTGGTGGACGAGCCCGGCGCGGGCGTATCCATCGTCCCGTTCGTCGAGCTGTTCCGAGGGGCGCCGGCGGAGTACGCGTGGAGCGCGGCCGTCCGGCGCTTTTCCGCGGTGCCTGCGGACCGGCTGCCGGCGGGCTTCGCGTCCGGGTGGGAGATGGAGGTGCCGTTCGTGGACGCGCCCGTGTACATGCGCTGGCTGGAGCGCCGCTTCCTCGATCTCGGCGGCATGATCGAGACGCGGTTCGTGGGGTCGATGGGCGAGGTGGACATGCCCGGCGGCGTGGTGGTGAACTGCACCGGGCTCGGCGCCCGCCGCCTCCTGGACGACGCGGACGTGTATCCCTGCCGCGGCCAGGTCGTGCGCGTTCGCGCCCCTGCGGTCCGCGCATGGACGGTGAGCGACGATCCCGCCGCGGGGCTGACCTACGTCTTCGCGCGCGGGCACGACGTGATGCTGGGCGGCACCGCGGAGGACGGCGTGTGGGACGAGACCGTCGATCCCGCGGCGATCGACGCCCTCCGGAAACGGGCGGCGGCGCTGGTACCCGCGACGGCGGACGCGGAGGTCCTGGAGGTCGCGGCCGGGCTCCGTCCGCAGTGGCGCGGAGGCCGGGTGCGCGTGGAGCGCGAGGAGCGGCCGGGCGGGGGAGCCGTCGTCCACTCCTACGGCCACGGCGGCTCCGGGTTCACGCTCTCGTGGGGCTGCGCGGACGACGTGGCGCGGCTGGCGCTCGCCGCGACGTAGAGGCGGCCGCGCTCGACGCATCGGATCGCGCTGTCGCTGCTGGACGATCCGAATGAGCTTGCCGGGCGAGACCGTTCAACCAGCTGCCGACCGGCAGCCTCGTCGACGGATGGACTCACGAGGATCGGATCGGTGGATCATCGGTCGGTGGATTGGCGGATCTTCTCCGCACAGGTGAGCGCTCGGCGGATCGTGGATCGTCGTCGGCAAAGCAGCGTCGCGAGGGATGCGGGCTGAACTGCGCGCGGATGAGGGTGCGGCAGCGTGGGGAATCCAGACCTGACGGGGGATTGGTCGATCAGGAGCGATTGCGAACGCGTGTCACGAGACCGAAAGATTGGGGGTCGCGCGGGATCGTTGCCCTCCGCCGCGGGGGCGCTTATCGTCGTCTGCGCGTCCGGTGCGGTCGGCGGACGCGGGTTCGATCCTCCCCTGCCGCCCGTCGGGATCCCGCAGCCATGAAGCCATCCGCGTCCCGAATCGCCCGCGAGCCCCAGCTCGGCCGCAGGGCCGAGCCCGCGCGCGCCACGCCGGCGGCGGACACGAGCGCGTCGACGTCGATGGAGCCGGCGGCACGGACCGCGGCGCGGGCGGTGCTCGATCCGCGGCTTCTGGGCGCGCAGGACGTGCTCCGGCTGCAGCGCAGCATCGGCAACGCGGCGGGTCGCACGTCTGCTGCAGCGCACGATCGCCCATCCGTCCCGGACCATGCTCTACGTGCCCCCCGCCTGGCTGGACGTGAAGTTCGACGACCGGGCCGAGACGGTGCGCGAGGTGGCGCTCGGCGGCTGGTCGGCGGAGAAGGACGAGCTTTTCGACAACATCGTGAAGTCCACCGGCGTGCAGGTCGACTCGGTGACGGAGGTCAAGCCGCCATCCGGGATGCTCGACCTCCTGAAGACGGACGGCTACGTGCTCGCCGGCCCCACCGCGAAGGCGAACAAGGTCCGCCAGCTCCGCGCCCGGCTGCGCGACGCGGTGGCCGACACCGCGTCCGTGACGCCGCTGCCCGACGCGGCCGACGTGGAGCACAAGGGCGACCAGGTCTTCTATCCCGACCAGCTCCGCAGCCGTCCCACGCTGCTTCCCAACCACCTGGTGAAGGCGCCCGACGATCTGGCCGGCGGATACGACATCGCGAAGGTCTGCGCCCTCATCGCGCTGGTGAAGGCCGAGCCCCGCGCGGCGCTCAACGCCAAGCTGGAGCTGGGCGGCAACCTGGGCTCCGACGCCGCCTACTACCGGGCGCTGCATGACCTGTACTACGGCGAGCAGGGAATCCAATACGACGAGCCCTCCACGCACGGCCCGCTGTACGCCGAGTGGGGATACCAGATGGTGTTCAGCGGCAGCACCTTCTTCCGCGACCTGCCCACCCTCCTGCGCGGGCCGCTGTCGCCGGACCGGAAGTACATCGCATCCATCAAGGGCCACGTGGTGTACATCCGGATGAAGAAGGCGATGAACCCGGGCCCGTCCCTGGGCGTCCGCGAGCTCATCTCGGACTACTTCGACTTCCAGAGCGACCCGGCCAACTACAACGTCACGCACGACAAGGACGTGGAGTACCTCTTCGAGAAGTGAACGGCTTCTCCTCCCCTCCCCGGCCGGGTTCGCTGCCGTTCCATCCGCCCCGGAAGGCACGGGCATCCGCGCCGTCCGCAGCGGCCCCGGGCGTTCTTGACCGGCGGCGTGGATCGTGCGATTATCAGATCGTACGTTCGAGCGCCGGGAAACTTCCACAGGTGACGCGCGTGCCCGTACCCGCATCCTGTCCGTTCGCGGAGACTTCCGCAGCGTCCCCGGCGCCTGGCGCGTCCGGGGTCTCTGGGATGCCGTTCGAGATAGGTCCGGGAGGCCGCAGTCACGGCCCGGCGCCGCATGCACTCGTCAGCCCGCGTGTCCTCATCGGATTCACGCGGGCTTCTTCTTTGCCTGTGGATGCCCGTCGCCGGCGCGCGCGGGGCGCCGCGGCGGGTCTTGCGAACGTCGAAGGGAGAAGGAAGGGAGGGACCGCACCATGAGCTGCCTTGCGCTGAACGCCTCGTTCGAGCCGCTCACCATGCTTCCCGTGGAGCGCGCGCTGCGGCTGGTCTTCGACCGCAAGGCCGAGATCCTGGAGGCCGACGGCGCGCGCGTCTTCCGCTCCGCGCGGCACGAGGTGGCGGCGCCGCTGGTGATCCGCCTGGTGCGCTACGTCCACGTTCCGCGGCGGTTCCGGCGGCAGGTGACCAACACCTTCCTCTTCGCCCGCGACCACTACCGGTGCCAGTACTGCGGACGGCACCGGGTGGAGCTGCGCCAGCGCGAGTTCCTGACGCGCGACCACGTGCTGCCCCTGTCGCGCGGCGGCGGCAACACCTGGCAGAACGTGGTGACGGCGTGCTCCGCCTGCAACAACCGCAAGGCCAGCTTCCTTCCCGAGGAGGCCGGCATGCACCTGCTGCACGCGCCCCGCGAGCCCAACTACGTGGAGCTGGTGTGGGCCGTCCGCCGCGTCACCGACGTCCAGGCGAAGTACATCGCGATGTTCTACGGGGACGACGTGCTCCGCGCCCTGCGCCACCACGCGCACGCCGAGAAGCACCGCGGATCCACGCGGCACCACGGCGGTCCGCCGGACGGGGAGCTCCACATCACCGGCCTGCACGTCGCCGCCACGAACGAGAAGGAGCCCGAGGCCGCCTGAGGCCCGGGCTCCTTCGCTTGGTGCGAAGCGCCGGCGAACGCGGGAGCGGTGCCGAGTGCGGTGCCGGTCACGTCCGACGTCTGCGTCGATCCGACGGGCGCGGGTCCGGTGAGCGTGGGTCCCGACGGATTTCGGTGGAGTATCGGTGGACTCTACGCGGGCCGTTCGATCCTGGAGCGCGACCTTCCGTGTCCAAAGGCGTGAAGCTTCCGGCTGGAACTACGATCGCGCCTTCGCGGAGCCCCGGGCCAATCTCGGAAGCTTGATCCCGCGCGGAATGTCTGCGGTGCTTGCTCGGGATACGCGGCGAAGGCCGGGCGCCAGGACGACCAGCGTCCGGGCTACCGGCATGCGTACGCTATGGAACTGGGGAGGGCGAAGCGCGGTTCAGGAGGCGGCCGGGCGGCCGGATTCGATCCAGGTGCGGACGCGGTCCAGAAAGGCGCGCACGTCCAGCGGCTTGCACATGAAGTCGTCGCACCCGGCGGCCATCACCTGCTCGCGGGCGCCTTCCATCGCGGTGAGGGCGATGATGGGCACCTGGCGGAACTCCGGGTCGGCGCGCAGGGTGCGCGTGGCCTCGAATCCGTCCACCTCGGGCATCATCATGTCCATCAAGATCAGGTCGGGCGCCAGCGCCCGCGCCCGCTCCACCGCCTCGCGCCCGTTCACGGCCACGTGCACCCGGTAGCCGAACGCGTCCAGCAGCGTGCGCAGGGCGTCGCGGCTGTCCTCGTGGTCCTCGGCGATCAGGATGGTGGCGCCGCCGTGCCCGTCCGCGCCGAACGGCGGCGTACCCATACGCACGGTCGGTGGCGTAATGGGATCGCGGTCCGGCTCTCCGGACAGGCCTGCTGCCGGGGCGTTCGGCGACATCACTGCGGGGATGGACATGGGAAGGGTGAATTGCTGCGAGGCGGAGTCTGCCGATGGTCACTCAGGCCCCTGCAAAGCGCGTGCCTTTTGGACACCTCCGTGTTCCCGTTTCGTGACCCGTGACCTGTCGCGCCGGGCCCCCGCGCGCTATCATCCGCCGTCCCGCCCCTGCGGAACCCTGGAATCCGAGCGGAATCCGAGCGTCATGCCCCAGCTTACCCTGACCCGCCGCGTGCGCTTCTCGGCCGCGCACCGCTACTTCCGTCCGGAGTGGAGCGAGGAGCGCAACCGCGCCGCGTTCGGCCCCTGCGCCAACCCGCACGGCCACGGCCACGACTACCTGCTGGAGGTGACGGTGTCCGCCCCGGTGGACCCGCTCACCGGCTTCTCCGTGGATCTCCCCGCGCTGGACGCCGTGCTGCGGCGCGAGGTGCTGGAGCCGCTGGACCACCAGCACCTGAACCACGCCGTGCCCGAGTTCGCGTCCGGCGGCCTGGTTCCCACCACGGAGAACATCCTGCTCTGGATCTGGCCCCGGCTTGACGGAAAGCTCCCCGGCGCGCGCATCACCCGCCTGCGCCTGCACGAGAACCCGGACTTCTTCGTAGACCTCGTCCCCGGCGCGGAGTAGGGCCGGCCCACTGACCGGTCCGCCGACTCTCATCCGCCGCATCCGACGGACCCGCGAGCTGGAAGCACCGGCACGACGCGGCCCGCCGCTCCGGCGAGCTTCCCCGCACTTCCGTCTCGACCGGGCGGCGCCTTACCGTTTCCGGAGGGCCGCCGTCTCCCGCAGCAGCCCGTCCAGCCCAGCGACAGAGCGGGCCCAGTTCCAGCGCTCGCGTACGATCGCGGGCGCGGCGGACGCGACCGCCTCGGCGCGCGTCGAATCCCGCAGCAGCTCGCGGATGCGGGCGGCGAAGGCGTCCGGGTCGCGCGGCGCCAGGAAGCCCGTCTCGCCGTCGACCACCGTCTCCGGGATGCCGCCCTCCGCCACGCCCAGCACCGGGCGCGCGCACGCCATCGCCTCGAGCGGCACGAAGCCGAACGGCTCCGCGTAGGGCGCGTAGACCACCAGGCGCGCGCCGTTGTACAGCCGCACCAGCTCCTCCTCGGGCACGCGGAAGTGGAAGTGGACGTCCACGCCTGCGTCCCGGGCGCGGGCCTCCACGCGCGCGCGCTCGGCCTCGCGGGCGCGGTCGCTGACGACGGCCAGCGGGGGGCGCTCGTCCGCGGGGATGCGGCCCACGGCGTCGATCAGGAAGTCCAGGCCCTTCAGGGGATGCATGGCGGCCACCGTCAGCAGGTAGCCGCCGCGCTCTGGTCGGGGCAGGGGACGGAAGCGGGCCGCATCGACCCCAAGGTAGTTCACGCGCGTGGCGACGCCGTAGATGCGGCCCACGTTGCCGGCGCTGAACCGGGAGTTGACGGCGACGGTGGATGCGGCGCGGGTGTTCGCGCGGTCCACGCGGCCCAGCGTGTGGCGGATGGCGAAGCGCGTGGCGGGCGGGGCGATGCGCGGCTCGTACGCGGCGCGCAGCGGCTCCTGGCAGTAGTACAGCGAGGGCGTGCTCAGCCGGCGCAGCATCCACGGCGCCTGCGTGAACTGGCTGGCGGCCACCAGCGCCACGTCGTGCCCCGCGGCGTCGATGGCGGAGGCGGCCTGGTGCTCCGTCCGCCGCACGCCGGCGAGGTAGGAGAGCCAGCGGAGCGCCGCGGCGGGGGACGGGCCGCCCTCCAGCGCCTTTTCCCGATCGGGCTGCGGCGGGCGGGCGAAGACGGTGGGCTCGCCGGCGAGCTCCGACAGCGGCAGGAAGCGCTCGTCGGCCGTGGACGGCACGTAGACGTGGACGTCGTGGCCCCGCTCCACCAGCCGGCGCACCTGCTCGCGGAGGGCGCGCTTGGCCCCGCCGGAGGGCAGGTCGTGATAGACGGCGATGCGGAGCGGCTTCACGGGCGTTCCGCGGATGGAGGTCGACGGCGGGATTGGGCCGCGAGGCGATACGTCCTCAGCGTGCGGCGCGCGGCGGATGCCCACGTGAGCGTGCGCGCGTGCCCGCGTCCCGCGGCGGAGAGCCGTGCGCGCAGGTTCGCGTCCGAGAGGAGGTCCGCGAGGCCGCGCGCGATGGCGTCGGTATCCGCCGGGTCAACCAGCACCGCCGCGCCGCCGGCCGCCTCGGGCAGAGACGAGACGGTGGATGTGAGGACGGGAAGCCCGGCCTGCATCGCTTCGACGACGGGGAGGCCGAACCCCTCGTACAGCGAGGGATACGCGAACACCTCCGCGGTGGCGTAGAGCGCGGCAAGCTCAACGTCTTCCACGTCCTCCGCGAAGTGGATGCGGCCGGCGATGGGGGATGCGGCGGCGGCGCGATACGCCGCCTCGCTGCGCCAGCCGCGGCGCCCGGCGAGCACCAGCCGCACGTCCGCCGCGGGATGCGCCGGATCGAGCGCGACACGGCCGAACGCCTCGATCAGCCGCGCCGTGTTCTTCCGCGGCTCCACCGTTCCCACGCACAGCACCAGCCGGTCCGATCCGACGCCGAGACGCGTGCGGATGGCCGCGATCGCATCCGCCGACACGCTGTCCGCCGACGGCAGGCGGCGCGTGCCGGGGTGGATGACGTCGATGGGCACCGGCGAGGGGAACAGGCGCCCGAAATCGTCGGCCGTCGCCTGCGAGATGGCGATCAGGCGCGACGCGCGGCGGGCGGCCCACGCCATCTGCCGGCGGTGGCGCACGCGGTTGGGCGCCACGTGAAGCTCGGGGAACAGCTCCGGCGTCAGGTCGAAGAGTGTCGCCACCATGGGCGTGGTGGGGCTGCGCGGGAACAGGAAGTCGCCCGCGTGGAAGACGTCGAACCGCTCGCGCGTCATCCACCGGAGCGGCGGGTCGAACCCCAGCCACCACGCGGAGTCGGGCACCATCCGCACGGGCGCCGGCGCGGGAACGAGGTGCACGTTGGCCGCCGCGAACCGCTCGATCTCGCCCACGCCGCCCCAGGAGCGCCGCGTGTGGTAGAACAACCCCCACCGGTGCTGCGGCCCCTCCGCAAGCAGCGCCTCCAGCAGCGCAACGAGATACAGCCGCATCCCCGCGACCGCCGGGTACAGCAGCAGCGACACGTCGATCCCGACGTGCATCGGCGGTCCCGAATCTCCCGCCGGCTCCCGTCCCGAAATCCCCGTCACGCCCCCGCCTCGCTCTCACGAGATGCGAGCGTCCGCCCATACGCCCTCGGGCCGAAGCACGGGGCTGCCACGACCCCAAAGCCGGCCGTCGCGGGCACCTCGCGCACGGCGGGGTTTCGTGCCGGGACCTCAACGCGAACGCGTGGAAGGACAAGCCGCATCAGTAGATCCCCTCCCGCCGCGCCGGTCCCGTGCGCCCGCGCAGGCCGTCCACGTGCGCGCCGAAGATCAGCGACACCTCGCGCGGAACCAGGCGCCGGTTGCGCTTGATCGACTCCCACAGGTGCATCGGCAGATCGACGCCCAGCAGCCACGCGGTCTGCGTAAGCCGCTGAGCCGACGACAGGTGCCTGCGCGCGAACAGATAGCGGTTGCGCGTGGTGTAGAAGTGCCGCGACAGGCGGCGCAGCGGGCTCATGGCCGCGCGGCGCGCCTCCGACTCCTTGTGCAGCACCCGCGCACGCGGCTCGTACAGCGCGCGGAAGCCCGCGCGGCGCAGGCGCACGGAGAAGTCCACGTCCTCCCAGTACGTGTGATACCGCGGGTCGAATCCCCGCGGCTCCGGCAGGGCGCGCAGGGCGTCGGCGCGCAGCAGGAACGCGCATCCCGTGATCCAGTCGCACTCCGCCGTCTGCTCTGCGTCGCGGATGCGCACGCCGCCCGTCGTGGGGTCCACGTAGCCGGCGCCGTGCTGGAGCGTGCTCGGCGCGTCGTACTCCATCACCCGCGGTCCGACGATGCCCGCGCGCTCGTCCCCGCCGGCCGTCCGCAGCAGTTCCGCGAGCGCGTCCGGGGCGGGCACGGTGTCGTTCGCGAGGAACAGGATGAAGTCGGCGCCGCGATCCAGGGCTTCCGCCAGCCCGCGGTTGCTGCCGAGGGTGAAGCCGCGGTTCTCCGGGAGCGTGAGGACCTCGTACGCCGGAAAGCGCTCGCGCAGGCGCGCCGCCGTGTCGTCCGTGGAGCCGTTGTCCACGATCAGCACCTCGTCCGCCGCTCGTGTGGACGCGCGAAGACCCTCCAGGGCCTCCGCCGTGTCCCCGTAGTTGTTCCACGTCAGCACGACGGCGACGACCTTCCCCGGGATCGCCTCCGATGACGAGGATCGCGTCGGATGCGTCCGCGAATCGACCGGTGGACGCTCGTCGGAGGACGGCCCTGGCCCGCCCATCGATGCGAGCCGGTCCGCATTCTCCCGATCCGCCGATTCGCCGCCGGTGCGCGCGCTCACGGCAGCTCTCCGGGCAGCGGGACGGTCTCGACGTGCGGCAGAGGAGTGGATCGGCTGGCGAGCATCGAGCGGAGCTGGCGGACGTCGTCGGCGGTGACGACGCGCAGGGCGAGCGCGGCGGGGAGGAGCACGGCCACGAACGCGGCGACGGCGGCGGCGATGGCGCCCCATCCCTCGTGCATGGCGTGGACGGCGGCCCACGCGGCGAGCGCGGCGGGCACGCAGGCGGCGGCGGTGCGCGCGTAGTCGCGCAGGATCGCGCCTCCACCGCCCGTCATCACGTGCAGCCCGCGCGAGCGCATCTGCAGCCACGCGAGCGCCGCGACCGCCGTGAGCGAGTTGGCGGCCGCCGCGCCCAGCAGCCCGCCCCGCGTGGCGCCGAACCACACCAGCGTCAGCGCCAGGATGATGGAAAGCGTGGCGCGCTCCACGTCCGGCCGCATGCGCGCGTAGCCGATGAGCGTGTAGTGCGCGGGCGCCGTCAGGATCAGCGCGCCCGTGCCGACGGAGTTGGCGATGAACACGGGGCCCAGGAAGCCGTACGCCGGCCCCAGCCACACCCGCGCGAACGGCCCCGCGATCACGGCGAGCAGCGCGACGAACGGCACGACGAGCGCCGCCATGAAGCGGTGCGCCGTGCGGTACAGCGCGCGCGCCTCTGCATGCGCCGCCTCGCCATCACCCGCGGAATGCGTGGCGAGGGCGGGGAGAAAGGGGTACACGAGCCCGGTGACGGCTTCCTGGAAGCGCTGCATCTGCCCCGCGACCACGTCGTACAGGCCGACCGTCGCCAGCGAAGACGCCAGGCGCAGGTAGACCTTGGGCACCTGATAGTAGGCGACGCCGGAGAGCTGCACGACGGAGATGCGTGAGCTGAACGCCGTGAGCCGGCGCAGCTCGCCGCGGGAGACGCGCGGCGGCAGGGAGAGCGCGCCGGGAAAGACGAACGGGGCGGCGAGAAGAAGCGCGGCGATGCGGAAGGCGACGGAGGCCGCGCTGCCTTCCACCAGCCCGCGCAGCCCGTGCCGCGCGTTCAGCGCGAGCCACACGCCGCCCGCGTTCACGAGGATGCTGCCCAGGCGGATGGCGTTCTGCAGGCCGATGCGCTGGAGGCCATCGAGCAGCGAGGTGAAGGCGCTGGTGGCGAGCGCGGCCACGAACACGGCGGTGGCGCCCAGGAAGGCGGCGCGGACCTCGCCGAGGGGCAGGCGCGTGCCGGCGAACAGCGAGCGCGCCAGCAGCGGCCAGAGCAGAAGCGCGAGGACGAAGACCGCCACGCCGATGCAGGAGAAGAGCAGGGTGGCCGAGTGCAGGGCCGCAAGCACGCCGCCGCGCTCGCCCCGCGCGTGGTGGAAGGCGATGGTGCGCGTCACCGCCGCCGTCAGCCCGAAGTCCGCGAGCTGCACCATCCCCACGAACGCCCCCACCAGCGCCCACGCGCCGTACCCCTCGCGTCCCACGTGCGCCAGGGTGAACGGCACCATCATCAGCACCACGGGGATGGGGATCAGCGTGCCCAGCGCGTTGGCCACGCTGTTCAGCAGCACGCGCCGGCGCGCCGCGTCCGCGCCCGTCAACGCCGGGTGGAAGCGCGGCGGCCCCTCACCGCGCCGGCGTGGAGACGGCGGCGCCGATCGCCTCGGCCACGAACGCCAGCATCTCTTCCGTAAGCCCGGGATACACGCCCACCCAGAAGGTGCGCATCATGATCTCGTCGGCCACGCGAAGGTCGCCCACCACGCGGTGCTCGATGCCTTGGTAGGCGGGCTGGCGCAGCAGGTTGCCGGCGAAGAGCAGGCGCGTGCCGATCTTCAGCTCGTCCAGCCGGCGGATCACCTCGCGGCGGTCCACGCCGGCGTCCGCGCGCAGGGTGATGGGGAAGCCGAACCAGCTCGGGGTGCTGTTGGCCGTCGCCTGCGGCAGGATCAGGGCGTCCTGGAACGGCTCCAGGGCTCGATACAGGAATTCGAAGTTCGCCCGACGCGCGTCCACGAACCCCGGCAGCTTCTTGAGCTGCGCCACGCCCACGGCGGCCTGCATGTCCGTGAGCTTCAGGTTGTAGCCCACGTGGCTGTAGGTGTACTTGTGGTCGTAGCCGTGGGGAAGCTCGCCGAGCTGCCAGTCGAAGCGCTTGCCGCAGGTGTTCTCGTCGCCCGGCTCGCACCAGCAGTCGCGGCCCCAGTCGCGGAAGCTTTCGACGAGCTTCGCGAGCTTCGGCGTGCGGGTCAGGACGGCGCCGCCCTCGCCCATGGTGACGTGGTGCGCGGGATAGAAGCTCACCGTGGCCAGGTCGCCGAAGGTGCCCACCTTCTTCCCGCCGTACTCGGCGCCCACGGCGTCGCAGGTGTCCTCGATCACCCACAGCCCGTGGCGCTTCGCGACGTCCATCACCGCGCCCAGGTCGAACGGGTTGCCCAGGGTATGCGCCACCATGATCGCGCGCGTCCGCGGGCCCACCGCCTCCTCCAGCCGCGACACGTCCATGTTGTAGGTGGGCACGTCCGCGTCCAGGAAGACGGGCACCAGGCGGTTCTGGAGGATGGGGTTCACCGTCGTCGGGAAGCCCGCCGCGCAGGTGATGACCTCGTCCCCCGGCCGCAGCGCGCGCTCGCCCAGCTCCGGCGAGGTGAGCGCCGTGAGCGCCAGCAGGTTGGCGCTCGATCCCGAGTTCACCAGCAGGCAGCGCCGCGTGCCCATCCACCGGGCGAACTCGCGCGAGAACTGCGCGGCGAAGCGGCCCGTGGTCAGCCAGAAGTCCAGCGACGCGTCCACCAGCAGGCGCACCTCGTCGCCGTCGAACACCTTGCCGCTCACGGGCACGGGCGTCGTTCCCGGCACGAAGGGCGCGGGCTTCCACCGCTCCGCCGCGAACTCGGCGGAAAGGCTCAGGATCTGCTCGCGGATCTCGTCGGCCCGGCTCATCTCCATCGGCTCCTCAGCACGCTCAACCCCGCGTCCACGCCCAGCATGGGCCGCCCGATCACGGCCTCGGCCCGGCCGCTGCGCATCCCCGCGTTCAGCGGGCGCGGCGCGCGCTGGCCCAGCTCCGCCGTCGTCACGCCCTGGATCCCCCCCTCCGGCAGCCCGAATGCCCGCGCCGCGGCCCGCGCGAACGCCAGCCGGTCCACCCGGTCCCGTCCCGCGACGTGGAACGTCCCCCGCGCATCGCGATCGACCAGCTCCCACGCCGCGTCCCCCAGGTCGTCCGCCAGCGTGGGGCTGCCGAACTGATCGGCCGGAACGCGCATCGCGCCGCCCTCGGACAGCGTGCGCACCAGGCGGGCGACGAAGTTCTTCCCCTGCCGCTCCCAGCCGTAGACGACGGTGACGCGGAGGATCAGGTGCGCGTCGGGAAGCACCTCGCGGCAGACGGCTTCCGCCGCCACCTTCTGCCGGCCGTACTCCTGGATGGGATTCACCGGGTCCGTCTCCACGTACGGCCCGCGCTCTCCGTCGAACACGTAGTCGCTGGAGAAGAACACCATCCGCGCCCCCACCTCGCGTGCCGCCTCGGCCGCCGTGCGCACGCCGCCGACGTTGACGGCCGCCGTGCCTTCCGGGTCCGCCTCGCAGGCGTCGACGTTCGGGCTGGCGGCGGCGTGGAAGACGATGTCGGCGCCCGTGTCGCGCACCAGCTTCCGCACCGCGTCGCCGTCCCGCACGTCCAGCGGCACCAGACCCGGCACGTCCTGCGCGTGCGAGGTGCCGACCACCAGGTGGCCGCGCTCCGCCGCCGCGCGCAGCAGGTGCGAGCCGACCAGGCCGGAGGCGCCGAGGACCAGGGCCCGCTGCCGGCTCACCGGTGGACCCGGTTCCAGTCGTAGGGAATGTGGTTCTCCAGCGGGTCCACGCGGTGGATCTCGGCCGGGTCGTGCGGAATGCTGGCGCAGTTGGCGACCAGCGCCGGTACGGTGCCCACGCCCTTGAACCCGTTCCACACGCCCGGCGGCACGGTGACGAGCTGGTAGCTGCGCTCGCCCGTCACGATCTCCATCAGGTTCCCGTGGGTGGGCGACGCCGCGCGCTCGTCATAGAGCGCGAGCTTCACCGCGCCGACCGGGCACGCGTAGTTCAGCGTCATGCGGTCGTGGATGTGCCACGCCTTGATGATGCCCGGGTAGACGAGCGAGAAGTAGATCTCGCCGAACGCGCCGAAGTGCGGGTCGTCCGCGCGCATCATGTGCAGCACGGCGCCGCGCTCGTCCGCGATCTGCCGCAGCGGCCGCACGCTCACGCCGTCGATGGGCCCGCGCTTCGCCTCCTCCGCCCGCTCCGTCATCGCGCCGCCTCCCGGTTCTCCCCTGTCCGCACCACCTGGATCAACTCCGTCGTCCCGTCGTCCGCCGATCGCCCCGTCTCTGCCGCGCGCCCCGCTTCCGTCGACCTGTTCCGATCGTCCGCGGAAACGTCGACCGCCCACGCCGCGCCCGCATCCGCCGCGAGGGCGGTGTACGATTCGATCTGGCGCAGGCAGGAGGCGCGCGCGTCGAATTCCGCGCCGCGCTCGGCCCGCTCGCGGTACCAGGCGACCGTCTCGGCGACCGTGCGGTCGAGATCCATCGCGGGAAGCCAGCCGAGCTGCGTCTGCGCCTTCGTCGCATCCAGCCGCAGGAAGCGCGCTTCGTGCGGCGCGCGGTCCGTCGAATGAGCGGCATCGACCGACCGACCCCACGCGAGGTGCACCCTCTCCACCAGCCGGCCGACCGTCACCGCGGATGCCGGCGCGGGGCCGAAGTTCCACGCCTCGTCCCAGCGCCCGGGCTCGCGGAGCTGGCACGCGGCCAGGTGCAGGTAGCCCGAAAGCGGCTCCAGCACGTGCTGCCACGGCCGAACCGCGTCGGGATTCCGAACGATCACCGGCTCTCCGCGCGTGAGCGCCGCGATGCAGTCGGGGACGATGCGGTCCGCCGCCCAGTCCCCGCCGCCGATGACGTTGCCGGCGCGCGCGGTGGATACGGAGACGGACGAGTCGGTCGATTCCGCCGATCCCGTTCCGCCCGCGGAGGCCGGATCCGCCGAGAAGAAGGAGCGGCGGTACGCGGCGGTGGCGATCTCCGCGCATCCCTTGCTGGCACTGTACGGGTCGCGGCCGCCCATCGCGTCGCTCTCGCGGTAGGCGTAGGCCCACTCGTGGTTCTCGTAGCACTTGTCCGACGTCACCACCTGCACCACGCGCACGCCGCCGGCCTGCCGCACGGCTTCCAGCACGTTCACCGTGCCCATCAGGTTCACGTCGAACGTCTCTCTCGGCGCGGCGTACGACTCGCGCACCAGCGCCTGCGCGGCAAGGTGGAAGACCATCTCCGGCCGCACGCGTTCGACCGTCGCCAGCAGATGCGGAAAGTCGCGCACGTCGCCGATCCGGTGGCTCGCGCAGCCGCCCTCGACGTCCGCCTCGGCGAAGAGGCACGGCGTCGTGGGCGCGTCGAGCGCGTAGCCGTGCACCTCGGCTCCCAGGGAAGCCAGCCAGGTGGCCATCCACGCGCCCTTGAAGCCCGTGTGCCCGGTGAGCAGCACCCGCCGGCCCGCGTAGACGCCGCCGAACGCGAGCGACGGAGTCACGTCCACACCTTCCAGGGCGCGCGGCCGGACTGCCACAGCTCCTCCAGCAGCAGCTTCTCGCGCAGGGTGTCCATCGGCTGCCAGAACCCCTCGTGGCGGTAGGCCATGAGCTGGCCCTCGGCGGCCAGGCGCTCCAGGGGCTCGCGCTCCAGGATGGTCTCGTCGCCGTCGATGTAGTCCAGCACGGCGGGCTCCAGCACCATGTAGCCGCCGTTGATCCACCCCTCGCCCACCTGCGGCTTCTCGTTGAAGTGCACCACGCGGTCGCCCTCGAACTCCAATCCGCCGAAGCGCGCCGGGGGACGCACGGCCGCGATGGTGGCGAGCTTTCCGTGCCTGCGATGGAAGTCCACCGCCCCGCGCACGTCCACGTTGCCCACGCCGTCGCCGTACGTCATCAGGAAGGTTTCCCCACCGATGAAGGGCGCCATGCGCTTCACCCTGCCGCCCGTCTGCGTGCCCGCGCCGGTGTCGACGAGCGTCACGCGCCAGTCGGGCCCGCGCTGGGCGTGCACGCTCACCTTTCCTTCCCGCAGATCGACCGTCATGTCCGAGTCGTGCAGGTGGAAGTCGGTGAAGTAGCGCTTGATGACCTCGCCCTTGTAGCCGCACGCCACCAGGAAGTCCGCGAACCCGTGCGCCGCGTAGACGTTCATGATGTGCCACAGGATGGGCCGCCCGCCGATCTCCACCATCGGCTTGGGGCGCACCGTCGTCTCCTCCGCCAGGCGGCTTCCCAGCCCCCCCGCCAGGATCACGGTCTTCATCGCCCCCCGCTCCTTCGGCTCGTCCCTCGCATCCGCTCCCCCCGTCCGATTTCGCCGGCCTCGTTCGATGAACCCCGTCCGCGAATCATCCCCGACGCCCGCACTCCACGCAGAGGTCCGCCCCGGCACGGAGCCAGCCCACGCCGGTGGGCGGATTGCCGTCGCAGCCCCGCGTCGACAAATCGACCCGCTCCTCGACGATACCGATCCCCCTATCCGACGACCCGACGACCCGACGACCCGACGACCCGACGGCCTCCCCCCCGTCCCCCTACTTCCCCGACCGCCGTCCCACCTGGAACCCAACCCACCGCGTCAGCTCGTACGCCAGCAGCTGCGGCAGGCGGTGCGTGTGCCCCTGGCGGACGAAGTAGGAGAGCTCCGTCAACAGGAACCGCACCGACTCGGGGAAGGTGGCGCCGCGGTCCAGGCCGATCAGCTTGAGCGCGCGGCCGATCAGGAAGGTACGGCGGTACAGGCCGCGCAGCGAGTAGCGGTGCGCGTGCAGCGCCTCGGCGCGGGGCTCGTAGACGATGGACCAGCCGCGCTCCAGCACCTGGAACCCCCACACCTGGTCCTCGCTCACCGGCACGTGGTCCACGAACGGAAGCTGCAGCGCCACCTCGCGCCGCACCGCGCTGAACGCGTTGGAGAACAGCACGCGGCCGGGCCGCGGGTGGTGGCCGCCGGGCTGCGGATCGAAGCGCAGGGGCGTCGCCGGGTAGTTCAGGGCGACGAAGAACATCTCCATCGTCGTGGCGTCGCGCGGCACCTGGCGGCCGTAGACGCCGGCCACCGTGGGGTCCTCCAGCGCCGCGGCCAGGCGCAGCGGCCAGTCGGGCGTGCAGGGCAGCACGTCCTGCGTCATGAAGCACACCACGTCGCCCGTGGCCATGCCCACGCCCAGGTTGCGCGTGCGCCCGTGCCCGAACTCGCTCGCGGGGATGCGGTGCACGCGCAGGCCCGCGCGCTCGGCGTGCCCCGGCGTGCCGTCCGTGCTTCCCGAGTCGATGACGATGACCTCGATGCCGTGCCGCTCGCGCATGGCGCCCAGGTGCCGCGCCAGGTGCACGAACTGCTCGCCCCCGTTCAGCGTGGGGATCACGACCGAGACGCGCGGCGGCGCCGTCACACGCGCGAGAACTCCGAGCCGCGCAGCAGGCTGAGGAAGAACGCCGCGAACACGACCTCGGCCCCCAGCACCATCAGCGTCAGCGCGAGCACGGCGGGGCGCACGGCAAACAGCACGCCCTGGCCCGCGGCCACCCAGCCGGCCAGGATCCAAACGTTCACCGCCAGCCCCAGGCCGAACAGCCCCGCCCCCAGCGCCACCCCCCGCTCCAGCGAGTAGTGCAGGTGGAAGCGGGCGATCCAGCGGTCCACCAGGCGGTCGTGCACCAGGCCGTACGTCTTGGCGTAGACCCCCAGGAGCATGAGCTGCAGGCCCAGGATGGCCAGCGCGCTGCCCACGAACATGAAGTGGTAGTCCACGTGGAAGCGGCCCACGCGCACGGGCCCGGGCAGCAGCGCCAGCTCCAGCAGCATCCCCACCGCCAGAAGGACCAGCCCCGGCGCCAGGTACAGGCGCGTGGGGCTCAGCAGCAGCACCTGCCGCGCGACGCGCCACCCGTCACCCACCGTGCGCCGCGGCTCGCCGGTGGGGCGCGGGTGAAACGAGACGGGCACCTCCACCACGTCCAGGCCCGCTCGCACCGCCTCCACCAGCATCTCGCTGGCGAACTCCATCCCCGTCGCCCCCAGCCTCAATCGACCGAGTGCCTCACGCGTCACCGCCCGCATGCCGCAGCGGATGTCCGACACGCGCAGGCCGAACGCGCTGCGCAGCAGGTGCGTCTGCAGCGGCTCCAGCAGGTGGCGGTGGGCGCCCTTCATGGCGCCGGGCAGGATCTCGCCGTTGCGGCGCGTGCCCAGCACCATCTCGTAGCCCGCCCGCAGCGGCTCCACGAAGCGGTGCAGCGTGCCCAGGTCGTACGTCCCGTCGCCGTCGACGAGCACGAGGATGCGCCCACGCGCGGCCTCGAATCCGCCCAGGCACGCCGCCCCGTACCCGCGGATGGGCTGGCGCACCACGCGCGCGCCCGCCTCCGCGGCGGCGGCGGCCGAGCCGTCCTCCGAGTCGTTGTCCACCACCAGCACCTCGCCCGCGTACCCGCACGCCTCCAGGGCCTCGAGAGCGGCGCGAACCACGTCGCCGACCGTCGCCGCCTCGTTGCGGCAGGGCACCACGACGGAAACCTCCGGCGCCACGGGGGCGGGGGAGGGAAGCGCCTCGGGCGCGGGGGCCGGGCGGACGCTCACGGCGCCGCGACCCGGCTTTCCGGCCGCGCCGGCGCGACGGCGGCCGGGGGCTGCGCGGGGTTGAAGCTGGAGGCGGAGGGAAGCCGCGCCTCCGGGAAGGGCGGCGCCGTATAGGCGGGGGCTCGGGGCGAGAGAAGGTTGCTGCGCAGGATGTGCCAGAAGGCGGCGATGCCGTCGCGCCAGCCGATCTTCTTGCCCTCGGCGTAGGTGCGGCCCGAGTAGCTGATGGGCACCTCGTAGATGCGCGCGCCCGCCTGCGCCAGCCGGGCCGTCAGCTCGGGCTCGATCCCGAAGCGGTCGGAGCGCAGGGGCAGCGACTTCATCAGGTCGGCGCGCGCCATCTTGTAGCACGTCTCCATGTCGCTCAGGTTGATGTTCGTGAGCATGTTGGAGAGCAGGGTGAGCAGGCCGTTGCCCACCCTGTGCCAGAAGTACAGCACGCGCTGCGGGCTGCCCGTGAAGCGGCTGCCGAACACCGCGTCGGCGCGCCCGTCCAGGATGGGCTCCAGCAGGCGCGGAAGCTCGCGCGGGTCATACTCCAGGTCGGCGTCCTGCACCACGATCACCTGCCCCGTGGCCGCCTGGATGCCGCGCGCCACCGCCGCGCCCTTGCCCTGGTTGCGGGGCTGGCGGATCAGGGTGGCGATCACCCCCTCGGCCAGCAGCTTCTGGAGGATGGCGGCGGTGCCGTCGCGCGACGCGTCATCCACCACCACCAGCTCCACGGCCAGCGGGATGGAGCGCACGCGGGCGATGGAGGCCTCCACCGTCCGCTCCTCGTTGAAGACGGGCATCACCACGGAAAGCACCACCCCCTCCGCCGCCTGCGCGGCCGGGGGCGAGAACGCGTTGGGGATCATTGCCAGAGGGCGCAGCCGTGCTCCACGCTTTCCGGATAGCGGGGAAGCCGCGGCGAGAACGGGGACGGGTCGGCGGGGGGCGCCGACAGGTCGTACAGGTACACCGAGGCGCCCACCGCCACCTGGTCGTCCAGGCGCCGGCCCAGGTGGTTCAGCACGTCCAGCATGAGCTGGCGCTCCTGGAAGCTATGGGCTCCGTCGCCGTTCGTGAAGAGCACCCACACGCGCCCGCGGCCCTTCAGCCGGCCCATCGCCCCCACGTACTTCTCGGGGTCCAGCCGCGCGCAGATGCCCGGCACCACCTCGCCCGGCGTGAAGCCCATCCGCGGCCCGTAGTAGGCGAAGGCGTACTTGGCGTCGTAGTGCACGTAGGTCAGGTCGCCCGGCTGCCGGTTGGCCCGCACGTACGCCAGCAGCGGCTTGATCTCGGCCCGCCCGGTGGGGAAGGTGGTGACGAGCTGGGCGATGGAGGGCACCAGCAGCACCGCCAGCAGCGCCCACGCCAGCGGCCGCATCGTCCCCGGAAGCCCCGTGCGCAGCCCGTCCACGCCGGCGCCCATCAGCAGCAGGAACGACGGCGCCAGGTACAGCACCACGCGCCCGCCCGTCACCCAGTTGCCGCCGAAGGGATAGAGCCGGAGGCCCGACGCCAGCAGCGCCACGCCGATGGGCAGCAGCAGCGCCCCGAGGGCGAAGCGGCGCTCCCCGCGTAGCGCCAGGGCGCCCGCGACGAACGCCACGATCCCCGCCGCCGCCTGCCAGAACCCCTCCGAGCTGGTCTCCACCGTCATGGTGCCCAGCGGATCGCGGAAGTAGTTCAGGAAGGTGTGCGGGAACCAGAGCACGTCCTGCTCCGAGCGCGGCGGCAGGGGCATGAACCCCTGGTTCCAGAAGGCATGCGCATAGTCGGCGGCCTGCGAGGCCAGCGCGTGGGCGTGCCCCACCACCATCAGCAGCGGCGGCAGGAAGGCCAGCGCCCAGAAGGCGCACACCGCGCCCAGGATCGCCGCGTTCCGCCGCTCGCCCGCGCGCAGGTAGGCGGCGAGGAGCGCGATGACGACGCCGGCCAGGACGAAGGCGGCGGGAAGGGAGCAGTAGACGACGGCGAGCGCGCCCAGCGCCAGGCCCACGGCGCGGAGCGGCGTCATCCCCCGCGCGCGGAGCGCCAGCGCCCACCAGGTGAGCACGAGCGCGGCGAGGACGTCGGTGGAGTAGGGCTTGAGCTCGGACGAGTAGTAGACCAGGTAGGGCGACACCGCGAACGCCGCCGTGGCCGCCGCCGCGCCGCCGGGCGCCAGGATGCGCCGCGCGATGGCCGCGAACAGCAGCAGCCCGCCGACGCCGGCGAGCAGCGGCACCAGGCGCAGCGCGAGCTCGCTCGTGCCCAGGACGGCCGAGACGACCTTCTCCAGCGCGAGCCACCCGGGGGCCACGGGGCTCAGCCCGCTCGGCATGAGCACCTGCCGCCATCCCTGCCCGATGGAGGGCACCACCAGCGCCTCGTCCAGCCAGAGCGAGCGGTTGGCCGCGTACTGCAGCATCCGGAAGGCGATGCCGAACGCGATGGCGGCCCAGAGGGCGCCCTGCGCCGTGAAGAGCTGCGGGCGGCCGTCCAGGCGGGGCAGGCTTCCCCCGTCCGCGGAGGCGAGCGCGGCGGGCGGTGCGGGTGCGGGCGGTGCGACGGTTTCCACGGGTGTCTCCTGCGTCATCAACCGAGGCGGCCCCGCGCGGTGCCCGACCCCGGCGCGGGGCGCTGGGGCGGTGGGCAGGGGCGGGGCCCAAGAAAAGCGGCCGGCCGAATCGGCCGGCCTGCGGGTCCGGAGGCGTGGGGACCTGCGGAGGTCCTCAGCAGCTTCCGGTGCGGAACGTCTGCCGGTAGGCGTCGATGCTCTGCGGGCTCACCCCGGCCGCGTCTCCGGCCGTCGTCGGCGAGGCCACCGCGCAGAACCCGGAGGCGTTGCTCGTCACGCTGAACGTGTAGTACTTGGCGTCCGGCTCGATCTCGCTGCCGCCCTCGAGCTGCAGGATATCGGTGGTGTAGACGTCCTTCTGCTGCTTGTAGCGCTCCTCCAGGGTGTACACCTGGTTGAGGATGGAGGCCGCTTCGGCCTCCTTGGCGCTCTTCGAGACGTTGCTGAACTTCGGGATCGCGATCGCGGCGAGGATGCCGATGATCACGACGACGATCATCAGCTCGATCAGCGTGAACCCTTGCCGGCGTGTGTGGGCGTTTCGCATGGCGGGTACGCGGCTTCGAGGGCTGGAGGAGGGACCATTCAACGGAACGGGGAGCCGGACAACGGCCCGGCTCCCCGTCTTCAAGCTCAGCTGCCCGCCAGGATCAGGAGCAGTTGTTCGTGCGGTACAGCGCGCCCGTGGGGAAGTCGATCGACTGCGCGGTCAGGCCGGCGTTCGTGCCCGCCGTGTTCGTCGTCGCCACGCCGCAGGTGCCGCCGCTCGCGATCGAGAACGTGTAGTACTTGGCGGAGGGATCCGACCAGCCGGTGAGGTAGTCGGCGCCGGTCGCGGTGGTCGTGTTGGTGGTGTACGCGTCCTTCTGCTGGTAGTAGCTCAGCGCCAGCGAGCGCATCTGCTTCAGCACGCCCGGGGCCTCAGCCTCCTTGGCGCTCTTCGACACGTTGCTGAACTTCGGGATCGCGATCGCGGCGAGGATGCCGATGATCACGACCACGATCATGAGCTCGATGAGCGTGAAGCCCTTGTTGTTGCGGAGGTTGCGCATGACTGTCTCCAGTGAGGGGGGAACTCAGCACGTTGGATGTGCTGTCGGGCAGGGGTAAGGCAACGGGCATACCATCCACACCGCATCTCGCAACCACACGCGGTGCAACGGCTTGGGGGTTCGTCTCCGACGCCGTGGACGGCGCGGTGCCCGCTGTCTTGCACGATCTCTTGCAGCGTGCAAGGAGACGGCGGCGGCGCGGCGCGGCTTGCGGCCCCTGCCTGCGGGCGTCTATATGGTGCGTTGTCCCACCCGGCGCGGCGGCCGCGGCGGGCGTGCCACGCCACCACCCCGGAGCCGGCGCTTGAGCGAGCAGAACGTGGTCGACGTCACCATCATCGGCGGAGGGCCGGTCGGGCTCTTCGCCGCTTTCTACGCGGGCCTGCGCGGAATCTCGTGCCGCATCGTCGATGCCCTGCCGCAGCTGGGCGGGCAGCTCATGGCCCTGTATCCCGAGAAGTACGTCTTCGACGTGGGCGGGCTGCCGCGCATCCTGGCCAAGGACCTGGCGCTCAACATGATCGAGCAGGGCACGCAGTTCGGCCCCGAGGTGGTGCTGGAGGCCGAGGTGCGGCGCGTGGAGCCCGCCGAGGACGGCGTCTTCCGCCTGGTCACCGCGCGGGGCGACTTCCCGACGCGCACGGTGGTGGTCACGGCCGGCAAGGGCGCGCTGAACCCGCGCGTGCTGGAGTGCCCGGGGTGGGACGAGCACCGCCCCGACGGCGGCGTGCACACCCACGTGCGCCAGCCCGAGGACCTCCGCGGCAAGCGCGTGCTCATCGTGGGCGGCGGCGACTCGGCGGTGGACTGGGTGCTGGGGCTGAACGGCATCGCACGCGAGGTCACCCTCATCCACCGCCGCCCCGAGTTCCGCGCGCACAAGGCCACCGTCGCGCAGATGTGGGCGGCCGTGGAGCGCGGCGAGGTGCGCGTGCGCACGCCGTACGAGACGCGTGCGGTCGTCGGTGAGGGCGGGTGCGTGAGCGGCGCCGTCATCTTCAACAACGAGACGGGACAGGAGGAGACGCTGGCGGTGGACGCCATCGTCGCCCTGCTCGGCTTCAAGCCCGACCTGGGCCCCATCGCACAGTGGGGCCTGCACCTGGAGAAGAACTCCATCCACGTCAGCCAGCTCATGGAGACCAACGTCCCCGGCATCTGGGCCGCCGGCGACGTGGTGCACTATCCCGGCAAGCTGGAGCTGATCGCCACCGGCTACGGCGAGGCCGCCATCGCCGTCAACAACGCCGTGCACTACCTGAACCCCAAGGCCCGCGTCGCCCCCGGCCACTCCACGAACCTGAAGATCTTCAAGCAGGACGATGAGTAGGGCGGTCCGGTCGATCGGCGAGTCGGTTGGCCGCTCGGATCCGACGGCTGAGAGATCGGATCGAACGACGGCGGAGATTCTCGATCGATCCAAGGCGATGAGTGGTGTTCGAGGACCGCGTCCGGCCCAGCCGATCGGCGGGAAGCGAGCCGTGTTCCGATGGGATAGGGTTCCGAGGGGAAAACCCCCCGGCTGGAGCCACCATCGCGGTTTCGCGGAAACCCGGGCTCCGGCGCGGACGGCCGATCCCGCGCGAGATCGATGAAGTACGTACCCTCTCCCGCTTGCGGGAGAGGGTGGCCGCGCTAAAGCGGCCGGGTGAGGGCCCGGCCCGGGGACGGCCATCCACCGGAGCGCGCGATGGAATTGAGCGGACGGACGGCGCTGGTGACGGGGGGCGCGGTGCGCGTGGGGCGCGCGATCTCCCTGGCGCTGGCGGGGCAGGGGATGCGCGTGGTGGTGCACTATAACGCGTCGTCCACGGCGGCGGACGAGCTGGTGGCGGCCATCGGCGGGGGCGGCGGGCAGGCGGTGGCGCTGGGGGCGGACCTGTCGCAGGCGGCCGAGGTGGAGCGGCTGGCACGCGTGGCCGAGGTGGCGTTCGGCGGCATCGACGTGCTGGTGAACAGCGCCTCCGTCTTCCCACCCGAGCGCCTGGAGGAGACGGACGACGCGCTGCTGGACCACACCCTCGCCGTCAACCTCAAGGCGCCGTTCCTCCTCATTCGCCACCTGGCAGCCGGCCTGCGCGAGCGGCGCGGAGCCGTGGTGAACATGGCGGATCTCGCCGGGCTCCAGGCCTGGGGCGCGTACGCGGCGCACGCCGTCTCCAAGGCCGGCGTCGTGCACCTCACGCGCGTCGCCGCGCGCTCGCTGGCGCCCGAGGTCCGGGTGAACGCCATCGCGCCCGGCGCCGTGCTCCCGCCGGAGAGCATGACGGACGCGGAGGTGGCCGCCCTGGTCCGGCGGTCGCCGCTCCAGCGCATCGGCTCGCCGGACGACGTGGTCGCGGCGCTGCTGTACCTGCTGCGGGCGGACTTCGTGACGGGCCAGGTGCTCACGGTGGACGGCGGCCGGATGCTCGCCGGCTGAGCGTCGCGAGCGGAACCCCCGCCGCCCGATCCGGTACGACATCCCTCGCCCCGAGCCCGAACTTTCCCCGCCGCCGTCCCGCATGGCATCCACCCGCACGTCCAGCAAACGCCCCGCGCAGCGCAATGGTCCGCCTCCCCGGAAGACGCGGGGCCGCGGAGCCTCGATCTTCCGCGCTCTCCTCGTCCTCTTCGCCGTCGGCCTGGTGGTGGGCGGCGGCGTGCTGGCGTGGCTGTGGCCGCGCTGCTCGGGGTCGGAGTGCCCGGACGTGGCTGCGCTGCGCACCTACACGCCGCCGCAGGCCAGCACGCTCTACGACCGCGACGGCAAGCTGGTGGCCAGCCTTGCGCCCGAGCGGCGCATCGTGGTGCCGCTGGCCCGCATCCCGGCGCACGTGTCGGGGGCGTTCCTGTCGGTGGAGGACAAGCGCTTCTACCGCCACCGCGGCGTGGACTGGCGCCGCGCGGCAGGTGCCCTGGCGCGCGACGTCCGGCACCTGCGCTACGACCAGGGCTTCAGCACCGTCACCATGCAGCTCGCCCGCAACGTCTTCCCCCAGCACCTGAACCGCGCGAAGACGCTGCGGCGCAAGCTGTGGGAGATCGTGCTGGCGCGCCGCATCGAGGCGGAGTTCAGCAAGGAGCAGATCCTGGAGATGTACCTCAACCAGATCTACCTGGGCGAGGGCCTGTACGGGGTGGAGGCGGCGGCCCGCGGCTACTTCGGCAAGCCGGCCGCGCAGCTCACGGTGGGCGAGGCCGCGCTGCTGGCGGCGCTGCCCAGGGCGCCCAGCTACTACACGCCGCGCCGCAACCCGACGGCCGCCCTCCAGCGCCGCAACGTGGTGCTGGGGCTGATGGCCGAGGCCGGCGTGGTGAGCGCCGCGGACGCCGCCGCCGCGAAGCAGGAGCCGCTGCACCTGGCGCCTCCCGCGGAGGCGGCGGGCGCGGCGCCGTACTTCATCCAGGCGGTGCGGCAGGAGTTGCAGGAGCACTTCGGGGCGGAGGCGGCCACGGCGGGCCTGCGCGTCTACACCACGCTGGACCGCGGCCTCCAGGCGGCGGCCGAGCTGGAGCTGCGGCGCCAGATCACGGCGGTGGAGCTGGGCGCGTTCGGACGCTTCCGCCATCCGTCGTGCGCCCGCGGCGGCGTGCCCGCCGACCAGTGCCTGCAGGGCCTGTTCGTGGCGCTGGATCCCCGCACGGGCGACGTGATGGCGCTGGTGGGGGGCCGCGACTACGCGCTCAGCCAGTTCGACCGGGCGCGGCAGGCGCGGCGGCAGGCGGGCTCCGCGTTCAAGCCCATCGTCTACGCCGCGGCGCTGGGGATGGGGCTGCCCATCACCACGCCGCTGGTGGGCCCCGGCGTGCAGGACACGGTGGAGAGCACCTACCGGCCGGCGGACCACGTGGCGGACAGCGTGACGCTGGACATGCGCTCGGGCCTGGCGCTGTCGTCCAACCGCGCCGCCGTGGCCGTGGGCGAGAAGGCGGGCGCGGGGCGGGTGGTGGAGCTGGCGCACGCGATGGGGCTTTCCACGCCCATCCAGCCCTTCCCCTCCACCTTCCTGGGCGCGGCGGACGTGATCCCGCTGGAGATGGTGGCCTCGTACGCCGCCTTCACGAACGGCGGAACGGCGGTGGCCCCGCGCCTCATCCAGCGCGTGACGGACGCGCAGGGCCACGTGGTGTACGAGGGCGCCACCCGCCGCCGCTACGTGCTGTCGCCCTCCGTGGCCTTCCTCACCACGTCGCTCATGCGCGAGGTCGTGGACCGCGGCACGGGCACCGGCGTGCGCACCGCCGGCGGGCTGCCGTACTCCATTCCCGCCGCCGGCAAGACGGGCACCACCAACGCCGCCGCCGACGTGTGGTTCGTCGGCGTGACGCCGGACCTCGTCGCCGGGGTGTGGATGGGCTTCGACCGGCCGCAGGCCATCCTCCTCAGCGCGTCGGGCGGCGGCATCGCGGCGCCCGTATGGGGCCGCGTGCTGGCGTCCTATTACCGCACGCATCCCGCGCCGCCGCCGTGGGTTGCGCCCGCGGACGTGGTGACGCGCCAGATCGACGGCGGGACGGGATACCTCGCCACGCCCATGTGCCCGGGCTCGCAGGTGCGCGAGGAGTTCTATGCCTCCGGCACGGAGCCCAAGGACTACTGCCCGCTGCACCCGGCGGACGGCGCGCTGCCCGGCGATTCGTCGGACACGGGGGACGGCGGTGGAAGCGGAGGCGGCGTGATCAGCGGCGCCATCAACGGGCTCCGCGGGCTGTTCGGCGGCGGCGGGGACGGGTCGGCGGACGCGGGCCAGGACGCCGGCGTGCCCGGCCCGCCCAAGCCCGGGAAGGCATCCGGCCGCCCCGCGCCTCGCCCGCAGGCCCCGCCGCCTCCGCCGAAGGAGCCGTAGGCCAGGACGAGCCGCCGACCCGGCGGCCGGCGTGAGCGACGAGGAGGGCTTAGAGCCATGCGCTCGGAGCCCTCCTCGTCCGATAGAACCTCGATTGAGGAGATACGGATCAGACTTTTGTTGTCGAGGCAGATTTCGGCACAGAGCGTGTAGCGAGGAACACATCTACCAGCAGCCTGTTCGCAAGACACATATTTACAGACGTTTTATTGACACGGGGAAGCTTTCGCACCTTCTTCCATCCGTCGGAGACGGTTCTCAACCCACCCGAACGCGGAGGTGACGGATGGAGCTGCGAACGAGAAGGTGGATGCTCACGGGAGTGGTGACGGCGCTGGCCCTGGCGGCATCGGCCTGCGAATCACCCACCCTGGTGAGCCGGCCCGCGCCGGCGGCAGGCATCGAGCGGCTGATCGTGGAGGCGGCTCCCGGAACGCTGTCTCCGGCGACGCAGGCCCGCGACACGCTGTTCAAGCGATGCGGCGGGGTCACCACGGGCTGCGAGGGGGACGACACGGTGGTGATCCACGAACCGGGCGGAGGGTTGACCCCTGTCCGCGTGTTCACGGACAGCGGGTCGCAGGTGGTGGTCTCCGGCACGGACACCGTCACCGCGCAGCTCGGGATCTGGGACAACGGCGACACCACGAACGGCGACTTCATCGGCGTGCTGTGGCGGCACGGGCAGTTCGCCGGCTACTGGGGCCACTGCAGCTTCGTGGACGGGCTGAACCTGCAGTACACGACGACCGACCCGGCGGGGAACGTGTACATCCACTGGGAGAACACCCACGCCAATCCCAACGACCCGGAGATGTACCACTACATCTACGATCCGGTGCACAACACGCTGAAGATCTACCACCGGCACAGCGACGGGTCGACGGTCCTGATCTACTTCGGCCCGCCCATCCAGAATGCCGACAAGCTGTTCCCCTACGTGCCGGATCCCCCGGCGGGACACGGCCCGTGGACCAACGAGAGCCAGTGGCCGGGACAGCACCCGACCGGGGGAGGTGGAGCGGGTGGTTCGCCGCCGGCGTCCGGAGGCAGCCCGGCACCCGGAGGGAGTAGCCCGGCACCGGGGTTCGGGATGGACGAGTAGCCGGGCTTTCTGCGGCGATGGGAGAACGACCGAGGGGTCCGGCGCAGAGCGCCGGACCCCTCTTTTCAGCGTGTCACCCCGTCAACCGCAGGCCCAACGCCTCCATCCACGAACCGGGGGAAGGTTCTCTCTCCCCCGCGGAGAGCGGGCGGACGAGCCTTACGCCACCTGGCTTTCAGCGGGCTGCGTCTCCGCCGTCTCGATCACCGGCGACTCGGCCTCGGCGACGCCGTGGTGGGCCATCCAGCGCTCGGCCTCCAGCGCGGCCATGCAGCCCGTGCCGGCGGCGCTGATGGCCTGGCGGTAGTAGTCGTCCATCACGTCGCCGGCGGCGAAGACGCCCGGAACGCTGGTGGCGGTGCGGCCGGCCGTCACCTTCACGTAGCCGTGCGGGTACAGCTCCAGCTGCCCGCCCAGGAACGCCGTGTTGGGCGTGTGGCCGATGGCGACGAACAGGCCACCGACGGTCATCTCGCGCTCGGCGCCGCTCACCGTGTCACGAACGCGCAGGCCGGTGATGAAGTCGTCGCCCAGCACGTCCACCACCTCGCTGTTCCACTCCACGCGGATCGTGGAGTGCTTGAGCACCCGCTCGGCCATGATGGGCGATGCCCGGAAGCTGTCGCGCCGGTGCAGGATGACGACCTCGCTCGCGAACTTGGTGAGGTAGGTGGCCTCCTCCATGGCGCTGTCGCCGCCGCCCACCACCGCCAGCACCTTGTCGCGGAAGAACGGCAGGGCCCCGTCGCACACCGCGCACGCCGACACGCCGCCGCCGCTCTGCGCCAGCCGCTCCTCGTTGGGCAGCCCGATCCAGTTCGCCCGCGCGCCCGTGGCCACGATCACCGACGTCGCCGTGATCTCGTCCGACCAGCCCGGCATCAGTCGGAAGGGGTGCACGGAGAAGTCGACGGACGCGATGTTCTCGCCCACCACGCGCGTGCCGAAGCGCACCGCCTGGTCCTTCATGCGCTCCATCAGCTCCTGCCCGCCCACCGACTGCGGGAACCCGGGAAAGTTCTCGATGTCGGTGGTATACATGAGCTGCCCGCCGGGAATCATCTCCCGCGACGGCTCGCCCTCGTAGACCACGGGGTTCAGGTTGGCGCGCGCGGCATAGACCGCGGCCGTCCAGGCCGCCGGGCCGGAGCCGATGATGACGAGCGTCTCGGGCTTGTTGTCGGACATCTTCTCTCTCGCGGAGTCGGGCGTCGTTTCGTGCTCCCGGAAATATACCAGGGGCGTCAATCCTGTCGGATTGCAGCGGAACGGAGCGGCCGAGCGAGCATCGCCGCGCGCTTCCGCGCGAAGCGACGCAGGCGAACCAGGCTCCGGTCCTCCGAATCCCCAAGCGCGCGGACGCAAGCGGGGCCGGGTCAGCATCGACCCGGCCCCGCTTGCGTCCATCACCTCCGACGACGAGCTCGCGCTACCCCACCAGCGCCGCGTCGTCCGCGGTCTCGCTCTCGTCGTCGGCCGTCTCGCCGTCGCCGCGGAACTGGCGGGAGTAGAGCTTGGAGTAGATGCCGTTCTGGGCCAGAAGCTCCGAGTGCGTGCCCTCCTCCACGATCATCCCGCGCTCGATCACCAGCAGCCGGTCGGCGCGCCGCACGGTGGAGAGGCGGTGGGCGATGATCACGGTGGTGCGGCCGCCCAGCATGTGGCCCAGGGCGTCCTCGATCAGCGCCTCGCTCTCCGCGTCCAGCGACGAGGTGGCCTCGTCCAGGATCAGCACGGCGGGGTCCTTGAGCAGCGCGCGGGCCAGCGCGATGCGCTGCCGCTGGCCGCCCGAGAGCTTGATGCCGCGCTCGCCGACCACCGCGTCGTACCCGTCCTGCAGGCGCTCCACGAACTCGTGCGCGTGGGCGCCGCGGGCGGCGGCCTCCACCTCGGCGTCGCTCGCATCGGGGCGGCCGTAGGCGATGTTCTCGCGGATGGAGCCGCTGAACAGCAGCGTCTCCTGCGGCACCAGGCCGATGGCGTAGCGCAGGTCGGACAGGCGCAGGTCCTTGATGGGCAGGCCGTCCATGGAGATGGCGCCCTGCTGCACGTCCCAGAAGCGGGGGATGAGCGAGGCCAGCGTCGTCTTGCCCGAGCCCGAGCGGCCCACCAGCGCCACCGTCTCGCCCGGCTCGATGCGCAGGTTGATGCCGCGCAGCGTCCACTCCGGCGCCAGCGGCTTGCCGTCGTCGCCCAGCTTCATCGCGCCCTTCAACGCGATCATCCCGGCGGGCTTCTCCATCCCCGGCGGCATCATCCCCGGCACGGGCATTCCGCCGCGGTCCTTCTTCTCCTTCTTCGCGTCCTTCTTGCCCTCGTCCGCGTCCGCGGCGGGCGCCGGCGCGGGGGGCGGCGGGCGCATCCCGGCTCCGGGCATCACCATGGGCATGCGCATGAACTGCGGCAGCTCGGCGGGCGGCTCGTAGCGGAACCAGACGTTGTCGAAGACGATCTCGCCGCGCACCGGCTGGGCCAGCGTCTTCGGCTGGTCGGGGTCGCGCAGGCTGGGGCGGGCGTTCATGATCTCGAACACGCGCGACGCGGCGCCCGTGGCCTCCTGGTACATGCTCCAGAGCTGGCCCACGGCGCCGAACGAGTTGGCCACCATGCCCGAGTACAGCAGGAAGGTGACGAGCGTGCCCGCGGTCAGCTCGCCGCGCAGCACCATGTGGCCGCCCACCCACAGCACGGCGACCGTGCCGCTCAGCGTGGCGAAGCTCATGGCGCTGAAGAAGAGGCCGCGCGTGACGGCGCGCTTGAGCGCCACCTCCACCGCGCCCTGCATGCGGGTGCCGTAGCGCTGCCCCTCGTGCGGCTCGCCCACGAAGCTCTGCACCACGCGGATCTGCGAGAAGGCCTCCTCGGCGATGGCCGTGGCGTCGGCCACCTGGTCCATCACGCCCAGGCTGGCCTTGTTCAGCCGCTTGCCGAAGAAGAACGCCGTGAACACCACCACCGGCACCACCAGCAGCGTCACCAGCGCCAGCTGCGCGTGGGTCACGAACAGCAGCGTCACCGCGCCCACCAGCAGGATGAACTGCTTGAACATCTCCGTGATCTGCCCGCTCAGCACGCCCTGCAGCATCCCCACGTCCGCGCTCAGGCGGCTGGTGAGCTCGCCCGTGCGACGGTCGGCGAAGAATGCCGGCGGCATGCCCAGCAGGTGCCGGAACAGGTCCAGCCGCAGCCCCGCCACCACCCGCTCGCCCGTGGCGCCCAGGATGTAGGTCTGCGCGAAGGTGAGCACCGCCTGGAACACGAACAGCACCATCAGCGAGCCGGCGATGTTGTTCAGCGCGCGCTCGCCGTGGTGCCCGAAGGCCGAGTCCAGCAGCCGTCCCACCACGGTGGGAAAGATCAGGCTGATGCTGCTGCTGGCGAGCAGCATCAGCGTGGCACCCGCCAGGCGCCAGCGGTGGGGCTTGAGGCGGGGAAGGATCTGCCGCAGCGGGCCGCCGGTGATGAGCTCCTTGAACGGCAGGCGCTGGCCCGGCAGAAGCCCCGGCTTGGGAGGGGGACGATCCATGTGCGTGTGTCGGTGCAGGGTGGGGCGCCCGTCAGGGTGCAGGGGCGGGAGCGCCCGGAATATAACCGGAAGAGCCGAAAAGCAAAATGCGTCGGCAGATGTAGCGCACCGTGGACACGGGGAAACGCATGGCGCGCCGGCGGCGGCGTCCGCATCTGCGCGGGGGGCGCCCGCCGGCCGGCTACGGGCCCGTGTCGGTGGCGCGGGGGACGGGGATCTCGGCGCGGACGCGGGTTCCGGCGCCCGGGCGGCTTTCCACCTCCACCCGGCCGCCCAGGTAGGCGGCGCGCTCCTGCATCCCGAACAGCCCCAGCCCGCTTCCGTCCTCGGACATCACTCGCCGGGGCGAGAAGCCGTGCCCGTCGTCCTGTACCGTCACGGCCACCATTCCCGGCTCGCGGCCCAGGCGCACGCTCACGCGGCGCGCGCCGGAGTGGCGCACCACGTTGGACAGCGCCTCCTGCACGATGCGGTACACGGCCAGCTCTCCCTCGGGTGGAAGCAGGCCCTCCACGTCGCCGTCGGCCGCCGCGTCGATGGCCAGGCCCGTCGCCTCCGTCAGCCAGCGCACGTGCGACTCGATGGCGGGCACCAGCCCCAGCTCGTCCAGCGCGGGGGGCCGCAGCCCGCGGGCGTAGCGCCGCACCCCCTCCAGCGCCTCGCCGATCTCGGCCCGCAGCGCCTCCAGCCCGGCCTCCAGCCCCGCCGCGTCCGCCCCGGCGCCGCGCAGGATGCGCAGGCGGATGAGCAGCGCCGCAAGCCGCTGCGCCGTCTCGTCGTGCAGCTCGCGGGCGATGCGCTTGCGCTCCTCCTCGGCCGCGCCCAGCGCCCGCTTCGCCACGTCGCGCAGGCGGTTGCGGTCGGCGGCGGAGGTGTCGAGCATGGCGTTGAAGGTGCGCGAAAGGCGGTCCAGCTCGCGGTCCGCCAGGGGCGAGATGGGCACGCGCGCATCCAGGTCGCCCCCCTGCACGCGCCCCGCCGTGTTCTCCAGCAGCTGCAGCGGCGAGAGCGCCACGCGCAGGATCAGCGCGTTCACGGCCAGGCTCAGGAACACGCCCGCCGCCGCCAGGAGCCCCACGACGTCCACCGCGGACCGCCCCGGCGCCGCGCGGACGTACTGGGCCGTCAGCAGCCCGCCCGCCAGCCCGCCCACCAGCACCAGCACCCCGTTCGCCAGCAGGATCTTGTAGAACAGCGGCACCCGCAGCAGCAGCCGCACGACCTTTCCGCCCGGCGCGCTCGGCCTCGGCGGAATCGGCGGATGCTCGTCCACTTGCGCGCCCGCGATCTCGGCGTCCGTGTCGGTCATGCGGATGGGCTCGACGTGCGGAGGGATGCGGCGCGGGAGAGCGACGGGCCGGCGGGGAACGGAGAACGAAAGCGCCCGGAGGATGCGACGGCAAGTCCCCGGCGGATGCGATCCAGCGGGGACCCGTCGTGCGTTCGGCCGGTCGTGGGCTACGCCGTGCGGTAGATGGGCAGCGGCTCGCGGCCGCGGAGCAGGGCGACGATCGCCTCCAGGTGCTCCTGGTCGACCGCATCGAAGGCGGCGGGGATGGTGCTGTCCACGTCGAGGACGCCGATCAGCTCGCCCGCGGCGTCGAACACCGGCACCACGATCTCGGAGGCGGAGGCGGAGTCGCAGGCGATGTGGCCGGGGAAGGCGTCCACGTCCTCCACCAGCACGGTCGCGCGGTCCCGCGCCGCCGCGCCGCACACGCCGCGCCCGAAGGCGATGGACAGGCAGCCCATGGTGCCCTGGTACGGCCCCACCAGCAGCTCCGCCGCGCCCACGCGCCGGTAGAAGCCCGTCCAGAAGTAGTACGGGAAGGCGTTGTGCAGCAGGCAGACGACCGTGGTCATGCACGCCAGCAGGTCGCGCTCGCCCTCCAGCGCCGCCTCGATCTGCGCGCGCACCTCGGCGTAGCGCTCCTCCTTGGCCGCCGCGTCCATCCGCAGCTCGCCCGTCTTGTCCGCCACCAGCGTCAGCTCCGCCATCCGCCCCCTCGTTCGTGTTCGATTCCCGCGCCGTCGCATCGACAAGCATCGAACAATGCCATCGGTCGATACGTCCGCACAAGTCCCGGCCTGCCGCGTCGATCTACCGTCGACCCGTCGCACTTCAGCCGGCGAAGGACGGTGCGCGGTCGACCGTTTCCGCCTCGACGGACGATCCCCGGTCGGGTGCGGGCTCGTCGGCGAGCGCGGCGGCGGCGGTGAGGACGAGCGTGATCCACACGCAGTCGGCCAGCAGGAGGTGGACGATCTGCATCCACGTGGGCGCAAGCAGCAGCACGTTCGTGGTGCCGGCCACGACCTGCGCGACGAAGAGCGCGACCAGCAGGCGCGACAGGCGGGAGACGGTCTCCGTGGGCCGGTGGCGGCGGACGGCGAAGCCGGTGAAGACCACGAGGACGCCCGTCGCGACCGCGAACGTGGGGTGCAGGACGCGCAGCCGGATGAGGAAGCTGGCCGTCGGCGACACGTCCGCGCGCATGCCCGCGGCCAGCGAGGCGGCCGGGTACAGCGTGTCGCCCAGGGCGGTGACGGCGCCGCTCACGGCCACGACCACGGTGGCGAGCAGGGCGGGGCCCACCGTCCACGCCATCCGGCGGTTGCCGGCCAGCCGGACGCGCCCTCCGCCGGCGGCCCACCAAGCCGTGAGGGTGATGGCGCCCAGGAGGAAGAGCGTGTTGGTGAGGTGCGCCGCCATGCTGATGGCCCGCATGCGCGACGCATCGTGCTCCACCAGGCGCAGCAGCACCAGGCCGGCGCCCAGCAGCGCCTCCATCACCATCAGCACCATGCTGGCGACGGCGCCGCCGCGCGCCGGATGCCCCTTCGGCAGCGCGCGGAAGGCCCAGACGAGCATGCCGGCCACGAGGAGCAGCGCCGCGCCGCTCGTCATGCGGTGGGTGAACTCGATGATCTCCTTGGCGGTCGCCAGCAGCGGCACCACGCGCCCGTTGCAGCGCGGCCAGTGCGCACCGCACCCCGCGCCGGCGCCGCTTGCGCGCACGAACGCGCCCCACAGCACCACGGCCACGTTGAAGGCCAGGACGCCGCGCGTGTAGCGGGCGAACGCGCCGCTCGTCGGCTGGAACCGCTCTGTCATTCGATGGATGGGGGACGTTGGGCGCGCCGAGCATCGGACGGCACACGAGGCCCGCTTCGGCATCGCGTGGGACGGCGCCGACCGAGAGGCGGACGGGCGTTTTGCGCGACGGACGATACACGCCGCGCGAGGGACGCCGCAAGTGGCGACGGCGACGGAGCTTCGGCGCCGGGGAACGGGAGTGGGGAGTTGCCCCGCGCCAGGGTGGGGAAGTGCCCGCGGCGGGACGCCCGCGGGGTGGCGGGAGTGCCCGTGGGATGTATATTTGCGTGCGTTTGATCCGCCGCTCCGCACAGGCCGGCGGCCCGTACCCGTTCTGCGAGTCCATGTCCGACCACATCGCTGCCCTGAGTCCCGACGCCGCCACGCTCGCGGTCGCCGCGGCCGCCCGGGACCGTTCGCCGTCGCCCGAGGCGCCGACGATGACCACCGGCACCGAGCGCGCCGGCATCGCCGCCGTTGCGCGCCCCGCCGGGGGCGTGCGCCAGCGGCTGCGCGACTACGTGACGCTCACCAAGCCGCGCATCATCTCGCTGCTGCTGGTGACCACGTGGGCGCCCATGGTGATCGCGCTGCGCGGCTGGCCCAACGGGTGGACGCTGCTGTGGACGATGCTGGGAGGCTACCTGATGGCGGGCGGGGCCAACGCCATCAACATGTTCATCGACCGCGACATCGACGCGCACATGCCGCGCACGAAGCTGCGGCCCATCCCCGGCGGCCGCATGTCGCCGGGGCACGTGCTGGGCTTCGGCATCACGCTGGGCGCGGCGGCGTTCGCGCTGTTCGCGCTGCAGGTGAACCTGCTGAGCGCGTGCCTGGCGCTGGCCGGCCTGCTCTACTACGTCTTCATCTACACCCGCTGGCTGAAGCGCACCTCGCCGCAGAACATCGTGATCGGCGGGGCGGCGGGCGCGTTCCCGCCGCTGGTGGGCTGGGCGGCGGCCACGGGCACGGTGACGCTCACGGCGGTCTACCTCTTCCTCATCGTCTTCTTCTGGACCCCGCCGCACTTCTGGGCGCTGGCGCTGGTGAAGCAGAAGGACTACGGCCGCGTGGGCGTGCCCATGGCGCCCAACGTGTGGGGCGAGCGCGAGACCATGCGGCAGATGCTCTTCCACACCGTCCTCCTGCTGGCCGTCACGCTGCTGCCGGTGACGTATGGCGGGCTGGGGATGGTCTACGGCGTGATCGCCGCCCTGCTCGGCGCCTGGCTGCTGCGCGACGTGATCCTGCTGATGCGCGCGCCGAACCTGACCAAGCCGGCGTGGAAGCTGTACCGCAACTCGCTGCTGTACCTGGCCCTGCTCTTCTGCGCGATGGTGCTGGACGGCGTGGTGCCCCAGGGCCGCCGCGGCGACCCGGTGCGCCTGCGCCACCCGGACGCTGCCGCCGAGGCGCCGTTCGCCCGTTGAGCGTCCCGCCCACGCTCTGCTTCTTCGCCGCGCCTCCCGGCGGCGGCCGCGTGGTGCTGGAGGTGTCGCCGCCCGACTCCGCCGGCCGCGTGGCCTTCCGCGAGTGGGACGCGTCGGCGGATGCGTCGTCGGCCCGCACGGGCAGCACCACGCCGGCCGAGCTGGACCGCCGCCTGCGCGAGTGGAAGCGGGCCGGATGGACCCTGGGCGAGTCCGCCGAGCACGTGCTGGGCTGGCTGCGGGCCCATCCCGCCGCATCGTAGGGCTTCTCCGCGGTCCGCCGGCATCTCCCACCGCATCTCGATCGATCCGTAACCATCCGGGGCCGCCTTCTCGGCAGAAGGCGGCCCCGGGTGCGTTCAGCGTGGGCGTCGGGCGGTGGCCGCCGCTGGCGCGGGCGGCGGGGGCGCTGCCGGCGGCGGAGCCTCGCGGCGGGTGGCGTGCAGGGGCGGGCGCGGAGGGCGCACGGGGTCCAGGACGGGAAGGGGATCGAAGGGGGCGGCGGCGAACTGGCGCTCGCGCTCCTGGAAGAAGGCGAGGCGGCCGTACGCGGCGGCCTCGTCCTCGGGGCGGCCCGTCTCCAGCGTCACGTAGGGCACGCGGCGCACGGTGCGCATCACCGCCAGCTCCTGCGGCGTGAGGAACTCCGAGCCCACGAAGTAGACGTGGCCCGGGTCGTTGCTGTCGGCGCCGTATCCCTCCAGCCCCACCTGCGCGGCCAGCTCGTGGAAGCGAGCCAGGCGCGACGGGGCGACCTCATAGTCTACCGCGCGGCCGGCGGGGCGGCCCAGCCGGTCCACGCGGCAGTGCCACGAGGTGAGCGTGGCCGTCGCCAGCGGGCCCGGACGCGAGCGGCCCTGCTGGAAGAGCCAGCCCTGGCGCTCGGGCGAGCGCCACGTCTCGCGGCGCACGGCGCGGACGCCCGCCTGGGCCAGCAGGCGCTCCAGGCGGATCACCTTCGATGCCACCACCGGGTCCAGCGACTCCAGGTCGCGGTGCACCGTGCGCGCCTCGGGGCCGAAGGCGGTGCGCAGCACGCGCCACTCCCACTCCTCGTAGCCCTCGCGCGGCAGCGGGCCGGGCAGTCCGGGCACGCCCACCACGTGCGAGCCGGGCATGGGCGTGGCCGGCTGGTAGACGGGCACGTCCAGGTACGACAGCAGGCCGAATCGCCCCGGGCCGTGCACGCCGAACAGGCAGCGCAGGTCGCCCGGGCTGGGGTTGCGGCGAAGCTCCTCCACGGCGGCGAAGCCGCAGCGGCGGCGCACCTCGAAGCGCTGCACGGCGGCCACCACGCCGTTGCCCGTGCGCGCCGCGGCCGGCGTCTGCTCGGAGCGCGGGGGCGCGTCGCCCGGCTTGCGGACGGAGGACTGCAGCTCCACCGGCACGGGCGGCAGGGCGGGAACGCCCAGCAGGTGCGGGGCGGGGCGCGCCTCCTGCGCGAGCGCGGGCGCGGCGGCGCAGGCGGCGGCGGCCAGCAGG